>NZ_JBEZHS010000016.1:0-207908 GCF_040650695.1 Amycolatopsis sp. NPDC048633
CCCGAGTTGTACCGTACTTGGCCCAGCATCACGCTCCGGTCGTCTTGCACGCTCTCCCCCCGCCGCGGGACGGGCTCGGCGGGCCCGGGGCCCCGGCGGCGCTCGTCCGCCGGGCCCGCGGGCGGCGTGACGGTGGCGTGGTCCTCGCCCGGCCGGAGCTCGTCGTCCATGCGGCAACTCTGCCGGATGACCGCCCGGCCGGCACGGTGCGTCAGGCGGCGGGCTCGGCCGACGGCGCCGACAGCGCGCACCAGACCACCTTTCCCAGGCCGTGACGCGCGGTGCCCCAAGCCAGGGACAGACGCTCGACGAGGAGCAGGCCCCAGCCGCCGTCGGCGCCGGGCGGCCGCCGCTCGGGCGGGACCGGGTCGTCGTCGAAGACCTCGATGCGGAGGTGCCCGACGCCGACGCTCAACCGGAGGAGCGGCCGGCCGGCCCCGTGCTGCACGGCGTTGGTGGCGAGCTCGGTGACGATCAGCAGGGCGTCGTCGACGGCGGCGTCGCAGGACCAGGCCGTCAGGGTGAGCCGGGTGAACCGGCGCACGACGGCCAGGCCGCCCGCCAGGTCGGTCAGGCCGCACTCCGCGATGAGCGGCGCCCGGATGTCCACGGCGTCAAGCGTGCCGGGCGGTGTCCCCGCCGCACGAGATGCAAACCGGGACCCCGTGGCTGGTGCAGATGCATCAGCCGATCAGGCCCTCCCGGCGGGCGACGGCGACCGCTTCGAGCTTCGACCGCGCGCCGAGCTTCTCGAGCACCCGCTGCACGTGGTTGCGCGTGGTGTTGCGGGAGACGCCGAGCCGCTCCCCGATCTCTTCGGTGGTGGCGCCCTCCGCGAGCAGGTCGAGGGTTTCGCGCTCCCGCGCGGTCAGCTCGGCGCCGCGGGAGGGCAGCCGGCCGGTGAGCCGGTCGAAGATCTCGGGCAGCAGCTCCGCGTCGAAGACCACCCCGCCGGCGGCCACGTCGCGCACCGCGGCTTCCAGCACGCCGAGCTGCGACGACTTGAACAGCAGCCCGGCCCCACCGGCCTTCGCGATCTGCACGGCGACCGACGGGGGCGCGTCGCCGGTCAGCACCAGCACCCGCGCGCCGCCGGAGCCGAGCTCCGCGATGACGCCGAGCGCGTCGCCGTCGGCGAGGCGACGGTCCAGCACCACGACGTCCGGGGCGTGCTCGCGCGCGTCGGCGACGGCTTCCGCCCGGGACCGGGCGCGACCGACCACCGTGATCCCGTCGGCGCGGTCGAGAGCCAGCTGCAGCGCCTCCGCCACCATGTCGTGGTCTTCCACGAGCAGGACTCGGACGGGACGGGGCTCTTCGGGGCTGCTCACGGGGTTTCCCTCTGTGGACGGTCGCTGCCGGTCCATCCTAGGCGCCCGGCGCGCGTCACCACGTCGGCGAACTCGCCCGCAGCAGTCCTTCGGGCCCGGTGACCGGCAGCCGGTCGACGAGGTCTTCGTGGCGGCCGGCCTCCCGGAACACCGGCGGTCCGGACGCCCCGGCGACCGGCAGCCGGTCCACGAACCCCACGACGGCACGCGGCGGCGGCAGGATCTCGGCCCCGCCGAGGTAGGCGAGCACCTCCGGCGCGTCGCCGTCCGCGGGCTCGGCCACCGCCGACCAGCCGTGCACCTCGTCCCAGACCAGCGCCAGGTCGTGGCCCGGCCGGTCCGGGAGGCCGCGGTCGAGCGCGACGTAGCCGGAGGTGGGCACGTGGAGGTCGAGCGAACACGATTCGAACCCGACACCGACGGCGCGGGCGACCCGGGTGAGGTAGGCCCGCAGGCCGCGGGCGAAGTGGTATTCGATGTCCCGGCCGAAGCCGATCAGGGTGTTCATGGTTTGCCTCCCGCGCCCCCGCAGCGCCCGGATACCCCGTTCGGCGGAACATCACACTTCCGGGTTACTCCTCGATCGCGCCGCCGACGGCCCGCAGGTGCGCGCGGAACGTCAGGCCCGGGTCTGCTTCGCGCGCGGCGAGGAAGCCGGCGAAGCGGACCTGGTCCCGCAGCGGCTCGCCGGCCCGGATCCGCCCGGCCTGGCGGCGTTCGGTGTCACGGATGCCCTCGGCGAGCGTGAACAGCTCGTCCGCACGATCCAGCGGCAGGAAGACGACGCCGTCGTCGTCTCCGGCGACCAGGTCCGACGGCCCGATCCGCCAGGTGCCGACGATCGCTTCGGCGAGCCCGCCGTCGATGCGCGGGCCGAGGCTCAGCGGACCGGTGGGGATCGAACCGAGGCTGAACACCGGCAGGCCGATCGCGCGGATGTCGGCGGTGTCGCGGTGCAGGCCCCAGATCACGACGCCGGCGAGCCCGGCCGCGCGCGCTTCGAGGACGACGAGGTCGCCGACGCAGCTTTCGTCGAGGCGGCCGCCGTTGTCGACCACCAGCACCCCACCGGCGGTGGCGTGCTCGAAGGCCTCCAGGAAGACGTCGACGCTGCCGACGTGCCGGGCCGGGACCGCCGGACCGAGCACGCGGGTGCCGGGCACCACCGCGCGCGTCGTCGCCGGGGCGCAGCGCACCGGGAGGCCGGCGCGGATGCACGCGTCGGCGAGGTGGGCGGTGGTCAGCTGCTCGAAGCGCGTGCCGAGATCCATACCTCGAAGCTAACCACCGTTCTGGCTTTCGGTGGTCACCCAGGCCAGGTAACCCGCACTGCCGCCGACGATCGGCGTCGCGATCACCTCGGGCAGGTCGTAGCCGTGCAGCTGGGTGATCCGCTCGGTCAGCGCGGCCACCCGGCCGGCGGTCGTCTTGATCTCGACGCGCCATTCCTGGTCGGTCCGCACCTCGCCTTCCCAGCGGTAGACGCTGGTCACCGGCCCGACGATCTGCGCGCAGGCCCCCAGCCGCTCCTCGATCGCCTTCGCGGCCAGCTCCCGGGCCGCCGTCTCGGAGTCGGTCGTGGACGTCACGATCACGTGCTCTGCCACCATGTCGTGAGGTTACCGGCGCCGCAGCCGGTGCATCGCGACCGCGCCGAGCAGCGGCCCGGCCGCGAGCACGGGCACGGCGGCGCGCCAGCCGACGGCGTCCGCGACGAGCGGGAGCAGCTGGATGGTGGCCGCGCTGAGCAGGAAGCCGAGCGCCGTCATCGCGGTGAGCGCGGTGCCGAGGTACCGCGGATCCGCCGTCTCCGCGAGCGCGGCGGAGAACTGGCCGGAGTCGGCGATCACGGCGACGCCCCAGACCAGCAGCACCGGCAGCAGCAGGCCGGCCCCGGACGCCGGGTAGGACAGCAGCGCGCAGCCTCCGCTGACGAGCAGGGCGGCCATCGCGACGACCGCGCGGCCGCGGCGGTCCGACAGCGCACCGCCGAGCAGGCACCCGGCCGCGCCGCACAGGCCGATGACGACGAAGGGCGTCAGGCCGCCCGGGCCGCCGGTCGCGGTGAGGTAGGCCGGGAGCCACGCCCACAGCGCGTAGAGCTCCCACATGTGGCCGAAATAGCCGAGGCACACGAGCCGCTGCCGCCGGTCGGCCGCCATCGTCAGCAGGTACCGCGGCTGCCAGGGCGGCGACGGCGTGCGATCGGGGCCCGGCCGGACGAACGCGGCGGCGATCCCCGCGCCGAGCGTCGCCAGCAGGGCGGAGCTCACCAGGACGGCCCGCCAGGGCAACGGGTTCAGCAGGCTGGGCAAGGCCGAGCCGAGGGTGAGGGCCCCGAGCAGCACGCCGAGCGCGAAGCCGCGTCTGTGCGGAAACCAGGACACGACGACCTTCATCCCGACCGGGTAGACACCGGCGAGGGCGAAGCCGGTGAGGAACCGCAGCGGAGCGGCCGCGTGGGGGCACCACGGCAGGGCAGCGGTCGCGACGGCGGCGAGCAGAGCGCTACCGGCGATGAGTCTGTGCGGCGGCACGCGGTCGGCGAGGTTGAGCGCGGCGGAAACCACGGCCCCGGCGGCGAACCCGGCCTGGACGGTGACGGTCAGCAGGATCGAGTGTTCGCGCGAGAGTCCCCATTCCGCGCGCAGGGCCGGAACGACCGCGGAGGCGGAGAACCAGACGCTCATGGCGCACACCTGCACCGCGGCGAGCAGCACGAGCTGGCGGGTTCCGGTGGTGGGGTTGAGCTGCGCCGGGGCGAGCCGGGGAATGATCACGTGCACTACTTGCGGCTTTCGCGTCGCCGGGGTCAACGGCGGCGGCCCGGGCTTCACACCATGGGCTGGAAAACCTCTCACATCCTGGGCGCGCGGTGCGCCGGATCGACCCGCTCCGCCCCGACCCCTCGGCGAGCCGGGCCGGGTCGGCCCCCGAACCGCATGTACCGCCGACCCGGCCCTCGCCCGGCAGCCGGGCCCCGAACCCCGCCGGGAACTTCTCCCCTACGGCGTGGCCTTCGCGCTCGTCGTGGTCGTCGGCGTGGTGGTCGTCGTCGGGGTTGTCGTGCGCGTGGGCGATGTCGTCCTCGGCGGGGTCTTTCGGCGAGTCGTCGCCGCGGGGTTCGTGCGTGGGGCCGCCGCCGTCGTGTGTGTCGTCTCCGGGGCCTCCGGGGACGGCACCGTCACCAGCGTCGGCGTCTCGGTCGCCGAGCTCGTCGCCGGCGGGGTGCCGCCCGACGGACCTCCTCCCGAGTTGCTCACCGCCACCGCCACCCCGCCGATCGCCACCACCGCCACCGCGCACAGCCCCACCACCACCCCGCGGCGCGAAGCCCGCCGCCCCGGGGTTGCCTCGGACTTGACCCGGCCCAGCGCCGGGGGCGCCGCTCCCGCCCCGAACCCCGGGGTGGCCAGCTCCCGTGTCTCCTCGCGCGGGACCGGCGGCGGTACCGGCCGGATCGCCGGCTGCGAACGCGTCGCCTGGACCAGGCCCGACCGGCCGGACGCCAGCGCCGCGGCACCGAGCGCCACCCCGTACTTCGGGTGGATGTCGACCGCCGTCGGGCGGCCCAGCTCGGCCGAAACCAGCTGGGACACCAGCGGGATCCGCGACGAGCCGCCGACCAGCAGCACCGCCCCGAGGTCGGCCGGGCGGAGGTTCGCCGAGCGCAGGGCCCGGTGCAGTGACCCGATCGTCGCGGTGATCGACGGGCGGATCATCTCCTCGAACTCGCCGCGGGTCAGCCGCACCTCCGTCTGCACCGACGGCAGCAGCACCGGGACAGCCGTCTCGGTGTCGGCCGACAGGGCTTCCTTCGCCAGCACGCATTCCTGGCGCAGCCGCACGACCGCGGCCACCGCGCCCACGTCGTCCGGGTCGATCTGCGACAGCTTCCCGTCGAGCGCCCGGTCGACGTGCCCGAACACCGCTTCGTCGAAGTCGACGCCGCCGAGGCCCTCGATGCCCTCGGGCGAACCGAGGATCTCGAAGCCGCCGCCGCGCTTGCGCAGCACCGTCGCGTCGAACGTGCCGCCGCCGAGGTCGTACACCGCGACGACGGCACCGTCGTCCAACCTCTCTTGAGCGGCATAGTGCGCTGCCGCCGCCTCGGGCTCGGTGATCAGGCCGACGTGGTCGATCCCGGTCAGCCGCGGCACCTGCTCGAACAGCTCCCGCTTGTACGGGCCCCAGTTCGCCGGGTGCGTCAGCGTGATCCGGTCCGGCCGGCCGCCCTGCTGCCCGGCGACCGTCCGCACCACGTACCCGAGCAGGTGCGCCATCAGCGACGCCACCGAGTGCGGCGCCCCGCCGAGCAGCACCGGGGTCGGATCGCCCAGGCGCCGCTTGAACTCCCGCGCCACGCGGTCCGGCTCGACGGCCGCGCGCCGGCTAGCGGCGTCCCCGACCAGCACGCCGCCGTCGGCCCGCAGCAGCACCACCGACGGGATGGCCGCCGTGCGGTCGCCCAGCGACACCATCTCGACGTGGCCGGCGCTGTCGACGGCGGCCGCCGTGAAGGTCGTGCCGAGGTCGATGCCCAGTCCGTAGCCCATGTCAGTCAGCCTCCGCCGCCGGTGTGCGCGTGATCAAAAGTCGGGTGCTCGTCCGGAACCCGTTCCGGTTCCTCGTCCTGCGTTCGGTGTTCTTCGTGTGCTTCGTGCACCGGCGGACCGGGTGGTTCCGGTGGCGGCACGTCGTGCGGCTCGGGCGGCGGTTCGGCGGGGACGCCGTCCGGTTCGTGGTGCCGCGGCGGCTCGAACGGGTGCTCCCGCTCCGCCGGGTGCGGCCGGGTACCCGTGACCTCGCCGGCGTCGTGGTGCTCCGGCTCGGGCTCGGTCGCGAAACTGTGCTTGACGACCGGGTGCTCGGCGAGCGAGTTCGACGCCGCCAGCGTCGTCGTGGTCTCGACCGCGATCGGCTGCGGCACCGGCGTGTCCACTGTGGACGGCTGACGGCTGAACGTCACGACCGGCGCGGACGGCGTCCCGGGCAGCGACGGCGCCGGCGCGGTGACCTGCGCGGTCACCGTGGCGCCGCGGCCCTTGTCGGCGATCACCTCGGTCTGGTGGATGGTCGGCCCGGCCGGCTCGCCGAAGGGATCGTCAGCCCTGGCCTGCTGGTCCACCGTGACCCCGACCTCGATGCCGGGCGGCCCGGTCTCGGCTTCGTCGAGGATGACCGTCTCCTCCTGGAACACCTCGATGTCGCCGTGCCCCGGCGCGTCCGGGGTGAGCTCGTAGGTCAGCGAACCCTGGTGCTCCACGGTGATCGTGCCGTCCGGGTTCTCGTGGATGACGATGTCGGCGTCCTGGACGATGTCGATGTCCGTGTCGCCCGGCGTCCCGTCCCCGGGCACGACGATGTGCTGGTGGTCGGTGTACACCTCGTCCCGGCCGTTGTTGTGCACCACGAACCGCTCGGTCGCGTCGATGATGAAGTTTCCGAACTCGTCTTCGCGGACTTCGATCTGCTCGAACTCCTCGACGGTGGGCAGCTCCTTCAGCGGCAGGCCGTCGGTCGTCTCCGGGTGCCAGACCGTGCCGGTCTGCGCTTCGACGTGGCCGTCCTCGCCCCGGGTGACGGTGCTGGTCTCGACCTGGGGCACGTACTCGTGGGCGGGGACGTCGTGCGGGGTCGCCGCGGCGGCCGGCTCCGGCTGCGGCGGGGGCGCCGACGCGCCGGGCGAACCGGGCGTGAGCGCGTTGCCGGCCACCTCCGACACGACGGCGCCGGCCGCGGCCGCTGCCGTCCGCTTGATCTTCCTCGGCAGTTCGTTCACGACAGGACCTCCGCCCGGGCTTCGCTGAGCAGGATTCCTTCGCAGGTGCGCACCAGCACGCGGGCCGCTTCGCGGACGTCTCGCGGGGACGCGGGGTGCTCGGCGCGCCGCTGCCACCTCAGCAGCTGCGCGCCGAGCGCCTGCCGGACCGCGGCGCGGCCCGCGTCCCCCGGCAGGTCCAGCCGGCTCGGCACGTCCACCCCGGCCGCGCCGAGCAGCCGTTCCGCGTCGCGGGCCTCGTCCTTGGTGAAGAGCACGACGCCGAGCCGGATCGAGTCGATCAGCTGGATCTCGGCGAACTCGTGCGCCCCGGCGACGATCCGCTCCCATTCGTGCAGCAGCCCGCCGGTGCGGTCCGGGTAGGCCCGCAGCACCAGCTCCACCGCCTGCAGCGCCGAGCGTGCCTTGAGCACGTCGGCCCGGGCGGCGAACTGGGTGGTCAGCAGGGACCGCAGCCGGTGCAGGCCGCTGCGGGCCAGCAGCTCGCCCGACAGCGCCCGCGCGCCGGTCACCAGGCCGCCGCGGGTCAGCTCGACCGCCAGCCGGACGCCGAACAGGCCGTAGCGGGCCAGCAGCTCGGCGCGCTCGGCCGCCGGGACGTCCACTTCGGACTCCCCGCGGGCGAGCCGGTCGGCCGATGTCAGCAGCCGCGCCACCTCCGCCTCCGGGGCGGCGGCCAGCAGCCGGAACGCGCGGTACTCGGACTCCTTCAGCGTCGCGGCGGAGCTGGCCAGCAGGCCGGCCACCGGAACGACGGTCTGGCAGAGCCCGCGGACGCGGGAGTCGCGGGCGTAGCGCTCGGCGATCTTCGCCGCCGAGTCGAGCGCGTCCACGCGGGCGTGGCCGACCTCGTCGGCCCGGGACAGCACGCCGATCGTGTTCACCGGGCGCCGCTGCGCCGGGTCGTCGTGGAAGGCGTCGAGGAACCGGACGTCGTCGCCGTGGACGTGGCGCATCAGGTACACCACGGCGTCCGCGGTGCCGACGCCGTCGCCCTCGGGGACCAGCGCCGCCTCCGTGCGTCCGGACACCTCCGAGCGCACCGAACCGAGCCCGGGCGTGTCGATCAGCGTCAGCACGCGCAGCGCGGGCGACGGCCAGTCGACGACGAGCCGGTCGACGTCGCCGGGCGCCATGCCGAGCTCGAGGCCGAGCGTGCCGGACAGGCGGCCGAACGGCAGCTGGCGCGGCATCCCGCGGACCGGGTGCAGCATGATCCGGTAGGTCGGGCCGTTGCGGTACCAGGTGACGACACGCGTGCACTCCCCCGCGTCCGTCGCCGCCAGCTCCTGGCCGACGAGCGCGTTGAGCAGCGTGGACTTGCCGGCCTTGACGCGGCCGGCGATGGCGACGCGCAGCGGTTCGGCGAGCCGGCCGGCGATCTGGCGCAGCTGCGGCTCGGCCGGCGTGCCGGCGTACCCGGCGCACGCGCGGGCGACGAACCCGCGGACCTGGACGTAGAGCGGGGTCATCGCGTCACCGCCGGGACGGACGCGGGCACGGCTTTGGAGGCGCTGCGCAGGGTGAGTTCGTCGGCGCGGCGGCCCAGCACTTCGAGGGCTTCGATGTCGGCCTCCAGGCGCTTCAGTTCGCCCGTCTCGGCGTCGTCCTCGACGACCGCCTTCTTCGCGCTCGCCAGCGCCTCGGTGAGGGACCGCTGCAGTTCCTCGACGCGCGCGCTGTAGGCGTCGCGGAGCTCTCTTTGGACGATCCGCATCGCGTCGCGGGAGTCCTTGCCGACCTGGAGGTTGAACTCGTCGACGAACCGGCGCACGGCGGTCTTGGCCAGGCCGCGGCGCTTTTCCAGCTGCCGCTTGCGCTCGTCCATGAAGCCGGAGCGGCCCATCAGCAGGCCGGCCGCGACCCCGAACGGCGTGGGGATGGCCAGCGCGGCCATCTTCGTCAGCATGGAGAACATCAGGAAGCCGCTGTAGGCCTTCTGGAACGCGGCCATCCCGGTGGTGCCGCGGGTCTTGACGCCGGTGAACGACGAGTCGATGTCGATCTCCTCGACGACCTGGACCGGCGCCTGGACCTCGCGCGGCAGCACGGCCTGGGACTCGGCGAGCTCGAAGTGCTCGGCGACGCGGGACGCGATGACTCGGGCCTGCTTGATGAAGGTCCCGTAGTTCTCGAGCGTCTCGTTCGCGAGGCGCTGGCGCAGCCACTTCTCGAACTCGGCCCAGTTCTTGGCGGGGTCGCCGTCTTCGATGGCCTCTTCGGCCTCGTGCAGCACACCGCGGGAGCGGGCGCGCAGGTCGTAGTCCACATCGGACGAAATGTCGGCGAAGCCGTCGAAGAGCAGCTGCTGCCACTTCGCGGACTGGCTGCGCAGCGCGTCGACGCGGTCGTTGACCCGGGTCAGTTCCGCGACGAGCGCGGCGGACTGCTCGGGGTGGGCAAGCGAGGTACGGCGGGCGCGCAGGGCCGCGTTGAGCTGGCCGACCGCGGACCCGACGTGCAGGCCGACGGCGTTGAGCGCCGAGCGCTCGGCGTCGCCGACCACGCCCTGCAGGCGCTTGACCAGCTGCGGGAAGCCGGATTCGACGTTCATCTCCTGGTCGGCCGAGCGCGCCGCGACGGTGCGCAGCTCCGAGGAGACGGCGACGGTGTCGATGGCGATCCCGCACGCTTCGAGGTGGCCGGCGTTGAGCTCGAGGATGCGACGCCACTGCGGGTAGAGGTCGATCTTGGTGAGGACGAAGAAGACGCTCGGGCACAGGTCCTTGACGGTGCGCAGGAACCGCAGCTCGGCCGCGGTGAGCTCCTGGGAGGCGTCGGACAGGAAGAGGACGGAGTGTGCCCGCGGCAGCGAGCTGACCGTGACGGCGTTGTGCAGTGAGCCGAGGCCGCCGACGCCGGGGGTGTCGACCAGCACCAGCCCGCCGGAGAGCAGCTGACGGCTGATCGACGCGGTGACGGACTTGAGCTTGCGGACGTTGCCCGGGTTCCCGGCTTCGCTGACGTGGGTCGGCAGGTCTTCGAGGGAGATCCGCTCGGTCCACGGCGGCGACGACGGATCGGCCGGCTCGTAGGTCGCCAGAGCCCCGGACTCCGGCGCGAACCGGACGACCGTCGGCACCGCGGTCGCGATGTCGTCGTCGACCGGGCAGATCTTCGCGGTCAGCAGGGCGTTGATGAGCGAGCTCTTGCCCTGCTTGAACTCCCCGACGACGTAGACGGTGACGTCGGGCTCGGACAGCAGGCGCCGGGCGTCGGTGAGACGCTGGACGAGATCGTCCCGCCCGTAGGCCTTCGCCCCCTTGACGGCGAGGTCGAGGGTGTCGAGGGCGATGTGCCCCCCGCCGCTCGGCTCCTGCATGACCGCTCCTCGTGCTTGCTCAGTTGCTTACCGGCTCAGTAGAGGTCGACGTCGTGGTGGCCGTGCTCGGCGTGGTGGTCGTGGTGGTGCTCCCCGCCGTGGTGGTGCTCGTGCTCGTGGCGCTCGTTGCCGTGGTGCTCGGTGGACGCCTGCTCGTTGAACTGGTTTCCGCCGTGGTGGCCGCTCGAGCCCTGTTCGTTCTGGAAGATGTTGCCGTGGCCGCCCGTGGAGGCCTGCTCGTTGAACTGGTTGCCACCGCCGGAGCCTTGCTCGTTCTGGAAGATGTTGCCGTGGCCGCCGGTCGAGGCCTGCTCGTTGAACTGGTTGCCACCGAGGCCGCCCGAACCCTGCTGGTTCTGGAAGATGTCTCCCACGCCGCCGCCGGTCGAGGCCTGCTCGTTGAACTGGTTCCCACCGTGGCCGCCCGAACCCTGCTCGTTCTGGAAGATGCTGCCGCTGCCGCCCGTGGAGGCCTGCTCGTTGAACTGGTTCCCACCGTGGCCGCCCGAACCCTGCTCGTTCTGGAAGATGCTCCCGCTGCCGCCGCCGGTCGATGCCTGCTCGTTGAACTGGTTGCCCCCGTGGCCACCGGAACCCTGCTGGTTCTGGAAGATGTCGCCGCGGCCACCGCCCGTGGAAGCCTGCTCGTTGAACTGATTCCCGCTGCCGCCGCCCGAACCCTGCTCGTTCTGGAAGATGCTCCCGCTGCCGCCGCCGGTCGAGGCCTGCTCGTTGAACTGGTTGCCCCCGTGACCGCCCGAACCCTGCTCGTTCTGGAACACGTCACCGTGGTGGCCGGCCGAGGCCTGCTCGTTGAACTGGTTGCCGCCGCGCCCGGAACCTTGCTCGTTCTGGAAGATGTCCCCGCGGCCGCCGCCCGTGGAAGCCTGCTCGTTGAACTGATTCCCACCGCCACCGCCGGAACCCTGCTGGTTCTGGAAGATGTCCCCACCGCCACCGCCAGTGGAGGCCTGCTCGTTGAACTGGTTCCCACCGTGGCCGCCCGAACCCTGCTCGTTCTGGAAGATGTCTCCCACGCCGCCGCCGGTCGAGGCCTGCTCGTTGAACTGGTTGCCACCGTGCCCACCGGAACCCTGCTGGTTCTGGAAAATGTCCCCACCGCCACCACCGGTCGAGGCCTGCTCGTTGAACTGGTTCCCACCGCCGCCCGAACCCTGCTCGTTCTGGAAGATGCTCCCGCTGCCGCCACCAGTGGAAGCCTGCTCGTTGAACTGATTCCCACCGCCACCGCCGGAACCCTGCTGGTTCTGGAAAATGTCCCCGCGGCCACCGCCAGTGGAAGCCTGCTCGTTGAACTGGTTCCCGCCGCCGCCCGAGCCCTGCTCGTTCTGGAAAATGTCCCCACCGCCCCCACCCGTCGAAGCCTGCTCGTTGAACTGATTCCCCCCGGAACCACCCGAACCCTGCTCGTTCTGGAAAATGCTCCCCGACCCCCCGGTCGAAGCCTGCTCGTTGAACTGGTCCCCGCCCCGGCCGGAACCCTGCTCGTTCTGGAAAACGTCGCCCGATGAAGTCGTCATCCTGTGCACTCCTGACATTCGGATCGGTGAAGCCCGTGCCCCTCCGTTGTCATCCAGTCTTGGGCCGGCGGGCGCCCGGGTCATGAGTAGCGGCTACTCGGCTTCCTCACGACCACGGCCGCGGACTACCTATGGACCGTCGCCGGGACTACTCCCCGAGACGAGCGGCCCTACCACCGAGGCCAGCTCGCGCCGCCCGGAAATACCCAGCTTCGCGTAAACGCCGTGCAGCACGTTGTCGACCGTGCGGACCGAAACCACGAGCCGGTCCGCTACCGCGCGGCTCGTCAAGCCCGTCGCCACCAGGCGGGCGATCTCCAGTTCCCGGACCGTCAAGTCCAACGGCGTGTCCAGCGAGGAAAGAGCCGGCGTCGCGGCGTCCTCACAGGACGCCAGCCACGCCCGGGCCCGCTGGGCCGACATCGCCGCGCTGCCGTTCTTGCCCTCCGCGCGGTACTCCCGCGCCGCCTGGGCCGAGGCCTCCGCGGCGAGGAGCCGGGCCCCCGCGTCGGCGAACGAAGCAGCCACCGCGTCCAACGCGGAAGCGTCCGACAGGGCCCGCGCGTGCGCCGAATACAACGCCGCCATCCCGCCCGCAGAGGGGATCTCGCCCGGCTTGCCGCCCAGCCGGAGCACGTCGTGGCGGATCTCGGCGGCGATCGCGAGCCTGCCGTCTTCCGACGCTGCCAAGGCTGCGGAAACACCCAGCTCCCAAGCCCGGGACAGCTCGCCCCGGGCCGCCGCGACCCACGCGCCGTCCCAGTCGCCTAGGGGCTCGGTCACCCGTCCGCTCATCGCCATCGCCCGGACCAGCGCCGCGGCGACGGCGGGGCGGAACTCGTACGGCTGATCGTGCGCGTCCGCGGCCAGGGCCTCCCGCAGCCAGCGGATCGCGCCGCGAACGTTGCCGTAGGCGAGCGCGACCGTCCCGAGCGACGCCGCCGCGCCCGCCACCGCCGGGCCCCACCGGTCCCGGACGGCGTCCCGGTAGCCGTCGCCCGCCCGGTCTTCGGCCTCCTCGAGCCGTCCCGCCCGGCACAGCGCGACGATCCGGGCGTGCTCCAGCCGGACCCTCGCCCCGGGCGCGGACGCGTCCGCGATCCGTTCCGCGATGGCCAGGCCCTCGTCGACGACGCCGAGGCACGCCTCCGTCCGCCCCGTGGAAGCCAGCGCCCCCGCCGCGACCACCAGCGCCGCGAGCCGGAGCGCGTCGCCACGCCGGTTGCGGTCCAGCACCGGCCCGAGCAGGTCCAGCGCCTCGCGGGACGCACCCGCCGCCGCCCGCAGCGCCGCCCGGGCCGTCACG
Organism: Amycolatopsis sp. NPDC048633; assembly: GCF_040650695.1. Lineage (NCBI taxonomy): Bacteria > Bacillati > Actinomycetota > Actinomycetes > Pseudonocardiales > Pseudonocardiaceae > Amycolatopsis > Amycolatopsis sp. NPDC048633. The sequence continues at coordinate 13,283 of NZ_JBEZHS010000016.1, forward strand.
AGCTCGTCCAGGGTTCCGGACAACGCCGTCTCCGCGGTGTCCAGCACCGCGGCGGCCTCCTCGAAGCGGTTCAGGCCGAACGCCAGGTTCCGGGCGCGGGTCGCGGCGACGCGGGCGTGCTGCGCGTCCGACACCGTTTCGCCCGCGAGCTCGGCGAGCAGTGAGTCGGCGTCGGCGTGCCGGCCGCCGGCGACCCGGACCTGGGCGAGCAGGAACTTCGCGCCGAAGCCGCCGCCCATCCGGGCGGCTTCGGCCGCCAGCTGCTCGGCCTGCGGGAAGTCCTTGCGCAGCAACGTCTCCGCCGCCGCGCGGACCAGCTGCGGGTCGGTCGGCAGCCCGGCGGCCAGCCGCCACCGCACCAGCCGCGGCTTGTCCTCGGCGCGCCGCGCGCCGGTGAGGTCCAGGGTCTGCGCGAGGATCCGGTAGGTGTCGCGCTGGCGCAGCGGCGACGTCCGGCGCCGGATCACGTCGGCGTAGAGCGGGTGCGCCAGCCGGACGTTCAGCCGCCGCCCGGTCCGTTCCGACACCACCAGCCCGGCCTGCTCGGCCCAGGCGAGAACGCGCGCGGCGCCGAGGCGCACCAGCGGTTCGCTGCCCAGCGGCTCCCCGAAGGCGAGCAGTTCCAGCAGCCGCCGTTCGTCGGCGTCGACCCGGTCGACGCGGGTTTCGATCAGCTCGACCAGCCGCGGGGTCGCGATGAGAGCGCCGCTCCACCGCCACACGCCGTCCTCGGCCGAGAGCGAGCCGCTGTCGAGGCCGCCTTGCAGGAGCTCGCGCAGGAACAGCGGGTTGCCCAGCGTCAGGTGCCAGAGCCGGTCCTCCGCGCCGTCGTCGAGCCGCCCGCCCAGCACCGCGGTGATCAGCTCGGTGGTCTGCGGCCGGGTCAGCTCGCCGACGTCCAGCCGCTCGGCGACGCGGTCCTTCCACATGGAGAACACCGGCCCGGGCACGCTCACGCCGTGCGGCGCGATCACGATCACGAACGCCGACGCGGTCGCGGCCAGCTGGTGCACCAGGGTCGCGGACAGGTCGTCGAGCAGGTGCGCGTCGTCGACGCAGAGCACCAGCCGGCGCCCCTCCGCGCCGCGGGTGAGGTGGCCGGCGACCTGGTTGAGCCGGTGCGCGCGGTCCCCCGTGCCGTCCGCGCTGCCGGGCAGGAGGTGCGCGAACGCGCCGAACGGAATCGTCGAGGCCGAAGACATCGCGCGCACCCAGTGCGTGCGCGCCCCGCCGCCGGCCAGCTCGGCCAGCAGCACCTTGGCCAGGCGGGTCTTGCCGGCACCGGCGCGCCCGGTCAGCAGCAGCCCGCACACCTCGGGATCGCCCAGTGCCCGGCGCGCGAACGCCAGCTCTTGTTCGCGGCCGACCAGCGGCCAGTCGTTCGCCACACCCACTGCCTCCCCAACCCCTCACGGACCTTCCGGCGCCCGCGCACACTCGTTGCCCGGATAATGACTACGCACGCTCCGGCGAAGTACCGAATCCGCGCGGCGATTTGGCATAAATCGACGAACGGTGCCACAAATGCGACACAACGGACACTCGATCTCCGATTCCGTGAACATTTTCCGATCATTCCCAGGAATCCGTGATCAATGGCTTCCCGGTGATTCTTTTTCGTGGGCGACCATCATTCCTACGACGCGCGGCAGCACCACCGCGTTCCAGCCGGCCATGGCGGCGACCAGCTCCGGCTCCGGCCCGCCCGTCCACACGCGCACCTGACCGGCGCGCAGGTCGGTGCCGAGCACGCCGGCCCACGGCACCTTCGGCGCGAACCACCGGCAGCGGCGCAGTCCGCCGGCGTCCGCGGCGATCCGCGGGTGTCCGCCACCGCCGAACCGGGCGGTGGCACCGGCCGTGATGGCGTCGACGGCGGCGCGCGCGATCCGCGGGCAGGCCGCCGCTTCGACCAGCTCGACCAGCCGCCGCCACGTCTCGCGCGCGTCGTCGAGCTCGCTGCCGCGGCGGAAGGCGTCGAACACGAAGCGGCTCCGCACCGGGCCGCGGGCCAGGCCCAGCGCGTAGCTGGCCTGGTGCGGCCGGGCCGCCGCGTGGTAGGCGACCCGGTCCACCTCGGCCAGCCGGAAGACCCGGTCACCGATCACGATCACGCCGGCCGCCGCGGCGAGCGTGCGCCCGCCGCTCGAGACCCGGACCTCACCGGAGCCGGTGAACGAGAACTTCCCGCCCGCCATCGGGCTACTTGCCGGTCTTCGCCAGGCAGAGCACGACGCCGGTCTCGCCCTCCTTGCCCTCCCAGAACACCTGGTCGGCGTCCGGGTACGGGGTGCACGCGCTGATCCGCGCCTCGGTCTGCGTCTTGTCCTCGACGCGCGCGACGACCTTCAGGGTCGCTTCGGGCGCCCCGCAGTCGACGATCTTCACGTAGTTCTCGCCGCTTTCGGTGACGCAGTTTCCGGTCTGCGCGTTCTCGCCGTTGGACCGGGTGGCCACCCAGACCAGCGCGAGGATCGCGGCGACGACGACCAGGAACACGGTGAGCACGATCTTCTGCCGCTTCTTCGGCTTCTTCGGCGCGGCGGGCGGCTGGGCCGGGCCGGGCATGCCGGCCTGCGGCGGCACGGGTCCGGCCGGGTCCGGGTACTGGGGTCCTCCCGAGTGGGTCATGACGTTTCCTCCCTCGATGTCCACCTGTCGCCTTCTAGGCGTTCCACTCGCGTTCCACGACGTTCCACCGGAGTTCGGGACAGCGTCCGCCCCGGACGGCCAGGATGGGACGGCCCCCGCTCCCGACGTGAGGACCCGAGGATGACCCGACTGCCCGCCTTGGCCGTCACCGCTCTGACCACCGCCGCGCTGCTGACCGGCGGGACGGCCGAAGCCGCGAGCCCGCCGTTCACCGCCTCGGTCTTCCGCGCCACGCACAACAGCTATTCGGGCAGCGTCGACGGCGCGAAGAACTCGATCGCCTACCAGCTCGACCACGGCGTGCGGTTCGTCGAGTTCGACATCCACGACAACGGCTACGCCACGACCCACGACTACGGCGTCGGCCACGACTCGCCGGGCAACGCCGTCGACCACAGCGGCGGCAACCCCGCGTCGAACAACCTGCGGGACTGGCTGAGCACCGTCAACACGTGGTCGGCCGCGCACCCGTCGGCCGCGCCGATCGTCGTCATGCTCGACCTCAAGGACAACCTGACCGACAACGCGAACTTCGCGGAGGGCAACCTCGTCGCCGTCAACCAGGAGCTGGAGTCGGTGTTCGGCAGCCGGCTGCTGCGCGCGCAGGACTACCCGGCGGGCTCGCCGACCGTGGACGCGCTACGCGGGCGCGTGCTGCCGCTCCTGTCCGGCGACGGCGGCAGCCGCAGCGAGTACAAGCGGGACGTCGGGTACCACCCGGCCGTCGCGCTGAACGGCCGCGGCCAGATCGTCGAGGTGCACGACTCGGGCGGCGGCGCGCTCTGGTACTGGACCGGCACCTACGGCGCCGACGGCCGGATCACCTGGCTGCGGCACGGCAAGTACGACAGCGGCCAGACGCCCGCCGTCGCGCTCAACGACAACGGCGACCTCGTCGAGGTCCACCAGTCGCAGGGCGCGAGCACGCTCTGGTACCACGTCGGCAAGCTCGGCACCGATGGCGAGATCACCTGGCAGGCCAGCCACCAGTACGACAACGGTGTGCTGCCGACGGTCGCCTTCACCGACGGGACGCACCTGCGGGAGATCCACCAGAGCCAGAGCGGCAGCCAGAACTGGGCCTGGACCGGCGCGCTGTCGGCCACGACGGTGGCGTGGACCGGCAACGCCAAGACGTCCGACGCGCGGTTCGCCAAGGACACGGCCACCAACGGCACCCGGCGCGTGAAGGTGTGGACCGGTGCCGACGGCCCGACGCCGTCGAACACCCTGCGCCTGGACACCGCGAGCGTCGCCGGTGACCGGATCCGCTACCGCCAGGTCGCGTTCGACGAGTTCCAGAAGGGCGACAGCGCGGAGCTGCAGCAGGGCGCGCTGTTCTACGGGGCGCCCGCGACGGAGTCGGCGTTCATCACCTCGGCCCGTCAGTCGGGCAAGCTGGTCCGCGGCTGGGACTTCGACTCGGCGGGCGACGCGACCACGCCGCTGGCGAACTACCCGGCGTCCAACCACCCGTACGACGCCTGGTACCAGACCCTGCTGACCCAGAACGGCGCGGTCGAGTAGGCCCAAGCCGATGACATGAACGACTCTTTCATGGCGTCGGACGCCATGAAAGAGTCGTTCATGACGTCGCCGGCCGACCGCTCAGCCGGGGTCGTAGGAGCAGCGGGTGCCGGTGCGGACGCCGTCGCGCAGGACGTCGCCGATCACCGCGTCCGCCGCCGCGATCCGGGTCAGCGCGCGGCGGATCGCCTTGCCCACCGCGATCCGCGCCTTCTCCTCCGCGCCCGCGAACTCGCGGACCCGGCCCGCGAGCCCCGCGGCGGCCGACAGCTCGCCCAGCAGCCAGTCGCGCTCGGTGCGCACCTGCTCCGCCCGCCCCACGTCGTGGTTGGCCTCGTGCTCGTCGAGCTCCGCTTCCAGGTTCGCGAGCCAGCGCCGGTAGTGCGCGGTCGCCGCCTGGTCGAGCACCGGCTGCGCGGACGTCGTCTCGGCGACCACCCCGTGCGCCAGCGCGACCGCGGTCAGCTCGTGGCCCGGGTTGTCCAGCAGCGTCGCGAGGTAGCCCATCCCGACGCTGTGCTCGACCAGCGCGGACCGCCCGTCCAGTGCGAAGAGCCAGTGGCTGCCCCGGCGCCGGCAGGTGACCCGCCGGTCCTCGGCGGGGGCCGCGAAGTCGGGCAGCACCATCCCGAGCCGGCCAGCCTCGCGCGTCGCCGTGGCCAGCTCCCGCGCGGCTCCGGCCGAAGCGGGTCCGAGCGCCTGCGCGAGCCGGGCGCGGGACAGCGCCGCGGCCGGCCAGTGGGCCAGCGCGAGGTTGTCGCGCACCGCCGCCCGGAAGTGTTCCGCGGCGCGCTCGGTCTCGCCCGCGGTCAGCATCGCCACGCCCAGCGCGTGCTGCACCGAGCCGAAGCAGGCGACGGCGAGGCTGCCGCCGCGCGAACGGCGTGAGCAGCGCGTACGCGGCGTGCGCCGACTCGACGTCCGAGAGCAGGTACGCCGACTCGACGATCCCGTACATCGACACGAGCCAGCTGCTCGACCGCGGCAGCAGCGCCAGGTCCGGTCCGCGCAGCCGGGCCAGCGCGCCGGCCGCCTCGCGCTCGTCCCCGGCCGAAGCGGCGGCGACGGCCAGGCCGGCGACGAACGCGTTGTCCACCACGCTGAGCGTCGGCGAGTGCACCGTTTCCCGCAGCACCGGCAGCAGCTCGGCGACGCGGCCCTGGTACCACCGGATGGCGCCGAGCTGCGCGGTGTACCAGCCGATCGCGTCGGCGTCCCCGGCCTGCTCGCCCCGCAGCGCGCAGGCCGCCGCACGCGCTTCGGCTTCGTCGAACCGGCCCGCGCGGATGCTGAGCATGACGTCGATCGCGTCGAGCACGAACCCGACCGCGAGGTGGTCGCGCCCGGCCAGCTGGCCGCGCAGGTCGGCGAGCCCGCGCTGGGCGTGCGGGTCGCCGTCGAGGAAGAGGTCGACCGTGCGCCACAGCAGGCCCATCAGCAGGTCGCTGCGGCGCCCGGTGCGGAAGCCCTCGGTGATCAGCTCCTGCGCGAGCGCGCGGCGCTGGCCGCCGTGGTCGGGCCCGAGCAGGCAGTGGTGGGCCAGGCTCGCGGCCTCGGCCCAGGCGACCGGGTCGCCCGCGCGCTTGGCCTCTTCGAGCACGGCGAGGATCTCGTTGCTCTCCCCCGCCACGTAGTCGGCCTCGCCCGCGAGGCGGGCTTTGAGGCGCAGGGCCAGTGACGACCCCGGATCGACGGCGGTCCGGGCACTGCGCAGCCGCGCCTGCAGCAACGCCGCCGCGGGCGCGCTCCGGTGTTCGTGCACCCACAGCCCGCCCATGCCCAGCGCGGCGCGCGCCATCCCGGCCCCGTCGCACCCGGCCTCCGCGACCCGGTACGCCCGGTCGAACCACTCCCGGCCGGCGCGCAGGTCGCCGTCGGCCTCGAGTGCGCGTTCCCCGTTGCGCAGCAGCTCGCCGAGCGCGGTGGCCGCCGGTCGCGTTTCGCTGTCCAGCATCGCCGCCCCCTCTCCCCCCGGGAAATGGTGCCCGCGCGACCGGCCGGGGTCAACGTGCGAAAACCGGCGGGAAAGCCCTGGTCGCGGCCGGGAATTTTCCGCCGTCACGATCCGCGCGCGGTCCATTCGCGACAGTCGCTGACGGCGGCCGTCAGCGGATCGCCAGGGACCGGTAAGCGCCCGCGGCGAAGCTCTGCGGCATGACGAACCACAGCTCGAAGAACGACAGCTTGAAAAACCCCGGCTTGAAAAACCTCAGCGTCCTGATCTCCGGCGCCAGCATCGCCGGCCCCGCCCTCGCCCTCTGGCTGACCCGCTACGGCTGCACCGTCACCGTCGTCGAACGGGCGCCGTCGGTGCGCCCCGGCGGCCAGGCCGTCGACTTCAAGGGCCCCACCCACCGGACCGTCCTGGAGCGCATGGGCATCCTCGACGACGTCGTGGCCCGCCAGACCGGCGGCACCGACCAGACGATCATCGACGCCGGCGGGCGGCCCCGGGCGGTGATCCCCGGCGAGTTCACCGGCGGCGAGATCGAGATCCGCCGCGGCGACCTGGCCGAGATCCTGTACGAGCGCACCGCCCCGCACTGCGAGTACCTCTTCGGCGACACCATCACGTCGCTGACCGAGACGCCCGACGGCGTCGACGTCAGCTTCGCGAAGGCCGACCCGCGGCGGTTCGACCTCGTCGTCGGCGCCGACGGCATCCACTCGAACGTCCGGAGGCTGGCCTTCGGCCCGGAAGGCGACTACGTCAACTTCCTGGGCCACTACTACGCACTGGCCGAGCTCGGCGAAGAGGTCGCTGACGGGGAACCGGTGATGTACAACGAGCCGGGCCGGATGGCCGCGGTCGGCGGGCCGAAGGCGTCGGCGTTCTTCGTCTTCGCCTCACCGGAGCTGGACTACGACCGCACCGACACGGACACCCAGCGGAAGCTGCTGGCCGCCGCCTACCGCGACGCCGGCTGGCGGGTGCCCGAGCTGGTCGCCAAGCTCCCCGAGGCCCGTGAGTTCTACCTGGACTCGCTCGCGCGGGTCACGATCGACCACTACTCCCGCGGCCGGGTCGTCCTGCTCGGGGACGCCGCGTACGGCAACACCCTCGGCGGCTTCGGCACCGGCCTGGCGATCGTCGGCGCGTACGTGCTCGCCGGCGAGCTCCTCGTCGCCGCCGGCGACCACCGCGCCGCCTTCGCCCGCTACGAGGAGCAGTTCCGCGGCTACGCGAAGGTCTCGCAGCGCGCCAGCGCGGGCCCGTTCCTCGCGCCGCCGTCGCGGCTGCGGATCAAGCTGCGGGACCTGACGTTCAAGTCCCGCTTCCTGCTCGGCCTGATGCTCAAGGCGACCGACAACTTCGCCACGGACATCGAGCTGAAGGACTACGCCTCGGGCTCGTAGGCCAGGTTCGGCCGCAGCCACTGCTCGACCTCGGACCGCTCGACGCCCTTGCGGCGCGCGTAGTCCTCGATCTGGTCGCGGGCGAGCCGGCCGACGGTGAAGTACTTCGAGTCCGGGTGGGCGAAGATCAGCCCGGACACGCTCGCCGCCGGCGTCATCGCGTACGACTCGGTCAGGGCCATGCCCAGCTCGTCCGACTCGAGCAGCTCGAACAGCTCGCGCTTCTGGCTGTGGTCGGGGCTGGCCGGGTAGCCCAGCGCCGGGCGGATGCCGCGGAACCGCTCCGCGTGCAGGTCTGCCAGCTCCGGGTCGGCGTCCGGCTCGAACCAGTCGCGCCGCGCCTTGAGGTGGATGTACTCGGCGAACGCCTCCGCGAGCCGGTCGGCCAGTGCCTTGACCATGATCGCGCGGTAGTCGTCCTGCTCGGCCTCGTACTTCGCGGCGAGCTCGCCGGCACCGTGGATGGCGACCGCGAAGCCGCCGAGGTGGTCGCCCACCGGCGCGATGTAGTCGGCCAGGCAGCGGTTCGCGCGGTCCATCGGCTTCGACGTCTGCTGCCGCAGCATCGGGAACCCGACGTGCGCGTAGTCGCCTCCGAGCAGGATGTCGTCACCCTCGCTGTGCGCCGGCCAGAACGCGTACGCGCCCTTCGCGGTGAAGCTGCCGTTCGCGATGATCTCGTCGAGCTGCGTGTTCGCGTCGTCGAACAGCTCCCGGGCGACCGGCTGCTCCAGGATCGCCGGATACTTGCCCTTGAGCTCCCAGGCGAGGAACAGGAACTGCCAGTCGATCATCTCGCGCAGCTCGGCGATGCTCGGCTCGACCACGCGGCGGCCGGTGAACGCCGGGGTCGGCAGGCCGTCGAACGACACCTTCTCCGGGTTCGCGCGGGCCTGCTCGAGGGTGAGCATCGGACGGCGCTGCTTGTTCGCGTGCTGCTCGCGCAGCACTTCCTGGTCGGCGCGGTTCTTCTCGGCGAGCACGATCGAGCGGTCCGCGTCCAGCAGGTCGGACACCACGCCCACCACCCGCGATGCGTCGAGGACGTGCACCGTCGCGTTGTCGTAGGCGGGCGCGATCTTGACCGCGGTGTGCTGGCGGGACGTCGTCGCGCCGCCGATCAGCAGCGGCAGCTTGAGGCCGCGGCGCTGCATCTCGGTGGCGACGTTGACCATCTCGTCGAGCGACGGCGTGATCAGGCCGGACAGCCCGACGGCGTCGGCTCCTTCGGTGACGGCGATGTCGAGGATCTTCGCCGCCGGCACCATCACGCCGAGGTCGATCACCTCGTAGTTGTTGCAGCCGAGCACCACGCCGACGATGTTCTTGCCGATGTCGTGGACATCGCCCTTGACCGTGGCGAGCACGACCTTGCCCTGCCCGCTGGACTCCGCCGCGCGGCCGGCCAGCCGGGCCTCCTCCTTCTCGGCCTCCATGAACGGCTCGAGGTAGGCGACCGAGCGCTTCATCACGCGGGCGCTCTTCACCACCTGCGGCAGGAACATCTTGCCGGAGCCGAACAGGTCGCCGACGATCTTCATGCCGTCCATCAGCGGGCCTTCGATCACCTCGAGGGGCCGGGCCTTGACCTGGCGTGCCTCTTCGGTGTCTTCCTCGATGAAGTCGACGATGCCGTGGACGAGCGCGTGCGAGAGCCGCTCCTCCACGGTGCCTTCGCGCCACGACAGGTCCACGACGCGCTTGGTGCCGCTGCCCTTGACGTTCTCGGCGAAGCTCACCAGCCGGTCGGTGGCGTCCTCGCGGCGGTCGAAGAGCACGTCCTCGACCAGTTCGAGGAGGTCCTTCGGGATGTCCTGGTAGACCGCGAGCTGGCCGGCGTTGACGATGCCCATGTCGAGGCCGACCTGCACGGCGTGGAACAGGAACGCCGAGTGCATCGCCTCGCGGACGATGTCGTTGCCGCGGAAGGAGAACGACAGGTTCGAGATGCCGCCGCTGATGTGGACGCCGGGACAGCGTTCCTTGATCCGGGGCAGTGCGTCGATGAAGGCCTTCGCGTAGCCGTTGTGCTCGGCGATGCCGGTGGCGACGGCGAGGACGTTCGGGTCGAAGATGATGTCCTCGCCCGCGAAGCCCGCCTTCTGCGTGAGCAGGTCGTACGCGCGGCCGCAGATGGCGACCTTGCGGTCGGCGGTGTCGGCCTGGCCCTGCTCGTCGAAGGCCATCACGACGACGCCGGCGCCGTAGTTGCGGATGGTGCGGGCCTGGGCGAGGAAGGGCTCTTCGCCCTCCTTGAGGCTGATCGAGTTGACCACGCCCTTGCCCTGCAGGCAGCGCAGGCCGGCTTCGAGCACGGTCCACTTGGAGCTGTCGACCATCACCGGGATCCGGGCCACCTCGGGCTCGGTGGCGATGAGGTTGAGGAACGTGGTCATCGCCTGCTCGGACTCGAGCAGGTCGGCGTCCATGTTGACGTCGAGCAGGTTGGCCCCGCCGCGGACCTGCTCCAGCGCGACGTCGACGGCGCCCTGGTGGTCATCGGACTCGATGAGCCGCCGGAACCGCTTGGAGCCGGTGACGTTGGTGCGCTCGCCGATCATCACGAACCCGGTGTCGGCGCCGATGCCGAACGGCTCGAGCCCGCTGAACCGGGTGTGCGCGGGCGGCGCGGGCACCTCGCGGGGTGCGACGCCCTTCGCCGCGGCGGCGATCTTCGCGATGTGCGCCGGGCTCGTGCCGCAGCAGCCGCCGACCAGGTTGACCAGGCCTTCGTGGGCGAACCCGCCGATCAGCCCGGCGGTCTCCTCCGGCGTCTGGTCGTAGCCGCCGAACGCGTTCGGCAGGCCGGCGTTCGGGTGGCAGGCGACGTAGGTGCCGGCGATCCGCGACAGCTCCTCGACGTGCGGGCGCATCTCTTCGGCGCCCAGCGAGCAGTTGACGCCGACGACGAGCGGCTTCGCGTGCTCGACCGAGCTCCAGAAGGCCTCGACGGTCTGGCCCGAGAGCGTCCGGCCGCTCAGGTCGACGATGGTGACCGAGATCCACAGCGGCAGGTGCGGCGCGACGTCGCGGGCGGCGGCGATGGCCGCCTTGCAGTTGAGCGTGTCGAAGATCGTCTCGATCATCAGCAGGTCGACGCCGCCTTCGGCGAGCCCGGCGATCTGCTCCGCGTACGCGGCCTTGACCTGCTCGAACGTCACCGCGCGGTACGACGGGTCGTCGACCTTGGGCGACAGGCTGAGCGTGACGTTCAGCGGGCCGATCGACCCGGCGACGAACTTCCCGCCCGCTTCGTCGGCGGCCTGGCGGGCCAGCTGCGCGCCGCGGACGTTCATCTCGTGGACGTGGTCCTGCAGCCCGTAGTCGGCCTGGCCGATGCTGGTGGCGGTGAAGGTGTTCGTGGTGGTGATGTCCGCGCCGGCCGCGAGGTACTGGCGGTGCACGTCGAGGATGACGTCGGGGCGGGTGAGGTTGAGCAGGTCGGGGTCGCCGGTGACGTCGTGGGTGTGGTCGCCGAAGCGGTCGCCGCGGTAGTCGGCCGGGGTCAGCCCGGCGCCCTGCAGCATGGTGCCCCAGGCGCCGTCGAGCACCGCCACCCGCTGCCCGAGCAGCTCGCGCAGGCGCGCGGTGGCTTCGGGCTCCGTGGGGGTTTCTTGCGGGGTGATCGCGTTCACCGGCAGCCTCCCTCATCCGGGAGGCGCCCTTGTTCGGTGGATCCCGGTCGAGCGTGGCGGACCCGGCGGTCCGTCGCAGCGCCTCTCGACCTGTGGTCCACGGTACTGGAAACGGGCATACGCACGCCAACCAGCCCCGCCGGTGCGTCCACTGGCTGGGACACCGTGTGTCCACAATGGATTACCGGTTCCACCCTGCCTCCGCCTCGTGTCGTTCCCGACCTACCCTGACGTGTCCCGCGCCGGTGCTCTGCTCCCCGCCTGCCTACCGGGGTCGCCTCGATCATCGCTCCAGCGACCCTCGATGTTACTCTCCGCATCCGGAGTGGATACTTTTCGTACTGGCCGGCCGCCTTGAAAACTGAAACACGTTCTAATACGCTCCACGCGTGGACTACGGAATAGTGCTGTTCACCAGCGACCGCGGCATCACCCCGGCTTCGGCGGCGCGCGCCGCGGAGGCCGCGGGGTTCGCCACCTTCTACGTGCCCGAGCACACCCACATCCCGGTGAAGCGGGAGTCACCGCACCCGCGCACCGGCGACGCGTCCCTGCCCGACGACCGCTACAGCCGCACCCTGGACCCCTGGGTGGCGCTGGCGACGGCGGCCGCGGTGACGTCGCGGATCCGGCTGTCCACGGCGGTGGCCCTGCCGGTGGAGAGCGACCCGATCACGCTCGCCAAGACGATCGCGAGCCTGGACCACCTCTCCGGCGGGCGCGTGACGCTCGGCGCGGGCTTCGGCTGGAACGTCGACGAGCTGACCGACCACGGCGTCCCCGGCAACCGCCGGCGCACGGCGCTGCGCGAGTACCTCGAAGCGATGAGTGCACTGTGGACGGAGGAGGAAGCTTCCTACGCCGGGGAGTTCGTCTCGTTCGGCCCGAGCTGGGCGTGGCCGAAGCCGGTCCAGGCGCACATCCCGGTGCTGCTCGGCGCGGGCCCGACGGAGAAGACGTTCCGCTGGATCGCCCGTCACGCGGACGGCTGGATCACGACCCCGGCCGACACCGACCTGGACGGGCACGTGGCTTCCCTGAAGGAGATCTGGGCCGCCGAAGGACGGTCGGGGGCGCCGCAGATCTGCGCGCTCGGCGAACGCCCCGACCCGGACCGGTTGGCCCACCTGGATTCCCTCGGCGTGACCGAGACGATCTTCGGGCTCCCGGACCGCTCGCCCGACGAGGTCGAAGCCTGGATCGGCAGGCTGGCCGGCAAACTCGGGCTCGTCGCCGCGCCCGCCCGCTGACCGCCCCGGAACGACCTCAGAACCAGTGCAGGCAGTGCGGGGCCCGCTCGGCGCGGAAGAGCGCGTCGGCGAGCGCCGCCGCACCCGGGTGGTGGGCCCGGACGTGCCCGGCCCGCACCAGCGTGCTCGGCGCCATCCCGCCCAGGTAGACCGAACCCAGGTCGCTCACGTCCAGCGAGAGGTCGGGCGCCCGGTCCGTCCGCACGCACTCGGCCTTGCCTTCCCGGACCGTCAGCGCGTACCGGCCCCGCTCGTCGAGGAACGGGTCTTCGACGTCGAGGACCAGTTCGCCGTCGGTGCTCCAGCCGCGGGCCGTCAGCGCGCGCGGGACGTCCAGCAGCCGCACCCAGAGCCAGTCGGTCTCATCCTCCGCCTGGCCGGCGCGGAAGTCCGCGAACTGCCAGCGCAGCTGGTGCCCGGGCGGGCAGTGCTTGAACACCACCTTGGTGACCAGGTCGTGGTCGAGCACGAACCGGGCCAGTGCCGTCGCGACGGCGTCGTCGGTGGCGATCGTCTCGTCGACCGTCAAGGTGCCGGAATCGAACGAGTAGCTCGCGTACCCGTCCGGGACGCCGTCCTCGTCCCGGTGGACGGCGACATACCGCGGCGCCAGGGAGACCGGCGGCTGCCCCGCGCCCCCGGCCCACCAGCGGTGCGGCCGGGACAGCGCCCCCGGCTGGGCACGGCGGTACCGGTCGTAGACGTCTTCCAGGACGTCGCCGCAGTCGGCACGCCGCAGCACCTCGACCGAGCCGGACACGGCCGCCGCGCCCGCGCGCGGGGGTGCGAAGGCGGCCCGGTGGCGGGACACCGTCAGCCGTTCCGTGTACGTCGCCGGTCCGTAGCCGAACCGGCGGTAGATCCCGGCCTCCGAGGCCAGCAGCACGGACAGGAACTCACCGCGGGCCCGGAAGTCGGCGAGCTGGTGCCGCATGATCGCGCCGAGGATGCCGCGGCGCCGGTGCGAAGGCAGGACGCCGACGGCCGTCACCCCGGCCGCCGGGGCGAGGATCTCGCCCGGCAGGGTCAGCTCGAAGGAGTACGCGGCGGCGGTGCCGACGGGCCGCCCGTCCGGCGCCACCGCGAGCACGCCACGGTCCATTTCCAGCGCCGAGAGCAGCGCGTCCGGGGTTTCCGGGAAGCGCCCGAAGGCGGGGTACAGCGTGTCGGCGAAGGTGCCGCGGTCCTGCTCGGTCGTGGAACGGATCTCCATCGGTGGCGCTGCCTCCCGGGCTCGTGGTCTCCCGCGCACAGTGCAGCCCGGCCGCGGCCGGGGCAAGCGAATTACGGCGGGGCACCGACGTCACCGTCGGTGCCCCGCCGTAATCGACCCCGGGGTCAGCTCTTGGCCGCGACCCCCTGTCGCGCCCGGAGGTCGAGCTCGATCTGCTCCAGCGAGCGGCCCTTCGTCTCCGGCACGAGCCACTTCGTGAGCACGAAGAGCACGACGTTGATGCCGGCGAACAGGAACATCGAACCGCCGATGCCGAGCGAACCCACGGCGGAGATGAGCGGGAACACCGCGCTCACGATGCCGGTCGCCGCCCAGAGGATGACGCTGCTGACGCCCATGCCCGCCGCGCGGTACTTCAGCGGGAACACCTCGGCCATCATCACCCAGACGACCGCGCCCCAGCCGAGCTCGTAGCCGACCAGGTACAGCACCATCATCACGAGCATCAGGATGCCGCGCGTGCTGGTGTCGTGGACGTTCAGCACGACGAGCCCGGCCGCCACGAGCGTGATCACCATGATCACGTTGCCGATGAGCAGCAGCGGCTTGCGGCCCCAGCGGTCCACCACGAACACGACCCACGCGGTGAACAGGAACTTCGTGACACCCAGCAGCACACCGGACAGCAGCGCGGCCTGCGTGGCGAAGCCGAGGCCGATCAGCATCGTCGGGAAGTACGCGTTGATCGCGTTGACGCCGCTGAACTGCTGGCCGACCGCGAGCAGGATGGCGACGATCATCATCGGCCGGACGAAGCCCGAGAACAGGTCACGGAACCGGGGCTTGGCCTCGGTGTCCATCTGGATGACCTCGCGGATGGTCGCGATCTCCTCGTCGAGGTTCACGGTGTTGCCGTGCGCGCTCGCCAGGACCCGGCGGGCTTCCTCCTCCTGGCCGTTCTTGAGCAGCCAACGCGGCGTCTCGGGCAGGAACGCCAGCCCGACGAGCAGGATCACGGCGGGCACGATCGCGCCGGCGAACATCCAGCGCCACGCGGAGATCGGGCCGAGCCAGTAGCTGACCAGGAACGCGATCAGGATGCCGAGCACGATGAAGATCTGGTTCAGCGCGCCCATCGCGCCCCGCAGCCGGGCGGGCGCCAATTCGGACAAATACGTCGGCACGGTCGACGACGAAAGGCCGATGCCGAGACCGATCACCAGCCGCGAAATCACGAGCAGCGCGAACGTCGGCGAGAAGCTCGCCGCCAGCGTGCCCACGATGACGACCGCCGCGGCGACCATGATGGTGCGCCGCCTGCCGAGTGCTTCGTTGATGCGGCTGGAGAACAGCGCACCCACGATGGCACCGACCGACAGGCTGGCGGTGATCACGCCCTTGTCCCAGGCGGTCAGCGACCAGGCTTTCCCGATGAACGGGAGCACCCCGGAGATCACGCCGAGGTCGTAGCCGAACAAGATGCCGCCGAGCGCGCCGAAGAAGTACAAGGTGGTTCGGCTGATATGCCGCGCCGGGGCTGTCTGCGTCATTGCCGGGTCGCCTCTTTCGTAGGTCCAGTCCAGCCAGCGGCACCACACTCACACGCCGGAAAAAACCGGGCAAGACAGTCGTTGGTAACGATTCAGAAACGTGATCGCCGTTCACATATGTGATACCACTTGGCGCACCTCATTACTCCGTCCGCCACACCCTCCTTTCCGGTCGCGAATCGGTACACAATGGACACGAACGGCCGGTTCCGCCGGTTCACGAAATCCATTGTGGACGGAGCCCGCGAGCGAAATCGTCGAAGCGTTTGACCTGGTCCGAGCCGTGGTTTAAGTTCCTGGAAGCGCTTCCAGCCTCCTGTCGGCAGACTTGTGGAGGCAACCGTGCGAAGTACGCGTTCCCGATCACCGAGACACCTGCTCGCGATCTTGCTGGCCGTCCTGACGCCGGCCGCCGTCGCGGTCACCGTCGCCGCCGCGCCGGCGTCCCCCGCCGCCGTCGCGGCCACCACGTGGCGCAACGCGGAGATCGGCGGCGGCGGGTTCGTCCCCGGCATCGTCTTCAACCAGGCCGAACCCGGCCTCGTCTACGCCCGCACCGACATCGGCGGCGCGTACCGCTGGAACCCCGCCACCGGGCGCTGGCTCCCGCTGCTGGACTCCGTCGGCTGGACCGACTGGGGCCACAACGGCGTCGTCAGCCTGGCCACCGACCCCGTCGCCCCGGACCGGGTGTACGTCGCGGCCGGGATGTACACCAACAGCTGGGACCCGAACAACGGCGCCGTCCTGCGCTCCGCCGACCGCGGCGCGACGTGGCAGTTCTCGGCGCTGCCGTTCAAGCTCGGCGGCAACATGCCCGGCCGCGGCATGGGCGAACGGCTCGCGATCGACCCGAACCGCGACAGCGTCCTCTACCTCGGCGCCCCGAGCGGCAACGGGCTCTGGCGCAGCACGGACTCCGGCGTCACGTGGGCCAAGGTGACCGCCTTCCCCAACCCGGGCACCTACGCGCCCGACCCGAGCGACCCGTCGGGCTACTCCAGCGACAACGAAGGCGTCACCTGGGTGACGTTCGACCCGTCGACCGGCACCCGCGGCAGCACCACGCAGACGATCTACGTCGGCGTCGCGGACAAGGCGAACACCGTCTACCGCAGCACTGACGGCGGCACGACCTGGGCCCGGCTGGCCGGCCAGCCCACCGGGTTCCTGGCGCACAAGGGCGTCCTCGACGCGACCGGCGGCTACCTCTACCTCGCGACCAGCGACACCGGCGGCCCGTACGACGGCGCGAAGGGCGACGTCTGGAAGTACGCCACGAAGACCGGCGCCTGGACGCGGCTCAGCCCGATCGCCTCCGACAGCGCCGACGACTACTTCGGCTACAGCGGCCTGACGATCGACCGGCAGCACCCGAACACGCTGATGGTCGCGACGCAGGTGTCGTGGTGGCCGGACGTGATCTTCTTCCGCAGCACCGACGGCGGCGCGAGCTGGACCCGGATCTGGGACTTCACGAGCTACCCCGACCGGTCGCAGCGGTTCACCCAGGACATCTCCTCGGTGCCGTGGCTGACCTTCGGTGTCCAGGCCGCTCCCCCGGTGCCGTCGCCCAAGCTCGGCTGGATGACCGAGTCGGTCGAGATCGACCCGTTCGACTCGAACCACCTGCTCTACGGCACCGGCGCGACGATCTACGGCACGTCCGACCTGACGAAGTGGGACAGCGGCGGGAAGATCACGATCAAACCGGTCGTCGGCGGCCTCGAGGAGACCGCGGTACTGGACCTGATCAGCCCGCCGTCGGGCGCGCCGCTGATCTCCGGGCTCGGTGACATCGGCGGGTTCCGGCACGACAGCCTCGACGCCGTCCCCTCCACGATGTTCACCTCGCCGGTGTTCACGACCACGACCAGCCTGGACTACGCCGAGTTGAACCCGGCGACGATCGTCCGCGCCGGCACGCTCGACCGGACGGCCCGGCCGAACGACAACCGCATCGCCTTCTCCACCGACGGCGGCAAGAACTGGTTCCAGGGCGCCGAACCGGGCGGCGGCGCGAGCGGCGGGACGGTGGCCGCGGCCGCCGACGGCAGCCGGTTCGTGTGGAGCCCCGAGGGCACCGGCGTCAGTTACTCCGTGGGCTTCGGCTCGTCGTGGACGGCGTCGGCCGGCATCCCGGCCGGCGCGGTGGTCGAGGCCGACCGCGTGGACCCGAAGCGGTTCTACGGCTTCGCGGCGGGCCGCTTCTACGTCAGCACCGACGGTGGCGCGAACTTCACCGCGACCGCGGCCACCGGGCTGCCGAGCGGGTCGGTGCACTTCAAGGCGATGACGGGCGTGACCGGCGACGTCTGGCTGGCCGGCGGCTCCGGCACGACGTACGGCCTCTGGCACTCGACCGACTCCGGAGCGTCCTTCACGAAACTGAGCGGGGTCGCCGAAGCCGACAACATCGGGTTCGGCAAAGCCGCCTCCGGCCGGACGTATGCGGCGTTATACACGATCGCGAAGATCGGCGGGGTGCGCGGGATCTTCCGGTCGGACGACGCGGGGGCTTCGTGGACGCGGATCAACGACGACCGGCACCAGTACGGCAACATCGGGGCGGCGCTGAGCGGGGATCCGCGGGTGTACGGGCGGGTGTACGTGGGCACGAACGGGCGGGGCGTGATCATCGGAGAGTCCGGCGGTGACCAGCCGCCGCCCACGACGACGACCACCACTTCCTCTCCCCCGACGACCACGACCACTCCGGTGCCGTCTTCGTCGTGCACCGCGGCCTACACCGTCACGAACCAGTGGCAGGGCGGCTTCCAGGCCGGGGTGAAGGTCGGGAACACCGGGACCGCGCCGGTCGGCGGCTGGACGGTCACCTGGTCGTTCGCCGACGGCCAGCGCGTGACACAGGGCTGGAACGCGCAGGTGACGCAGACCGCCGCGGCGGTCTCGGCGGTCGACGCGGGCTGGAACAAGACGATCCCGGTGGGCGGCAGCGCCGAGTTCGGCTTCACCGGCACGTCCGGCACCACCAACACCAACCCCACCACGATCGCGCTCAACGGCAACCCCTGCACGACCTCCTTTGGGGTGGGGCGTCAGCCGGCGGCGAGGAAGTGGGCGCGGATGCCCGCGCCGAACGCTGTCGGCGTGCCGTCGTAGGACGTGATCAGCGCTGGGCCGGTGCTGCAGTTCCAGGTGTTCCAGGTCCAGCCGAGGTAGGACGCCTGGTGCCGGTCGAACCAGTCCATCAGGCCGGTGACGTAGCCGCTCGCGCAGTCGTTCTCGCCGATCTCGCCGGCCACCAGCGGCACCGCCGCGGCGACCGGCGCTAGCTGGCTGTCCCAGCACGACGACGAGCTGCACGTGTTGAAGTTGTAGGAGTGCCAGGACGCGACCAGGTTGCCGGCCGGGTCGCTCGGCTTGTACTGCAGCCACCCGGTGAGGTCGTTGGAGTAGGCGAGGCCGCCGAGCATGAGCACGTTGGTGGCACCGGTCGCGCGCACCGCGTTCACCAGCGTCTGCATGCCCGCCACGGGGTAGCCGATGCCGGAGCACGCCGAGCCGCCGTCACGCCAGCACGTCCACGCCTGGGCCGAGCCGGACACCGCGCGGTCGAGGTAGGGCTCGTTGAACAGGTCGAGGATCGTGGCGTCGTCGCCCTTGAACGTGTTCGCGACCGACGTCCACAGGTCGACCGAGTGCTCGGTGTCGGTCATCGGCTTCTGGCAGGTGGCGTTGACGTCGCTGCACGCGGACGAGTTCCCCGTGTAGACACCGTGCGTCCAGTGCAGGTCGAGGATCGCGACGAGGCCGTTCTGGTGCAGCAGGTCCACATAGGACTTAAGGGCCGCGCGGTAGGGGGCACCGGCGTACCGTGAGTCCACGTTGGACAGTCCCAGCCAGCAGTCCTCGTTGAAGGGCACGCGCACGACGTTCGCGTGCCAGCTCTTGATGGCGGCCACCGAGGCCGCGTCCATCGGGCCGTCGAACAGGCCGTTGCCCTGCACGCACGCGAACTCGCCGCCGGAGCGGTTCACCCCGCGCAGCGTCACCGGAGTGCTCGCGGCGTCGGCCAGCCGGTTGCCGGAGACGTGCAGCCGGGGCGCGCCCTCGGGCGGCGGCGTGGTGGTCGTGGTGCTGGGCAGGGTGATCGGGGTCGTTTGCGTGGTGGTCGGCGGTTGCGTGCCGCCGCACGGTTCACCGTTCACGCTGAACGACGTCGGCGCCGCGTTGGCGCCGCTGTAGCCGAAGTTCGCGCCGGCGGTGACCGACGCGTTCGGGGCGATCGTGCCGTTCCAGGACGCCGGGGTCAGCGTGACGGTCTTGCCGGACTGCGCCCAGGTGCCGTTCCAGCCCTGCTGCAGCTGCTGATCGCCGGAATAGGTGTAGCTGATCCGCCACCCGGACAGCGGCGCCGTCCCGAGGTTCTTCAGGCTGAGGTTCGCGGTGAAACCGCTTCCCCAGTCATTGACCGTGTAGCCGACTTCGCAGGCCGTCGCCGCCGCGGCGGGCGAGGGTGTCCCCAATGTGAACGCCGTCGTCGCGCCGACGACGGCGAGCGCGCTGAAGGCGCCGAGCAGTGCTGGTCCGGAACGCATCGATCACTCCCTTGAGGGCAAAACGGTAACCGTGAGAGCGCTCCCAGCAGCGGGGGACGCTACCCGGCGCCCCGGAGGCTGTAAACCCCGCGGCGATCTTGGGGGAGAATTCTCCGAATCCACTCCAACGGCGGCATCCGGCGGCGCCGGCCGGTGGCACAGCGCGACCTCGGGATGCTTTGCCTCCCAACGGCTTCGGCCGTTCAGGAGTGTTCAGTTCCCGCCGGGTCCGGCGAGGGCACCCGAAACCGGACCACCGGGTCGGCTCGCGTCGGGGTCGCGCTTTACAACGACGACACACGGGGGTTACCTTTCCGGCGGCTGGAAGCGCTCCCATGCCAGGTCGCCTCATCCGAACGCGGCCACCACCCAGGGGCGCCGTGGCGCGAGCCGCGGCGCCCCTGTCCGCGTCCCGGGAGGCCCCCGTTGACCAGGTTCGCCGCCGCCCTCGCCGCACTCTGCCTCGCTGCCGCGGGCACCACCGCGGTCGTCGCCGCCGGGCCCGCGACCGCCGCGCCGGCCTGCCAGGTCGGCTACCGCGTCAACCAGTGGCAGACGGGCTTCACCGCCGAGATCACCGTGACCAACGGTGCCACCGCACTCACGTCCTGGGCGCTCACCTGGCACTACGCCGGGAACCAGGCCGTCACCTCGGCCTGGAACGCCACCGTCCGCCAGTCCGGCGCCGCGGTCACCGCGGAGAGCCTGTCCTACAACGCCGCGCTGCCCGCCGGCGGCACGGTGTCGTTCGGCGTGCAGGGCACCTACAGCGGAACCAACGCCGAGCCGGCGGACTTCGCGCTCAACGGCGTCGCGTGCGGGGACACCACTCCCCCGGTGACAACGACACCGACGACACCGACGACACCGACCACCACGCCGACCACGACGACGACCGCACCGCCACCCGCCGGGTGCGCGGACGCGGCGTTCTGCGACGACTTCGAGCAGCAGACCGGCAGCGTCCCGGCCGGCCGCTGGACCGTCGGCGCGGCGAACTGCCAGGGCACCGGCACGGTCACCGTCGACTCCGCGGTCGCGCACTCGGGCACCCGCTCGGTGAAGGTCAGCAGCCCGGGCGGCTACTGCAACCACGCGTTCTTCGGGACGAGCGTGCCCGGCTCCGGCGTGTTGTACGGCCGGTTCTGGGTCCGCCACACGACCCGGCTACCCGCCGCGCACGTCACGTTCATGGCCCTGCGCGACACCGCGGACGGCGGCCGCGACCTGCGCGCCGGCGGGCAGAACCAGGCCCTGCAGTGGAACCGCGAGTCCGACGACGCGACGCTGCCCGCGCAGAGCCCGGCCGGCGTCGCCCAGAGTGTCCCGCTGCCGACCGGCACCTGGTCCTGCTTCGAGTTCGAGATCGACGGCGCCGCCGGGCAGCTGCGGACGTGGCTCGGCTCCGCCGAGGTGCCCGGGCTCGTCGTCGACGGCGTGCCCACCCCCGACGTCGACCAGCAGTGGCTCGGCCGGGCCTGGCACCCGGCGGTCACCGACCTGCGGCTCGGCTGGGAGAGTTACGGCACCGACCCCGACACGCTGTGGTTCGACGATGTCGCGCTGGGCAACTCGAGGATCGGCTGCTAGGCCGCGACGATCCGGTCGATCTCGGCCAGCTCGTCGTCGGTGAACTCGAGGTTCGCGGTGGCCGCGACGGTGTTCTCGAGCTGGGCGACGCTGCTGGCCCCGATCAGCGCGGAGGTGACGCGGCCGCGGCGCAGCACCCAGGCGATGGCGAGCTGCGCCAGCGTCTGCTCGCGCCGCTTCGCGACGTCGTTCAGCGCGCGGATCGTCGCCAGCGTCTCCTCGGTGAGGCGGTCCTCCGTCAGGAACGGGCTGGCCCCGGCCGCACGCGAGTCGGCGGGGACGCCGTCGAGGTAGCGGTCGGTCAGCAGGCCCTGGCTCAGCGGCGAGTAGGCGATCGAGCCGACGCCGTGCTCGTCGAGGGTGTCCTGGAGGCCGTCTTCCACCCAGCGGTTCAGGATCGAGTACGACGGCTGGTGGATCAGCAGCGGCGTGCCCAGCTCCTTCAGCGCGGCGAGCGCGGCTTCGGTCTGCTCCGGCGAGTAGTTGGAGATGCCGGCGTAAAGCGCCTTCCCGGACCGGACCGCGGTGTCGAGGGCACCCATGGTCTCCTCGATCGGCGTCTCCGGGTCCGGGCGGTGCGAGTAGAAGACGTCGAAGTGGTCGAGGCCGGTGCGCCCGAGGCTCTGGTCCAGGCTGGCCAGCAGGTTCTTGCGCGAGCCCCATTCGCCGTACGGGCCGTCCCACATCAGGTAGCCGGCCTTCGACGACACCAGGATCTCGTCGCGGTACGGGCGGAAGTCGGCGGCGTAGTGGCGGCCGAAGTTCGCCTCGGCCGCGCCGGGCGGCGGGCCGTAGTTGTTGGCCAGGTCGAAGTGCGTCACGCCGAGGTCGAACGCCCGGCGCAGCACCGCGCGCTGGACGTCGAGCGGCTTGTCGTCCCCGAAGTTGTGCCACAGGCCGAGCGACACGGCGGGCAGCTTCAGCCCGCTGCGCCCGGCCCGCCGGTACGGCATGCCCGCGTACCGGTCTTCGGCGGCGGCATAAGGCGACATGGTTCTCCTCGTCGGAAGGGGGTTCTCGCGGAGTCTAACCGCGGGTGACCAGCGCGCCGGCGAACGACGCGGCGGGCGGCAACGCGGGCAGGAGCGTCGCCTGGTAGGCGTGGTAGATGTCCGGTTTGCCCACCCAGACCGCCGACGCGGGGCGGTTCTCCGGGTCCAGCTCGTGGTGCCACGAGCCGAGTTCGGGGTCGACGAAGCAGGCCTGGGCGTGGTCGCACCAGTCCCGGAAGCGGTCGAGGTAGGCCGCCTCGCCGGTCTCCTGGTGCAGTGTCCAGGCGGCGGCGATCGCCTCGGCGACGACCCAGTGCAGGCGGGTGCGCACGACCGGTGTCCCGGCGAAGTCGGTGGTGTAGACGAATCCCGGCCGGCCGTCGACGGCCCAGCCGTGGCGGACCGCGGTCGTGAACAGGGCCTCCGCGTCGGGCACCAGCCACGCCGGCGCGCCGGCCCCGAGTGCGCGCTTCAGGTGCACGGCCAGCCGCGCCCATTCGAAGAGGTGGCCGATGGTGGCGCCGAACGGGCGGAACGGGTGGGCGGGCTCGTCCCGGTTGTGCTCGAGCTCGACGTGCCAGCCCGCGTCGTAGTGCTCCGGCAGCAGCCAGCCGTGGGCGCGGGCCTCACCGTGCACCAGGCCGTCCACAATGGACAGCGCGCGGGTGGCCCAGACCCGGTCGCCGGTGACGTCGGCCGCGGCCAGGAACGCCTCGACCGTGTGCATGTTGGCGTTGGCCCCGCGGTAGTCCTCCAGGTGCGTCCAGCCGCGGTCCCAGACGTCGGCGACGCGGCCCGGGCCCGGTTCCCAGAACCGGCGTTCGACCACTTCGAGCGCCTCGGCCAGCAGCGATTCCGCGCCCTTGGCACCGGCGGCGACCGCGCTCGAGGCCGCCAGGACGACGAAGGCGTGTTCGTAGGCGCGCTTCTCTGACAACGTTGTCGTGGCATACCAGCCACCGTGGTCCGGATCGCGCAGGAGGCCGGTCAGCGCCGAGACGCCGTGCGCGACCTGCGCTCCGGTGTCGGCGCCCTGCAGCGACGCCAGCGCGAAGACGTGCGTCATCCGGCAGGTGATCCAGGTTTCGACGGGCCGGTCGAGGACCGGCCGCCCGGCGTCGTCGAGCCAGGCGAAGCCGCCGGCGGGGTGGGCCGCGCGGGCGGCGAAGCCCAGGAGGCGGGCGGGTTCGGCGCGCACCCAGGCGGGAACCGATGACGGACTGTCCACTCTCTGCCCTTCTCCACGGCCGGCCCGGTGATCGGCTCCCTCCGCCAAGGTAGGCCACGGCACCGCCGGTCGTCACCGCGGGATTCCGGAAGTGACCACCACCGCGTACCCTGATCGTGAGAGCGCTCCCAGTCTTCGACGCACGCTACCCGACGAAGGGACAGACGTGACCAGGAGACGAAGTACGATCCTCGCCGCCGTCACCGTGCTGCTGGCGAGCCTGACGGCGATCCTGCTGAACACCGGCACCGCCGAAGCACACGGCGCGATGATGAAACCGGGCAGCCGGACGTTCCTGTGCTGGCAGGACGGGCTCAGCTCGACCGGCCAGATCATCCCGCAGAACCCGGCCTGCACGGCCGCGGTGAACACCAGCGGCGCCAACTCGCTGTACAACTGGTTCGCCGTGCTGCGGTCCGACGGCGCCGGCCGCACGCGCGGCTTCATCCCGGACGGGAAGCTGTGCTCCGGCGGCAACTCGGGCTACGCCGGCTTCGACCAGGTCGGCGACTGGCCGCTGACCCACCTCACTGCCGGGGCCACGTACGACTTCTCCTACAACGCGTGGGCCGCGCACCCGGGCTGGTTCTACACGTACGTGACCAAGGACGGCTGGGACCCGTCGGCGCCGCTCACCTGGGACTCGCTGGAAGACCAGCCGTTCCTGACGGTGGACCACCCGGCGGTGACCGGCCAGGTCGGCACGGTCGACGGGCAGTACAAGTGGACCGGCGCGCTGCCGTCGAACAAGTCCGGGCGGCACATCATCTATTCGGTGTGGAAGCGCTCCGACAGCGCCGAGACGTTCTACGGCTGCTCGGACGTCACGTTCGACGGCGGGAACGGCGAGGTGACGGGCGTCCACGAGCCGGGTTCCCCGACGACGACGCCGACGACCCCGACCAGTACCCCGCCCCCGGACGGCTCGTGCATGGCGATGTACGAGGTGACCAACGCCTGGAGCGGCGGCTACCAGGCGACGGTGACGGTGATGAACCACGGCACCTCGGCCTACCGCGGCTGGCAGGTGGGCTGGACGCTGCCCTCGGGCCAGACGATCGGCAGCGTCTGGAACGGCACGCTGAGCCAGTCCGGCTCGGTGGTGACAGTGCGCAACGCCAACTGGAACGGCGCAGTCGCGCCCGACGGATCGACGACGTTCGGACTGGTGGTGAACGCGTCGGGGACCAACCCGGCCCAGCCGTCGCCGACCTGCCAGGGCACCTGAGCATCCCTTGTGGACGGCAGCACCGGCCCCGCTCAGCGGACGGGGCCGGTGCTGCCGCGCGTGATCAGCCGCGGCCGCGAGGCGAAGACGTCCCCGACCTCCTCGCCGGCGATGAGGTCCCGCAGCATCGACGCGGCGAGCCCGCCGAGCTCCACCAGCGGGCGCCGGACGGCGGAGAGGGCCGGGCGCACGAGGCGGCAGAGCTCGGAGTCGTCCCAGGAGACCACCGAGAGGTCACCGGGAACGGAAAGCCCGAGCTCCCGGGCGGCGACGAGCGCGGCGACGGCGAGGGAGTCGGTGTCGCAGAGGAGCGCGGTGGGCCGGGGATGGGCGGTGAGGAGGTACCGGACCGCATCGGCCGAGGGTTCGATGTGGACGGTGGCCGGTGGGGTCGGCCGGGCCCGGTTTCCCAGGCTTGCGGCGGGAGGATCGCCGGCCCGCATCCCGGCTGGGCCGGCACTCTCGGGCCACCGGCTGGTGCTCGCGGCTGGGCCCGCACTCTCACCCCACCGACCGGTACCCGCGGCCGAGCCCGCACTTTCGCCCCGCCGACCGGTACCCGCGGCCGGTGGCGCGGCTAGCCCGGCATCGCCGGTCTGACCGGCATTTCGGCTCCAGGCGCTCGCGGCCGTCCCCGCACCGGTGCCCCGAACATCTCGGTCCCCGGCGCCCGCGGGCAGCAAGCGGGTCGGCCCGACACCGCCGCGGCTCTCGGAACCACCGGCCCGCGTCCCGGCCGGGCCCGCACTCGCGCCCCACCGGCCGGCGCGCTCGGCCGGCAACCCGGCACCCGCGCCCCCACCGCCGCGGCAATTCTCTGCCCCCGCGGTCCGGGCACCGGCCAACCCCAGCCGTCGCGCCTCGGCCGCGAAAGCTTCCTCTCGCTCCCCCGCATCCGCGAACACCGCCGCTCCGACGATGCGGGCCACGTGCTTATGACCCAGCGCCGCCAGGTACTCCAGCGCCTCCGCGGCCCCCGCCGCGTCGTCCACCCGAACCGACGGCACGCCGGGCAGTCCTCCGGGGCCGCCGAGGACCACCGCCGGGAGGCCGATGCGCACCAGCTCCGCCGCGTGGTCCGGCCCGGTGAGCAGGACGCCGTCCACCTTTCGCTCGGCGCGCCAGCGGTGGTAGACCGCCGGGGAGGCCTCGCGGCCGGCCGCGACCTGCAGCAGCAGCTCCGGCTCGAACCCGTCGAGCAGGGCGGGCAAGAACAGCTCGGACGGCCCGTCGAGCACCAGCCCGATCGCCCCGGCCCGGCCGCCGGACAGGGCGCGCGCCGTGCTGCTCGGGGACCATCCCAGCTCCCGGGCGATCCGCGTGATCCGGTGGCGGGTCGCCTCCGAGACGCCCGGGCGGCCGTTCAGCGCGTAGGACACCGCACCCTTGGACACGCCCGCCTCCCGCGCGATGTCGGTGATCGTCGGACGCTTCATCGCACCCCTTCCCCACCGAAAAGCCCACCGGAAAGCCGACCGGAAAGCCCCTGCGTGTCCGCCCGGACACCCGCCGTCGCGCACCTTGACACCCGCCGCTCCCGGAAACAAGACTCGGCCCGGGAGCGCTCCCAATCACGTGGGGGTGAACCGCGAGTGGGGAGTGCGCACGCATGAGGCTGATCCGAAGACGGCTGGCCTTCGCCGTCGCCGTCGTCCTGCTCGTCCTGACCGGGGGCTGCGGCCCCAGCACGCCCGAGCGCATCACGCTCACCCTGGCCACGTTCGGCGAGTTCGGCTACGACGACCTGATCCCCGGGTACAAGTTCACCCACCCCGGCATCGACGTCCGCCAGGTGAAGACCGACCAAGGCGGGCCGTACCACCAGGACCTGCTGGGCAAGCTGCAGAGCGGGCAGGGCCTCGCCGACGTCCAAGCCGTCGAGGAAGGCCACCTTTCCGACATCCTCGCGCAGTCCGGGAAGTTCGCCGACCTGGCCGAGATCGGTCCGACCGACGTGAAGCCCGGCCGGTGGCTGGAGTGGAAGTACGAGGCGGGCCGCAGCAAGGACGGCAAGCTCCTCGGCTACGGCACGGACATCGGCCCGCTCGCGATGTGCTACCGCAAGGACCTCCTCGAGGCGGCCGGGCTGCCGACCGACCCCGGCTCGGTCAAGACGATGTTCGCGACCTGGGACAGCTTCTTCAAGGCCGGCGAGAAGTACGTCAAGCGCTCGAAGGGCAAGGCCTGGTTCGACTCCGCCGCGCAGACCTTCAACGCCATGGTCAACCAGCTCCCGGTCGGCTACCTCGACCGCGACGACCACTCGACCCTCGAGTCGAACACCGCGCTCCGGGGCGCCTGGGACCAGGTCACCACCGCCGTGAAGCAGGGGCAGTCGGCCGGGCTCACCGCCTTCGCCGACGACGGCAACAACGGCCTGCGCCTCGGCGCATTCGCGACGAAGGTCTGTCCTTCGTGGATGCTCGGCGTCATCGAACAGGAGGCCGGCATCGGCAACGCCGGCAAGTGGGCGCTCACCGACGCGTTCCCGGACGGCGGCGGCAACTGGGGCGGCTCCTACCTCACCGTGCCGGCCGCGAGCGAGCACCCGAAGGAGGCCGCCGCGCTGGCCGCCTGGCTGACCGCGCCCGAGCAGCAGCTGCACGCGTTCCGGGTGAGCGGGAACTTCCCCAGCCAGGTCGAGGCCTTCACCTCCGCGGACCTGCTCAGCGAGATGAACGGCTACTTCGGCGGCGCGCTGAGCGGGCAGGTCTTCGTCGCCCAGGCCCAAAAGGTCGGGAAACCGCAGTACAAGGGCCCGGGTGACGGCAAGATCCAGGAGACGGTGGTCGCGCCCGCGCTCAAGGCGGTCGAGGGCGGGGCCGACCCGGCCGCCGTCTGGCAGCAGGTGCTGATCGGGGTGCACCAGCTGGTGCCGTGACGCCCGGGCCGGTCCGGGGTGGACGGTCGCCGGGTGCCGGCGAGGGGACGCCTCGGAGGTCCGGGACGGATTTTCTTCGAGGACGGACACCCGGCGAACTCCTGTCGATGGTCAGAACACAGTGGACCGTGCGGCCCGGCCGCAAAACCGCTCGCGCGCCGCTCCCCCGTTTGGCACCCTGACCGCGTGACGACTCCGGACCTGACCCCGCTCTTCGGCCACCCCGTCCGCCACCCCGGCCCGGACGATCACCTGCCCGTCCTCGCGGTCCTCGACTCCTGGTGGGGCGGCCTCGGCGGCGACGAAGGCTCCCGCCAGCGGGCCCTGCTCCTCCCGAAGCTGATGTTCCAGCACTTCACCGGCAGCAGCTTCCTGGTGACCGGCGACGACCGGATCGTCGCGTTCCTGATCGGGTTCCTCTCGCCGTCCCGGCCGGCCGAGAGCTACATCCACTTCGTCGGCGTCGACCCCGCCGAGCGCGGCAAGGGGCTCGGCGCCGAGCTGTACGAGCGCTTCTTCGCCTACAGCCGCGCGCACGGGCGGAGCACCGTCCGCGCCATCACGTCGCCGGTGAACAAGGCCTCCCACGCCTTCCACACCCGGCTGGGGTTCGTCACCGAACCCGGGCCGAAGGAGGTCGACGGCCTGCCGGTCCAGCCCGACTACGACGGGCCGGGACTGGACCGGCTGTCCTTCCGCAAAGACCTCGGCCCGGCGCGCTGAACGAACACGCGCCGGGAGTGGAAACCCGGGCCGGACGGGGGCTGTACGGCACCGCCCGGCCCGGGGTGTCCTACTGCACCGCCGGGTAGGCGTTCTGGACCAGCTGCTCGAACTGGGCCTGGAACCACTTGCCGGACAGCGGCGAGTTCGGCAGGGCGCCGGTCAGGTTGCCGCCGTTGGCCTGGTCGCTGCCGTGGTAGGCCGGGTCGCACATCCCGTCGAAGCCCTTGCCTTCGTCGTTCGGGATCTGCTGGCTCGCACCGTCGGACTCACCCGGCGGCTTGATCCAGACGTAGGCGTCGAAGTGCGCCGCGGGCGACACGGTGGGCCGCACGCCGAGCCCGGCTCCGCTCTGGTTGCACCAGTTGCCGCGGTGCAGCCGCCGGTCGATCCGGCCCGAGTTCACGTAGCTGTCCACAGTGGACCCCGACGCGCTGCTCGGCCGCGCCGAACCGCCCCAGCCGTTGCGGGAGGTGTCGATCAGCATGCCGATGCCGCTCGGCAGGCCCGCGGAGACGAACGCGTTGTACATCGCCGTGGCGAACGGCACCTCGGCGAAGTACGGGTTCCACTGGTAGAAGGTCGCCGACTTGATCTGCTGGCCACCGACCGTCAGGTTCGGGTCGGGCAGGTTCGGCTCGGTCAGCGGGGTGTAGTTGGCGGTGTCGCTGATGAAGCCGTCGATGCTGTTGACCCCCGCCGTCGTGCCCTGCAGCGTCTGCTTGACCAGGTTGACGAACGGGCCGAAGTTGCTGTCCCAGCCCAGCCACGCCGAGTGCGCGATGTCCAGGTAGTTGTGGACGTTGGAGATCGCGTGCAGCTTGTTCAGCGCGTACTGGATGCCCTGGGTGTACGCCCCGGTCGACTGCGCTTCGGCGCACTTGGCCGTCGCGGTGTTGGTGATCAGGTTGGGCAGCGAGTCCGGCTCGACGACCGCCACGACCCGCAGCGGCGCGTACTTCGAGTCCGACAGGATCGAGGCGATCGGGTCGATGTACTCGCTCTTGTACCGGGCCAGGCCGTTCGAGCCGGCCTGCAGCTCGCCGTTGGACGCCAGCGCCGCGCAGTCGCGGTTCGGCAGGTCGTAGACGACGATCTGGATCGTCACCGGCGTCCCGCCGCTCTGCTGGGCCAGCGCCGCGTCGAGGTGCCCGCGCAGGCCGCGCGCGCTCGACGTGCCTTCGATCGCCGCGATCCGGTCGAGCCACACCGCGGTCGAGGTGTTCGCCACCTTGGCCATCTGGGAGCCGAGCGTGCCGCCCGTGGTCGCGGCCGCGGCGGTCACCGACGCCGACCAGTCCGGGTTCACGTACCCCTTGGCCCCGGAGTACGGGTTGTCGACGTGGGTTCCCGGCTGGGGCGTGGTCGTGGTCGTCGGGGTCGTGGTGGGCGTCGTCGGGGTGGTCGGGGTCGTGGGCGTCGTGGTCGGAGTGGTGGTGGTCCCGCCGTCACAGGTGACGCCGTTCAGCGAGAACGACGCCGGGACGGCGTTCGTGCCGGAGTAGGAGCCGTTGAAGCCGAAGCTCGCAGTCGCGTTGGACCCGAGCGCACCGCCCCACGACGGGTTCTTCGCGCTCACACGCTTGCCGCTCTGGCTGAACGTCGCGCTCCAGCCCTGCTGCACCTGCTGGTTGCCGGCGAAGTCCCACTGGACGTCCCAGCTCGAGACGGCGTCGCCGAGGTTGGTCACGGCGAGGTTCGCGGTGAAGCCGGTGTCCCACTGGTTGACGGTGTAGGTGACCTTGCAGCCCGAGGCGGCGGTCGCCGGGCTGCCGCCGGCCACCAGCAGCCCCGCGACGACCGCGGCGGCCGTCACCGAGGAAGCCGCGGCGAGCCGCACCTTCCTCTTCGGGTTCCAGAATTCACTCTTCATCGAGTGTGCTCCTTCGTGTTCGGTGGACGGGTCAGGTGGTGCACGCGGTCGCGCCGACGGCGAAGCCGCCGGGCGAGCCGGTCGAAGCCCCGGTCGCCTGGATGCCGATCGACGTCGAAGCGCCGCCGGCCAGGTCGGGCGCCCAGGTGGGAGCCTTGGCGGTCGCCTGCTGCCCGGACTGGGTGACGGTGGCACCCCACCCGCCGGTGATCTGCGTCCCGGACGGCACGGTCCAGCCGAGCGCCCAGGTCTTCAGCGGGGTGGTGCCGGTGTTCTTGAGCGTCACGGAAGCGACGAAGCCGCCCTGCCACGCGTTGTCGACGTGGTAGGTGACCCCGCAGCTCACCGCGGGCGGCGGGTCGGTCGTCCCGCCACCGCCGCCCACGGGCGGGATCAGGTACGGCTGGAGGATCGCCTGCTTGGCCTGGTCGACCGTGGTCCAGTCGTCGTTGAGGATGCCGCCGGTGTCCCCGGAGTTGGGGTTCCACGACCAGTACGTGAAGCTCATGCCGGTCGTGCCGGTGCCCGCGTACTTCATCAGCTCCTGCAGCCAGGTCTTGTCGCGCGGGTCTGCGAGCGTGGAGCCGAACTCGCCGAGCAGCACCGGCGCGATGTTCTGCTTGTGCAGGTAGCCGAAGAAGTGGTCCCACAGCGCTGGCAGGTTCGCCGGGAAGGACGGGTCCGAGAACCACGGCTGGGCGAAGACGGACGTCGCGTACTCGTGGGCCGAGTAGACGAGCTTGTCCGGCTTGGACAGTCGCACCGGGAACTGTTTCGCGCCGGAGAGGTTGCCGCCCCACCAGCCGCACTGCGGGTCGCCGGTGCCGCTGACGCAGTCGACGCCTTCGACGATGACGAGCCAGTCCGGGTTGGCGGACAGGACCGCGTTGCCGCCGCGTTCGGCGGCCAGCCGCCAGTCGGTCGCGGTGTCGCCGCAGCCCCAGCACGCGCCGCCGCCACCCTGGATCGAGTGCGGCTCGTTGTGCAGGTCCGCACCGATCACCGTGGTGTTTCCCTTGTAGTGCTGGGCGAGCATGGTCCAGTCGGACAGCCAGCGGCTCTCGGGGTAGGCGCTGGTGTACCAGAGCGCGGACTGCGCGCCGGAGTCCGGCCGGTGCTGGTCGAGGATGACGCGCATGCCCTTCGTGCCGGCGTACGCGATGATCTTGTCGAGCACCTGCAGACCGGAAAGCCCTTGCAGGTCCGGGTTCTGGACGGCGTCGATGCTGTTCGGCTTGACGCCGGAGTCGAAGAGCTGGTTGGAGTAGGGCAGCCGCAGCGTGTTGTAGCCGAGGCTCGCCATCTGGTCGAGCATGTCCTGGTAGTTGCGGCTCCACAGGCCGTGCGGCGAGTAGTTGCCGGTTTCGGCGCCGAACCAGTTGACGCCGGTCATCCGGACCGGCGCGCCGGTGGCATCGACCAGCTGGGAGCCGTTCGCGTGCCAGTACCCGGTGCCGGTGCCGACCGCGGCGGCTTGGGTGGCTTGCGGGGCCGCGGCGGCCGGGGACGCCGTGAGAACGGCGCCCCCGACCAGTGCGGCGACCGCGAGGGAGAGCAGTCGCTTCATCGAGTGCCTTTCAGCCGAACAGGGCGACGTGCGCGGCGAACGCCGTGGCGATCTCCGACTGCGACCAGAACCGGTGGTAGGTGAAGGTCGGCGCGGCGCCACCGTCCAGGTAGGACTGGACCTTCGGCCACTGGGGGTCGCTCTTGTAGAAGGAGCGGATCGAGGTGAACGTCGAGCTCGAGCTGATCGGGTCGCCGTTCGGCATCGTGCCGGTCCAGCCGGTGGGCACGTACAGGCCCTGGTCGGTGGTGGCGTTGTAGGTGTCGTCGAACCGGTTGTAGTCCGTCCGGGTCTCCGGCACCGCGATGCCCTTGCTGTCGGTGTTCGCCGAGAGCGCCGTCAGCAGCTGCTCCCCCACGGTCTTGGCCTGGGCGTTACCCGAGCCGGACGCGTAGTAGAGCAACGTCTTCGACAGCGAAGCCGCGACACCGACGTCGTTGTTGTAGTTCTTCACCGTGACGTGCAGGGCGTTGTTCGACCCCGGGCTGGTGGCGCTCCAGGTGTCCGGCGCGCCGCTCCAGGTCAGGTCGGCCGGGATCTGGAAGCTCCCGCCGGACCCGACCGTGGTGCCCGCGATGGCCCACGGGACCCACTTGTCGAGGATCTTCTTGGCCCGCGCGTCGTTGGTGGCCTGGTAGTACTCGGCGATGCGTTCCATGCCCCAGGTCTGGAACCCGAACCACTGGTTGCTCGGCGGGTCGTGCCAGACCGGCTGCTGGTCGTAGAACATGCCGTAGAAGGTCGGCGTGCCGGACGGTGGCGTGCCGTACTGGCCCTCCCAGCTGTTGGTCGCGCCGCCGGCGAGGCCGCCTTCGGACGACTGGAGCCACTGCAGGAACTCCATCTGCCGGCCGAGGCTGGTCGCCCAGTCACTCGCGCCGGTCGCCGACGTCACCTTCAGGCCCGGGTCCGTCGACAACGCATACGCCGCCAAGGGGTTCTGGTAACCCTGGTGCGCCGCGCCGTCCCCGATCCGCCACGCCCACGCGCTGGACGAGTCCATCGAGCCGCCCCAGGCGTAGTACCAGGAGACGAGGTAGTGCTCGCTGTCCTTGCCGCTGCCCGCCGCGCAGCTCGACGCGCCGACGCAGTTGCCGATCTTCTTGAAGTACTTGTCGAACAGCGAGTACCGCAGGTAGTCGCCCATCTTCGAGGCCTTCTTCACCACGGCCGCGACGTCGGAGCTCTTGCCCTGGGCGGCCGCCCACTTTTCGGCCTGGAAGGCCACCTGCACGGCGCGGGCGTCCGCGTCGGGCGCGTTGGTGTACTTCCACTGCTTGGCGTAGGAGGTGTCGCCGGTGAACAGGTCGAGGTAGCCGTTCTTGCCGCCGAACTTCAGGACGTCGCAGCTCGGCTGGGTGATCGTCTCCCAGACCGACTCCTGTGAACCGCGCTGGAAGGTGTTGATGAACGCGGGTGCGGTGTTCGTGCCGTCCTCGCAGTGGCCGAACTTGTAGATGTTGTCGACGTCGAGCAGCCAGTGCATGCCGTAGACGTCCGCCGAGCCGTAGGCCGCCTTCAGCTCCGCCGCGATCGGGTCGGCGCCGACGGACACGCCGGTCTGCAGCTGCGACGGGTAGGACTTCGGGCTCGGGTACTCCGCCGCGTAGGTCGCGGGCTTGCTCGCGTTGTAGCCGGAGTTGCCCGGCTGGTCGGCCGCCGACGGGATCGCGTACGTCTCGATCGAGGTCCAGGCGGCGTTGAACGGCGCCCAGTCCCCGGTGATCTGACCGTACGAGGCCTCGAGCCACAGGTAGTAGCTGAACGCCTCCGACGTCGTCTCGTGGCCGTGGTCCGGCGCCTCGACGATCAGCGTTTCGATCGAGTGGTAGGGCACCAGGATGTTCCCGAACTTGCGGAAGTAGCCGTTGTTCGGGTCCTTGATCTTGTTGTACTGGGTCAGGAACGCGACCTGGTAGTCCGAAGTGGACGACGAGATCTCACTGGCCGCCACCGTGGCCGCGGTGTACCCGCTGCTGCTCGCGGTGAAGGTGGCGCTGCCCAGCGTGCCGCCGTTGTCGGCGCTGGTGATCGTGACGTTCTGGGCCACGTTCCAGTTCGCCGCGGTGAAGGTGAGGGTGGTGGGACTCGCGGTCAGGTCCGCGCTCCCCGCCGTGCGGGCGACCGCCACGGCCACCGACGAAGACGGGGCGCCGGCCAGGGTGACCGCGAACGTCGTCGTCCCGCCCTGCTTGACCTGCGCGGTCGCCGGGGCCGCGACGATCGTGGGCCCGGAAAGGACCTTCACGCTCACCGGGCTGGACGTCGTCGAAGCGTTCTTGTTGTCGTAGGCCTTGGCCGTGATCGAGTACGTCCCGGCGGGGACGTTGGCCCAGCTGCCTTCGAACGGGGCGGCCGTGTCGGTGGCCAGCAGCGTGTCGCCGGCGTAGAACTCGACCTTGCCCACCGTGCCGTCGGTGTCGGCGGCCGTCGCGGCCAGGGGGATCGTGGCCGGGGCGTAGTAGGTGCCGGTCGACGCCGGCGAGGTCAGGCTGACGGTGGGGGCCTTGTTCGCGCCGGTGCACGCGGAGCCGTTGACGGAGAAGTCGGTGGGTGGGCGGTTGGCGGAGCCCTTCGAGCCGTTGAAGCCGAAGCTGGTGCTCGCCCCGGTGTCGAGGTGGCCGTTGTAGGAGAGGTTCGTCGCGGTGACCGCGGCGCCGCTCTGGGCGAAGGTGGCGCTCCAGCCCTGCTGGACCTTCTGGCCGTCGAGGAACGTCCAGCCGACCTTCCAGCTGTCGAGCGCCGCGCCGTCGTTGCGCAGCGAGACGTTGGCGGTGAACCCGGAGTCCCAGTCGTTGGTGGTGTAGGTGACGGAACAGGCGATGTCGGCGCCGAGCGCCGGCGGTGGGGCGACCAGTGCGGCGGCGAACGCGACCGTGGCCGAAGCCAAGGCCAGGGCGCGGCCACGCGGCAGGCGCGATCGGCGCCATCGGGGAGAGGAACGCATGGCTTCGGAACTCCTTTGTCCGTAGGGAGCCAGCGATCTGGGAGCGCTTCCAGGCGCAGACGGTAGCCAGCCGGAAACGTGGATGTAAAGAATCGAGTCAGAAGGACACCGCGAGCGCGGACGTCACATCGGCGCCCCTGGCGAACGAGGACCCGCTGAACACTCCTGAACAGCCCCCGCCGATGGTCGTCCACTCACTCGAACGGCCCAACGAGTCGGTCACGGTCAGTGCCGAGGAAACACCGTTTAGCGCCAAAGGCGTGCACCTCAGGCGGGACCGCTCCCAGCCACCGGAGCCCCGGACCGTGTCGACCCCGCAATCACGCGTGTCGACCCTCCAGACACGCGAGCCGACCCTCCAGGCACGCGAGCCGACGCTCCGGATACGTCAGCCGACCCTCCGGGCACGCGAGGTCGCCGGTCGGGTCCGTGCGGCAAGGGTCGACACGCGTGATCAGGAGGTCGACTCGCGTGATTGCCGAGCCGACACGGCGTCAGCTGGACGCGCGGACCGCCAGGGAGACCGGGAGGATCTGCTGCCGGGGCTTGAGGTTCTGGTCGTCGAGCAGCTGCATCAGCGTCTCGACCATCGCGTGGACCTGCTCGCGCGGGTCCTGGTGGACCGACGTCAGGGGCGGGTCCATCGCCGGGGCGAGCGTCGCGTTGTCGTCGAAGCTGACCACCGCGACGTCCTCGGGGATGCGCCGGCCCGCCGAGTCGAGGGTGCGCAGCGCACCCACCGCCATCATGTCGCTCGCGACGAACACCGCGTCGAGGTCCGGGTGGCGGGCCAGCAGCGCGGACATCGCGTTCGCGCCGCCGGACAGCGTGAAGTCGGCCTCTTCGGCCAGGTCGGCGGGGTCGAGCCCGGCGTCCAGGAGGGTCTTGCGCCAGCCGGCCAGCCGGTCGATCGGGGCGCCCTGGTCCTGCGGCCCGGCGATGGTGCCGATCCGCCGCCGCCCGGCCGCGACCAGGTGCTCGACCGCGAGCCGGGCGCCGCCCTCGTTGTCGAAGTCGACGACGTGGACGCCGCGGCGGATGCCGGCCGCCTGGCCGCCGAACACCACCGGGATGCGCAGCAGCCGCAGCGCCTTGGGCAGCGGGTCGGCCCGGTGCGGCGCGAACACCAGCGCGCCGTCGACGTGCCCGCCTTCCAGGAACCGGACGGTCCGGCTCAGGTCCTCGCGGATGTCGCTGAAGATCAGCACCATCTGCCGGCCGACGTCGGCGAGCTCGCGGTAGCCGGCGCGCATGACGGCGGCGCGGTACGGGTCGTCGAGCAGCCGGGACTCCGGCTCCGACAGCACCACCGCGACGGCCCCGGTGCGGCGGGTGACCAGCGAGCGGGCCGCCTGGTTCGGGGAATAGCCCAGGTCACGGGCCGCGGCGAGGACCTTCTCGCGCGCCGCCGCGCTGACGTACGCGTCGTCGTTCAGCGCGCGCGACGCCGTCGACCGCGACACGCCGGCGAACGCTGCGACGTCCTCCAACGTCGGCCGCTCTTCATCCCCTGCTCGAGGCCCCACGCCTACCGCCCTCGCTCCCACGACCACCCTGACGTCGACAGCTTAACCGGCACCCGCGGACGAAGTCCGGGAGCGCTCCTCGCAGGAAACGCTCCGGTTACGACCCCTTGACACCGGTGAAGCCCCCAACCAGACTCTGCCACACCTGGGAGCGCTCCCAGTCGGGCTCCCAGCAGTGAGAGCGCTCATTCCCGTCAACAAGGTGGTTGGACACGTGAGAACGATCCGGAACGGCCTGGTCCTCGCACTGGGCATCACGATGACGGCGCTCGGCGCCACGGCCTGCGGTAGCGGCGGTGACGAAACCCCGCCGGCAGCGGCTCCCAACGAGCACGTGGACCTGACGCTGGCGACGTTCACCGAGTTCGGCTACGAGGCGCTCATCCCGGAGTACGAGCGGCTGCACCCCAACATCAAGATCACCCACCGCAAGACCGGCCAGGGCGGCCCCTACCACGAGGAACTCGTCACCAAGATGGCCGCGGGCTCGGGCCTCGCCGACGTGACGGCGCTCGAAGAGGGCCACCTCTCGGACTTCCTCGACAAGGGCTCCAAGTTCAACGACCTGAGCAAGATCGGTCCGGCCGACGCCTCCCCCGACCGCTGGCTGAACTGGAAGTACGAAGCCGCCAAGACCAAGGACGGCAAGCTGATCGGCTACGGGACCGACATCGGCCCGCTCGCCATGTGCTACCGCAAGGACATGTTCAAGGCCGCCGGCCTGCCTGAGGACCCCGAAGCGGTCAAGCCCCTGTTCGCCACCTGGGACAGCTACTTCGCCGCCGGCGCCGACTACGTGTCGAAGACCAAGGGCAAGGCCTGGTTCGACTCGGCCGCGCAGAACTTCAACGCCATGGTCAACCAGCTCCCGCAGGGCTACATCGGCAGCGACGACAAGCTCGCCGTCGAGGGCAACCAGGGCATCAAGGACGCCTGGACCAAGGTCACCGACGCCGTCGCCAAGGGCGAGTCGGCCAAGCTCACCGCGTTCAGCAACGAGTGGAACACCGGCTTCAAGCAGGGCGCCTTCGCCACGAAGGTGTGCCCCGCCTGGATGCTCGGCGTGATCAAGGAGCAGGCGGGCCCGGAGAACGCGAACAAGTGGGCGGTCACCGCGGCCTTCCCCGGCGGCGGCGGCAACTGGGGCGGCTCGTACCTGACCGTCCCGACGCAGTCGAAGCACCCGAAGGAAGCCGCCGAGCTCGCGGCCTGGCTGACCGCCCCGGAGCAGCAGATCAAGGCGTTCCAGGCCAAGGGCACCTTCCCGAGCCAGGTCAAGGCGCTGACGGACCCCGCGCTGCTGAGCAAGACCGATGACTACTTCGGCGGCACGAAGGTCGGCGAGCTGTTCGCCGAGCAGGCCAAGAAGGTCCAGAAGCCGCAGTACAAGGGCCCGGGCGACGGCCAGATCCAGGAGAACGCGTCGAGCCCGGCCCTGCAGGCGGTCGAACAGGGCAAGTCGCCGGCGGACGGCTGGAACCAGATGGTCGAAGCCGCGAAGAAGATCACGCGCTGAGCAGATGACCGTCATCGACAAGATCGCGCCGGAAGGGAGCAAGGCCGGGGAGCGCACGTCTCCCCGGCCCACCTTCCGTCACCGGTTGAGCCGGTGGGACGTCAAGGTCTCGCCGTACCTCTACATCGCGCCGTTCTTCATCCTCTTCGGGATCGTCGGGCTGTTCCCGCTGCTCTACACCGCGTACGTTTCGCTGTTCAAGTGGGAAGCCGGCAGCGACGACCCCGACTTCATCGGCCTCGGCAACTTCAAGGAGCTCTTCGCCGACGCGCAGTTCTGGAACGCGCTGACGAACACGATCAGCATCTTCCTGCTCTCCAGCGTCCCGCAGCTCATCATCGCGATGCTCCTGGCGGCGCTGCTCGGGGCCCGGCTGCGCGGCGCGACGGGCTGGCGAGTCGGCATCCTGCTGCCGTACGCGGCCAGCCTGGTCGCCATCGGCATCATCTTCGCCAACCTCTTCGGCCCGAAGTACGGGCTGATCAACGGCGTACTGCAGACCATCGGGCTGGAGCCGGTCGACTGGCAGGCCAGCCGGTTCGGCAGCCACGTCGCGATCGCGATCATGGTGAACTGGCGCTGGACCGGCTACAACGCCCTGATCGTGCTGGCGGCCATGCAGGCCATCCCCAAGGAGCTGCACGAGGCGGCACTGATCGACGGCGCGGGCACGTGGCGCCGCTTCTTCAACGTCACGCTGCCGCTGCTGAAGCCGACGCTGGTCTTCGTCACCATCACCTCGACGATCGGCGGCCTGCAGATCTTCACCGAGCCGAAGCTGTTCGACGCCATGCCCGGGTCGAACAACGGCGGCTCCACCAACCAGTTCCAGACCGTGACGCTGTACCTCTACCAGACGGCGTTCCAGAACGCCGATCTCGGCTACGCCTCGGCGATCGCCTGGGTGCTGTTCCTGATCATCGTGCTCATCGCGCTGGTGAACTTCTTCCTCACCGGCCGGCTGGCGCGTACCCCGACGGTGAAGAAGAAATGACGACACTCCAGAGTGGACTGCGACGGCGGGTCGCCCTGCTCGGCAAGCCGCGCAAGGCGACCTACATCGTGCTGGCGATCTTCGTGCTCGGGTCGCTGTTCCCGTTCTACTGGTCGTTCCTGGTGGCCAGCCGCGACAACGGGATGCTCACCGAGCGCATCCCGCCGTTCGTGCCCGGTGGCAACTTCTTCGCCAACGCGGCGCGGGTGTTCGACACCGTGCCGTTCTGGAAGGCGCTGGCCAACAGCGTCATCGTGTCCGGCACGGTGACCCTGACGACGGTGCTGTTCTCCTCGCTGGCGGGGTTCGCCTTCGCGAAACTGCGGTTCCGGGGACGCGACAAGCTGTTCGTGTTCATCGTCGTCACGCTCGCGGTGCCCACCCAGCTCGGCATCATCCCGCTGTTCATCGCGATGTCCGAACTGGGCTGGACGGGGACCCTGACGGCGGTGATCGTGCCCAACCTGGTCACCGCGTTCGGCGTGTTCTGGATGCGGCAGTACACAGTGGACGCACTGCCGTACGAGCTGATCGAGGCCGCGCGCGTCGACGGCTGCAGCATGATCCGGATCTTCTGGAACGTCTGCATGCCGGCGGTGCGCCCGGCCGCGGCGATCCTCGCGATGTTCACGTTCATGATGTCCTGGAACGACTTCCTGTGGCCGCTGGTGGTGCTGGACGCGGGCAACCCCACCGTCCAGGTCGCCCTGGAGAAGCTGCAGAGCGGTTACTACGTCGACTACTCGCTGGTGCTGGCCGGAACGACCCTGGCCACCATCCCGATCCTCATCGTCTTCCTCCTCCTCGGCCGCCAGATCGTGGCCGGGATCATGCAAGGTGCCGTGAAAGGGTGAACATGTCCGTACAACCCGACAGCGTTCGGGCGGAGACAGCGCTGATGTTCCCGCCCGGCTTCGTCTGGGGCGCCGCCACCGCGGCGTTCCAGGTGGAAGGGGCCACGACGGCCGACGGTCGCACCGACTCGGTCTGGGACGTCTTCGCACGCCGTCCGGGCGCGGTCGTGGGCGGCGACTCCGGCGACCCGGCCGCCGACCACTACCGCCGGTACTCCGAGGACGTCGACCTGATGCGCCGGCTCGGCCTCGGCGCCTACCGCTTCTCCCTCGCCTGGCCCCGGGTGCGCCCGGACGGCGGCGCCCCCAACGCCGCCGGGCTCGCGTTCTACGACCGGCTGGTGGACTCCCTCCTCGAGGCCGGGATCCAGCCGTGGGCGACGCTCTACCACTGGGACCTGCCCCAGGCGCTGGAGGAGAAGGGCGGCTGGACGTCGCGGGACACCGCGTACCGGTTCGCCGAGTACGCCGAGACGGTGCTGGAGCGCCTCGGCGACCGCGTCGCCAGCTGGTCGACGCTGAACGAGCCGTGGTGCGCGGCGATGCTCGGCTACGCGGGCGGCATCCACGCGCCCGGGCGCACCGACCACCCGGCCGCCGTCGCCGCCACGCACCACCTGCTGCTCGGGCACGGGCTGGCGATGGACGTCATCCGCCGGCACGCGCCGGGCATCCCGGCCGGGATCACGCTCAACCTCTACCCCGTCGTGCCGCACGACCCGGCGAACGTCTCCGACGTCTCCGCGTGCCGCCGGATCGACGGGCTGCAGAACCGGCTGTTCCTCGACCCGGTGCTGCGTGGCGGCTACCCGGACGACCTGGTCGCCGACCTCGAGCCGTTCGGGCTGGGCGACGTCGTCGAGCCCGAGGACAGCGCGATCATCGCGGCGCACGTCGACTGGCTGGGCGTGAACTACTACCGCGACTACCGCGTCGCGGGCCGCCCGGTGCCGGGCAGCGAGCCGGCGGGCCCGGAGTGGGTCGGCGCGGGCGACGTCCACTTCGTCCCGGACCCGGCGGCCCCGCGCACGGACTCCGGCTGGGAGGTCCAGCCGGCCGGGCTGACCGAGTCGCTGCTGCAGGTGCACCGCGGTTACCGCCGGGTGCCGCTGTACATCACGGAGAACGGCGCGGCCTACCCGGACGTCGTCTCCGACGGCGGTGAAATCGTGGACACCGACCGCGTGGCGTTCCTGGACTCCCACCTCCGGGCGTCGCACGACGCCCTGGCGGCCGGGGTCGACCTGCGCGGGTACTTCTACTGGTCGCTGCTCGACAACTTCGAGTGGGCCGAGGGGTACGCGAAGCGGTTCGGCCTGGTCCACGTCGACTACGCGACGCAGCGGCGGACGCCGAAGCGCAGCGCCCACTGGTACTCCCGGGTGATCGGGCTCAACGGCCTCGGCTGAGTCCCCGGGGCAGGCCACCGGCGCGGGTGGCCTGCCCGGGGCTTCCGGCCGGGCCCGAGGGATCCGGGCCCGCCCGTCGGAGGTCGCGAATGACTCATTCGGGACCTCCGGCGCCCGGAATGAGTCATTCGCGGCACCACCGGACGGGGCGTGCATTCCGCGACCGCGGTTGACAGACTGGCCGGTATGGGACTGCGCAGCGAAGCTTGGTTCAACAACCCCGCCGACCCCGGGATGACCGCGCTCTACCTCGAGCGGTACATGAACTGGGGGCTCACCCGGGAGGAGCTGCAGTCCGGCCGGCCGATCATCGGCATCGCGCAGACCGGCTCGGACCTGTCCCCCTGCAACCGGCACCACCTGCAGCTCGCCGACCGCACCCGCGAAGGCATCCGCGAGGCCGGCGGGATCGCCATCGAGTTCCCGGTGCACCCCATCCAGGAGACCGGCAAGCGCCCGACCGCCGCGCTCGACCGCAACCTCGCCTACCTCGGCCTGGTCGAGACGCTCTACGGCTACCCGATCGACGGCGTCGTCCTCACCACCGGCTGCGACAAGACCACCCCCGCGTGCCTGATGGCCGCCGCCACCGTCGACATCCCCGCGATCGTGCTGTCCGGCGGGCCCATGCTCAACGGGTGGCACAACGGCGAGCGCACCGGGTCCGGGACCATCGTCTGGAAGGCCCGCGAGCTGCTCGCCGCCGGGGAGATCGACGACGCCGGGTTCATGGAGCTCGTCGCGTCGTCCGCGCCGTCGCCGGGGCACTGCAACACCATGGGCACCGCCTCCACGATGAACGCGCTCGCCGAAGCGCTCGGGATGAGCCTGCCCGGCTGCGCGGCCATCCCGGCGCCGCACCGCGACCGGGCGCGGATGGCCTACCGCACCGGGCTGCGGATCGTCGAGCTGGTGCGCGAGGACCTCAAGCCGTCGGACATCATGACGCGCGAAGCGTTCGAGAACGCCATCGTGGTCAGCTCGGCGATCGGCGGCTCGACCAACGCGCCCATCCACATCGGCGCGATCGCCCGGCACGTCGGCGTCGACCTGCCGCTCGACGACTGGCAGCGGCTCGGCCACCACGTCCCGCTGCTGGTCGACCTCCAGCCGGCCGGCAAGTACCTCGGCGAGGAGTTCCACCGCGCGGGCGGCGTCCCGGCCGTGGTGCACGAGCTGATGCGGCACGGGCTCGTCCACGAGGACGCGCCGACGGTCAACGGCCGCACGATCGGCGACAACTGCCGTGACGCCGAGGCCGGCGACCGCGACGTCATCCGCACGTTCGACACCGCGCTGGTGGCCGACGCCGGGTTCCTCGTGCTGCGCGGCAACCTCTTCGACGCCGCGATCATGAAGTCCAGCGTGATCTCGCCCGAGTTCCGACGCCGGTACCTGGCCGGCGGCGTCTACGAAGGCACCGCGGTCGTGTTCGACGGCCCGGAGGACTACCACGCCCGCATCGACGACCCGGACCTCGGCGCCGACGAGCACTCGCTGCTCGTCATGCGCGGCACCGGGCCGCTCGGCTACCCGGGCGCGGCCGAGGTCGTGAACATGCGGCCCCCGGCGGCCCTGATCAAGCAGGGGATCCGCGAGCTGCCGTGCCTCGGCGACGGCCGCCAGTCGGGCACGTCCGGGTCGCCGTCGATCCTCAACGCCTCCCCCGAAGCCGCGGCCGGTGGCGGGCTCGCCGTGCTGCGGTCCGGCGACCGGGTGCGGATCGACCTCGCCGCCGGCACCGCCGATGTGCTCATTCCGGACGAAGAGCTCGCACTGCGCCACAAGGAGCTGGCCGAAGCGGGCGGGTACCCGGTCCCCGACTCGCAGACGCCGTGGCAGGAGATCCAGCGGTCCCTGGTCGACCAGCTCTGCGACGGCATGGTGCTGCGCCCGGCGGTGGCCTACCAACGGATCGCGAAGACGAAGGGCATCCCCCGCGACAACCACTGACTTTCACGAGAAAGCGCCGCTTCGGACGGAAGCGGAACGGGTACCACTCCGATAGCCGAGGCGAGGAGGCCCCCTATGCTGCCGGATCGCGAACGCCACGCCCTGCGTGAGATCGAGCTGGAGCTGCAGGCGAGCGACCCCACGTTCGCCGCCGCGTTCAGCGGCCGCACGCTGCGCGAGGCCAAGCGATGGAACCTGCTGCTGGTCCTCTGCGACGTCACCGCGGCGGTCATGCTGGTCGTCGGCCTGTTCGCCCGCGACGCGGGGCTCGTGCTCTGGGGCACGGTCGGCGCCGGCGCGCTGGTGGCGTGGCACATCGCCCGCGCCGAGACGGCCCGCAAGCCCGCTACCGACGGCACCACCCCGGCCGCCGACTCGCACTGAGCCTGGAGTCCATAAAGGACTATTCGGCTACTCGGCCGCTTTCGCCGCGCCGGCGACCGCCTCCGCCATCGCCGGCACCAGCGCCTCGTCGAACACGCTCGGCACGATGTGCCCCGCGTCCAGGTCGTCGCCCACCACGTCCGCCAGTGCGTGTGCCGCCGCCAGCAGCATCTCCCCCGTGACCCGCTGCGCGCCCGAGTCGAGCAGGCCGCGGAACATCCCCGGGAACGCCAGCACGTTGTTGATCTGGTTGGGGAAGTCGCTGCGGCCGGTAGCGACGATCTCCGCGTGCTCACGCGCCGCGTCCGGGTCGACCTCCGGGTCCGGGTTGGCCAGGGCGAACACGATCGCGCGATCGGCCATCGCGGCGACGTCGCC
Source organism: Amycolatopsis sp. NPDC048633 (assembly GCF_040650695.1). Lineage (NCBI taxonomy): Bacteria > Bacillati > Actinomycetota > Actinomycetes > Pseudonocardiales > Pseudonocardiaceae > Amycolatopsis > Amycolatopsis sp. NPDC048633. Next base: position 57,033 of record NZ_JBEZHS010000016.1, read on the forward strand.
CGGGTCGAGGAGGCCGCCCGCGCTGACCCCGACGAACACGTCCGCGTCGCGCAGCGCGTCCTGGACGCTTCCGGTGGCACCGGCGGAGTTGGTGTTCTCCGCCAGCCAGTGCTTCTCCCCCATCACCTCCCGGTCCGGGTGCAGCACGCCTTCGCTGTCACAGACGACGACCCTCTCGGAGTTGTAGCCCGCCCGCAGCAGCAGCCGCGCGATCGCGCTGCCCGCCGCACCGGCCCCGGCGATGACGACCGAGGTGCCGCCGGGCTCGCGGCCGGTCAGCTTCAGCGCGTTGTACAGCGCGCCGAGCACGACGACCGCCGTCCCGTGCTGGTCGTCGTGGAACACCGGGATGTCCAGCTCGGAGTGCAGGCGCCGCTCGATCGTGAAGCACCGCGGCGCGGCGATGTCCTCGAGGTTGATCGCACCGAACGACGTCGCGAGGTCCTTCACGGTGCGGACGAGGTCGTCCGGTTCGCGGCTGACCGGGCAGATCGGCCACGCGTCGACGTCGGCGAACCGCTTGAGCAGCGCCGCCTTGCCCTCCATCACCGGCAGCGCGGCGGCCGGCCCCTGGTCACCCAGCCCGAGCAGGGCGGACCCGTCGGACACGATGGCGACGGAGTTGCCCTTCACGGTCTCGCGCGCGAGCACCGACGGATCGTCCGCGACCCGCTTCGCCTGGTCCGCGACGCCCGGGGTGTAGTGCTCGGCCAGGTCCTCGGGGGTGTCCAGGACGACGCGGGTCGCGACTTCGACTTTTCCTCGGCTCCGGCTCATGCCCGCGGGGTACCCGAGCCGCACGGGGAGGAACCCGGGTCACCCGCTTGCGGCCGACCGTCAGGCGTTCGAGTGAGCCGCGGCCGCGCTCAGCTCAGCTTCTTCAGCGCCGCTTCCGCCGAGCCCGCGTGCTCGTCCAGGTCCCGCCACGGGTCGTCCTTGCGCGCCAGCCGCTGCTTCTCCTTCGCCAGGCTCCAGCCGGCCGGCTCGGCCTTGCCCAGCTCGCGCCAGTCCAGCGGGGTCGCGGCCGCCGCACCCGGGCGGGCGCGCAGCGAGTACGGCGCGACGAACGTCTGCGCGTAGCCGTTGCGGTTGGCGTCCAGGAAGATCCGGTCGCCGCGCTTGTCCTTGCGCTGGGCCGTCGTCAGGCGGTCCGGGTCGTCCGCGGCCACGGCGTCGGCCAGCGCGCGGGACAGCTCGAGCACGACCTCGGTGTCCGCCTTCGCGTCCAGGGGCGCGAGCACGTGGAAGCCGCGCCCGCCGGTCGCCTGGACGAACGGCGTCAGCCCCACCCGCTCGTAGTGGTCGCGGATCCGCCGCGCGACCGCGCGCAGCTCGGCGACCGGCGTGCCGTCCGGCGGGTCGAGGTCCAGCACCAGGCGGTCCGGCCGCTCCGGCGCATCCACTGTGGACAGCCAGATGTGGAACTCCAGGGTGCCCTGCCGCGCCAGGTAGTCCAGCGTTTCGGCGTCCTCGCAGACCACGTAGTCGTCCGTGCCCCCGCCGCGCCGGGGGACGCTCTCGACGCGGATCGAGTCCGGGAAGTGCTCCCCTGGGTGCTTCTGGAACCAGCCCTGTTCTTCGATGCCGTCCGGGAACCGCCGCAGCGTCAGCGGGCGGCCGCGCAGGTGCGGCACCATCACGCCGGCGACCGCGCGGTAGTACTCGACGACGTCGCCCTTCGTCAGCCCGTCACCGGGGTAGAACACCTTGTCCGCATGCGAAATCTCGTCACTCACGCCCGCTCCCGTACGACGTCCGCGGCCTTCTTGTCCTCGCGCAGCCCGGCGAACCGCGGGTGCCGCAGCCGCCCGTCACGCGTCCATTCGGAGAAGTCGATCTGCGCGACCAGGTCCGGCTCGACCCAGTGCGCGCCCGGTTCCTTCACCGGCCCGGCGAACGGCGAGCGCGGCGTCTCCCGCTCGCGCAGCTGTGCGTGCAAGGACGACAGCAGCTTCTCGTCGAACCCGGTGCCGACCTTGCCGGCGTACCTCAGGCCGCCGTCCTCGTGGTAGCCGAGCAGGAGCGCGCCGAAGCCGTGCCGGGCGCCCTGCGGGTCGGTGAAGCCGCCGATCACCAGCTCCTGCCCCTGCGCGCACTTGAACTTCAGCCAGTCGGGTGACCGTCCGTGGTGGTACGGCGCGTCCGCCCGCTTCGCGATGACGCCCTCCCAGCCGCGCCGGCAGGCCTCCGCGAAGAACTTCTCGCCCTCGGTGTTCCGGTGGGCCGACAGCCGGAGCGGGTCCGCGAAGTCGAACGCGTTGCGCAGCAACGCTTTCCGCTGCCGCAGAGGCACGCCGGTCGCCCGCGCGCGGGCCGGGTCGCTGACGTGGATCCGGGGCTGCAGCGCGGCGAAGCTTGCGCTCGTAGATCCAGTCCTCGTCGGAGAACCGGCGGCCGGTGAGCGTGGCCAGCGTCGGCTCACGCCAGCCGGGGCCGGTCACGACGCCTTCAGCGCCTTCTCCAGCTCGGCGCGGGTCATCTTCGACCGCCCCTTCACGCCCTGCTCGCGAGCGAGCTTGTCCAGGTCGGACTTGGACAGGTCGGCGAGGTCGGGCTCCTTCTTCTTCGTCGTCTTCTTCTTGCCGCCGCCCTTGCGGCCCTTCACGCTGCGCGACAGCGCCTCGAAGAGGTCGACGACGTCGGCCGAGGGCTCCGGCTCCTCCTCGTGGGCGATCTCCTTGCCCTGCTCCTTGGCCTTGATCAGCTCCTCGACGCGCTCGGTGTACTCGTCGCGGTAGTCGCCGGGCTTCCACGGCGCGGTCATCTCGTCGACGAGCGCGAGCGCCATGTCGAGCTCCTTGGGCCGCGGCTTCGGCAGGCTGGGCAGGCCGCCCATGACCTCCTTCGGCTTCCGCAGGTCGGCGACGAAGTGCAGGGTGTTGAGCACCATGACGTCCTCGCCGGCGCGGATCGCGCAGAGGTACTCCTTGCCGCGCAGGACGAACTTCGCGACACCGGCCTTCTCGCTGCGGTCCATCGCCTGCAGCAGGAGGCCGTACGCCTTCGCGAAGTCCTCCTTCGCCGGCTTGAGCCAGTACGTGCGATCGTAGAACCACGGGTCGATCTCGTCGAGCTCGACGAACTGCTCGATGTCGATCCGCCGGGACCGCTCGGGGGCGATCTCGTCCAGCTCGTCGGGCTCGACGAGCACGTGGTCGCCGCCGCCGAGGTCGTAGCCCTTGACGATCTCGTCCTGGGTCACCTCGTCGCCGGTCCGCTCGTTGACCCGGCGGTTGCGGATCCGGTCCGCCGTCCCGCGTTCGAACTGGTGGAAGTGGATCGTGTGGTCCGCCACCGCCGGGTACAGCTCCACCGGCACGGTGACCAACCCCAGGCTCAGCGCGCCGTTCCACACCGGTCTGGCCATGTCGCGACCTCCTCACCGGCAGCGATACCCGCGTGGAGGAGGCGCGAAACGCGGCGTCGTCGCGGTGCGTGACGTGCGTCAGGCGACTTCGCTGCTGCGGCTTCCGGCCCGGTGCAGGCCCAGCATCTCGAGCAGCTGGGCGCAGTCTTCGGGGTCCTTCGCGTTCGCCGCGACGGCCAGCGCCGCCTTGCGCCGGGTCGTGGCCTGTGCCGGTGTGTCCCCGCCCTCGAGGAGGAGGTCCGCCACCGGTCGCAGGTCGTTTCGCTTGTCTCGCATGTTCGCTCCCCTCCGGCAATCCCCGGTCAACCGTTCGCCGGCCGATTACCCGGTCCTACCCGACCAAACACAAGAGGTATCGAACGGGTTCCCGGAGACACTCGACGCTAGGCCGAACGAGTGAATTCGACAGGTTCGGAGCGGGAAACCGGCAAGGTATGTGAGACCCACGTCACACCAGGAGGTCCGGATGGGCACCCAGATCCGCATCAGCCATGAGGACGGGTCGCTGCCCTGCGAAGTCTGCGGCTTCCCGACGATGCACGTGGCCCAGGTCGTGGCCGACGACGGGACGGTGCTCGGCCGGACCTTGGTCTGCACGACGTGCCAGCGCAGCAGACACCGGCCCGACCCGGTGGCCGGCACCGAGGCGCCGCCGGACGAGGTCCCGGCAACCTGACCCAGAGGGTCGGCTCACGTACCTGGAGGGTCGGTTCGCGTACCCAGAGGGTCGGCTCGCTGTCCGACCCTCCAGGTACGCGAACCGACTGCCTGGGTACGTGAGCCGACTGTTCAGGCTGTGGTGGTCGCGACCGCCTCCACGAACTCCGCCGCCACCTCGTGCAGTTTCCGGTTGCCGTCCTGGGAGCGCTTCACCAGCCGCTGGAACGCCTCCTCCGCGGTGATCCGGTGCGCGGCCATGAGGATCCCCTTGGCCTGGTCGATCACCGCCCGCGTCTCGAGCGCGCGGTTCAGCTGGTCGATCAGCTCGCGCGCCGCGAAGTAGCGGCGCGCGCTGCGCAGGCCGAACACCACCGTCGCCGTGTAGAGCTCCAGGATCTTCGTGCTCAGCTCACTGAAACCGTGCTCGCCGAAGCCGAACAGGTTCACCGCGCCGGACATGTCCCCGTCCACGGTCAGCGGCGCCGCCAGGAAGCTGGCCACGCCCAGCTGTTCGGCCTTCGACACGAACTGCGGCCACACGTCGCCCACCGCGCCGACCCCGACGCGCACCGGCTGCCCGGTCTCGGCCGCGCGCAGGCACGGACCGTCCCCGATCCGGTACTGCTCGCGGTCGAAGTTCACCGCCCGCTGGTCGGTGCTGGCCACCGTGTCCGGCACGCCTTCCCGCACCAGGGTGATGCTCGCCATGTCGGCCCCCGGCACCACCTGCACCACGTGGTCGCACACCGCCTGCAACATCTGGCCGAGGTCGAGCTCGGAGTCCAGCATCACGGTCAAGGACTCCATCGCGACGGTGACTTCGTCCAGCCGCGCGGTGAGCTGCTCATGGCCGCCCGTCATCCTGGTGACGCCCCTCTTCTTGGTTCTCAGGGCGCTCTTCACCAGGGAGGACCCGGGCGCGCGCCACTAGTGGGCCGCTAGCGCTTTAACGGGTCCAGCGCGAGATTACTGCACCCCGTCGAGCCCGGGCACAAGCGGTCACCACCACGGCGGGCCACGCGCCCGAACGGAGCAACGGCGGTTGCGGGGGGCTCGCACACGGTTAGGCTCGGCCCATCGGTTCAGCACAGCAGCCGGCTCGGAACACCCTCGAGCGCGGCGCTGCGGCCCGCGCGGCACCAGGACGGCGGCGAACCGGCGTGCAGGTCCCCCGACCACGAAATCCCTCTTTGCGGCTGCGTACGACGTGGCCCGCTCCGCACGCGGTGCTGGTCACCGTCCGCGGAGCCCTCGACACCGCGACGGCCGGCGACCTCGCCGCCCTGGTTTCGGAGCGCCTGCGGGCGGCCCCGGAGCGGCTGGTCCTCGATCTGTCCGAAGTGGACTTCCTCGGGGTGGCGGGCGTCCGGGTGCTACTGCGCACGGCCTTGCAGGCCGAGCAGAGCGGCACCGAGCTGCTGGTGGTCGCCGGCACGAACCCGATGGTCCGCCGGGCCCTGCGGGTGACGGAGGCCGACCGGCGTCTCACGATCGCCGACCGGCGCCCCGAACCCGCACCGGTCTGAGCTACTCACGCAACGCCGGGAGCAGCTCCTTCTCGGCGAAGTCCAGGAAGCCTTCCTGCTGGTCGCCCCCGATCTGGATCAGGGCGACGTCGGTGAAGCCCGCCTTCTCGAACTCGCGGACGCCCTCGACGATCGGCTCGACGTCCGGGCCGCAGGCGATCGAGCCGGCGACGTCCTCCTCGCGGACGAACTGCGTGGCCCCGGCGAACCCGGCCGGACCCGGCAGCTCGGCGTTGACCTTCCAGCCGCCGGCGAACCAGCGGAACTGCTCGTGCGCGCGCTTCACGGCGGCGTCGCGGTCGGTGCCCCACGACACCGGCAGCTGCGCGATCTTGCGGGTCGGCGGGCCCGGCTTCGTCGCGTCCCACTCGCTCGAGAGCTCCGCCTTCGGCTCGACGGCGATCATCGCGTCGGCCACCGGGGCGAACCGCTGGATCGACTGCGAACCAGACACGGCGACCCCGATCGGCGTCCGCTTCCCGGGCAGGTCCCACAGCTTCGCCGAGTCGACGCGGAAGTGCTTGCCCTCGTAGTCGAAGTAGCCGCCGTCGAACAGGCCGCCGATGATCTGCAGGGCTTCGGCGAGCATGTCGTGCCGGACGTTCGCCGGCGGCCAGCCGCGGCCGACGACGTGCTCGTTGAGGTTCTCGCCCGCCCCGAGCCCGAGGGTGAACCGGCCGTTCGAGAGCGCCTGCACGGTCGCCGCCTTCTGCGCGACCACCGCCGGGTGGTACCGCATGGTCGGGCAGGTCACGAAGGTCATCAGCTCGGCGCGGTCGGTGACCTGCGTGACGGCGCCCAGCACGCTCCACGCGTAGGGCGAGTGGCCTTGTTCGGCGAGCCAGGGCGAGTAGTGGTCGCTCATGACCTCGAAGTCGAAGCCGGCCTGTTCCGCACCGGCGGCGAACCGGACCAGCTCGTTCGGCCCGGCCTGCTCGGTCATCAGCGTGTAGCCGATCTTCATCGGCGCCTCCTCACGGTCGGCTCCCCGCATACCCGCCGCACGCGCGCGGTAACCGGCCGCCCGGAGGTGACGTTTACCCGATGATCCGCCGGGTATCCCTCGCGCGGGAGAAGGGAGCGGTCATGCCCCGATCGTGGAGTGCCAAGCGCGAGCGTCAGTATGAGCACGTCAAGGACTCGGCCGAAGACCGCGGAGCGAGCACCGAGCGGGCGGAGGAGATCGCGGCCCGGACGGTGAACAAGAACCGCGCCCAGTCGGGTGAGTCCCGGCAGGCCAGCAGGACGTCGGTCCAGGACAAGTCCCCGCAGCAGCGCGGCGGTGAGCGGTCCGGCAACCGGAAGGGCCCCGGCGGCCCGACGAAGGACCAGCTCTACAACGAAGCGAAGAAGCGGAACATCGACGGCCGCTCGACAATGACCAAGAAGGAACTCGAACGGGCGCTGGGCCGGTGACCAAGCCGGAAACCCCTGACCACGAAGTGTCAGCGTTCGCCCAGATGGGTAGTACCCCCGGCATGGAAGAAACACGAAGCGGTAGCTCGCACGGCGGCAAGCCGACGCTGGACGAGCTGCTCGAGGAACTGGTGGAGCTGCGCCTGCCCGCCATGGCGGAGCAGATCCCCCTCGTCCGGATGCTCACGCACGGCGTCGTCTCGCGCGCGGACTTCGGGCTGGACGCCATCGCCGACGCCAAGATGGCCGTCGACGAGGCGTGCGCCCAGCTCGTCCAGCTGGCCGAGCTCGGCACCCAGCTGCACTGCCGCTTCCGGCAGGGCCCCGACGGCCTGCACGTGACCGTCTCCACGCGCTCGACCGACCCGCGGCCGCCGAGCGACCGCACGTTCGGCTGGCACGTGCTCACCACGCTGAGCCGGTCGGTGACCGCGCACTGCGACGTCCTTCCCGGCGGAGGCGCGGGCATCGTCACGATCGAGCTGGTGCTCAACCCGGGAACGAGCGCGTGAGCAGCGAGCGCAAAACCGTCCTCCACCGCCCGGACGAATACGCCCACTGCGAACCGCTGTTCGAGGAGCTGGGCACCCTCGGCCCCGACGACCCGCGGCGCGAGGTCGTCCGCAGCAGGCTGGTGACCGAGCTGCTGCCGCTCGCCGAGCACATCGCCACCCGCTTCTCGGGCCGCGGCGAGCCGCGCGAGGACCTCGTCCAGGTGGCGCGGATCGGCCTGATCAACGCGGTCGACCGGTTTGACCCCACCCGCGGCCACGACTTCCTGTCCTTCGCGGTGCCGACGATCATGGGCGAGGTGCGGCGGCACTTCCGGGACACCGGCTGGTCGGTGCGGGTCCCGCGGCGCCTCAAGGAGCTGCACCTGTCCCTGAGCCAGGGCTCCGCGGCGCTGTCGCAGCGGCTGGGCCGGGCACCGACGCCGACCGAGCTGGCCGCGCACCTGAGCCTGGACGTCGACGAAGTCCGCGAAGGGCTGCTGGCCGGCAACGCCTACCAGGCCCTTTCCGTCGACAAGCCGGTGCACGACGACGCCGAGGCGCTGTCGCTGGCGGACACCATGGGGGAACCCGACCACGAGATGGCCATGGTCGAGAACCACGAGGCCCTCCAGCCGCTGCTGCAGGAGCTGCCGCAGCGGGAGCGCGCGATCCTCGTGATGCGGTTCTTCGGCGGACTGACCCAGACCCAGATCGCCGACCGCGTCGGCATCTCCCAGATGCACGTCTCCCGGCTGCTGTCGCAGACTCTGGAGCAGCTCCGCGGGAAGCTCACCGGCGAAGGCTGAGTCGCCGCCCACCGGTTCCCGTCCCCCTCGCCCGACGTCTTGAACGACTCATTCCTGCCCTCGGACGCGGTGAATGAGTCGTTCAAGACGGTTCGGGGCGGGTCAGCGCAGCCAGCCCGGGCGCCCGCCCTTCCGGAGCCGCCGCCACTCCCCCGCGAACCGCCCGCGCAGCTTCTCCGCCGTCTCGGCGTCCCGCGCGTACAGCATCCCGAAGGTAAAGGTGTTCTGGCCTTCGCCGTGCCCGGCGATGGTGAGGTGGTGCAGGACGTCCCGGCCGACCGTGGTGTCCTGGTGCTCGCCCAGCGTGCTCTGGACGGCCTTGACGTTCTTGCGCCACTGCCGAAGCTTCTTGCCGTACACCGGCTTCACAGTGTCGGCGGCGTAGCGGGCCCGCTTCGCCTTCTTGCGGACCTCGTGCAGCGCCGTCTCGAGCTCGTGACCCTCCAGACCGCTCGCCGCCGCTTCGGCGCGACGCAGCTTCGCGGCGGCCTTGCGCACCGGCTCGCGCAACGCGGACTTCGCGGGCTTGCGCGCCCGGCCGGTCAGCGGCGGTTCCGTCACCACGGTGTCCAGCGCGCGCAGCAGCTTCAAGTACCGCTTACCGGTCAGCGCCGCCATCGCCCGGGTCCGGCCCTCTTCGGCCTCGCGGGCGAAATAGCGGGTGAGGTACTGGCGCAGCGGCCCGAACACCAGCTCGGCGGGGATGTCGTCGAGCTGCTCGCGGAGCCGTTCCTCGCTCACCTCGGCGTCCCGGGCCGGCGCCAGCTGCTGCCCGAGCCACTTCAGCTCGGCCGCCAGCGGCGCGGTCGCGTCCTCGTCCACCACGGACCCGAACGTCCGGAGGGCGCTGCGCAGCTTCCGGGTCGCGACGCGCAGCTGGTGCACGGAGTCCTCGACGTCCAGCCGGACCCCGACGTCCGCGCGGCGCAGCCGGGCGTAGTGCTCGCGCAGCGACGTCAGCACGACCTCGCCCGCCCTCGGCTTCTTGCGGCCGCGGGGCGGCGCGGGCACACGGTCGCCGATCAGGCGCCGCAGCTTCGACGGCCACGGTGAGGCCGACGCGCCGGCTTCCGCCAGCGCCCGGTCGAACTCGTCGAGCAGGCCGGGTTCGGTCGCGGGGTCGAGCTCCAGCTCCAGCTCGCGCCACTCGTCGAGCCGCGCGCTCTCGCCGCCGGCCTCCCCCGTCACGTGGTCGTCGGTGAGGGTCGCGATGGTCCGGCCGTCGCCGTCGGCCAGCCGGTGGGCGAACCGGTCGGTGCGCAGGTGCGCGATCGGCACCAGCTTCTCCCCCAGCGTGTAGGCGCGCACGAGCCGGCGCAGCCGGCCGGGGACCTTGTTCGGGTCACCGCCCAGCGGCAGCTGGATCTCCTGCCGCGCGTCGGCGGAGACCGGCAGCTTGAGGTGCCAGCCGGCGTCGTGGCCGCCGACGCGGCGCCGCAGCGTGATGCCGCTCCCGGCCAGCCGGAAGGTCTCGGTGTCGTAGTAGGAGGCGTCGAGGATGTGCTCGACCGGGTCGTCCTGGATCTCGACGCCCGCGACGCCGACGAGCCGGGGCACCCCGCTGCCCGCCACGATCTCGTACTTGCGTTCGCGCTCGATCACCGATGACGGCGCAGCCATGATCATCCTCCTTGGGGGCCGGTTCTCCGGACGGATACCCGGCGCCGGCCGGGCCGACACGGGATTCGGCGGGCGGGCAGCGGGTATCCGTCCGGGAAACCCCGAGTCCGGACCAGGAGCGTGCATGAACGGCAGCCAGCCCGCAACCGACCTGACCACTGTCCTCGCCCGCGACCACCGGGAACTGGACCGGCTGTGCACCGAGATCGAGCTCGGCCAGGGCAGTCCCGAGAACCGCAAGGACCTCGCCGACCACCTGGTCGCGGAGCTCGTCCGGCACGCCGTCGCCGAAGAGTCCTTTCTCGACGGTGACGGCGCTCTCGCGGAGGCGGACGGCCTCATGCGCCAGCTGGAAGGCGCGGGACCGCAGGAGACCCGGTTCGAGCGCCTGCTGGGCGGGCTGATTCGCGCCGTGCGCCGGCACGTCCGCGACGAGGGGCCGGCGGCGGTCCGCCAGGTGCGGCTCACCTGCTCCCCCGAACGGCGGGCCGAGCTGGGCCGGGAGGTCCTGGCGGTCCGGGACGCCGCGGCGTCGCTGCCGCACCCCGACCTGTCCGACCGCATGCCGCAGGCCGACCAGCTGTGGCCGGGTCCGGGCTTCGTCGACCGCGCGCGGGACGCACTGCGCCGCGCGGCCGGCTCACCCGGTGAAGCACCGGCATCGGGTTGAATGGAGGCCCATCCCCGGAGACGACGGAGACGCATGAGCATCGGCGAAGACGAGTGGTCGCGGGAGCGGGCGAGGTTCGGGCGCGACGATGACCGGCCGGCCGGCCCGCTCGCCGGCCAGTTCGCCGACCTCACGCGCCGGCTGCTCGACGTGACCCCGACCGTCGGCGGGGTGCTCCGGCTCGTCGTCGGCGCCGCGAGCGCGATCGTCCCGGACGCCGACCTCGTCAGCGTCACCCTGCGGGAACCCGACGGCAAGTACCACACGCCGGTCGAGACCGACCCGGTCGCGGTGCGGCTGGACCAGCTGCAGTACGACCACGAGGAAGGGCCGTGCGTCGAGTCGGCCCGCCCCGACGGGCCGGCCATCGCCCGGTCCCAGGACCTCGCGCGCGATCCGCGCTGGCCGTCGTTCGGCCCGGGCACGGCCGCCCACGGCTACCACTCCGTGCTGGCCACGGCCCTGCTCCCGGATGCCCGCCCGCCGCGGCTCTCGGGCGCGCTGAACATCTACTCGAGCCGGCCGGGGGCGTTCGACGACCGCGCGATCGACCTGGCGCTCCTGCTGGCGACGCACGCGTCGCTCGCGCTCGCCCACACCGAGGCGGTGGCGGCGGCCGAGCTGGAGGTGGCCAACCTGCACCAGGCGGTCGAGAGCCGCGACGTGATCGGCCAGGCGAAGGGCATCCTGATGCAGCGCCGCGGGATCACCGCCGACGAAGCCTTCGACGTGCTGCGCCGCGCGTCCCAGGACCTGAACGTCAAGCTGGCCGACCTGGCGCGGACGCTCGCCTCCCGGCACACCGAGGTGGACCTGCCGGTGGCGGACCGCTGACACGGTGCGAGGGCGGCACTTTCCCGAGGGAAGGTGCCGCCCTCGCACCGAAATCCGGTTACGAAGCCGAGTACGGGGACCGGTTCTCCAGCGACGGGCTGACCTGCGGGTACGTGCCCGGTTGGCCCGGCGCCGGCGTGACCGTCGGCCCCTGCGGCTCGGGTTCCACCCGCTGCTGCCGGCCGCCGCGCTGGACGACCGCCTCCACCTCCTGCTCACCGCGGATGCGGGAGAGCGCGGCGAGCGTGATCCCGTGGGCCAGGGCGAGGATCAGCAGCAGGACGCCCACGCGGGCGACGACGCCCGTGATGCCGACGCCGATGTCGATGGTCGACACCAGCGCCAGGACGCCCAGCGTCCCCAGGTGGAACAGCACCGTGACCAGGCGGGTCATGGAGGCGCCGGCCGCGGGGTCGCCGTAGGAGTTCTCCAGGTAGCGACGGCCGCTGCGGTAGATGATCTGCCCGTCGACCAGGACCAGCACCACCCCGATCACGAGAAACGAGAGATACGCGTTGGTGCTCATGCCGAACGCTCCTTCCAGGGGGACCTCTCCGGGTGAAGTACCCGGCCGGTAGCGGAGGGAAACGCCGCGGTCACCCCGTGAAGGTGTCCGGGTCCGGCCCGGTGCGCCGGCCGTCGTCGAGCTTGCCGATCGCCGTCATGTCCTCGTCGTCGAGCTCGAAGCCGAACACGTCGATGTTCTCCCGGATCCGGTCCGGCGACGACGACTTCGGGAACACGATGGTGCCGAGCTGGAGGTGCCAGCGCAGCACGACCTGCGCGGCCGTCCGGTCGTGCTTCCCGGCCAGGTCCGTCAGCACGGGGTCTTCGAGAACCTCGGCCTGCGCCAAGGGGCTCCACGCCTCCGTGGCGATGCCGTGCTCCTGGTGGTAGGCGCGCAGCTCCGTCTGCTGCAACGCCGGGTGCAGCTCGATCTGGTTGACGGCGGGCACCGTGCCGGTCTTCTCGGCGAGCCGGTCGAGGTGGGCGGGCTGGAAGTTCGAGACGCCGATGGCGCGGGCCTTGCCCGCGCGCAGGATGTCTTCGAAGCCCCGCCACGTCCGGACGTAGTTGTCCTTGTGCGGCAACGGCCAGTGGATCAGGTACAGGTCGACGTAGTCGAAGCCGAGGCGCCGGAGGCTGCCCTCCAGCGCCGTGATCGCGTTGTCGTGGCCGTGCGCGTCGTTCGCCAGCTTCGTGGTGACGAACACGTCTTCGCGCGGGATCCCCGATTCCGCGACCCCGGCGCCGACGCCCTCCTCGTTCCGGTACAGCTGCGCCGTGTCGAGGTGGCGGTAGCCGGCCTCGAGCGCGCTCCGCACGGCCTGGGCGGTTTCCTCGGGCGGGATCTGGAACACGCCGAACCCGAACTGCGGGATCCGCACGCCGTTGTTCAGTTCCACGGCCGGGACGTCGGGGGAAGTCATGCCTGCGGCCTACCCGAGGCCTCCGGACGCGAAACGCGGCGGAACACCCCCTGCCCGCCGCGTCACTCGTGTGGGTGACGTGCCCGAGCGGCCGGCGTTACCGCAGCTCGCCGGGGCCGAACCGGTCGAACCCGGCGTGGTTGACCCCGGGCGGAGCCGGGTACACGGCGGCCAGGCAAGGAGGTGTTCCGTGATCGAAGAAGTCAACAAGAAGCCGGCGGCCGACCGCTCGGTCGGAGAGCTGGTGACGGACCTGACCGGCGAGGTCAAGCGGCTCGTCCGGGACGAGATGCGGCTCGCGGTCTTCGAACTGCAGCGCAAGGGCAAGAAGATGGGCCTCGGCGCCGGGTTGTTCGGCGCGGCCGGTCTGTTCGCGCTGTTCGGCGCCGGCACCCTGGTCGCGGCCGCCGTGCTGGCGCTCGCGCTGGTCGTGCCCGGCTGGCTGGCGGCGGTGATCGTCGCGGTCGCGCTGTTCGTGGTCGCCGGGATCGCCGCGCTGGTCGGCAAGAAGGAGGTCACGCAGGCCGTGCCGCCGGTGCCCGAAGAAGCCATCAGCGGGGTCCGCCAGGACGTGGACACCGTGAAGCAGGGAGTGCACACATGAGCGGGGACTTCCCGAAGAACGCCGAAGAGGCGCGGCTCGACCGGGACACCACCCGGGAGGAGCTGACCGAGACCCTGGAAGCGCTCGGGCAGAAGCTCGACGTGAAGACCCGGGTCAAGGAGAACGTCGACGAGAAGCTCGACCAGGCGACCGCGAAGGTCGCCGACGTGACGAACGAGCCGACCGCGGTCAAGTTCCGCCAGGGCGCCGACGTCGTGCGGAGCAACCCGGTGCCGATCTTCGCCGGCGTGCTGGGCCTGCTGATCGTGATCCGGCTGATCCTGCGACGGAGGAACGACTCGTGAACAAGGTCGTGTACAAGCCGTTGAGCTGGGCGGTGGGCGCCCTCGGCGGTCTCCTCGCGGGCCAGGTGTTCAAGCAGGTCTGGAAGCGCGCGGCCGGCGAAGAAGACGCGCCCGACGCCATCGACCGCGACTACACCTGGACGCAGGTGATCATCGCGGCGGCGGTGCAGGGCGCGATCTTCGGTGCCGTCAAGGCCGCGACCGAGCGGGCGGGTGCCGTCGGGTACCGCAAGGCCACCGGCGACTGGCCGGACGACTGACCACAGTGGACGGCGGGAGGCGGGGCCGCCGGGCGGTCACGCCTCCCGGCCGGGCTCCGGGACCGGGGCCAGGTTCGCGAGCGCGACGCCGACGCTGGGGTGGATCTCGAGCAGCACGTCCGCGCCGGTGGCCTCCAGCGAGCGCGTGACGGCGTGGCCGCCGAGGACGACGGCGAGCCGGGCGCGGCCGTTCGCGTCGAGCAGCGAGCGGACGCCGGCACAGCTGAGGAAAGCGACCCGGGTCAGGTCGACGACCAGCCGTTCACCCGTCGCGAGAGCTTCATCGAAAGTTTCGACTGTGGCCGCGTCGATGTCGCCCACCAAGGTGACCACGTGGATCCCACCCGGTCGCTCGGTGGTGGTGAAGGTCAGGCCGGACGGTTCGTCGATCGTGCGAAAGCAGTACATGGCGCTCCCTATCGCAGCGTGCAGGGGCGCTGACCGGAGCACTTGATTCTGAACAACAGCCAACCCCCTGACCGTACGCCCCTCGGCCCGGAGGTCAACCCCGCGGGTTTCCCCGCCCCGGCCTCGGGTAACCGCCGGAAGAGGAAAAATCCGGCCCGGAAGGAGATCCATGCGAGTCGTGATCGTCGGCGGTGGTTTCGCCGGCTACCACGCGGCCAAGAGCCTGCGGAAGGCGGCCGGTGAGGACGTCGAGGTCGTCGTGCTCAACCCCACGGACTACTTCCTCTACCTGCCGCTGCTGCCGGAGGTGGCGGCCGGGATCCTCGACCCGCGGCGCGTCACGGTCTCGATCCCCGAGACGCTGCGCGGCGTCCGGCTCCTGCTCGGCGTCGCGACCGGCGTCGACTTCGACGCCCGGCACGTCACCTACACCGACCCCGAAGACCGGGAGCACCGGATCGGCTACGACCGGCTGGTGCTCGCCGCGGGCAGCGTCAACAAGCTCCTGCCGATCCCGGGCGTCCCGGAGTACGCGCACGGGTTCCGCGGCGTGCCCGAGGCGCTGTATCTGCGCGACCACATCACGCGCCAGATCGAACTGGCCGCCACGGCCGAGGACCCCGCCGAACGCGACGCGCGCTGCACGTTCGTCGTCGTCGGCGCCGGCTACACCGGGACCGAGGTCGCCGCGCAGGGTCCGGCGTTCACCGACGCCCTCGCCGCGCGCCACCCCGAGCTGGCCGGGCAGAAGATCCGCTGGCTGCTGCTCGACGTCGCCGAGAGCGTGCTGCCCGAGCTCGGCAAGCGCCTGGGCAAGACCGCCGACGAGGTGCTGCGCGCCCGCGGGGTCGAGGTGCTGATGAAGACCTCGGTCGACCACGCGGACGCCAAGGGCGTCACGCTGACCGACGGCGAGCCGGTGCCCACCCGAACCCTCGTGTGGTGCGTCGGCGTGCGGCCGGACCCGCTGGTGGCCGACCTCGGGCTCGAAACGGCGAAGGGCCGGCTCTGCGTGACCGAACAACTCGTCGTGCCCGGGCACGACGACGTCTTCGCCTGCGGTGACGCGGCCGCGGTGCCCGACCTCACCCGCCCCGGCCAGTACACCGCGATGACCGCGCAGCACGCCGAGCGGCAGGGGAAGCTCGCCGGGCGCAACGTGGCGGCGTCGCTGGGGTACGGTCGCCTCGGCACCTACCGGCACCACGACCTCGGCTTCGTCGTCGACCTCGGCGCCGGCGCCGCCGCCGCGAACCCGTTGCACATCCCTCTTTCCGGGCTCCCGGCGAAGGCCGTGACCCGCGCGTACCACCTCATGGCGATGCCCGGCAACCGCGTGCGCACGGCGGTCGACTGGCTCCTGGAACGGCTGACCGGCCGGCAGACCGTCCAGCTGGGACTCGTCCGCTCCGGCGCGGTACCGCTCGACACCGACTCCCCCGAACTCCCCCGCCGCTGAAGGGAAGGCCGCAATGGCCGCCGCACCCGACCCCACCCGCTCCGAAGGCCCGCCCGTCGTCACCATCGGCGACCCGTCGGGGCCCAAGATCATCGTGCTCGACCCGGCCGGCACCGCGCGGCACGGCGAACTGCCGGCGACCTGGCGGCCCCTGGCCGAGCGGCGCGCGATCTTCTGGTGCCGGATCGCCGCGGGTGGCGCCCTGACCGAGGCCGACGACCTCGTGGGCGACCACGGGCCCGGTGACCCCGAGATCGCCGTCGTGGCGAGCGGTCCCTTCGCGGCCGAAGCCCTCCAGCTCGTCGAACGCCACACGGGTGCGGCCGCGTACCTGCTGCTGGTCGACCCCGCGTCGGACGCCTGGCTCCCGTCCGGGGACGCCACCGCGGCCGACGAAGCCTGGCTGGCCGAGCACGACGACGTCGTGGCCAAGCTGCGCGAAGCGGGCACGGAGGTGCGGGTGGTGGCGTCGAGCACCGGCGGCCCGGCGGACCGGGTGCCGCCGCCGCTGCCTCTCGGCCACCCGGACGTGGTGGCGGCCGTCCGGTCGGCGCTCGGCGACGGTTAAACCCGGGCGCCAACCGCCTCAGTCGTCGTCGAAGACCGACAGGGCCTGGCGGCGGTGCAGGAGGTCGACGGCGGCGTCGAGCTGGCGTTCGAGGTCCTTGAGCCGGAGACGCTCGTCCGGGGTCAGCCCGCCGTGGTGGAGCGCGCCCTGACGCAGCCGGTGCTCCTCGTCGATCAGGTCGGCGATGCGGTCCGTGACTTCGTGACCTGCCATGGGAAATCCCCTCCTGTCCGCCGAGAGCATACGCCGGGCGGGCCGCCTCGCCCGGGTGATCCAGGTCGCCTGCCCGCCTACACCTCCGCACCGCGAGCCAGCTCCACGAACCCCCGCACCACCGGCCCGGGCACGCCGGCTCGCCAAGCCAGCCCCAGATCGATCACCGGCACCGGCTCCTCCAACCGCCGCAACACGACTCCCCGGCGCTTCAACCCCCGCGCCCGGTGTTCCGGCACCGCCGCGACGCCCGCGCCCTCGGCGACCGCGCGCATCAGCTGCTCGTCCTCCGGTTCCTCCCGGACGATCCGCGGCACCCCGCCCGGCCAGACCTGCGTGCTGATCGCGTCGTACTGACCCGGGCCGTTCTCGCGGGGCCAGAACACCACCGGCTCCGCCGCGATCCAAGCCCGGCGCAGGCGGCCGCGGCGGCGGGCCAGCGCGTGCCCGGACGGCAGCGCGATCAGCACCTCCTCCGACCCCACCACCGCCACCTCGATGCCCGGCGCCACCACCGGCGGCCGGACGAACCCCACGTCGATCTCGCCCGCCGCCAGCCGGGCCAGGTTCAGGCTCGTCCAGCCCGTCTCCAGCGCCAGCTCGACGTCCGGGTGCCGCGCACGGTAGGCCGCCACCAGGTCGCCGGCCAGCGGGCCGGGCGCCGACCGCGTGTACGCGATCCGGAGGCGGCCCGCGTCGCCCCGGCCGGCCGCCGCGATCACGCCGCGCGCCCGGTCCAGGCGGCCCAGCAGCTCCCGCGCCTCCGCCGCCGCGACGCGGCCGGCCTCCGTCAACGCGAAGCGCGGGCCCGAACGGTCGAGCAGCGCCACGCCCAGCTCCGCTTCGAAGGCCCGGATCTGCTGGCTCAGCGACGGCTGCGACACGAACAGCCGCGCGGCCGCGCGGGTGAAGTGCATCTCCTCGGCGAGCACGGCGAAGTAGTGCCAACGGCGCAGGTCCACCCAGCCACTATAGGCTGGTCCTATAAACCCGGTGGGACGAAGTCTTGGACCGGCCACCGCCGCCGCTGCTCTCCTGGGAAGGTGAACCGCACCGACCGCAAGCTCCACGCCCTCGCCGCCGCGGCGGAGCACGGCCTCCTCGACCCGATGGCCGGCTTCGTCGACCTCGCCGGCAGCCGCGAAGCCGTCGAAGACCTGACCAAGGCGTTCGCGCCGCTGGGCCGGGTCCAGCACACCGTCGCCGCCAAGGCGTGCGGCCTGGCGCCCGTCCTGCGGTACCTCGCCGACCTCGGGGTCGACGCCGAGGTCGCGAGCCCGGGCGAGACGGCGGTCGCCGAAGCCGCCGGCGTCCGCGGCCCGCGGCTCGTCCTCGACTCCCCCGCCAAGACCACCGCCGAACTCGCGCACGCCCTGCGCGAGGGCACGGCGGTCAACGCCGACAACTTCCAGGAGCTCGCCCGCCTCGACGAGCTCGTCGGGGACAACCCGCGCTCGGTGCTCGGCCTGCGGATCAACCCCCAGGTCGGCGGCGGCCGGATCGGTGACACCAGCACCGCGACCACGACGTCGAAGTTCGGCATTCCCTTGCGGGACAACCGAACCCTCATCACCGAGGCGTTCGCGCGCCGGCCGTGGCTGACCCGGCTGCACGTCCACGTCGGCTCGCAGGGCTGCCCGCCGGAGCTGATGGCCGACGGCGTCGCCGCGGTGCACGAGCTGGCCGAAGAGATCAACACCGCGGCCGGGCGCCGGCAGGTCACGAGTCTCGACCTCGGCGGCGGGCTGCCGGTGAACTTCGCCTCCGAGGACCCGGGCCCGACCTACGCCGGCTACGTCGCGACGCTGCTCGCCCGCGTCCCGGCCCTCGCCGACGGGCACTACACCTTCGTCACCGAGTTCGGCCGGTCATTGCTGGCGAAGAACGGCTTCCTCGTCAGCACCGTCGAGTACACGAAGGTCGCGGGCGGCCGGCACATCGCCGTGACGCACGCGGGCGCGCAGGTCGCGGCCCGCACGGTGCTCCAGCCGGAGCACTGGCCGCTGCGGCTGACCGCGCTCGACGCCGCGGGCACGCCGAAGACCGGACCCGAGGTACCACAGGACATCGCCGGGCCGCTGTGCTTCGCCGGCGACCTCCTCGCGCGCGAACGGCCGCTGCCGCTGCTGGAGCCGGGTGACCTCGTCGTCGCGCACGACACCGGCGCCTACTACTTCGGCGCGCACTACGCCTACAACACGCTGCCGCGCCCGGCCGTCCACGGGTTCACCGTCACCGAACGCGGCGACGTCGAATTCACGCCGATCCGCCGCGCGCAGTCGCTGACCGAGCTCGTCGCGGACGCGGGCGGCGAATTCGTCGGAGCGCTCCCGGAAGCATGATCACCGGCGTACGATCCCGGGCACGCCGAGGGGAGACTGCCATGGGGGCCGGTCGCACGGAGGTTTTCCGGGGGTCCGGGTTGTCCCGGCTGCCGCGGTTCGCCGCGGTGCCGGTGGGCCTCGTCGTCGCCGTGCAGGCGGTGATCCTGACCGTGCTGTCCGGCCGCTACGGCTTCCACCGCGACGAGCTGTACTTCGTCGCGGCGGGCCACCGGCCGGACTGGGGCTACGTCGACAACCCGCCGATCACGCCGTGGCTCGCGCACGCGTCGACGGCGCTGTTCGGCGAAACGCCGACCGGCCTGCGCGTGGTCGCGACCCTGCTCGGCATGGCGACGGTGGTCGTCGTCGCGCTGATCGCCCGCGAGTTCGGCGGTGGCCGCGGCACGCAGCTGTTCACCGCGATCGCGACGGCGCTGTCGGCGTACGTCCTCGTGGTGTCGCACATGCTGGCCACCAACTCCGCGGACGTGCTGCTGTGGTCGCTGATCGCGCTGTTCGGGCTACGGCTCCTGCGCACCGGTGACGGCCGGTGGTGGCTCGCCGTCGGCGCCGCCGCCGGGCTCGGCATGGCGAACAAGTGGCTCGTCCTGCTCCTGTTGTCCGGGCTCGGCATCGGCGTGGCCGTCGCCGGGCCGCGCCGGGTGCTGCGGACGTGGTGGCTCGCGGCCGGCGTCGGGATCGCCGCCGTAGTCGCCGCCCCCGTCGTGCTCTGGCAGGCGTCGCACGGCTGGCCGATGCTCACCGTCGCCGGCGGGATCAGCGGGGACGACGGCGCCGAGAACCGCGCCCTGTTCGTGCCGATGCAGCTGGTCTACCTCTCCCCCCTGCTGGTGCCCGTGTGGATCGCCGGGCTCGTGCGGCCGTGGCGCGACCCGGACCTGCGCTGGGCCCGCGCGCTCGCGATCGCCTACCCGGTCGTCTGCGTCGAGCTCCTGGCCCTCGGCGGGAAGCCGTACTACTCGGTGCCGTTGCTGCTGCCGCTGGTGGCGCTCGGCGCGGAGCCGGCGCTGCGGTGGCTGGGCCGGGGCGGGACCGCACGGCGGGCGCTCACCGGCGCGGCGGCCGTGGTGTGCGCGGCCGTGTCCGTCCTCACCGGACTCCCGGTGGTGCCGGCGTCGGCTCTGAACGGCCCGTTGCTGGCGGTCAACAAGGAACCCGGCGAGCAGGTCGGCTGGCCGGCGTTCGCCGACACCGTCGCCGGTGCGTGGGCACGGATCCCGGACACCGAGCGGGACACCGCGGTGATCGTCGCCGGGAACTACGGGGAAGCGGGCGCGCTCGAGCACTACGGACCCGCGCGCGGACTGCCCCAGCCGTACTCCCCGCACATGTCCTACGCCGACTGGGGCCCGCCGCCGGACCGGCAGGTCGGCCCGGTGCTGCTCATCGGGAGCTTCGAGCGCGACTCGCCGGCGTCGCGGCTGATCACCGGGTGCCGCCTGGTGGCCAAGCACCACAACGCCGAAGGCGTCGACAACGACGAAGAAGGCGTCATGGTCTCGCTGTGCACGCTGACCGAGCCGTGGTCGACGGCGTGGCCGGTCCTGCGCCAGTTTTACTGATCGGACACAGCTACTGAGCGATTTGCCCGGTTCGCGCTACCCTCGGGCGCATGGTGGCGAGGCGCACGGCGGTGGCCGTGGTGGGGGCGGGCCCGGCCGGGCTCACGGTGGCGAACCTCCTGCGGCGCGCGGGAATCGGCTGCGTGCTGCTGGAGCAGGAGAGCCGGGCGTTCATCGAACAGCGGCCGCGGGCCGGGTTCATCGAGGAGTGGGCCGTCCGCGGGCTCGAACAGCGCGGGCTCGGCGAGCAGCTCGTCGCGAAGGCCCCGCGGCACGACCGGTTCGAGTTCCGGTTCGCCGGGCAGCGGCACGCGTTCCGCTACGGCGACGTCACCGGGCAGCGGCATTTCGTGTACCCGCAACAGCTCCTGGTCACCGACCTGGTCGCGCAGTACACCGACACGGGTGGCGAAGCCGTCTTCGAGGTCTCCGACGTCAAGTTGCACGACCTGACGTCGGACTCCCCCGCCGTCACGTTCCGGACCGCCGAGGGCGAGCACCGGATCGACTGCGACTTCATCGCCGGCTGCGACGGCGCCCGCGGCGTCTCCCAGGGCCACCTGCCCCCGGAAACCACCGTGAAATCCCACCACGACTACGGAATCGGCTGGCTGGCCTTGCTCGCCGAGGCACCGCCGTCCGCCGCCGGGGTGCTGTTCGGCATTCACCCGCGCGGGTTCGGCGCGCACATGGCCCGCACGCCCACGGTGACGCGGTTCTACCTGCAGACCACGGCGGGAGAAACCGAAGCGGACTGGCCCGACGAGCGCGTCTGGACGGAGCTGCAGGCCCGGCTCGCGGTGCCGGACGGCCCGATCACCGAAGGAAAGCTGATCGAGAAGCGGATCCTCGACATGCACAACTACGTCGTGGAGCCGATGTCCCACGGCCGTCTGCACCTGGCGGGCGAGTCCGCGCACCTGGTCGCGCCGATCGCGGCGAAGGGCATGAACCTCGCCCTGCACGACGCGTTCCTGCTCGCGGAGGCCTACCAGGCGCACTACGCGGGCGACCCCACCCGGCTGGCCGGGTACTCCGAGGCGTGCCTGCCGCTGGTGTGGCAGTACCAGGAGTTTTCGCTGTGGCTGTCGGACATCTTCCACAACACCGCGGCCGCGGGCGAGAACCCGTTCGCGGCGCGCATCGCGGAGGCCCGGATGCGTCGCCTGCTGGGTTCGCCCGCGGCCGCGGCGGCGTTCGCGGAGCTGTACATCGGGAAAAATGCCGACCTCTAACTCCAGGCGATCTTGAACACCCAGGCGTAGCGGCCCGCCTGCCGGGCCGCGGCCGGGACGTCGATCACCAGTGAGCCGTTCTCGACGGTCCAGTGCAGGTTCCCGCGGTACCCGAGCATCGTCACCCGGTCACCGCTGCGGATCGGCACCGGCGCGTCGACCACCAGCCTGCTGCCCGGCGCCACCAATGAGTGCGCGTAGAACGCCTCGTTCTGCTTCACCGTGAACCGCAGGTCACCGAGCTGGGCCATCCGCGACCAGTACGTCGTGCCGTAGATGGCCTCGCCGTTGACCTTCAGCCACGCGCCCGCGTCGCGCAGGTGCTTCTGCATGACGTCCGGGATGGTGCCGTCGAAGTCCGGGCCGATGTCGAGCAGGAAGTTGCCGTTCTTCGACACGATGTCGACGAGCGTCCGGACGACCTCCTCGGCCGTCATGTAGCGGTCGTCGGGGGTCGCGCGGTTGTAGCCGTAGGAGAACGGGTCGAGACCGCGGCTCGACTCCCACTTCGCCACCACGGTGTTCGGGTACGTCGTGTACTCCGGCGTCGTGAAGTCGTGGTCGGGGATGCCGCCGCGGTCGTTGTAGGTGACGTCCTTGGGGCGCTTGCGGTTCTTCGCGTGGTTGAAGTACTCGGTGAGCACGGTCCGGCTGTCGTTGTCACCGCCGATGTCGAACCACAGAACGTCCGGGTCGAACTCCGAGATCAGCTCGAGCACCTGTGGCGCCTGGTAGTCGCGGACGAAGTCCTTCCCGGCGGTGTACCCGGTGTAGGGCAGCGGCGCGCCGGTGTACGGGTTGCGCGGCGCGTGGCCCATCCACGGGTTGTCGGGGTTGAACCACTCCGGCAGGGAGAAGTACAGCCCGTTGCGCAGCTGCGGCGTGTACTTCCGGGACGCCGCGAACAGCTCGGCGATGACGTTGCGCTTCGGCCCGAGCTTCACGGAGTTGCGGTCGCTGACCTTGGTGTCCCACAACGCGAAGCCGTCGTGGTGCTTGGACGTCAGGACGTAGTACTCCGCGCCCGCGTCCGCGATCAGCTTCAGCCAGGTGCGCGGGTCGAACTTCTTCGCGGTGAACATCGGGATGAAGTCGTCGTAGGCGAAGTCCTCGCCGTACTTTTCCTTGTGGTAGGCGTAGGTCGCGCCGTTCGGGTCCTGCTGGTTCTGCCAGTACCACTCCGCGTACTGCTGCCCGACCGGCGCCCAGGCGGGGACGGCGTACACGCCCCAGTGGATGAAGATGCCGAACTTGCTGTCGGTGAACCAGTACGGCGCCCGGTGGGTCGACAGGGACGCGTCCGTCGGCCGGAAGTCCGGGACGCCGAGGGTGATCGGGACCTGCTGGGTGGCGAGGGTGCCGCGGCCGGCCGTGACGCGGACCTGGCCGTTCGTGGTGGTCCCGGGCGGGACGGACGCGTTGGGCGCGAGCCCGAGCCGCACCGTCGCCTGCTCCCCCGGCGCGAGCGCGCGGATGCTCGCCGGCACGGTCGTCCGGCCACCGGGGACGTCGACGGTGACGGTGATCTTGTCCCGCGCCCCGAGCCACACCGTGCCGGCGTTCACGACGGTCGCCTCGGCGGCCTGCGGACCGCCGTCGGTCAGCAGGTTGGCCGTCGAGCGGCCGTCGAGGATGAGCGCCGAACGGCCGACGGCCACCGGCTGCAGGGTGAGCGCGAAGACGTGCAGGCTGGAGACGTTCGGCGCCGGCGTGGCCGTGGTGGGCAGGGTCAGGGCGACGGCGTCGCGGGCCGGGTCGACCCAGACCTGGCCGGTGGCCAGGGAAACCGGGTTGTTATCGACGACACCGCCGGGTGCGTAGCGGAACGGCGAGACCAGCGCGCCGGTGCCGGTGTACCAGTCGGGACCGGAAAGGGAGCCGGTGCTGGTGGTGCCGTCGGCGTAGTGCACGGTGGCGATGCCGCCGGTCGTGCCGTAGCTGGCGGCGACCAGGAAGTAGGCGACGAAGTACCGCCCCTTCGGCAGGTCGATCGTCTGGCCGGTGGCGACGATGTCGTTCCTGGCGCCGGCGGCCGCGGACCCCAGCCGGAACGGGACGCCGCCGACGGTGGCGGTCTGCCCGACCGGCAGGTGCTCGGCCGGGAAGGTGTAGCCGGAGCCGTCGAAGTCGCCGCCGGGGGTCGAGGCGCTGTCGATGCCGTCGTTCGAGAACCAGGCGTCGAGCGCGACCGGCACGGGTGGCGGGGGCGGGACGATCGGGGTGCCCGGGCTGTCCGGAGCGGCGTCCACGGGCAGGGTGGCGCCACTGGCACCGGCCGGGGTACGGCCGGCGGCGCTGAGCGCCACGGCGCCACCCAGGGCGATGCCGAGGGCTTGCCGGCGAGGGAAGGTCGTCACTGAACCTCCAGGGATCGGATGACTAGGGCGGAATGACGACAGAGTTCGCCCCTAGCTGGCCGATCTGTCGCTGGCAGAGCTGATTCATCCGATGAATGACCCTGCTCGCTGCGCCTTCCGCTGTCAAGAGGCCAACCGGACCGATCGTTATGAACCGTGCTCACGTCCGGCTCGTAGTCCTGGGTAACGAGCTGCAGCAACTCGCCGCCGGAAAACCCAGCCGCGTCGAAAGGCCAGACCGATGTCCCTCCACCCGAGCGCGCTGAGCCGCCGCGCGATCGCCATGTTGAAGGCGATCGCCGACGGACGCGCCGAGCTCCGCTGCAGCTGTGAACCCGACCTCCGCGTGGACGGGTTGTCGTGCTGCGACCAGAACACCGCCCACGACCTCGCCCGGGCCGGGCTGATCCGCGCGATCGGCACGCCGGCCCGCGGCCAGTGGGCCCCGGCCGAACTGACCGACGCCGGGCACCGCGCGCTCGGCGACGATCTTCCTGCCGCAGCTTGAGCCTCCCGCTCGAAGGCCGTGAAGGGCACCCTCAGGGACACCAAGGTCCTGAAGGTGCCCTTCACGGCGTTTCCGCGTCTTCCGATGAGTCGACACGGGGTCGACACGGTGGGGTCGACAAAAGCCCGAACCGGGCTGAACCGCCCCGGGCCGGGGACCGTGCTTTGGGTGAGGGCGTCTCGCACACGCCCTCCGGAGTCGCCACGACGCCAACGATCCGGGCCAGCCTCCGCCCGATCGGGACCCGGGCACTCCGGCGAGCGGCCGTCGCGGCAACGGCCACCTCGCGCGGGCCCGTCCGGCATCCCCAGAATCCCGGACGGGCCCGCCCCCGCACTGTCCGGGATCTTGTCCGATTCGGTCACCTGATCAGCGGTCCCTGGCCTGGAGCAGCCGCGCCACTGTGAGTGCATGCGACGCTTCCTGGCCGTGAGCGCGGCACTTCTGGCGGGGTTAGGCATCCTCACGACGTCCGGCAGCGCGAACCCAGAAAGCGCTGTCCCGGTGGTCGCGGAGCACGCCGTCGGCGGCTGGGTCGGCACCTGGGCCGCCTCGCCCGCGGCGCCGGTGGCCAACACCCCGGACGGCTACCCCGGCTACTCGATCCGCAACGTCGTGCACACCAGTGCCGGCGGCGGCCGGGCCCGCGTCCACCTCTCCAACGCCTTCGGGACGACTCCCCTGACCTTCGGGCACGTCACCGTCGCGGTGCAGGGCACCGGCCCCGAAGCCATTCCCGGCTCGTTGCGGTCCCTCACCTTCGGCGGCGCGGCGAGCGTCGTCGTCCCCGCCGGCGCCGAAGCCCTCAGCGACCCGGTGGGTCTGCGGGTCCCGGCCGACGCCAACCTGCTCGTCACGACCTACGTGCCCACGAAGTCCGGGCCCGTCACCTACCACCCGGCCGCGTCGCAGACGTCGTACTTCACCCGCGCCGGCGACTTCGCGGGCAGCGAGTCGGGCGCGCCCTACACCGAGCAGACCTCGGTGTGGCACTACGTCTCCGGCGTCGACGTCCAGGGCGGAGCCGAGGCCTCGGTCGTCACGCTCGGCGATTCGATCACCGACGGCGTCGGCTCGGTCGCCGGGGCCAACCACCGCTGGCCGGACTACCTCGCCGACCGGCTGCACGGCCGCTACGGCGTGCTCAACGCGGGCATCAGCGCCAACCGGCTGCTGCTCGACGTGCCCGGGTCCGGCGCGGGCCAGAACGCGTTGTCCCGCTTCGACCGCGACGTGCTGAGCGTCGGCGGCGTGCGGACGCTGATCGTGCTGGAAGGCATCAACGACATCCAGCAGGACCCGCACCAGACCGACCCGGCTGCGATCACCTCGGCGTACCGCCAGCTGGTGACGCAGGCGCACGCCCGCGGCATCCGCGTCCTCGGCGGCACGCTCACGCCGTTCAAGGGCTGGCGCGTCTACGACGACACCCTCGAAGCGACCCGCACGGCGGTCAACACGTTCATCCGCACCAGCGGTGTCTTCGACGGGGTCGTCGACTTCGACGCCGCCGTCCGCGACCCGGCCGACCCGCTCCGGATGCTCCCGGCGTACGACTCGGGCGACCACCTCCACCCGGGCGACGCGGGCTACGAGCGGATGGCCGCCGCCGTCCGCCTAGACCGGCTGTGAGCGCGGGATGAACAGCACCGCCACCAGGCTGAGCACCGCCACCCCCACCAGGTAGAGCGACACCGAGAACGAAGTCCCGGTGGAGGTCTGCAACGCCGTCGCGATCAGCGGCGCGAAGCTGCCGCCCAGCACCGCGCCCACCGCGTAGGAGAACGACGCGCCGCTGTAGCGGTACCGCGGCTCGAACAGCTCCGCGAACAACGCCGACTGCGGCCCGTACGTCGCGCCGAGACCGATGTTCAGCACCACCACGGCCACGATCAGCCAGACCGCGGCCTTCGTGTCCACCAGCAGGAAGAACGGGATCGGCCAGACGACCAGCAGCACCGACCCGGCCAGGTACACCGGTTTTCGGCCGACGCGGTCCGACCACGCCGCCGTGACCAGGATGCTCACCAGCCACGTCACGCTGCCGACGATGACCACCACCAGCAACGTGGTGCGGTCGATCTTCAGCACCGACGTGCCGTAGGACAGCAGGTACGCCAGGAAGATGTAGCCGATCGCGGTGTTCGCGATGAAGCTGCCCGACGCCACGAGCAGCGCGCGCGGCCGTTCGCGGAAGACGTCGACCATCGGCCGGCTGCTGCGCGCTTCGGACGCCCGCAGCCGCGCGAACACCGGTGTCTCCTCGATCCGCAGCCGGATCACCAGGCCGACGCCGACGAGCACGATGCTCGCCAGGAACGGCACCCGCCAGCCCCACGCCGCGAACTGCGCGTCGGTCATGGTGCGGCCGAGGATGAAGAAGAACAGCTGCGCCAGGATCAGCCCGGCCGGGACGCCGATCTGCGAGAAGGCGCCGTACTGGCCGCGACGTCCCTCCGGCGCGTGTTCGACCGCCATCAGCGCCGCGCCGCCCCACTCGCCGCCCGCGCTCAACCCCTGCAGCAGCCGCAGGACGAGCAGCAGGATCGGGGCCCAGACACCGATCGCGGAGTACGTGGGCAACAGGCCCACGCCGACCGTGGCCACGCCCATCAGGAGCAGCGACAGCACCAGCATCGCCTTGCGGCCCACCCGGTCGCCGAAGTGGCCCCACAGGATCCCGCCGATGGGACGGGCCAGGAACCCGACGCCGAGCGTCGCGAACGCGGCCAGCGTGCCGGACGCGGGCGAGAGCGTCGTGAAGAACAGCTTGCCGAACACGAGCGCGGTCGCCGTGCTGTAGATGAAGTAGTCGTACCACTCGATCGTGGTCCCGATCGCGCTCGCGACGGCGACCCGTCGCAGCTGCCGAGTCGCCTCGGCCGGGGCCGCGTTCACGAGCCGGTCAATGCGGGGAGGAGGTCTTCGGCCAGCAGGTCCATCAGCAGCCCGTCGTGCCAGCTGCCGTCCGGACCGCGCTCGTAGGAGCGCATCGTGCCGACCGGCTGGAAGCCGAGCGACTGGTACAGCTGGATCGCGGACTTGTTGTCCGCCGCGGGGTCGATCACCAGCCGGTGGTGGCCGCGCACGGCGAACAGGTGCTCGGCCAGCGTCCGGATCGCGTCCGAACCGAGGCCGCGGCCCTGCCAGTCCGGGTGGATGGCGATGTCGATCCCGGCGTGCCGGTACTGCGGGTCGGCCTCTTCGAAGGCCAGCTCGATGCCCACGACGACGCCCTCGTGCTCGATGGCGTAGGTCGTGGTGCCGTCGTCGGGGTCGAGCAGGTAGGACACCTGGGTGGCCACCGGCTCCTCGGCGTCCGCCCACCACCGGGCGACGTCCGGGTGCGACAGGATCTCCTCGAACCGGGCGGCGTCCGCGGCTGCGGCAGGGCGCAGGCGGACACGGCTGCCGGTGATCAGGCCGGTCATCGGCTCAGTGTCGACCCCTGGACGCCGTCTGTCGAGGAATGCCGCCCGGCCGGGCCAAGCCGATCGCCGGGTCCTCAGCCCCCGGTCACCACGGGTTGTTGTCCTGCTCGTCCGGGTCGGCGGCACCGCTGCGGCGCGGCGGCGACGCCGGGGGCGCCCCGGCACCCCCGGCCGGGGGTGCGGGCGACGGCGGGACCGGCGGCGGCGGATCGGCGGGCGGCGGCACGTCGTCCGGCTCGTCCGGGTCGGGGAAACGGCCGCGGAGGTTGTCCAGCAGCAGCGTCCGGGTCTCGCGGTCTTCCTCGCCGAGCTGCTCCGACATCACGCCCGCGACCCGCTCGGCGATGCCAGACTGCGCCCGGCGCATCGTGGTCAGGATCGTCCGGGACAGCTCGTCCAGCGGGAACGACTTGATCTTGTTGCTGAACGTCAGGTCCGTGACCGCGCCGTCGGCGCCCACGGTGACGCTCACCGCGCCGTCGCCGCTGCTCGCGGTCAGCCGCAGCCGTTCCGTCTCTTCCTGCGCGGCCTGGTAGCGCTGGGCCTTGGCCGCGAACCCGGCCGCCCACTCGTCCATCCGGCGGATGGACTCGTCGGGGTCCCGCATCAGGTCCCCCAGGCCGTTCGGGCCGGTCATGCCTGAACCTTCGCTTCCGTCGCGCGCGGCGCGGCCGTGAGCTGCCGTTCGAACGGCTGGGCGTTGCCCTCTTCACCGTCGCGGTAGGACTGCGCGGCCGTCTTGACGTTGTCCGCGAGCCCGCGCACGCCTTCGGACGACGCGTTCAGCGCTTCCTTCGCCTTCTCCCCCGTCGGCCGGATGATCGGCGGCAGGAACGCGCACAGCAGCCCGTAGGCGTGGTCCGACATCGCCGAGTCGGCCGCGGAGGCCGCCGTGTTCAGCCGGTCCACCAGGCCTTCGACGTGACTCGCGTGCGCGACCAGCTCGTCCGGCTCGACCTCGAAGCCACCGGCCGTCATGCGCTCACTTCCAATCCTGGTTCTTCCAGTCACCGATCACCGGAGGCGCCACCGCTTCTTCGCCCGCGAAGAAGTTCGGGTCGTCGCTCTCGAGGTAGTCGGCCGCCTTGTGTTCCTTGTCGTCTTCCTTCTTGCCGCCGCGGCCGGCACCCATGCCGCCCATGCCCGGGCTGCCCGACGCACCGGCCTTGCCGCCCGCCGCACCCGCGTTCCGCATGGCGGCCGCTTCGGCCTCCGCCGCGCCGGACGCGGCACCACCGCCCAGGCTGCCCGCACCCGTGCCGCGCACACCACCGCCGACGCCGCCGGCACCCGCGCCACCGCCGCCGATCCCGCCGAGGGACCCGCCCCCGGCACCGCCGCCGCCGATGCCGCCGAGGCGGCTCGCGATGCTCTCGCCGTTGATCCCGCCGCCGCGGCCTATGGTCGGCATCTTGCCGGTGCCGATGCCGCCGCCGGGGATGCCGCCCGGGCCGCTGCCGGTGGGCAGGCCGGTGATCGGGTCGATGCCGGACGGGGTGAAGCCGGGGATACCGCCGCCGCGGATCCCGCCGCCACCGCCACCCGAGGTGTCCGGGATACCCGGGATCGAGCCCGGGGTGAAGCCGCTACCGCCGCCGGTGCCCCCGCCGCCGATCCCGGAGGGCGTGAAGCCCGAGGACGTCGTCGAGTCGCCGCCGACCGGCATCGACGAGCCGGGGATGCCGGAGCCCGTGAAGCTGCCGCCCGGAATCTCCGGGATGCCCGCCCCCGAGAAGCCTGAGCCACCGGCGCCCGAGCCGCCCGCGCCACCGCCGCCCGACGCGGCCGGGATGCTCGCGCCGGAGAACCCGGAACCGCCCGCGCCGGACCCGCCGCCGGGGATGCCACTGCCGGAGAACCCGGAGCCGCCGGCGCCCGAGCCGTCACCGGGGATGCCCGAACCCGGGATGCCGGAGCCGGGCGCACCCGCGCCCGAGCCGCCCGGACCGTTCACGCCGTCGAGGCCGCCCATGGTCCCTTCGGCCGGGATCCGGGCCGAAGCCTGGTCCATCGCCGTGCCCGCCATCAGCGGCTGGGCGCCGTCCGTTCCGGCGCCACCCGACGGCCGGCTGCCCGCCATGCGCGGCGTCGCGGTGGCCGTCGGGAGCTTCGGCGGGGCCGGGAACCTCGGCGTGGCGACCGCGCTGCCGATGGTGTCGTCGTACTGCGTCAAGATCTGGGCCGCGTGGTCCCGGGCCGCCGTCTGCGCCCGGTAGGTCTGCATGGCCTCGCCGGCCGCCGCCGCGTACTGCACCGGGTCGGTCATCGACATCAGGCGCTGGTTGGTGCTCTGCAGGTCGAACTGCACCGGCGGGTTGGCCGCCATCTGCCGCTGGGTCTCGTTGAGCGCCTGCGAGTGGATCTCCTGCTGCCGCCCGGCGAGCGTCGCGCCCTGCGCGGTCGCGCCCAGCCACTTGCCGACGCCGGCGAGGTGCTCGCGGACGGCGTCACCGGCGTCGCCCTGCCAGTTGCTCGTGCTCGCGTTGATCGCGTCGCCGAGGGTCTTCTGGTGCGTGCCCAGGTCGTTGCCGACCGCGACCCACTCCTCCGAGGTCTCCGCGACGGTCGCCGGGTTGGCGTCCTGCGTGATGGCCTCGTTCATCTGCTCGTGGCTGGCGTTGTCCCACAGCGTGCGCGGCGCCCCGCCGTTCTCGCGCATGCTGAGGCCCTCGTCGAGGCCGTGCTTGGAGTTGTCGAGGTGCTGCTGGTACAGCTCCTGGATCTTCTTGTCGCGCAGCACCGGGTCGACGGCCGGGCCGAGCCAGCCGGCCCGGATCTCGTCGTCGATCTGCTGGGTCGCCATGTTGCGGATCTCGTCGCCCGAGGGCGTGTTGTCCGTCTTCAACGGCCCGACGAAGTACTTCGACGACGAATCGGCCGTCACGTCGTAGAGCGGACTGCGCGGGTTGTAGTCCGGCGACGACGGGTCCGAGACGGACTCGGCGGTGGGTGCCACGGTCTCCCTCAGCTCTGATCGGCGGTCGGGAGCGAGGTCAGCGTCGTACGCGTGGTCTCTTCCCGGGACTTGTAGTTCTTCTTGGCCAGCTTGATGGCTTCGATGTAGGTCGGGAACTCCTGCCGCGCGGCCTGCAGTTGCGTGACCAGGCCGTTCTCATCGGCCGCGGTGCTGACCATGTGCGCGGAGACCCACTGGCCGGTGGCGGTCCGGCTCATCGCGGGCGCGTCGTGCAGCCGCTGGAGGTTGGCCCAGCGCTGCTCCAGGGACTCGAGGACGCCTTCGAGGGCCTCGATCAGCTGGTTGCCCGTGGTGTCGTCGATGGCGAAGCCGCCGGTCTTGGCGAGCTGCTTCAGCTGCGCGCCGGCGAGGCCGACGCGGACCGCGGCCAATGCCTTGGTCTCGGGCGTCGTGGCGGACTGCAGCTGCATCGTCGCCTGGAGAGCCTGGGCCGTCGCCTCGGTCTCATCCGTCATCAGAAGCTGTTCCTTCCCGGTCAGTAGACGGCAGCGATCGCTTCGCGGATCGCGCGCGCCAGGTCGGCACGGCCGGCCGGCACGTACTCCGCCGTCAGGTCACCGGCCTCGCCGGTCTTGGTGTGCACCAGGTAGCGGCCGTCGGCGGTGTCCAGCCAGCTCAGCGGTTCGCCCGCGAGCCGCTCGCCGCGCCTGCTCTGCGCGGTGACGGCGATGTGGCCGCCGCCCAGCCGCGGTTCGGCCAGCACGCGCTCGAGCACCGCGACGTCCGACGGCTTCGGCGCCGGGGGCCGGCGGCCGGGGCGCACCACGGCCTTGACCTCGATCATGCCGAAGGCGTCGGTCTCTTCTTCGTCGAACTCGGCGTCCGCGATCCGCTTCGCCGTCATCGCCGAGACCTCGCGCCCGGCGGCGCGGTGCACGACGTGCTTGCCCGTGGTCGCGGCCGGGGCCGGCGGCAGCACCCCGGTGACGACCTCGACCAGGTCCTCGTCGGCGAAGAGCGAGAACAGCAGCTCGTCGGTGTCCGGGGCCTGGGTGATGCCGAGCGCCTGGGCGCCGTCGGTGACCACCAGCACGGCGACGTCGGCGCCGAGGCCGTCGATCCCGCTCACCGCAACCGAAACGCGCGGCTCGGCCAGCAGCTCGAACGCCGTCCGCACCCCGGGGTGCAGCTCGCCCGACACCGAAAGCCGTCGCTCCTCGAGCGCGTCGTAGACCTGGCGCGCGACCCGCACGAACCGCACCGGGTCCGCCGGGAGGTTGCCCGCGCGCAACGGGTAGCGCCGGACGTCGCCACCGGTCGCCCGGCCGACGACGAGGGCTTCGACGACCTCGAGGACGAACTCGAACCTGTCCGCCATTTCCCCTCGCTGCTTCTTTGTCAAACCCTCAAGCAACTTTCCTGCCGAAGATTAGCAGTGCCCGCGGACCCCGCGTCGGCGCCGCCACGCGGGTGCCCGAAAGACCACGATCACTGGACTGCGCGGGCAAAGGACGGTCGGTGACCGGATCACCCGATGCGGTGCTGGTGAACGCGCAGCTGCAGGGTGACGAGATCGAGCAGCGGCACGGCAACGCCCAGCTCACGGGCACGCGCGGTGAGATCGCCGAAGATCTGGTCCCCCTCGACCGGGTGACCACCGAGCAGGTCGCGGTACAGCGAAGAACCACCCATCCCGGGATCCGTGACGGTCCTGCGCGTCGCCTCGAGGTCCGCCGCGGGCAGCGGGTACCCGGCGGCCTCGGCGACGGCCGCCGCCTCGGTCACGACGGCTTCGGCGAACTCCGTGCCACCGGGCACCGCGACGACCTCGCCGATGGTGGCGCGCATCAGGCTGTTCACGGCGCCGATCGCCGCGATGAACACCCACTTCGACCACATCGACTCGGTGATCCGCTCGTCCAGGGTCGCGGTGAACCCGGCGTTTCCGAGGGCTTCGCCGACATCGTGGAGCTTTTCGGGCGCGGGTTCCGTGCGGGCGCCGTAGGCCAGGCTCTGCAGCGGGCCGAGCCGCCGGACGGCACCGTCGTCGTCGATCGTGGTCTGCACCTTGGCGACCCCGCCGAGCACCGCGTCCTTGCCGAACCGCGCGTCGAGGGCGTCGATGTGCGCGAGGCCGTTGAGGAACGGGAGGATCAGGGTGCCGGGGCCGACCGCAGGGGCGAAATCGTCGATGGCCGAGGTCAGGCCGGCCGCCTTGACGGCGACGAGGACGAGGTCGTAGGTCCGGTCGAGGGTCCCGGTTTCGACGAGCGGCGGTTCGAGGACGGTGTCCTCGCCGAGGCCGGTGATCCGCAGGCCGCGATCCCGCAGCAGCTTCGCCCGGCCGGGCCGGACGAGGAACGTGACATCGCGGCCCGCCTGCAGCAGGCGTCCGCCGAAGTACCCGCCGGTCGCGCCGGCTCCCACCACCAAAATCTTCAAGTCGCTCACGACGTGACGCTACGCCTCCGGACCACAGCAACTCCACAGCAAGACACAGCGAAACGACAGGTCGTTCCGGGAACGCCGGGCGTTGACCAGGCATGGGAAGACGGATCCGCTGGACGTGGGCGGCCGCGGGGCTGGCGGCGGCCGCCCTGACGGCCGGGATGGTGGTCGCGGTCGACGGGCACCGGGTGACGACGGTCGCGGTGACGTCGGCCCCACCGGCCGCCGCTGATTCCCCCGACTCCTCTGACTCCCCTGACGACACGGCGGTGAGCCCGGTGGCCTCCACGACCGAGGTCCCGTACCCCGACCTGTCCTCGGTGGCGCGCGAGGTGAGCGACGCGGTGACGGCGGCATCGCGCGGCACGAGTGTCGGATTCGTCCTGTACGACCGCGAGTCGGGCAAGCAGCTGGCCTCGCTCGACGCGGACCGCCCGTACTACACGGCGTCGGTGGTCAAGCTCCTGATCGCGATCGACGAGGTCCGTTCGAACGGCGGCTGGGCCCTGCCGGACGCCGACGCGGTCGAGGACCTGACGGACATGCTGGAGGGCAGCAACGACGCGATCGCCTCGGCGTTGTGGGAGCAAAATGGCGGCAACGAGATAGTGACCCGCACGGCGGCCCTGATCGGCCTGACCCACACGACCCCGCCGACGGACCCGACCCAGTGGGGAATGGCGAAGACGAGCGCGAGCGACGTGGTGGCGACGTACGAGTACCTGACGAACGTGATCCCGGACGAGGTGGCCGAGCCATTGCTGTCGGCATTGGCCAACGCCCGCAACCCGGCAGACGACGGCTGGGACCAGTACTTCGGCATCCCGGACGGCTTGCCGGGGCGCCCGTGGCAGATCAAGCAGGGGTGGATGATCTTGCGCAACGCTTTGGTGTTGAACACGACCGGCGTGGTGGGTGGGCGATATGTGGTGGTGCTGATGACGCAGCAGCCGCTGGTGAGTTCAGCGAAGGGAAGGGCGGCGGTGACGGCGGGGATTGCGACGCTGGCACCACTGCTGACCCAGCTCGACGCGACGTGAGTTTGGGTGGGTTACCGGCGGCTTCGGTCGAGGCCACGGCCGACGGGACCGCCGGCGGTATGGCCAGGGCGGCTGACGGGAGCCGGACGGCCAGGACCTGCAGGCTGTTGCCCGGAGGCGGATGAGAGTGCGGCAGGGGAACCATCGCCGGCGAGTTCGAGCCCAGACACGGCAGCACAGCGACGACAGACGGCGAGGAAGACGGCTGGACGCTGCGAGCGGCTGGCGAGAGCATCGCCGACAGCCTCGGACGCGAGCACGGGCGCTTCAGATGGGCGGCCCAGCGGGCTCGCGGCGCTCGAGACTCGCGGACGGTACAGCACTCGAGAGGCGCGGCCGGCTCTCGGCGCCCGAGCCTTACGGGCGGTCCAGCGCCCGTAAGGCGCGGCTGGCTTACGACGCCCGAGACATGCGGGCGGCCCAGCACTCGAGAGACCCGGAGCCCACCGCGCCCGAGATATCGGCCTGGCGTGCTTGGGATGCGGGCGCCTCTGGTTGTGCGGGCTCGCTGCGCTCCGAATGCGGTGGGCTTGTGCGGCTTCGAGGTCGATGGCGCTTGAAATGCGGCGGCGCATGCGGTGTCCGAGGTGGGTAACCGCCGGACCCGCGAAACCCGGGCGTGGGTGTAGGCCCGTAGCCAGTGGCTGCGGGCCTTCCCATGCTCAGGCTGCGAAGGGCAACGGTTGGTGGAGGTTGTTGCGCCTGGGTTTTCGGCGCCTGTCCAGGAACACCGGCGGTAAGAACTCCGGTAGACCGTCGGCGGCGATCCGGACCTGCCAACCCGAACGATGCAACAGCCGATGGTGATGAGCGCACATCAGCACCAGCTTACCCAGCTCGGTCGGGCCGCCATCAGCCCAGTGGCGGATGTGGTGACCCTGACAATGGCGCGGTGGGCGGTGGCAGCCGGGGAAGGCACAACCGCGGTCGCGTAGGTAGAGGGCGCGGCGGATTCCGGGGGTGACCAACCGGCTTTGGCGGCCGAGGTCCAGGGGTTCGCTCTTCTCACCCAACACGGCGGGGATGAGTTTGCAGTCGCAGGCGTGGATCCGCGCTTCGGCCGCGGAGATGGTGCCGGTGTCGCCGAGGATGGCCCGGCCGATGCCGGACTTCAGGTCCTCCAACGAGACCGCGATCATCACGTGGGCTCGTTCGCCGGCTTGCATCGGCAGGTCTGGGGTATTGAGCGCGAGGTCGATCGCGTCGGAGAACGCGTCGCCGTAGCGTTCCTGCGGGGAACGCAAGTCCGGGCCCTCGTCGGTGGTGCGGCGCTGGGCCAGGGTGTCGAGCAGGGCACTGGCGCGCATGCCGGTCTCGTCGTCGAAACGGCCGTTCAGCTCCCAGACCCCGGTTCTTTTGCGGCGCAACGACAGCTCGCGGCTGGGGGTGGCCGGTTCGGTCGTGTCAGGTTCGGCGCCGTCGGGGTCGAGGTGGGCCACGATCCGGGCACCCAACGCTGCGACCTGTTTGTGGCCGGCGTCTTCGGCGAAGGTCAGCAAATCGCGTTCGACGTCATTGCGATGTTCGGGCGGGACTTGGGTGAGAGCGCCAACGATGTTGTCGATCATCGGATTGCTCAACCGGCCATCGGAAGCGGCGGTGCCGGTGGCGGGTGCCACTGCGGGGATGGGAGTGCCGTCGAGGTTGCGGCCGGCCGTAAGGGCTCGGGCTCGTTTGACCACAGTCTCGGCGGCGGACTTGGGAACATCGGCAAGATGCTCGAAAAGCCGCACTACAGAACGGTATCCGAAGAGTTCCATGACACCGCGAGACTCGATTTCCACCAGCAGCGAACCGATCTCAGCCTCGGCAGACCGCACAACAGCGAGCAGCGCGGAGACACGATCGGCCAAGGCCACCGCGTCCGCTCTCCACACCGCTTCGCTGTCCACACACCAAGATTACCGCCAGTCGAACGCACGGTCATCACACGACAGGGTGATCCACTATAAGTTCGGCAGGGACACCGTAGCGTGGGGAATCGGCGCTCCCGCACCGAGCGGGAAGCAACAACAAGAAGCGCCGATTTCCCACGCCCCGGCGAAGCCGTATCTCTAAAACTCAAGAAACAGCCCGCGCCCGATCAATATCCGGCCCCCGATACAACCGCTCCGGAATCTGAGCCAAAGTAGAAGGATGAACCTGCGACCCCAACCCGTAAAGCTTCTGAAAACTCATGATCAAAGGCCGCCAGGCATCAGGATCGATGTGGTCCGGACTCCCGGGCACCCGGATGTCCTCGTGCACGAACACCCGCTGAACCCGCACCTCGATGGCCACAATCCCGCCACGCTGCAGCGGATCCTCATCGGCAATCGGATGCACAGCCTCGACGACGGCCTCCATCGCAACGGGACACTCGGCAACCCGAGGCGGAGACACAGTCTCGGAAGGAACCGGAGTCAACCCAGCCCGCGAGAACTTCTCGGCCACATGGAAATACCCACGCTGGGCCTTCCCCGGAGGAACGGGATCCGAACCCGTGGTCAACGCCAACCGGTCGACGGCCGCAGCAAGGGCGTCGGACGGCAGGTTCAACACGCACTCACGCGTGCGCAGGAGGTTCTGGGTGGTCTTGGAGCGGGCGCCGAGCCCGAGCATCGCTCGCCAGCCGAGCCAGAAGGCCGAGGACATCGGGGCCAGGTTGTCCGAACCGTCCTCGTTCGAGCTGGAGATCAGGACGACCGGGGTACCGAAATACAAGATGCCGGGCTCGATGGCCGTGTGCGCAAGGGTTTCCGTCTTCACACCCTCGATCCTGCCGCCACCGCAGGAAGAAGACTCGCGGGAATCGGCCGTCGCGATCACCGGCGCCGCGAGAGACGCCGGTGATCGCGAACACCGTCAGTGGGTCAGGGCCCGGCGGGTCAGCACTCGCGCCAGGTGGCGGCGGTACTCGGCCGTCGCGTGGGCCTCGTCCGGCGGCGTGGTGCCCTCGGCCGCCAGTGCCGCCGCGTCGGCGACAGACGCCCCCGAAGCCAGGGCCGACTCCGTGGCCGTGGCCCGCAGGGGGACTCCGCCCATGTTCACCAGCCCGACGCGGCCGCCGACGACGGCCACCCCCACCATCGACCAGTCGATCGCGCGGCGGGTGAACTTCTGGAAGCCCCACTCCTGCCCGGTCTGCGCCGGCAGGCGGATCTCCGTCAGCAGCTCGTCCGGCTCCAGCGGCGTCGTGAACGGGCCGAGGAAGAACTCCGACGCGGGAATCCGCCGCTCCCCCGCCGGGCCGCGCGCGACCAGCACCGCGTCCGAAGCCAGCACCGCCGCGGGCAGGTCCGCCGCGGAGTCCGCGTGCACCAGCGACCCGCCGATCGTGCCGCGGTGGCGGACCTGGCGGTCGCCGACCTCACCGGACACGTGGGCCAGCAGCGGCGCGTGCTCCAGCAGCACCGGGTCGCGCGTGAGGTCGCTGTACCGGGACAACGCGCCGATCACGACCTCGTCGCCGTCGAGCCGGACGTAGCGGAGCTCGTCGACCGGCCCGATGTCGATCAGGTACTCCGGCGCGGCCAGCCGCAGCTTCATCAGCGGCAGCAGGGAATGCCCGCCGGCTAGGACCTTCGCCTCGTCGCCCAAGGACGCCAGCCGGGCCACTGCCTCGTCCACTGTGGACACGCGCTCGTAGCGGAACTCGGCGGGGATCACCGGTCCACCTC
The DNA here is from genome assembly GCF_040650695.1 of Amycolatopsis sp. NPDC048633. Classification (NCBI taxonomy): domain Bacteria; kingdom Bacillati; phylum Actinomycetota; class Actinomycetes; order Pseudonocardiales; family Pseudonocardiaceae; genus Amycolatopsis; species Amycolatopsis sp. NPDC048633. The sequence continues at coordinate 95,175 of NZ_JBEZHS010000016.1, forward strand.
CTGTCCGGACGCGTCGATCACGGCGCTCACGATGTTGTGGTACCCCGTGCAGCGGCAGAGGTTGCCCTCGAGCCCGGCCCGCACCTCGTCGCGGGACGGCTTCGGGTTGTCGGCCAGCAGCGACACCGACGCCATGATCATCCCCGGTGTGCAGAACCCGCACTGCAGCCCGTGCTGCTCCCGGAAGGCACGCTGCACCGGATGCAACGAGCCGTCCGATTCGGACAGACCTTCGACGGTCGTGACGGCGTGGCCGTCGGCCTGCGCGGCCAGCACCGTGCAGGACTTGACCGCCTCGCCGTCGAGCAGCACCGTGCAGGCGCCGCAGGACGTCGTGTCGCAGCCGATGTTCGTGCCGGTGAGCCCGGCGTCGTCGCGCAGGAAGTACACCAGCAGCGTCCGGTCCGGCACCTCCTCGGCCACCGGCCGCCCGTTGACCTCGATCGAAACCTTCACCGCTGGTTCTCCTTGCTAGCTGCTTCGAGAGCGGCCCAGACCCGGATCGGGGTCGTGGGCATGTCCAGGTGCTTGACGCCGCGTTCGGCCAGCGCGTCCACCACGGCGTTGTGCACCGCGGGCGTCGAACCGATCGTCGCCGCCTCACCGATCCCCTTGACGCCCAGCAGGTTCCGGTCGGTCGGGGTGGCCATGTCGACGAGCTCGAAGTCCGGGAGCTCGACGGCGGTGATGAACGAGTAGTCCGCCAGCGTCGCGGTGGTCGGGTTGCCGTCTTCGTCGTAGGTGACGACCTCCATGAGCGCCTGCGCGGCGCCCTGCCCGAGCCCGCCGTGACGCTGCCCGCGGAAGGTCAGCGGGTTGACGATCGGGCCGGCGTCGTCGACCGCGACGATCCGGCGCAGCTCGACCTTGCCGGTCTCGGTGTCGACCTCGACGACGGCGAGGTGCGCGCCGAACGGGAACGTCGGCTTGCCGCCGCCGAACCAGACGTCGGCGGTGAGCTTGCCGTCGGACGCCCGCTCGGCGACCTGCGCCCAGCTGAGCACGGTGCTCGACGGCGCGCCGCGGACCTGCCAGACGCCGCGCTCGGCGTCCAGCTCGAGGTCGTCCGGCGCGGCTTCGAGCAGCTCGGCGGCCAGTTCGCGGGCCTGCGCGATCACCTCGTCGGCGGCCTGCCGGATCGCCGAGCCACCCAGCTGCAGCGACCGGGAGCCGAACGTGCCGATGGCCTTGGGCACCTCGTCGGTGTCGCCGTGGCGGACGGTGATCTTCTCCATCGGCACGCCGAGCTGGTCGGACAGGAGCATCGCCAGCGACGTCCCGAGGCCCTGCCCGTGCGGAGAGCTGCCCGTCCAGGCGACGACCGAGCCGTCCGGGTGGAGGTCGACGCGGCCGCTCTCGCCGCCGGAGTCGCCGCCGGTGATCTCGACGTACGCCGCGATCCCGAGGCCGAGCTCGATCGGGTCGCCGGCCTCCCGGCGCCGCTTCTGTTCGGCGCGCAGTTCGGCGTAGCCGGCGGCTTCGAGGGCCTTGTCCAGGGCCGCCGCGTACTCGCCCGTGTCGTAGGACGCGCCCGTCGGCGTCTGGTACGGGAACTCCTCGGGCCGGATGAAGTTGACCCGGCGGACCTCGGCCGGGTCCAGGCCGAGCTCGCCGGCGAAGCGGTCCATCGCCCGCTCGAGCGCGGCCGTCGCCTCGGGGCGGCCCGCGCCGCGGTAGGCCGCGATCGGCGTCGTGTTCGTGACGACGGCGCGGCTGCGCGTCTCCACCTTCGGGAACCGGTAGACGCCGACGGCCATCAGCTCGGTCAGCGTCGGCAGGAACAGCGTCCGCGGGTACGCGCCGGCGTCCTGGATGACGTCGAGGCGGTACGCGAGGACGGTGCCGTCGCGCTTGCCGCCGACGGTCACGGTGTTCTGCTGCGCGCGGCCGTGCGTCATCGAGGTGAGGTTCTCGCTGCGCGACTCGATCCAGCGCACCGCCCGGCCGATCTCCTTGGCGGCCCAGCCGAGGACGGTCGCCTCCGGGTCCGCGCCGATCTTCGCGCCGAACCCGCCGCCGACGTCCGGCGCGATGACGCGCACCTTCTCTTCGCCCACGCCGAGGCTCATGGCCAGCTGCATACGGGCGATCTGGGCGTTCTGCGTGGAAAGCCAGAACGTCAGCCTGCCGTCCTCGCCCCAGACGCACGACCCGCCGCGGACCTCGAGCGGCGCGGGCGCGACGCGCTGGTTGACGATGGTCGTCGAGACGACCACGTCGCAGTCCGCGAAGATCTCGTCGTCGAACTCCTTCGTCCCGTTGACCTGCATGACGTTGCCGCCGGTCTCGGGGTACAGCAGCGTCTCGTCCGCCAGTGCCGCGTCGATGCTCGCGACGGCATCGAGGGGGTCGTAGTCGATGTCGACCAGCTCAGCCGCGTCGGCCAGCTGGTAGCGCTCTTCGGTGAGGACGAGCGCGACAGGCTCGCCGACGTAGCGCACCACGCCGTCGGCCAGCCACGGTTCCTTCACCGGCCCCGCGTCGTGCGGGGCGAGGCCGAGGTCGGCGGCGGTGAACACGCCGAGCACCCCCGGCGCCGCCTTCGCCTCGCTGACATCGATGCTTTCGATCCGCGCGTGCGCGACGGGACTGCGCACGAACACCGCATGCGCGGCGCCGGAAAGCGCTTCCTCCCGCAGATCGTCCACGTAGGTGCCGCCCGCGGTGATCAGGTTCTGATCCTCCTGGCGGACCACCCTGGTCCCGACAATGCTCATCTGGTCTCCTGCTCGCCGATACCCCGCCGATCATGCCCTGTCCGGCGGCCCGGCGTCACGCGGCGAAGGCCTGCCAGCCGAGGACGACGGCGAGTCCCAGGCCCGCGACGCCGATCCCGATGCGCAGCGGCGTCGCCGGCAGGTGGCGCACGACGGTCGAGCCGAGCCACGCACCGCCGAGCGAGCCGAGGCAGACGGCGAGGGCGGCCGGCCAGTCGACCTTGCCGGTGACGGCGAAGATGATCGCGGCGAGGAGGTTCGCCGAGCCGGTGACCAGGTTCTTCGCGGCGTTCATCCGGGCGAGCGACTGGCTCCACACCGAGACGAGCAGGGCGAGCATGAGCACGCCGGCCGCGGCGCCGAAGTAGCCGCCGTAGATGCCGATGAAGAAGGCGGCGACGCCGGTGGCGGGGCTCAGGCCGTGGTGCGCGGCGCCTTCGGCCAGCCGGCGCAGGCGCGGGCCCACCATGAGGACGACCGAAGCGCCGCCGATCAGCCACGGCACGATCGCGGTGAAGGCGCCGGACGGGGTCAGGAGCAGGACGAGCCCGCCGCACGCCCCGCCGACGGTGGTGATGACGCAGAGCGGAACGATGTTCCGCCGCTGGCCGGCGAGCTCGGGCCGCGCACCGGCGGCGCCCCCGGCGGTGGTGCCGAGCATCGCGACGGTGTTGGTGATGTTGGCGATGACGGGCGGCAGCCCGGCGGCGAGGAGGGCGGGGTAGGAGACGAGCGAGGCGAGCCCGGCGATGGCCCCGGTCAGGCCGGCACCGACGCCGGCCAGGACTAGGAGGAGGAAGGTGCCGGGGTCCGTGATCACGTTGTCATCTCAACACGGCGGGGGTGGCTGGCCGCGGTGAGATTGCTCCCAGTGGCACGGGTGCGGGGTGTTCTGGGACCGGGCCGCGGATCCCCGCCAGGTGGAGCCGCAACGCAGTGAATTGACTCATTCCTTGCGTCTGATGCCAGGAATGAGTCAATCACTGCGCCCACACCGGGCGGGCGAGCGCGAGCAAGTCCCGCGGTATAGGTCGTTATACGAATTACCCCGGCCTTGTCCGAAACCGGACGGGATCCGGCGCCGGGCTTGCCCCGCCCCCGCGGGCCGTCACAGAATCCGCGCTGACAAGGTTGTCATCGAGCGGAGAACCGACCATGGGTGAGTTGAACCGGCGGAAGGCCCTCCTGGGCGCGGGTGGCGTCGCGGCTCTCTTGGCCTCGGGACTGCTGCCGGGCGTGGCAGCGGCGGGGACCGAGGGCACGGCGAGCGGCCGGGCACCCGGTGGCCCGCCCGACCCCGTCGCCGCGACCTACCTGCGGGTTCTGCTGCGCCACACCCGGTGGGCCGAGCAGCAGTTCGACCCCGTCGCCGGGATCTACCCCGCGAAAGACTTCACCTTCGCCGTCGTCCTCGGCAACGCGCTTCTCCTCACCCGCGACGGCTACGACGAGGCCACCGCCGGCGTCGACCAGCAGACCCTCAAGGCCCACACCCTCGCCACCATCAAGCACTTCGCCGCGTCGAACCTGCTCACCGGGGGCACCGAATGGGGCCGGAAGCTGTTCTTCGACACCACCTTCCAGTCGTACTTCGTGCTCGCCGCCCGTCTCCTGTGGACAGACCTCGACGACGCCACGAAGACCAACGTCGAGCGCATCACCACCGAACAGGCCGCCTACACCACCGCCCTCGGCGACCGGGACGACCCGACCTCCGGTGGCTGGACCCCGAACGGGCGGAAAGGCGGCTACGTCGGGGACACCAAGCTCGAGGAGATGGGCGTCTACGCCCAGTCGCTCGCCCCCGCGCTCGCGTGGGCGCCCGCCGATGCCAGGGCCAAGGACTGGCGCGAGGCCTTCGGGACCTGGAGCCGCAACGAAGGTGGGCTGCCGGCCGCCGACCTCGTCAACCCGCGGCTCGTCGACGGTGTCCCGATCACCGCCAACACCGCCACCAACCTCTACGACACCTTCCTCGTCGAGAACCACGGCTCCTTCGGCCCGCACTACCAGGAAGAACTCTGGCGCACCTCCGGCCGCAACGCGATGCACTTCCTCGCGGCCGGCACCCCGCTGCCCGAAGTGCTCACCGCCCAGCCGAACGGCGAGCTCCTCTGGCGCACCATGCTGCTGATGACCAGCGACGCCGGCGAGCCGCTGATGCCGATGGTCGCCGACCGCGAACACCTCTACGGCCGCGACGTCATCCCGCTCGCCTTCCGCGCCCAAGTGCTCGGCGACCGCCACGCCGCCCGCGCCGAAGCGGACCTCGCCGCGCGTCTCGAGCCCTACCAGGCCTACGCGCCCGCCGACCGGATCACGAAGTTCTCCGGCGAGCCGAAGTACGAGCCGGAAGCCCGCGCCGAACTCGCCATCAGTTACCTGCTCCACGAGTGGCGCGCCCGGCACGGCGGCCCGGTGACCCCCGCAAACAAAACCGAGTTCGACGCCCACGCCGCCGGGGTCGCCGACTTCGGCGCCGCGCCCGGGCTCCTGGCCCACCGCTCCCCCGCCGCCTGGGCCGCGACGGTGACCAAGCCCGGTTTCGTCAAGTTCGCCTGGCAGCCGCACCACGACGACTGGCTGTTCGTGCTCGGCGGCGCGAACCCGATGCTGCTCCCGGCCACGAACATCACCGTCAAGGAGCGCCACGCCACCACCTACGCGAAGGTCCGCGACGGCTTCGACGGCACCGTCGGCCTCCTGCGCTTCGACGCCGGGTACGCCGCACTCGCCACCCTCCCGACCGGTGCCGCGGTCTACGCCAGCACCGGCATCGCCGAGGGTGAAGGCGTCCTGAACGTCTTCAACCTCGCCATGCCGGGCATGCCCGGCCTGGACGGCGACCGCACCTACACCGCGGCCGAGGGCAAGGTGACCGTCAAGGCCCAGGCCGCGCCCACCGGCGCCCGGACCGACGACCTCACGTTCGCCCCGGTCACCGCCCGGCACGTCCGGATGCTCGGGGTCCTTCCGGACCCGACGTACGGCTATTCGCTCTGGGCGTTCGAAGTCCGCGACGGCGACGGCCCCGACCTCGCGCGGGCCGGAACCGCGTCAGCGTCTTCGGCAAGCTCGGGCAAGGAGGCGAAGTACGCCACCGACGGCGACCCGGCCACGCGCTGGGCGGTGTCCACATCGGACCGGCCGCGCACGGACAGCTGGCTCGCGGTCGACCTCGGCGCGCCCGCGACGTTCGATCGCGTGAAGCTGAGCTGGGAAGCGGCCGCCGGGCGCAAGTACCGCGTCGAGACGTCGCCGGACGGCGTGACCTGGACGCCCGTGGCGACCTACCCGATACCCGCCTTGCGCAGCACCGGCGGCTGGCTGGACGTCGACGGCCGGGCCGGGGTCCTCGTCGAGAGCCCGAACCCGCTCACGGTCACCGGCGACCGCGTCACGCTTTCCGACGGTCCCGCCGCACCCCTGCTCGCCGAGCTGTACCCGGCTCCCCGGAAGCCGGCACGCGCCCGCGTCACCACCGGCGCCCCCGCGGTCCGGGCGACCGTCGCCGACGGCTTCCTCGTGCTGCTCAACCTTTCCGGCACCGCGGCGAACGGCACGGCCACCGTCTCGCAGGACGGCGGCGCGTACCGGCTGTACCGCGGCGGGCAGACCGTCACCAGGACCGGCACCGAAGTCACCTACGCGCTGGCCCCGGCCGAAGGCCGCATCGAACCCCCGCGGTTCACCGTGCGGGGACCGGCCGGACTGAAGGCCGTCGTGCGCGACGCGAGCCGGGTCGACCTCACGATGGCGTCCGGGTTCCTCCCGGTCGTCGTCACGGTGACGCCGGACGGCGGCCGGCCGCGGCCGGTGGTGCTGCCGCCGCGCCGGACCGTGCCGGTCGTGTTCGGCGACGTCCGCCCGTACCCGCTGGCCGACGTCGCGCTCGGGCGGGCCACCTTCCCCGCGGCACCCCTGCCGCCCGGGATGTCGAGCCCGGCGGCGGCCGTCGACGACGACCCGGCGACGGCGTGGCGACCCGGCCCGGACGGCCGGATGGTCGTCGATCTCGGGGCGGTGACGGCGGTTTCCGCGGTCGAACTGGCCTGGACACCCGGCCGCCGGCCCGCGGCGAGCGTCGAAACCAGCATCGACGGCGTCACGTACCGGACGGCCGGCACCGGGCCGGCCCGGTACGTGGCGGTCCGGACGGGCTGGCGGTCCGGCGACGCGAGCCTTTCCCGGATGTCTGTCCGGACTTGATCGATCTCGCACCCCTCACGGCGGGCCCGGGTGCGAGTACCTTGGCACCACACGGCTCGGCTCCCCGGGAGGACGGATGCGCGTCACGATCGCCGAGGTCGCCCGCCGCGCGCGGGTGAGCAAGACGACCGTGTCGAGGGTGCTCAACAACAAGGCCGATGTGGACGCGGCGACCGCGATCCGGGTGCGCGAGGTGATCGCGGCGACCGGGTACATCCCGAGCGCCGGCGCGGTCGGGCTGGCCCGCGGCGTGACCCGCACGGTCGGGATGCTGGTGCCGGGGCTGACCTGGCCGTGGATGGGCGAGGTGCTGCAGGGCGTCGCCGACGTCGTCGAGGCCAAGGGCTACGGCCTGCTGCTGTCCACGGCCAACCGCGGCGCGGACTCCCTCGACGAGTTCTCCCGGCAGGTGTCGGCGAAGGCGTTCGACGGGCTGCTGCTCGTCGAACCGCCGGACGCCGTGCGGCACCTGCGGGTGCTGCACGACTCCGGGCTGCCGGTGGTGGTGATCGACGACCGCGGCCGCCGTCCCGCGTTCCCGTCAGTGGGCACGAACAACCGGCACGGCGGCGCGGTCGCGGCCCGCCACCTGCTCGAAACGGGGCGGACCCGGCTGGCGACCGTGACCGGGCCGCGTGACTTCGGCTGCACCGCCGACCGGCTGAACGGGTTCAACGACGCCATCCGCGAAGCCGGCCGGGTGCTGGACCCGAACCTCATCATCGAAGGCGACTTCACCAGCGAAAGCGGCGAGGCGGCGATCCTCCAGCTCCTCGCCACCGGCCCGGAGTTCGACGCCGTCTTCGCCCACAACGACCTCACCGCGGCCGGGGTGCTGGCCGGGCTGCGCAAGTTCGGCCGCGCGGTACCGGAGGACGTCGCCGTGATCGGCTTCGACGACATCCCCCTGGCCTCGCACACCCAGCCGGCGCTGACGACGATCCGCCAGCCCCTGCGGCAGATGGGCGAGACGGCGGCCCGGCAGCTGCTCGCCCAGCTGGGTGGGGCACCCCAGCCGGACGAGCCGCTGATCGTCCCGACCTCCCTGGTGATCCGGGAGTCGACTCAGGAGACGGTCAGCGCCGCCGAGAGCGGCACGTTGCGCGAGGAGTCACCGAGGTAGACGCGGTACTGGCCCGCGTTCGTCGTCCACGACCCGGTCCAGTGCGCGAGGTCCCGCGGGGTGAGCGGGAACGACACCGTCTGCCACTGGACGACAACCTGGTCGAGCGGGTGCGAGCCGTCACCTCACTGGTAGACCCGGACGTAGTCGATCACCATGTCCTGCGGCAGCACGGTCCCGGCTCCCGGCGGACCCGGGAAGTCCCCGCCGATGGCGTTGTTGAGGATCAGGAAGAACGGGTGGTCGTAGACCCACGGCCCGCGCGTGCTCTCCACGGTGTCGCGGTTGATCGTCTCGAACGCGTTGCCGTCCACGTAGAAGGTCATGTGCGATGCGTCCCAGTCGAGGCCGAACTTGTGGAACCCGGCGGAGACGTCCTGACCGAGATCCAGCGGCGCGCCGATGCCGCCGGCGCCGTTGTAGGCCGGGGCGTGAATGGTCGAATAAGCCAGGTTCGGCGACTTCCCGACGTGCTCCATGATGTCGATCTCACCGCAGTTCGGCCACGGCGTGCCGCTGAAGAAGTTGGCGCCCAGCAACCAGAACGCGGGCCAGAGCCCCTGCGTGCCGGACACCTTGATGTTCGCCTCGACGTGGCCGTAGGTGAAGCTGAACTTGCCCGCGGTGTTGATCCGGCCCGAGGTGTACTGGCAGGTGCCGCTGCCGCTGATCGGGTCGACCGGGCACGCGCTGCCCGGGGTGGCTTCGCGGCGGAGCTGGATGACGAGGTCGCCGCGGCCGTCCTGCTTGGCGTTGTTGTTGTTCGTGTAGTACTCGAGCTCGTTGTTGACGCCGGGGCCGGTCTCGGCGGTCCACTTGCTCGCGTCCGGGCCGGCGCCCGCGGCGCCGTTGAACTCGTCGCTCCAGACCAGCGTGCCCGGGAAGTGCGGGGCCGGCGGCGCGGGCGGCGGCTGCGTCGGGGTGCCGCCGGTGCCGTAGACGTCGAAGCCCCACAGCGAGTAGCCGTAGCCGTTGGAGCGCGCGGTCCCGTACATCCGGACATAGCGGCCGCTGCCGTTGACGGTCAGCGTCTCCTTGAAGCCCTTGCCCGTGGTGGTCGAGTACAGCGAAGTCCAGTTGGCGCCGTCGTTCGAGACCTGGAGCTGGTACGCGACGGCGTAGGCCGGGTCCCACTGCAGGACGACCTGGTGCACCGCCGCGACGGCGCCGAGGTCGACCTGGATCCAGCCGGGGTCGACCCAGCCGGTGGTCGCGCTGGTCGCCCAGCGCGTGGCCGGGTCGTGGTCGAACGCCTTCGCCGGCAGGCAGCCGGGGCAGGCACCGTCGTCCTGGTACGAGGACGCCGTGCCGGACTTGCCGTAGGACAGCAGGACGTCGCCGGGCTGGGTCGTGCCGCCTCCGCCGTAGACCTGGAACTCCCAGAGCGAGTAGCCGTACTGCGTCGCGCGCTGGGTGCCGGTCAGCCGGACGTACCGGCCGCTGCCGGTCACGTTCAGCGTCTGCGAGCCGCCGGTCGCGGTGGTCGTCGAGTACAGCGACGTCCAGGTGGCGCCGTCGGTGGACGCCTGGATCGTGAAGGCCTTGGCGTAGGCGGCTTCCCAGTTCAGCACGACCTGGGACAGCTGCTGGGTGGAACCGAGGTCGACCTGCAGGGTCTGCGGGTCGCTGAACGCGCTGGACCAGCGGGTGCCGGCGTCGCCGTCGACCGCGGCCGACGCCGGGAAGGCGGCGGACTCGGCCGAGGACGCCGTCACCGGACGGCCTTGGGAAAGCAGGACGGGAGCGGCCTGGGCGACCGGTGCGGTGAGCAGGGCGGCCAGGGTCAGGGCGAGGACGGCGAGAACGCGGGTTCTCGGCATGCGGCGTTGCATGGGCACCTCCACGGCGAACCGGCGCCGGGACGGCCTTGCCCCGGCGCGGATCGGCTCACGTGGCCCTCGGCGCGGGTGTGGGGCCCGACCGTCGGCACGCTCTTAGTTCAGGATATAAATAAAGAGCCGTAAAATGTCAACGACGCTGCGCCGGACGGTCGCGGACCACGCGGAAGACTGGTCCGGGAGAACGAATCCGCGCCGGATCCTTGACTCCGCCGACGCGCGCGATGTTAACTGCGAACCGCCGGTCGGAACCGGTTCCGTGACCGCCACCCGGGATCGTTCCGCCGCGACACGCACCCCTTCGGGCTGACCGGTTCGCGCCGTCGCACCCACCTCGGCACCGCTCCACCGGCTCACGGTGCCGGGCGGGCGCCCGGACGCGAACCTGCCGCACCACCCGACGCCGGCGCGAGCTGTGGGGCTCGCCCGGTCCGCCGCCGCCCGGCATCGCCGTGCGGTCCGTTCCCGGTGTCTCCACTCCTCACAGCAGGCAGGCAGATGAGATCAACGACGTTCTCCCCGGCACACCGCTTTCTCGTCCTAGCGACCACCCTCGTCACCGCCGTCACCACGGCGGTGGTCGTCGGTTCGGCGCCGGCGCAGGCTGCCGCGTGCGGGACCACCAACCTCGCGCAGGGCCGCACCGCCACCTCGTCGTCCACCGAAAACGGCGGGACGCCCGCGTCCGCCGCGGTCGACGGCAACTCCGGGACGCGCTGGGCCAGCGCGTTCAGCGACCCGCAGTGGCTGCAGGTCGACCTGGGTTCCACGCAGCAGCTCTGCGACGTGGTGCTCAGCTGGGAAGCCGCGTACGCGAAAGCGTTCACGGTCCAGCTGTCCGGCAACGGCACGAGCTGGACCGACGCCTACACGACGACCACCGGCGCCGGCGGCACGCAGACCGTCGCCCTCTCCGGCTCGGCCCGCTACCTGCGGGTCTACGGCACCCAGCGGGCGACCGGCTACGGCTACTCCCTCTGGGAGGTCGCCGTGCACGGCACCGGCGGCGGGACGACCATCCCGCCGACCGACCCGCGCAACCCGGACCTCGGGCCGAACGTGTCGGTGTTCGACCCGTCGACCCCGGCCGCGACGATCCAGAACCGGCTTACGCAGCTCGCGAACCAGCAGCACACCAACCAGTTCGGCAACGAGCGCTACGCCGTGCTGTTCAAGCCCGGCACCTACAACGCCGACGTCAACCTCGGCTTCTACGAGCAGGTGGCGGGCCTCGGCCTCTCCCCCGACGACGTCAACCTCAACGGCCACGTCCGCGTCGAAGCGGACTGGCTGCAGCAGGGCGACAACCCGGCCAACAAGGGCAACGCGACGCAGAACTTCTGGCGCTCCGCCGAGAACCTCTCGGTGACCTTGCCGGCCGGCCAGGTCGAGCGCTGGGCCGTCGCGCAGGCCGCGCCCTACCGCCGGATGCACCTGAAGGGCAGCCAGATCCAGCTGTGGAACGGCGGGGACGGCTGGGCCAGCGGTGGCCTGATCGCCGACAGCAAAATCGAAGGCCAGGCGGTTTCCGGTTCGCAGCAGCAGTTTCTGACCCGCAACAGCGAGCTCGGCAGCTGGGCGGGCGGCGTGTGGAACATGGTGTTCGTCGGCTCGACCGGCACCCCGCCGGCGTCCTTCCCGAACCCGCCCGAGACGGTCGTCGGCCAGACGCCCGTCATCCGTGAGAAGCCGTTCCTCTACGTCGACGGCTCGGGCAGCTACAACGTGTTCGTCCCGGCGCTGCGGCAGAACTCGGCCGGCACCAGCTGGGGCCACGGCGCCCCGGCCGGGCAGTCGATCTCGCTCAGCGAGTTCTACGTCGCCAAGCCGTCCGACTCGGCCGCGACGCTCAACGCCGCACTGGCCGCGGGCAAGAACCTCCTGGTCACGCCGGGTGTCTACCACCTCGACCAGGCGCTGAACGTCACGCGCCCGGACACCGTGGTGCTCGGCCTCGGCCTGGCGACGCTCCAGCCGACCAACGGCACCGCGGCGATCACGACGTCCGATGTGGACGGCGTGAAGATCGCCGGCCTGCTGATCGACGCCGGCGCGGTGAACTCGCCGGTCCTGCTGCAGGTCGGGCAGCCGGGCTCGAACGCGAACCACGCGGGCGATCCGACTTCGCTGCACGACGTGTTCTTCCGCATCGGTGGCGCGGCCGTCGGCCGGGCCACGCAGACACTGGTGGTCAACTCGAACAACGTCATCGGCGACCACATGTGGCTGTGGCGGGGCGACCACTCGAACGGCGTCGGCTGGAACGTCAACACCGCGGCGAACGGCCTGGTCGTCAACGGCGCGAACGTCACGATGTACGGCCTGTTCGTCGAGCACTACCAGCAGTACGAGGTGCTCTGGAACGGCAACGGCGGGCGGACGTACTTCTTCCAGAACGAGATGCCGTACGACCCGCCGGACCAGGCGTCCTGGTCCAGCGGCGGCGGCCGGCAGGGCTGGGCGGCGTACAAGGTGGCCGACTCGGTGACCAGCCACGAAGGGTGGGGACTGGGCAGCTACTGCTTCTTCCAGACCAACCCGTCGATCGTGGCCAGTCACTCGTTCGAGGTGCCGAACACCAGTGGCGTCCGGTTCCACAACCTGGTCTCGGTGTCACTCGGCGGCGTGGGCACGATCGCCCACGTCATCAACGACACGGGTGACCCGGCGAACACGGCCCACCAGGTGAGCCCGCTGAACAACTACCCCTGAGGAAAGCTCGTCCCGCGCCGGACGGCGGCAGTCACGTCGTCCGGCGCGGGACGGTCCAGCACAGCGGCGACGTACGCGTCCGGGCGGACCAGCCAGGCTTCGCCCGGACGCGCGCCGAGCGCCCCGCCCACCGGGATCTCCACCGAGCGCATCCCCGCGGAGTCCACGCCCGGCGTCGTCAGGAGCAGGAACCCCTGCCGGGCAAGCTCGCGCAACCGTCCACCCGGGACGGTGACGTCGGGCAGCAGGATCCCGGGGCCGGGCGGCGGCACCGCCCCGCGCGGCGGCCGGCCGGCGAACGGCCGTCCCGGATCGGGCGTGGTCAACGGCGAATCCGCGTACCAGAACGGTTCCGCCAGCCGGCCCGAGTCGACCTGTTCGTAGGCGGCCGGATCGTGCGCCGCGCGCGTGAGGACGTCCAGGCGACGCCGGTGCTGCTCGTCGTCCTGCGGCACCAGGAAGTCCATCGTGGCCGTGGTGACGGCCGCGTTCTCCACCGCCGCGGCGTGCCGCTCGGTGTGGTAGCTCTCCAGCAGCTCCTCCCCCGCGTCGCCGCGCAGGACGCGGGCGAGCTTCCACGCCGCATTCTCCGCGTCGGCCACCCCGGAGTTGAGACCGCGCGCCCCGAACGGCGCGACGAGGTGCGCGCAGTCCCCGGCCAGCAGGACCCGGCCGACGCGCATCCGCGGAACCAGCCGCGTGTGGAAGCGGTACACCGAACGCCAGACGACCTCGTACGGTGCCGCGCCGATGATCGCCCGGATCCGCGCCTCCATCGCGCCGCCCGACTCCTCGGCCGCGAGGTCGTAGTCCGCCGGGACCTGCCAGTCGATGCGGAACTGCGAGTCCGGACACGGGTGGATGAGCACCTGACGGCCCGGGTTCCACGGCGGGTCGAACCAGAACCGGCGCTCCGCCGCCCAGCCCGGCAGGTCGGCCCGGATGTCGCAGATCAGGAACAGGTCCCGGAACGACACCCCGTCGAGACGCTGCCCGAGTGCCCGCCGCACGGCGTCGCCGCGCGCGCCCGTGCAGGCGATCGCGTAGTCGGCCTCGATCCGGCGCGGCCCGTCCGCGGTGTGGCACTCGACCACCACCCGGCCGGGCTGGGTCAGGTCGCGGACCCGGTGGCCGCGGCGGACGTCGATCAGCGGCTGCCGCGCGATCAAGCCGTCGAGGACCTCTTCGACGCGGGCCTGCGAAAGATTGACGAACGGTGGCAGGGCCGAGCCGCCGTCGGGCAGCTTCAGCGAGAACAGCTCGGTGTCGTGGTGGAACGTCCGCGCGGTCGTCCAGGTGAGGCCCTCCTCGGCGAGGCAGCCCGCGCCGAGCGACGCCCAGACGTCCAATGTGTCCCGTTGCTGGCAGATGGCCTTGGACCCCACGGGGTCGCGCACCTCGTGCTCGTCGACGAGCACCACCGGTACGCCCCAGCGCGCGAGCAGCAGCGCGGCCGTCTGGCCGACCGGGCCGCCGCCGAGAACCGCGACAGTCATCGTTCTAGCCCTGGAGCTGGTCCCAGACTTCGCGGTCGCGTTCGGCGGTCCACACCACCGGCCGCTCGATGCCACCCAGCTCGTCCCACAGCCGCGAGACGTCGAAGGGCAGGCAGTGCTCGAAGATCGGCCACTGGCCGTATTGGTCGACGAGCGCCGCGTGCGTGCGTTCGAAGGCGTCCTTGAGCGTGCCACCGGCGTCGCGGGCCGCGCCGACCTCGCGGATCATCGTGTCCAGGAAGTGCCGGGTCTGCGCGATGGCCGCTTCGACCGCTTCGCCGCCACGGCTCACGCCGCCGCGTCCGCCGATCAGCGTCTCGGCCCCGAAAGCACCGACGCGGTCCAAAGTGGACGACGCCCACTCGCGGTGGAACGCGTCGCCGGTGTAGAGCGCGGCTTCGGCTTCGACGAGGTCGCCGGCGTAGAGGATCTTCTGCCGCGGCAGCCAGGCCACGATGTCGCCTTCGGTGTGGCCGCGCCCGCAGTACTGCAGGACCAGGTCGCCGCGGTCGCCGCCGAGGTCGATGGTGAGCCGGTCGGAGAAGGTCAGCGTCGGCCAGGTCAGGCCCGGGACCGACTCCGCGGCCTTCGCCAGCCGCGGCATCCGGCCGAACTCGCTCGCCCAGTCCTCCTTGCCGCGCTCGGCGACGAGGGCCCGGGTGTTCTCGTGCGCGACGATCACGTCGGCGTCGAACGCCGACGCGCCCAGCACGCGCACCGCGTGGTAGTGACTCAAGACCAGGTAGCGCACGGGTTTGTCGGTGTGCTCGCGGAGTTTCGCGAGCCATTCGCCCGCGGCGACCGGCGTGGCCAGCGCTTCGAAGCAGACGAGGAAGTCCTCGCCCTCGATCGCGCCGATGTTGGGATCGCCCTCGGCGGTCAGCGCGTAGACGCCGTCGTCCAGGACTTCGAGGGTTTGCGCTTTCTCCGCCAGGTCGGCCGAAGAGGCGAATGCTTTCTTCGTCACGGCGAGCGCTCCTTTGATCAAAGGTTTGACTATCTCCCGCGTCACACTAACCCGGCCGGCCCGCTCACGGAACCCCTTCGCCTAACCTGGGCCGCATGACCGACCGACCGGCCGAAGACCTCGACTACCTTTCGTTCGTCGACTACGCGATCGGGAAGACGAAGGCGGAACTGCCGGCCACCGACCCCGTCGCGATGCGCCTCGGCCTCACGCTGCACCGGCTGGCGGGCGCGCTGGTCTACGACTGGGAGTCGACGGTGCACCGGCCGCGCGGCCTGAGCTGGGGCGGGTTCCGGGTGCTGTTCGTGCTGTGGCTGGCCGGCCCGCTGGAGTCCCGCCACGCGGCGCGCCTGGCCGGGATGAGCCGCGCGGCGGTGTCGGCACTGGTCAAGACGTTGGAGCGCGACAGCCTGGTGACGCGCACGCAGGTCCCCCGCGACCGCCGGGCGGTCCGGCTGGCGCTGACGGAAGCGGGTCATGCGGCGGTGACGGACGCCTACCAGGCGCACAACGTCCGCGAGCAGGCCTGGGCGGCGTCGCTGACGCCGTCGGAACAGACGGTCCTCATCGGACTGCTCGAGAAGCTCACGACGAGCCCGGTGGCCGCGGCGGCCCAGCGGCTGGCGTAAGGCTCAGCTGGCCAGCCCGGGCAGCGTGTGCCCGGTCTGCTCGGCCTTCGCGCGCAAGTACCGGACGTTGTTCTCGGTGGCGAAGACCCCGGTCGGAACCTGCTCGCGCACGCCGATCCCGGCCGCCTCGAGCTGCCCGATCTTGTCGGGGTTGTTCGACAGCAGGTCCACCTTCGCGACACCGAGCGCTTCGAGCATCTGCGCGGCGACGGTGTAGTCGCGGGCGTCCTCGGGCAGGCCGAGCGCGGCGTTGGCGGCGTAGGTGTCGAGGCCTTGGTCTTGCAGCGCGTAGGCGTCGAGCTTGTTGTAGAGGCCGATGCCCCGGCCTTCCTGACGCAGGTAGAGCAGGTAGCCGCCGGCCTCGGAGATCAGCTCGACGGCTTCGGCCAGCTGAGGCCCGCAATCGCAGCGCATGGACCCGAAGACGTCCCCGGTGAGGCACTCGGAGTGCGGCCGCACGAGCGGCACGTCCCCGGGGGTACCGAGGACGAGAGCGAGGTGCTCACCCCCGTCAGCGAGCCCCCGGAAGGTGACGGCCTCGGCATCGACCTCGACGCCGCCGTGGAGCCGCAGCGGGATCCGCACCCGCGTCCGCACCTCAGCCGTCATGCCTTCTCCCCTGCGATCGCCCACGTGATCGACCCTACCGGAAGTTCAAATTCGAACATTCGGGATCGCGCCTTACGTCACTGTGGACGAACACCGGCGGATCACCGGTTCTTCCCGGACGGCCGGGAAAATCGCTCGCATCACTCTCGTATCCTCAGCTCATGATCCCCGGTGCCACCGCCGCGTCGTTCCTGCTCGTCGTCATCCTCGGGGCGATGTCGCCCGGACCGGACTTCGTCGTCGTCACCCGCTCCTCCCTCGCCGGGGGGCGGCGCGCGGGGATCGCCGCCGGGGCCGGGATCTCGCTCGGCGTCTTCGCCTGGGTCGTCGCCATCGCCTTCGGGGTGGCCGCCGTGCTCACCGCCTCGGCCGTCGCCTTCAGCGTCGTCAAGCTCGTCGGGGCCGGCTATCTCGTCTTCCTCGGGGTCAAAGCCTGGCTGGCCGTGCGCCGCGGCGAGTACCGGGAGCCCGGCGAAACCGACGAGCGAGCAACGCTCAAAGCCGGCGCCGCCTTCCGGCAGGGGCTCCTCACCAACCTGCTCAACCCCAAGGTCGCCGTCTACTTCCTCGCCCTGCTCCCCCAGTTCCTGCCCACCCGCAGCTCCACCCTGCAGACGCTCGAACTGGCCGCCATCGCCACCGTCGGCACCGTCTTGTGGTTCGCCGCCCTCGCCCTCGTCGTCGGGGCGCTGAAGCGGTTCTTCAGCGACGGGCGCGTCCGGCGCGGCCTCGACGCCGTGCTCGGCAGCGTGCTCGTCGCGCTCGGGGTGAAGGTCGCCGCCGAGACGGCTTGAGGGCCCGCGGGTGCGGGCCCTCAAGCAGCGTCACAGCTCGTCGGCCGCCAAGAGCGTTCCCTCGACCCGCGCCCGGATCTTCGCGAACGCGATGTCGCGCGAAGTCGACGTGTCGTCCGCGAACGGCGAGAACCCGCAGTCGTCGCACGTGCCGAGCCGGTCGGCCGGCAGGTACTTCGCCGCCGCGAGCACGCGGTCGCGGACCTCCTCCGGCGTCTCCACCCGCGGGTCGATCGGGTCGATCACGCCGACGAAGATCCGCTGGTCCGCCTTGAGGTTGTCCCGGATCACCGCCAGCGCGGCGGCTGGCTCGGCCTCGCTCGCCAGCTGGACGTAGAAGTTCCCCGCCTTCAGCGAGAACAACGCCGGCAGCAGGCCCGCGTAGTCCACGTCGAGGCTGTGCACCGAGTCCTGGTCGCCGCCCGGGCAGGTGTGGACGCCGATCTTCGCGCGCTCCTCCGCCGTGAACCTCTCCAGCACCGCGTTGTTGAGGTCGACGAACTGCCGCAGCAGCCCGCCGGACGGGTCGAGCTTGAGCGACAGCCGCCCCTCCGTGAAGTCGATCTGGACGGCGTGCGCCCCCGCGTCGAGGCTGCGCCGGATGTCCGCCTCGGCCTCGTTCACCAGGTCGGCGACGAACTGCTCCTGGGAGTACCCGTCGATGCCGTCGCCGGGGTAGATCAGCGAGATCGCGGACGCGGCGATCACGGCCTGCTTGACCGGCTTGTCCGTGAGCGCCTTCGCCCGCGTCAGGTACTCGTCGGCGTGGGTCGCGTAGCGGAACGGACCCGCGGTCAGCCGCGGCAGCTGCCGGGTGTGCCCGTCGGCGAACGGGATGACGACGCCGTCCGGCGCCAGCGCGCTCAGCCCGGCGAGCGGGTACGTCGCGAAGCTCGGCTTGCCCTGTTCGCCGTCGGACACGACCGGGGAGCCGGTCTCTTCGAACCGGCTGATCGTGTCGGCCAGCGCCCGGCTCTCCAGCTCGGCGAGCGCGGCACCGTCGATCCGTCCGGCGGCGAACGCGCCGAGCCCCTCGATGAGGTACTCGGGGCGCGGGATGCTGCCGATCGGTTCGGTGGGCAGGGTCATGGAGTCCTCCGCGGTTTGAAGGTCCAGACCGGTCTCGAACCGGCGCGAAGCCGGCCTGGACCGGCCTCGTGTCAGGCGAACCTAACGCGCTCCCGGGCGGTCACGGAGCGCGGATCACCCGGTCGGAGCAACGAAAAGCACGAAATGAGAAGACGTTTGGCGGTTAGCCAGGAGGACGATGGGGTATTCGCTACGGCGACACGGCGGGTTCGGCGCCGAAGGAGTACCCCGATGCTCAGTCACCACGATCGCACCGAGCTCGAGAAGATCGAGCGCAATCTCGAGCTCAGTGACCCCGACCTGGCCGACGCCCTGCGCGACGGCAAGCGCCCGAAGTCGCGCGCGCTCCGCAGCGCCCTGCTGATCGCCGTCGACGTCGTCGCCGTGACCCTGCTGGTCCTCGGGCTGGTCCTGCCCGACCCGGGGGTCACGCTCTGCGGGATCCTCGCCCTGACCGGCAC
Organism: Amycolatopsis sp. NPDC048633; assembly: GCF_040650695.1. Lineage (NCBI taxonomy): Bacteria > Bacillati > Actinomycetota > Actinomycetes > Pseudonocardiales > Pseudonocardiaceae > Amycolatopsis > Amycolatopsis sp. NPDC048633. Next base: position 113,819 of record NZ_JBEZHS010000016.1, read on the forward strand.
CGTCTGGACCCACGTGGCGCGCCACCGGATCTGAGGTTCTGAGGCAGACTGGGCCCGTGAAGTGGGTCCTGCACGTCGACCTCGACCAGTTCATCGCCGCGGTCGAGATCGCCCGCCGGCCGGAGCTGCGCGGGAAGCCCGTGGTCGTCGGCGGCAACGGCGACCCCACCGAACGCGCCGTCGTCGCGACCGCGTCCTACGAGGCCCGCGAGTTCGGCATCCAGTCCGGCATGCCGCTGCGGATCGCCGCCAAGCGCTGCCCGGACGCCGTCTTCCTGCCCAGTGACCCGCCTGCCTACCTCGAGGTGTCCGAGCACGTGATGGCCGCGGTGCGGGAGCTCCCGGTCGTCGTGGAGGTGCTGGGCTGGGACGAGGCATTCGTCGGAGCGGAGACCGACGACCCGGAGGCGCTGGCGGCCTCGATCAAGGACGCCGTGGCGCGCGAGACCGGGCTGTCGTGCGCGGTCGGGATCGGCGACAACAAGCTGCGGGCCAAGCTCGCCACCGGGTTCGGCAAGCCGGGCGGCATCTACCGGCTGACGCAGGCGAACTGGTGGGACGTCATGGCCGCGCGCCCGACCGACGCGCTGTGGGGCATCGGCGGCAAGACCTCCAAGAAGCTCGCCGAGCTGGGCATCGCCACGGTCCTCGACCTGGCCGGTGCCGACCCGGCGGAGCTCGCCGCGCGGTTCGGCCCGAAGACCGGGCCGTGGCTGCGCCTGCTCGGCGGCGGCATCAGCGACGCGGAGGTGAGCGCGACGCCGTACGTGGCCCGCTCCCGCAGCCGCGAGACGACGTTCCAGCGCGACCTCACGGACCCGGCGGAGATGGCCGCGGAGGTGTCGGCGCTGGCGAAGCGCGTGTGGCAGGACGTCCTCGACGAAGGGCGTCCGGCCGCGCGGGTCGCGGTGAAGGTGCGGTTCGTGCCGTTCCTGACCCACACGCACAGCATCACCCTGCCCGAGCCGACGTCGGAAGCCGACGAGATCGACCGCGCGGCGCAGGAGGTGCTGGCGATGTTCGAGCTGACCCGCGCGGTGCGGCTGCTCGGGGTGCGGGCGGAGTTCCTGCGGGAGGACTAAAGGTCCTCCGGCAGCGGCAAGGGCCGGTCCGGGTCGAGCCGCACCCCGCCCGCCCGGAGCGTGTGGTCGAGCATCGCCCAGATCGTGCCGCTGAGCTGGCCGGTCAGCTGGTCGAGGCTCAGCGTGCCCGGGTGGTCGAGCCAGCGGGTCGTCGCCGACTCGACGTAGCCGACCAGGCCGAACGCGATCGTGTCCCCGGGGGCGCCGTCCAGGCCGAACGCCGTCAGGTAGCCGGTCAGCAGGCGGCTGAGGTGGCGGGCGATCGTGCCGCGGACGTCCACCGGGCCCGGCGCCGCGCGGGCCAGGTACCGGTGCAGGTGGAGGTGCTCGGTCAGCCAGCGCAGGTGGGTCGAGATCACCGTCGAAATCATCTCGTTCGGCGACCCCGACGGGTGCCAGAGCGGCTGGAGCTCGGCCGTCACCAGCTCGGCCGCGCGCTCGGCGATCGCCCGCTGGAGGTCGGCGGCGCCGTCGAAGTGCTTGTACAGGCGCGTACGGGCCACGCCGGCGCGCTCGGCGATCTGCTCGGTCGAGACGTCCGGGCCGTGCTCGGCGATCGCTTCCAGGGCCGCGTCGACGAACTCGGAGCGTCGCCGCTCCTGCTGGCCCGCCCAGCGCGCCGCCCGCCCGTCGATCTTGGTCACGGCGAAAGCCTACTCAGGGCCCACGAGCCGGTGTACGCTCCCGAAGTAGCTAGTACAGCGTGTACCCCCTACTTTCGGAGGCCGCCATGGGCGTCGAGGCCCAGGACCGGGACGTCACCGCGGCTCGTCTGCTCAAGAGCTCCGCGAAGAACTCCTACGACCCGCACGTCGACATCGACTGGACCGCGCCGCTCGCCGAGGGCAAGGCCTACATGCCGCTGGAGCGCGTCTCCCTCTACGGCACGGACCTCTGGGCGAAGCTGACGCCGGAGCAGCGGATCGAGCTGTCCAAGCACGAGATCGCCAGCATCATGAGCGTCGGCCTCTGGTTCGAGATCGTCCTGATGCAGCTGCTCGCCCGCTACGTCTTCGACCTCGACGCGCGCACCGAGCACGCGCAGTACGCCATGACCGAGATCGGCGACGAGACCCGGCATTCGGTGATGTTCGCCCGCACCGCCGATCGGCTCGGCGTGCCGCGCTACGGCGTCCCGAAGGTCGTGCACCGCGCCGCGAAGGTGTTCGGCGCGACCGCCGCCGGACCGTCGATGTTCGCCAGCGTGCTCGTCGCCGAGGAGACCACCGACCGGCTGCAGCGCTCGATGATGGACGACGACGGCATCCAGCCGCTGATCCGCTCGGTCAACCGCATCCACGTCGTCGAGGAGGCCCGGCACGTCCGGTTCGCCAAGGAGGAGGTGCTGCGGGAGACGCCGAAGCTGTCGAAGGCGGGGCTGCAGCGGCACCGGTTGCGCACGGCGCTCGTCGCCTTCGGCGTGATCGACAGCATGGTCGACCCGCGGGTCTACCGCAGCGTCGGGATCGACCCGCGCGAGGGCCGGGCCGCGGCGCTCGCGAACCCGCACTTCCACGAAACGCGCCGCTGGATGGCCGGGAAGATCGTGCCGTTCCTGCGCGAGGCGGGGCTGATCGGCGGCCGCTCCGAGGGCATTTGGCGGCGCGCGCATCTCATCTGAGTCCCTGTCCGTGAAATTCCCTTCCCGCCGGATGTCGGGTTCCGCCACGATTCCCTCGTGACCGAGGGCATCTCGCAGGACTTCCCCGCCGGGCCGCCGCCCGCGCCGCAGCCGCAGTCGCCGGTACCGCAGCCCGCGCCACGCCCGCCACTCGCCCGGCCCCTGGTCGTCGGCCTGATCGGCGTCGTCGTGGGCGCGTTCCTGGTCGGGGTGCCGTGGCTGACGCTGAGCCTGTTCGGCGACGAACCGAGCGGCCGGTCGCTGACCGCGCCGAACGGCCTGGGCGGGCTCAGCCGGGCCCAGGACGCGATCGCGAAGGTCGACGCCGTGCGCGGCAAGGCGACGATCGACCGCATCGACAAGACCGACCGCGAGACGGCCTCCCGGGTCTCGGCGGCCAACGCCGGCGCGGGCGCGGTGGTGCAGCAGTACCAGGACGACGGGCTGCTGCGGTCCTTCCAGCTGGTCGCTGTGCGTGCGCCCGCACCGGAGCTGTTCGCGCCGTACGAGGACGTCCAGGCGCTCGGCGTGGCCAAGCCGAGCACCGAGCTCGTGCGCGTCGGCGACGTGCAGTGCCTGGTGCACAACGACCCGGCCGCACCCGGCTCGGCCCCGGACCCGGAACGCTCGTTCGTGATCAACTGTCAGCGCACCGGCCCCGGCTTGACCGTCACGGTGCGGAGCATGGGCACCGAAGGCAACCGAGACCCCCAGGAGCTGGCCAGGATCGTCGACGAGGCGTGGACCACACTGGGCGAGTGATCACCATCCGGACGGCCCGCGCCGAGGACGAGGCCGCGCTCGCGAAGCTCGACGAGCGCACCTGGACCCCGGCGGTGTCCCCCGCTCCCCCGCCCCCGCCCGGCACGCCGTTCTTCGACGGCGGCACCCGCCCCGAGGACGTCCTCGTCGCGGAGCACGACGGCGCGGTCGCCGGCTACGTCCGGCTCGACGAGGGGTTCCCCATCCCCGCCCACCGCCACGTCCGGGTGATCGGCGGGCTCGCCGTCGACCCGGACCGGCGCCGGCTCGGCATCGCCCGGCAGCTCGTCGACGCCGCCGTGGCCGAGGCGCGGCGGCGCGGCGCGCGCAAGGTGACGCTGCGCGTGCTGGGTCACAACCCCGCCGCCCGGCGGGTTTACGAGGGCTGCGGGTTCGTCGTGGAAGGCGTGCTGCGGGCGGAGTTCCACGTCGGCGGCGCGGACGTCGACGACGTTCTCATGGCGCGCTCCCTCGCTTGACAGCTTCCCGGCGGCTTTGCCATCCTGGTCACGGGCCGAGAGGCGCTGCGACGGAACTCTTTCCGCCACGCTCGGCCCGGCATCAAGGATCAAGGGCGCCTCCCGCACGGGAGGTGCCTTTTTCGGTGACACGCATGGGTTTCCCCCTGTCACCCCTCCCGGGCGGTCCCGCTGTCGGCGATTCGATCCGGAGAGATCCCGAGAATGAGTGACAAACTGCAGAACCGCAACGGCCTCGACTTCGCGGTGGCCGATCTCGCGCTGGCCGAGGCCGGCCGCACCCAGCTGCGGCTGGCCGAGCACGAGATGCCCGGCCTGATGGCGATCCGCCGCGAGTACGCCGCCGCGCAGCCGCTGAAGGGCGCCCGCGTCGCCGGGTCGCTGCACATGACCGTCCAGACCGCCGTGCTCATCGAGACGCTGGTCGCGCTCGGCGCCGAGGTGCGCTGGGTGTCGTGCAACATCTTCTCCACCCAGGACGAGGCCGCCGCCGCGGTCGTCGTCGGCCCGGACGGCACCGCCGACGCCCCGGCGGGCACGCCGGTGTTCGCGTGGAAGGGCGAGACGCTCGAAGAGTACTGGTGGTGCACCGACCAGCTCTTCGCGTTCGCCGGCGGCCGGGCGCCGAACATGATCCTCGACGACGGTGGCGACGCCACGATGCTCGTCCACAAGGGAGTCGAGTTCGAGGCCGCGGGCGCCGTCCCGCAACCGTCCGAAGAGGACCCCGAGGAGTACCGGATCGTCCTGGAGACGCTGCGCGCCAGCGTCGCGAAGGACGGCGAGCGGTTCACCCGCATCGCCAAGGACATCCGCGGCGTCACCGAGGAGACGACCAACGGCGTCAAGCGGCTCTACAAGCTCGCCAAGGACGGCGAGCTGCTCTTCCCCGCGATGAACGTCAACGACTCCGTGACGAAGTCCAAGTTCGACAACAAGTACGGCATCCGGCATTCCCTCGTGGACGGCCTGAACCGGGCGACCGACGTGATGATCGGCGGCAAGCGCGTCCTCGTCTGCGGCTACGGCGACGTCGGCAAGGGCGCGGTCGAGGCGCTGCGCGGCCAGGGTGCCCGGGTCTCGGTCACCGAGATCGACCCGATCTGCGCGCTGCAGGCGGCGATGGACGGCCTCGACGTGGTGGAGCTGGACGAAGTCGTCGAGACCAGTGACATCTTCATCACCACCACCGGCAACTACGGCATCATCTCGGCCGCCCAGATGAGCCGGATGAAGCACAACGCGATCGTCGCCAACGTCGGGCACTTCGACAACGAGATCGACATGGCCGGGCTGGCGAAGCTGCCGGGCATCGTCAAGAGCGAGATCAAGCCGCAGGTCCACGAGTGGACGTTCCCGGACGGCCACGCGATCATCGTGCTCTCCGAAGGCCGCCTGATGAACCTCGGCAACGCGACCGGCCACCCGTCCTTCGTGATGTCGAACTCGTTCACGAACCAGGCGATCGCGCAGATCGAGCTGTTCGCCAAGCCCGGCGAGTACGCCACCGACGTCCACCGGCTGCCCAAGCACCTCGACGAGAAGGTGGCCCGGCTGCACCTCGACGCCCTCGGGGTGAAACTCACCAAGCTCTCGAAGGCGCAGGCGGAGTACATCGGCGTGGACGTCGAGGGTCCGTACAAGCTCGATCACTACCGGTACTGATCCGAGATTGCTCCATTTGACGCAGTTTGCGGCGTGGAGAAAATGGCCATCCTCCCCGTGACAGCGCATCCACCGGCCGGCTTCTCGGTCGGTGGGTCCCATGCGAAGGAGTGTGTGTCAAAGTGATCGTTCTCGGTGTAATTCTCCTGATCATCGGGTTCATTGTCGGAATCCCGGTGCTTTACACCATCGGCATCATTCTCGCGGTGGCCGGCGTGGCACTGGCCATCCTGGGCGGCACGGGCCGTCGGATCGGTGGGCGTGCGCACTGGTACTGATCGAGTACTCGCGAACGGCCTGGCACGGCGTCAGCAGCAATGCTCGCCGCGCCAGGCCGTTCGGCCTTCCTTGACCGCCACGAAGGCGATGAAGAGGGCCACGAGCGGATCGGCCCACCACCAGCCCCACAGGGCGTTGAGCAGCAACCCCGCCAGCAGGGCCGCGGAAAGGTAAGTGCAGAGCAAAGTCTGCCGCGAATCCGCTACCGCGCTGGCGGATCCCAGCTCCCGTCCGGTCCGTCGTTGCGCGGCGGACAGGACGGGCATCACGAGGAGCGAAACCGCCGCGAGGACGACCCCGGTGACCGAGCTTTCCGGTGCCGCCGCGGTGAAGAACGTCCGCGCGGACTCCGCCGTCACGTAGGCGGCCAGCGCGAAGAAGGACAGCGCGATCAGCCGCAGCGCCCGCCGTTCGCGGGCTTCCGGGTCCCGGCCCGAGAACTGCCAGGCGACCGCGACCGCCGAACCGACCTCGACGACCGAATCCAAGCCGAAGCCGACCAGCGCGCCGGACGAGGCCGCGGTGCCGGCCGCGAGCGCGACGGCGGCTTCGACGACGTTGTAGGCGATGGTCGCCGTCACGAGCAGCCGGACCCGGCGCACCAGCACCGCCCGGCGGTCCGGGGCCACGGTGACCGGCGTGCAACAGTCGTCAGAGCACTCGGCGGACGTCACGCCGGTTCGCATTCTTCCCGCGGTTCCACCGCCAGCACGACCTGGACGAGCTCGCGCAGCGCGCGGGCCAGGTGCGTGTCGGCGATCTCGTAGCGCACCTGACGGCCCTCGTAGCCGGCCACGACGAGCCCGCAGCCCCGCAGGCACGAAAGATGGTTCGAGACGTTCGAACGGCTCAGCCCGAGCTCAACGGCGAGCCGTCCGGGATAGGCGGGACCGTCGAGCAGCGCGGTCAGGATCCGGCAGCGGGTCGGGTCGGACAGGGCGCTCCCGATCCGGGCCAGCGCCGACTCCCGCGACTCACAGGTCACCACGCGCTGAACTGTACACCGACGGCTGACGTATCCACACGGGACACCGCGGAAATTAAAGGGTCCTCCGGCTCCGAGGGGGAGGGAGAGCCGAAGGACCCCGTTAGTGTTAGCACATCGCCCAGCCCGTGTACACAGCTGCATACACGATCGTGTTACACCCTTGATCGTTCCCCGACGCCGTGAAGGCCTCCCCGGACGGCGGCGAAGCCAGCCGGAAAGGCCTTCACGATCCTGGCGGGAGGCTCAGGAAGCTTGGCGCAGCCGGGGTTTCCTCGGCGTAGTGGCACAACCGCACCCGCCGCCGATGGCCGGGCAGTCGACGATCAGCGCGTGCCGGACGCGGTCACCGTCCTCACAGGCCGGTTCGGTGCACTCGGCGAATCCGCCTTCCGGGTGCACCACGAGGGTGCCGTGGCAGTGATCGATCCCGGCGTCACAAGAAGCGCACTCCATGACCGGCCCGCCTTTCCGCGTTCGTGCCCGGTGTGCTCGCACCCCTTGGTACCACCGGAAAGCACGCGGACCCGGTAACGGGACGGCGGCGTGTCGCCGCGACCACCCGTCCGAGGCTCGGGCGCCGGAACGACGTCGCGAATGACTCATTCGCGGCGTCGGGTGTCCCGAATGAGTCATTCGCGACCTTCACCGGCCGCCGAACCGAGTGGCGGAAGCCGTGGCCGAGCGGCTCAGGCGGACTTCGGCGCCCGCTTCCGCGCCGCCGGCTTCTTCTTCGCCGGGGCCGGGGCCTCGTCCTCATCGGACTCCTCCGAAGTGGACTTCGCCCCGCGGGACTTCTTCGCCGCGTCCACACTGGCCTGCAGCGCCGCCATCAGGTCGACCACGTCGGCCTTCGCGGTGACCGCCGCCGGCTTGGTCGTCTCCTCCCCCGCCACCTTGGCCTCGATCATCTCCTCGAGGGCCTCGCGGTAGTGGTCGTGGTACTTCTCCGGCTCGAACACCGGCTCGGCGAGGGAGTCGATCAGCGACCCGGCCATGGTGACCTCCTGCGGCCGGATCTGCGGCGGGTCGTCGCGCAGGAACGGGAAGTCGGGCTCGCGGACCTCGTCCGGCCACAGCATCGTCGTCATCACCATGACGTCGGCGTGCACCCGCAGCACCGCCATGCTCTCCCGCTGCCGCACGGCGACCTTGGCGATGGCCACCTGGCTCGACTTCTGCAGCGCGTCCCGCAGCACGATGTACGGCTTCACCGCGTTCTTCTGCGGCTCCAGGTAGTACGTCCGGTCGTACTGGATCGGGTCGATCGACTCCAGCGGCACGAACTCCAGCACGTCGATCGTGCGCTGCGAAGGCAGCGGCAGCTCGGCCATCTCGGTGTCGGTGATCACGACCATCTCGCCGTCGGGCAGCTCGTAACCCTTGGCGATCTCGGCGTAGGGCACTTCCTGCCCGTCGACCGTGCAGAACCGCTTGTACTGGATCCGGCCGCCGTCGGCTTCGTGCACCTGCCGGAGCGAGACGTTCTTGTTCTCGGTGGCGGCGTACATCTGGATCGGGATGCTGACCAGCCCGAAGGACACTGAGCCCTTCCACATCGCCCGCATGCACGCACCTCCGATATACCGCACTGTCGCCTTCACGCTACGTGACCACCGTAGCCCGAAACGTCCCTCCGCGACAGTGCGCCGCCCGGCGCGCTAGACCTCTGCCAGGTACTTCTCCCACAGCACGGGGTCCATGAACCAGTTCCGGAAGTCCGTGGGATCGGTGAACCCGTTCGCGAACCGCCGCGCCACCGCCGGGTTCTGGCCGGCCACCCCGAGGATCTGGAACACGTGCGGGGGCGGCGGCATGAGCAGCGCGTTGGTCCATTCGGTGACGTGCCGGGCGTACTCCCAGTAGCGCTCGAACGTGGCGTCCATCCACCCCGTGTCGAACGGCCGGTCGCCGTGCTCGACGATCGCGGCCAGGTAGGTCGCGGCGCAGTGGCTCGCGTTGTTGGAGCCCTGCCCGGTGATCGGGTCGTTCGCCACGACGACGTCGGCCATGCCCAGCACGATCGCCCCGCCCGGCAGGGTGCCGACCGGGTTGCGGACCACCGGCGTGTAGCCGCCGGCCAGGGTGGCCTTCGCGTCGGTCAGCTCGGCGTCGCGGCTGCGCTCGTACTCCCACGGCACGAACCGCTTCATCAGGTCGAGGATCCGCGCGAAGTGCTCGGCCGGGCCCGGGCGGTCGTCGAAGCAGTCCAGCGGCCCGCCGGGCACGCCTTCGAAGAAGAGGATGTCGCAGTTCCCGGTCAGCGTGTACGCGGGGATCATGAACAGCTCGCCGACGCCGGGGACGATGTTGAACCGCACGGCCATTTTGTCCGGGTGCTCCGGCCGCGGGCGCACACCGTGGGCGTAGGCCAGCGACAGCGCGCGCATCGGCTTCGTGTACGGCGACCGCTCGGGGATGCGGTCGAACAGCTGGACCAGCTCCCCCTTGCCGGCCGAGATGATCACCAGGTCGTACAGCTTCGACAGCGCGTCCAGTTCGGACGTCATCACGCCGTGGATGACGAGCTTGCCGCCGCGGTCCTCGAACAGCTCGAGCCAGCCCGCCATCTTCACCCGCTGGTCGACCGACTGCGCGATCTCGTCGAGCTCGGCGAACCAGTCGAGCGCGCGGCCGCCGTCCGGCGCGGCCACGGACACGCCGAGCCCTTCGACGTTCACCGTGTCGGCTTCCCACTGGTCGATCCCGAGGTCCCGCTCGTGCTGCAGCGCGTCGTGGAACATGCACTGCGTCGACATCACGCGCCCGGTCCGGATCTCCTCCGGCGTCCGCGCGGACATCACCGTGACGTCGTAGTCCTTCGCCAGCAGCCCCAGGGCCAGCTGCAGCCCGGACTGCCCGGCGCCCACGATCAGGACCTTGCGCATGAAGCTCTTCTCTCCTCGTTCAGGCGTGCGGGGTTCAGGCGTGCGGGGCACTGCCGGCGAGCTCGCGGCCCGCCGGGCCGGAGAGCACCGCCAGCGACAGCGTGTGGCTGACCAGCTCGGTCAGGGTGGCGATCGTCGAGGCGCGGTCGCGGGCGTCGCAGGTGACCAGCGGGACGCTCGGGTCGAGCGCGAGCGCGTCGCGCACCTCGTCGAGGTCGTGCACCGGCATGCCCTCGAACTGGTTGACCGCCACCACGAACGGCAGCTCCGAGTCGTTCTCGAAGTAGTTGATCGCCGCGAAGGACTCCTCGATCCGGCTGGTGTCGACCAGCACGACCGCGCCGAGCGCGCCGCGGCTGAGGTCGTCCCAGAGGAACCAGAACCGCGCCTGGCCGGGCGTGCCGAACAGGTACAGCAGCAGGTCCGGGCGCAGCGTGATCCGGCCGAAGTCCATCGCGACGGTCGTGGTCGACTTGCCGCCGGGCGGGATCTCGTCGACGCCTTCGCCGGCCTCGGTCATCCACGCCTCGTTGCTCATCGGCGGCACTTCCGACACCGCCCCGACGAAGGTGGTCTTGCCGACACCGAAGCCCCCGGCGACGACGATCTTCGCGGAGATCGTCAGCAGATCGCCCTCAGGCGGGGAGCCGCTTGAGCCCATCAAGGATCCTCTCGAGGACGTTGGTGTCGTGGTGGTAAGCGTGCGCGGTGGGGTGGACGAACACGGCGCCCTGCGAGGCGAGGTCGCCGATCAGCACCCGCACCACGCCCAGCGGCAGGTCCAGCCCGACCGACAGCTCGGCGATCGAGCACCGCGCCCGGGCGCGTTCGTAGAGCGAGCGCGACTCGGGCATGAGCGTGCCGCTCAGCGCCGGGTCGTACTGCGGGACCGAGACCAGCGTCTCCACCAGCAGCTGGTGGCGGGTGCTGGTGCGGCCGCCGGTGAGCGCGTACGCCCGGATCCGGCGGCTGCGCCGCGGCAAGGCGGTGTCCTTGTCGGACAGGGGGATCACATCCTCGTGCTGCACTCCGGGGCTTCGCCCCGGGCCGGGGGCTCCGCCACCCGGACCCCCGGAAGATTCGTGGGGCATGCCGATCACACCCGAGGCCGGCGCGCGGTGAGCACCTGGCGCAGTTCGGCGCGCACCTCGGGGGTGAGCGCGTGGCCGGCGTTGGTGATGAACTGGGTCATCTCGTAAGCGACCACCTTCATGTCCGCCTCGCCCGAGGTCAGCACCGCGAGCCCGGCACCGGAACCGATGCCCATGAACAGGAAGTAGCCGTGGGTGAGCCGGATGATGATCTGCTCACAGGCGCCCTTCCCGAACAGCGCCGCGCTGTTCCCGGCCAGCGAGAGCAGGCCGCTGGCGATCGCCGCGAGCTGCTCGGCCTCGGCTTCGGCGACCGAGTCGGACGCGGTGAGGGGGAAGCCGTCCACGCTCATGATCAGCGCGTGGCTGACGCCGTGGACCTTGCGCACGAAGTCGTCGAGCAGCCAGGCGAAGTCCGCCGGGGCCGGATGGGGGGCGCTCACGAGGCGGTTCCTCCGGGCGTCTCGTCCTGCTGGGATCGGTTGTTCTCGGCGAGGGCGGCCCGCTCGCCGTCGGCGAACGCGCCGAGGTCGGCGAGCAGCTGGTCGTGCCCGGAGCCGGGCGAAGCCGGGGGTGGCGGTGGCGGTGGTGGTTCGGGGGCGGCGCCGCGGATGCTGCCGGGCACCCGGCGCGGCAGGCCGTTGGCCGTCAGCCCGCCGGTCTGCTCGACCGGCCGCGGGCGCGGGGTGGGCTTGCGCGGGATCGCGGTGACCGGCTCTTCGCGGGGGAAGGTGCCCGGGCGGCGGCGCGGGAGCTCGCCGGCGGTGGCCGGTTCGCCGGTCGCGGCCTTGACCGGCTCGACCGTCACGGTCCGGGTGCCGGACCACGCGTGCTCGGCAAGCTCGGTCACGATGCCGGTGGGCAGCAGCACGGTGGCCACCGTGCCGTGCGGGCTGCGCCGGTCGAGGCGCACGGTGACCTCGTGGCGGGCGGCGAGCCGGGAGACCACCGCGAGACCCATGTGGCGCGCCGCGGCGTCGTCGAGGTCGCCGCCGGCGGCCAGCCGCGCGTTGAGGCCGTCGACGCGGTCGGCCGGGATGCCGATGCCCTCGTCCTCGATCCGGACGAGCACGCTGCCCTGCTCGGTCAGGTGGGCGCTGACGTTCACCGGCGAGCTGGGCGACGACTGGTTGGCGGCGTTGTCGAACAGCTCCGCCAGCACCCGGCCGAGGTCCTCCGCGGCGAAGCCGACGACGCCGAGGTTCACGACCCGGCCGATGGTGATCCGGGCGTAGTGGTCGATCGAGGACATCGCCGCGCGCATGACGTCGAGCAAGGAGGTCGCGCGGGCGGCGTCGTCGGCGGTCTCCTGACCGGCCAGGACGCGCAGGTTCTCGGCGTTGCGCCGCAGCCGCGTCGCGAGGTGGTCGAGCTGGTAGAGCTCGGCGAGGCGGTGGTGGTCCTCCTCCCCCGCCTCCAGCTCTTCGAGCCGGGCGAGGAGCTGGTCGAGCAGGTTGAGGTCACGCAGGGCCACGCTGGCGCAGATCTCGGCCAGCACGGCGTCGTCCGCCGTCGCCTCCGCCACCACCACGGGCGGCGTCAGCGCCGCGAGCGCCGGCCCCGCCGAGGGCTCGTACCCGGGGTGCTTCGGCGGCGCGGTGAGGTACTGCGCGGCGGCGACCCGCGAGCGGTCCAGCAGGACGCGTGATCGATCCAGGAGTTCCCGGGCCCGGCTGGCCATGTGGTCCCACTTCTTCCTTGCTCAGTTCGGACGCGGTGCGACGTGCCGACCCCCGGCGGCGACGACCGACATGGAAGCAGAAAGCCTTGTGACGTGTCCACAACCCGTCCCCGTGCGATCGCGCCCCGTGAGCACGGATCCGGAGCGTCGCGCCTGGTGAGCGCAGTGGACTAGGCCATTCGGCTCATTTTTGCAAATTGCGCGTGGCAACAGAGCGCACACGGACGCCGATACCGCAGGCAGCGCGGGTTCGCACGGCGAAAACCGGCCATGTCCGGTTCGCCCTGATTTTTGCGGGCCACGCACTTTTTTGCGGGGCACGCAAGTTTTTCGCTACACTCTGTTCATGCCGCCGGACGAACCACCGAAGCTGACGCTGCGGGAACGCAAGAAGCGCGAGGCCCGCCGGGCGCTCGCGCAGGCCGCGTTGCGGCTCTCGATGGACCGCGGGCTGGAGAACGTGCGGGTGGAGGACATCGCCGCCGAGGTGGGGGTCTCGCCCCGCACATTCAACAACTACTTCTCCAGCAAGGAGCAGGCGGTCTGCTCGATGGTCGTCGACCGCCACGAGGGGATGCGCGAAGCCCTGCTCGCCCGGCCGGAGGGCGAGCCGCTCTGGGAGTCCGTGAAGCAGGCGGTGATCGAGCAATATTCGCGTGAAGGCGAGCCGGATCGCGCGTATGTTGCGCGTATCCGGGAGCTGATGGGCCAGCTCATGCTGCGCGGCGAGTTCCTCAACGCCCACGCGGCGGTCGAACGCGTCCTCGCCGAGACCATCGCGAAGCGGGCGGGTGGAGCGGACCACCTCCTGTGCCGGCTGATGGCTTCCACGGTGGAAAGCGCCGTCCGCGTCGCCTTCGTCAACTGGTTCATGACCGAGGGCGAGCCGTTCCTCCCGACCCTGGAACGGCTGCTGGACGAGCTGGCGGCGGGGATGCCCAGCTTGACCGGCGGCACCGCACCGCGACCCGGACCGAACACCACCACCACATCACTGGGGGAACCGTTGTGCTAGTCAAGCTCCTGCGCAGTCACCTGCGCCCGTACAAAACCACGCTGTGGGTGATCGTGGCGCTGCAGCTCGTGCAGACGATCGCCATGCTCTACCTGCCGACGCTGAACGCCGACATCGTCGACAACGGGCTGATCAAGGGCGACATGCCCTACATCCTGCGCGTCGGCGCCGTGATGCTCGCCGTGACGCTGGCCCAGATCGCCGGCTCGATCGGCGCGGTGTACTACGGCGCCCGCACGGCGATGGCGGTCGGCCGCGACATCCGGTCCGGCGTCTTCCACCGGGTGCAGGACTTCTCGGCCCGCGAGGTCGGCCAGTTCGGCACGCCGTCGCTGATCACCCGCACCACCAACGACGTCCAGCAGATCCAGATGCTGGTCGTGATGACGCTGACGCTGATGGTCTCGGCGCCGATCATGTGCGTCGGCGGGATCATCCTGGCGCTGAACCTCGACGTGCCGCTCTCCTCGCTGCTGCTGGTGATCGTGCCGGTGCTGGCGATCGCGGTCGGCACGATCATCACCAAGATGCGCCCGGCCTTCCGGCTGATGCAGGAGCGGATCGACCGGATCAACCAGGTGCTGCGCGAGCAGATCATGGGCATCCGCGTGATCCGCGCGTTCGTCCGGGACAAGCACGAACGCGAGCGCTTCGACGTCGCGAACGACCGGCTGCTCACCGTCTCGCTGCGCGTCGGGCGGCTGATGGCGCTGATGTTCCCCATCGTCATGCTGGTGATGAACGCCTCCAGCGTCGCGGTGCTGTGGTTCGGCGGGCAGCGCATCGACTCCGGCAGCATGCAGATCGGGGCCCTGACGGCGTTCCTGTCCTACCTGCTGCAGATCCTGATGTCGGTCATGATGGCCACGTTCATGTTCATGATGGTGCCGCGCGCGGAGGTCAGCGCCGAGCGGATCAGCGAGGTGCTCGACACCGAGTCGAGCGTCCGCTTGCCGGTGTCCCCGATCAAGCCCGGCGCGGTGCACGGGCACCTGGAGCTCTCCGGGGTCGAGTTCCGCTACCCCGGCGCGGAAAAGCCGGTGCTGTGCGACATCTCGCTGATCGGGCGGCCGGGTGAGACCACCGCCGTGATCGGGTCGACGGGTACCGGCAAGACCACGCTGCTCAACCTGATCCCGCGGCTCATGGATGCCACGAAGGGCACGGTGAAGGTCGACGGCGTCGACGTGCGCGACCTCGACGCGGGGGTGCTCGCCCGCGCGGTCGGGCTGGTGCCGCAGAAGCCCTACCTGTTCGCCGGGACAGTGGCGAGCAACCTGCGCTACGGCAACCCGGACGCCACCGACGAAGAGCTGTGGCACGCGCTGGAAGTGGCGCAGGGCAAGGACTTCGTCGAGTCGATGCCCGAAGGCCTCGAGGCGCCGATCGCCCAGGGCGGCACGAACGTCTCGGGCGGACAGCGGCAGCGCATCGCGATCGCGCGGATGCTGGTGCACAAACCGGAGATCTACCTGTTCGACGACTCGTTCTCGGCGCTGGACTACGCGACCGACGCCGCCCTGCGCCGCGCGCTGGTCCCGGAGACCGCCGAAGCGACGGTGATCATCGTCGCGCAGCGCGTCAGCACCATCCGGGGCGCCGATCGCATCATCGTCCTCGACGAGGGCCGCGTCGTCGGCACCGGCACCCACCACGAACTGTTCGACGGCAACGAAACCTATCGCGAGATCGTGCTGTCCCAGCTGACCGAACAGGAGGCGGCGTGAGCACCACGGAAGACTCCGCCAAGACCGCCGTCACCGAAGCGGGGGAACGGCCCACCGCCGAACGGCAGAAGAACACCGGTGCCGCCACCGTCGGGCCCGGCCGGTGGATGGCCGGCGGCGCCCCGCCGGAGAAGGCCCTCGACTTCAAGGCTTCGCTCAAGCGGTTGCTCCGGATGCTCGCCCCGCAGCGGCTGTACCTGATCGGCGTGCTCGTGCTCGGTGCGGTGAGCGTCGCGCTGACGGTGATCGGGCCGAAGATCCTCGGCCAGGCCACCGACGCGATCCTCGCCGGGGTGCTCGGCAAGCAGGTGCCGCCGGGCGTCACCAAGGAGCAGGTCGTCGCCGGGCTGCGCGCCGGCGGCAACGGCACGCTCGCCGACATCTACAGCCGGGTCGACCTCGTGCCCGGGGTGGGCATCGACTTCGACAAGGTCGGGCAGATCCTGCTGACCGTGCTGGCGCTGTTCGTCATCGCGTCGTTCTTCGGGCTGATCCAGGCCCGGCTGACGACGACGCTGGTGCAGCAGGCGGTGTACCGGCTGCGCCAGGACGTCGAGGAGAAGTTCGCCCGGCTGCCGCTGAAGTACTTCGACCGCCAGCCGCGCGGCGAGGTCCTTTCCCGGGTCACCAACGACATCGACAACCTGGCGATGTCGCTGCAGCAGACGCTGTCGCAGATCGTCGCGTCGCTGCTGACGGTTATCGGCGTGCTGATCATGATGTTCCTGATCTCGCCGCTGCTGGCGCTGATCGCGCTGCTCACGGTGCCGCTCTCGGCCGTCGTGGCGGCGAAGATCGGCAAGCGGGCGCAGCCGAACTTCATCAAGCAGTGGGCCACCACCGGGAAGCTCAACGCGCACGTCGAGGAGATGTACACCGGGCACTCGCTGGTCAAGGTGTTCGGCCGCCGCGACGAGTCCGCGGCGATCTTCGACAAGCAGAACGAAACGCTGTACGAGGCGAGCTTCCGGGCGCAGTTCATCTCCGGGATGATCCAGCCGGCGATGATGTTCATCGGCAACCTGAGCTACGTGCTGGTGGCGGTGATCGGTGCCCTGCGCGTCGCGTCGGGCAGCCTCACGCTCGGCGAGGTCCAGGCGTTCATCCAGTACTCGCGCCAGTTCAGCCAGCCGGTGACGCAGATCGCCAGCATGGCGAACCTGCTGCAGTCCGGCGTCGCCTCGGCCGAGCGGGTGTTCGCGCTGCTCGACGCCGAGGAGCAGGCGCCGGAGCCGGAGCACCCGGAGCGGCCGTCGGCGATCAGCGGGCGCGTGGAGTTCCAGGACGTCTCGTTCCGCTACCTGCCGGACAAGCCGCTGATCGACGACCTCTCGCTGACCGTGGAACCCGGTCAGACGGTCGCGATCGTCGGCCCGACCGGCGCGGGCAAGACGACCCTGGTCAACCTGCTCATGCGGTTCTACGAGCTCGACGGCGGGCGGATCACGCTCGACGGCGTCGACATCGCGAAGATGAACCGCGAGGAGCTGCGCGACCAGACCGGCATGGTGCTGCAGGACGCGTGGCTGTTCGGCGGCACGATCGCGGAGAACATCGCCTACGGCGCCGACGACCCGACCCGCGACGAGATCATCGAAGCGGCGACGGCGACGTACGTCGACCGGTTCGTGCGCACCCTGCCGGACGGCTACGAGACGGTGCTCGACGACGAGGGCGGCACGGTCAGCGCGGGTGAGAAGCAGCTGATCACGGTGGCGCGGGCGTTCCTGGCCAAGCCGGTCATCCTCATCCTCGACGAGGCGACCAGCTCGGTCGACACCCGCACCGAGGTGCTCATCCAGCGGGCGATGAACGAGCTGCGCTCGGGCCGCACCAGCTTCGTCATCGCCCACCGGCTCTCCACGATCCGCGACGCGGACGTGATCCTGGTGATGGAGCACGGGCAGATCGTCGAGCACGGCGACCACGAGACGCTGCTGGGCAGCGGCGGCGCCTACTCGCGGCTGTACGCGGCGCAGTTCGCCGAAGCCATGGCCGAGACGGACTGACCCCGGGGCCCGGTACCCTGGAAGCTCTCCAGCGGAAGGGGTACCGGGCACCGATGGCCGACCGGCTCGAGGAGTACCGCGGCAAACGCGGGAAGGACCGCACCCCCGAACCCTGGCCCGACGGTCCGCCGGAACCGGGCGGCAACGACCTCTTCGTCATCCAGGAGCACCACGCCTCCCGGCTGCACTGGGACTTCCGGCTGGAACGCGACGGCGTCCTCGTGTCGTGGGCCGTGCCGCGGGGCCTGCCGCTCGCGCCCGGGGTGAACCGGCTCGCGGTGCACACCGAGGACCACCCCATGGAGTACCTCACCTTCCACGGCGAGATCCCGGCGGGCGAGTACGGCGGCGGCCGGATGACCGTGTGGGACACCGGGAAGTACGAAACCCTGCACTGGAACGACCACAAGGTCGAGGTCGTCTTCCACGGCGAGCGGGCGCGCGGCAAGTACCTCTTCCTCAACCGGCACAACGCCGACGACGACCGCGACTGGATGCTGCGGCGCCTCGACCCGGCCGAGCCGGGCCACGAGGACGCGCCGGAGTTCCTCGAGCCGATGCGGGCGGTCCCGGGCGAGCTGCCGGCGGACGACGGCGAGTGGGCCTACGAGTTCGCGTGGGGCGGCCTGCGCACGATGCTGCAGATCTCCGGCGGCCGCGTCACCGCGCACGACGAATCCGGCGCCGACGTCACCGGCCGCTACCCGGACCTGCACAAGTTGGGCGAAGACCTCGGGTCGACGGAAGTGCTGCTGGACGGCGAGGTCGTCGTGGTGAAGGACGGCAAGCCCTCCCCCGAAGGCCTCGAAGAACGCCGCCGGGCCGACGGCGCCGCGGCGAAGCGCCTCAAGACCCACTGCCCGGTGTTCTACTTCGCCGCCGACATCCTCCACCTCGACGGCAGGCCGACGCTCGACCTGCCCTACACCGCACGCCGGGAGCTGCTGGACGACCTGCCGGTCGCCGACCGCCACTGGCAGGTCCCCCGCTACTTCCCCGGCGGCGGCGAGGACGTCCTCGGCGCCAGCCGCCAGCACGGCCTGCCGGGCGTGGTCGCCAAGCGGGCGGGCGGCCCGTACCGCCCCGGCGACGACTCCGGCGACTGGCTGTTCGTCGGGAACTGAGGCTCAGTGCACCCGCGGGACGGCGGCGATCTGCCCACCCCGCGCGTTCTTCAGCAGGACCACCGCGAGCACGGCTCCGGCGGCCGCGACCACCGCGCAGACCACCAGGCTCTGGTGGAACCCGGCCAGCGCGCCGGCCGGCCCGGGCGTGGCGGCCGCGCTGGAGGCGATGATCGTCGACACCACCGCGACCCCGAACGCGCCGCCGATCTGGAACGCGGCCGTGCTCGTGCCGGACGCGATGCCCGCGTCAGCCGGGGTGGCGCCCGCGAGGGCCGCCGCCGCCAGCGCCACCGGGCCCGCGCCCAGCCCCAGGCCGAACAGGACCAGGCCCGGGAACACCGTCGTGAGGTACGCGCCGTCGAGCGAGATGCCGACCAGCAGCGCACAGCCCGCGCCGAGCAGCAGCAGCGCGGTCACCGCGACCGGCCGGACGCCGCGCCGGGCCAGGCCCGCCTGGGCGGCGAACGCCCCCACGACCGACGCGATCGGCATCGCCGACTGGCTCAGCCCGAACTGGATCGGCGTGTGGCCCAGCACCCCCAGCGAGTACTGCGAAAGCACGACCGACATGCCGAAGCCCGGCACCAGCGCCACGATCGTCAGCAGGTTGGCCCCCAGCACGCTGGTGGAGCGGAACAACCGCGTGGGCAGCAGCGGGTTCGCCGAGCGCTTCTCCACCAGGACCGTCAGGCCGGCCAGCACCACGAAGAGCGCGCCCAGGCCGAGGACCGGGAAGCCGCGGTCCCGAGCACCGCGCCGGCGACGTCGAACGTGCGCGACGCCGACGCGTCCCGGCTTTCCCGCAGCAGCACCGGGCTCAGCACGAGCATCACGATCGCGACCGGGACGTTGACGTAGAACAGCGACTGCCACCCCAGCTTGTCGAGCAGCGCCCCGCCCAGCAGGAGGCCGGTCGTCGCGCCCACCGCGGCGATCGCGGACCACGTGGCCAGCGCACGGTTGCGCGCGCGGCCTTCCGGGAAGGTGTCGGTGAGGATCGCCATCGCGGTCGGGGCCATCAGGGCCGCCGAAACGCCGTGCAGGGCCCGGGCCGCCAGCAGCAGCGGCGCCGCCGCCGCGAGCGCGGACAGGATCGATACCAGCAGGAACAACGCGGTCCCGAGCATGAACACGCGGCGGCGCCCGAGCAGGTCGGCGGCCCGGCCGCCGAGCAGCAGCAGACCGCCGAACGTCAGCAGGTTGCCCGAAAGAATCCACTGAGCCTCGACCGGCGAGAGCCCGAGGTCCGCCGCGATCACCGGCACGCCCATGATCACGCTCTGGGCGTCGAGGATCACCATGAAGTTGGCCGCGCAGAGCAGAACGAGCGCCGCCAGGCGGCGGGGGTCCGCGGGCCGCGGCCGAGTCCGGCCGCGCCGATTCTGCGAGGGTCATCCGCGCTCCCATGCTCGTTCCGATCGTGCGACCGACGGTACGAACCGCGAGGCGGTGGGCTCATCTCCCCGGCTGCGGGGTCAGCCGGCGCGGACGAGCACGACCACGCCCGCCCCGACGACCACCGCGCCGGCGACCACGTTGCCGACGAGCGCGGCCGTCGACGGCTGCGTCTGCGCGGCGTGCCGCAGCAGCCACGGCGAAAGCGCCGCCCACGCGCCGAGCACCGGGACGACCCAGCCGAGCGGGCGCAGGCGCCGCGTCGCGGTCCGGGCGATCGCCAGCGCGACGAGGACTACGCCGACAACGGTGTTGCTGAACGCGAGCACGCCCGCCCCTCCGAACCGGCGACCCAGGGCGCGAGCACGAGGTAGAGACCAGCGAGCAGGACGAGGCCGGCCGCCGCGCCGGTCACGGCGGTCCGCGACCGGCCCGCCGGGGTGCTGTGCGAAGTCATCTCCTCACCTCCACCCCGGAGAGGTACCCGACGGTAGCTGCCGGTGACCGGGGCCTGCCCGCAGCCCTCGAGACGGGCAGGCCCCGGCGCCGGACCTCAGCAGCCGCAGGTGTAGTACGTGATGTCCCAGTGGTTGCCCTCGTCGCAGTAGAGGTTGCCGGAGCCGGCCTTCCACTGCGGGTAGCCGTCGCCGCGCAGCCCGATGTAGGCGAAGGTGTTCTTGACGTAGTTGTCGATGCAGCTGTTGTGCGAGATGTCCACCTTGTAGCCGTTGTAGTGGCTGTAGGTGCCCGACGCGTGGCCGACCTCGGTGCCGCCGGTGATGTTGACCGCGCAGCCGCTGGCCCGCTTCAGCGTGATCACGCCGGTGACCGTGGTCTGGTTGATCTGGTCGTAGGACGTGCAGGTCGAGTTGGAGCGGGTGGTGCAGCCACCGCTGGACGAGTGGGTCACCCCGGCCGCGGACAGCTGTGACGCCGCCGCCGACTGGCTGAGCTTGGTGACCTCGACGCTCGCCGACGCGGTGCCGATGGTGGCGAACGCCACCGTCGCGGCCGAAGCGGTCAATCCCACTGCCACGCGCGCGAGCATCCGTTGTCCCGGCATGCCTTGCCTCCTGGGGTACGACGATCCGAACGGCGGCAGCCAAGTGGGGAGGGCCATAACTTCGCCAAACAGCGCGGGCGCGAACCACTGCGGCGGCGGGTCAGGTCCTGATCTTCGTCAAGACTTCACGAGTCCGGTCCCGTGCCGGGGATTCACTGGTGACGGCGTTGAGCTCCCGCAGCGCGCGCAGCTCCCACAGCGGGAACCCGAGCTCCTCGAACAGGCCGGCCGACGTCCGCAGCAGCCGCGCGGCTTCCGGCCCGGCCCCCTCGTCCGCGTGGGTCCGGCCCAGGCTGAGCAGGGTGTACCCGGCGCCGCGGCGGTCGCGCAGCTCCCGGAACACGCCCATCGCGACGCGCAGGTGCCACCGCGCGCCCGCCGGGTCCCCCGCGCGGCGGCCGAGCTCGGCGAGGCAGCGGTGGGTGTAGGCGGCGGCGTGCCGGTGCCCGATCTGCTCGAACAGCGTCAGCGAGCGCGTCAGGCAGCGTTCGCCGTCGCCGAGCTCCCCCGCCTCGGTGTGCAGTTCGCCGAGGCTGCGCAGGACGTGTGCCTCCCAGTGCCGCTCGCGGGTGCGGACGGTGCCGCCGAGGGCGCCGGTGAGCAGGTCGGCGGCCTGGTCGCAGCCGCCGTGGCGGCGCAGGACGTCGGCGTAGCGCTTGGCGACGTGGTCGTGCCAGCGGCCGTCGTCGCACTCCCGGGCGAGCAGCATGCTCACCTCGAAGCTCTCGACGGCGCGCCGCACGTCCCCGACGTCCTCGGCCAGCGAACCCAGTTGCGCCGCCGCGGCCGCCTGCCCGCGGCGGTCGCCGCATTCGCGCAGGAGCTCGAGCGCCTCCAGCAGCGCGGCCTCGGCGGCCCGCGCGTCACCGCCGTCGAGGTCGACGTCGGCGAGTGCGGCCAGCACCGCGCCCGTGCTCTGCGGGTCATCCAGCTGCCGGAAGCGGTTCCCGGCCATGACGAAGTAGTTCCGCGCCTGCCGCCCGCGGCCGTGCTGCAGGTGCACCGAGCCGAGGTTGTAGAGCTTCTCGGCTTCCGCGTGCGGGTCCTGGCGGCGGCGGGCCGCGGCCAGCCCGAGCACCGAGACGGCGCGGGCGGCGTGGCCGAGCCACGGGGTGCCGGCCAGCGCCGTGCACGCGTCGGCGAGGCGTTCGGTCAGGTCGTGCCAGCCGTGCGCGCCGGCCAGCCGCGCGGCCGCGGCGAGGTGCGCGGTCTCTTCGGCCGCCCAGGCCACCGGATCGGCCGCGACCCGGCGCAGCACGGCGGGATCCGGCTTCGTCTCGGCGCCGGCCGGGCGGCCCCGGGCGTGCTCGGCGAGGGCGAGGGTGACTTCGCACGCGCGGCGCAACGCGACCCCGTCCGTCTCCGGCGGCGAACCCTCGGTCAGCACGAGCCGGGCGAACGGGGCCACCGCCCAGCGCGTCCCGCCCAGCGCGTGCTCTTTTCCTTGCCTCTCCAGCAGATGCGCGGCGGCGAGGGCCTCGAGCCGGTCGCGGGCCTCGTCGAGGGGGCGGTCCAGCAGCGCGGCCGCACACCAGTCCGGGACGGGGCCGGCGAAGGCGGCGAGCAGGCGAAGGAGGTACCGGTCGGGCGCGGGCCGTTCGCGCAGGGCCGACGTCACGGCGGTCCGGACGCCGAGGTCGCCCGTGGTCAGCTCGTCGAGCCGGCGGCGGTCGTCGGCGAGCCGGGCGGCCGGCTCGGCGATGCGCTGGTCCGGCCGCGCCGCGAGCTTCACCCCGGCGATCCGGACGGCGAGCGCGAGCCCGGCGCAGTGGCCGAGAAGCCGTTGCGCGGCTTCGGGTTCCGCGCGCAACCGGGCCTCCCCCGCGATCGCCGCGAGCAGCGCCCACGCGTCCTCTGTGGACAGCCGGGCGACCGGGACCGGGTGCGCTCCGCACAGGCCGGGCAGCTCCCGGCGCACGGTGACCAGCGTCGCGCAGCCGGGCCCGCTCGGCAGCAGCGCCCGCACCTGGGCCTCGTTCGTGGCGTCCTCCAGCAGCACGAGCAGCCGCCGGTCCGCGGTGTAGCTGCGCCAGAGCCCGGTCAGGCCGGCGCGGTCGGCCAGCTCCGCCGGGGTCGCCCCGAGCAGGCGCAGGAACCCGGTCAGCACGGTCGCCGGGGCGGCGGGCGCGCCGTCCGGGCCGCGCAGCGAAGCGGTCAGCTGGCCGTCGGGGAACCGGCGGCGCGCCCGCCAGGCCGCCTGGACGGCCAGCGCGGACTTCCCGGCCCCGGCCGCCCCGTGCAGCACGACCGGGCCCGGACCGCGCAGCGCCCGGCCGACGTCGGCGAGCTCGGCCACCCGGCCGGTGAAGTCGGGCACCGCGGGCGGGAGCTGGGCGGGCGGCCCCGGCGTCGTCCAGTCGGTGCCGGCGATCCGGCGGTACACCGCGACGAGGTCGTCGCCCGGCCAGACGCCCGCTTCTTCCCAGAGCGCCCGCCGCGTCCGGCGGAGCACCTCCAGGGCGGATTCGCGGTGGCCGACGGCGCCGAGCGCGGCCGCGAGCCGGGCGGCGAACCGCTCGTCGGCGGGCCGGGCCGCGACGACCGGGTCGAGCCGCTCGACGACCGACCGGCCGTCGCCGTCGGCGAGCTCCAGCTCGACCAGCTGCAGCAAGGCGGCGGAGCGGCGGTCCTCCAGCCACAGCTTGTGCGCCTCGAGCAGCGGCCCGCCCGCGACGTCGGCGAACGCGTCACCCCGCCAGCACGCCAAGGCCCGTTCGAGCGCGCGCCGGCGCTGCGCCCGGTCGTCGGCGCCCGAGGACAGCAGCGTCAGGAAGTCGTCCGCGTCCAGCTCCCCCGGCTCGACGGCCAGCGCGTAGCCCCGCGGCCCCGAGCGCAGGCGCTGCCCGGCCTCGGCGGCCCCGAGGCCCGGCGAGAGCGTCTTGCGCAGCTTCGACACCGTGACCTGCACGATCGCCGCGGCGCTGGACGGCGCGCCGTCCGGCCACAGCTCGTCGACCAGGGTGTCGCGGCCGACGAACTGGCCGGCGCGCGCGAGCAGGACGGCGAGCAGCCGCCGCGGCTGGGCCGCCGACGGCAGCACGACGGAGGCCGTCATCGGACCGAGGACCTGGAACCGCACGGCTACACCTCATCCGCGAGATCACCTGATCGAGCGGGCTGAATGTAGCCGTCCGGTGTCTGGCATTTCCCTCGTTCACCCGGATGGCCGACGACGTTGGTTCAGGCGTGCGCGAGCAGCTTGTCCAGTAGTTCCGGGTTGTCCGCCAGCCCGGCCCGCAGCGTGTGCTCGCGCAGCGGCTTGAGGTCGCCGTAGGGCTGGTTCGCCCAGTCCAGGCCGCCCTGCGGCGGCTCCGGGTCGTACTCGATGGCGAACTGGACGTTCGTCGCGAGCTGCCGCCCGGCCAGCCGTTCCACCAGGTGCAGCGCCAGGTCGATTCCAGCGGAGACGCCCGCCGCGGTGATCACCCGGCCGTCTTCGACCCAGCGCTCGGCGACCGGCGTCGCGCCCAGGCCGGTCAGCAGGTCGCGGAACATCCAGTGCGTCGTCGCGCGCTTGCCTTCGAGGAGCCCGGCCGCGCCGAGGATCATCGAGCCGGTGCAGACCGACGTCACCAGCTCGGCGCCGGCGGCCGCGGTCCGCAGCCAGGCGAGGAGGCGCTCGTCCGACATCGCCTGCAGCGTCGGCACGGTGCCGCCGGGCACCAGCACCGCGTAGGGCGACGGCACCTCGTCGAAGGTGTGGCTCGGCGCGACGCTCAGCGGTGTGTCGGTGCCGACGGTGTCCTTCGTGGCGCCCACCACGACGGTCCGGAAGCCCGGATCCATCTGCGCCAGGGCGCTCAGCACCTGGAGCGGGCCCACCAGGTCGAGCGGCGTCAGCCCCGGGTAGACGACGAAGGCGAGGGTCTTCTGCTCAGCGGTCATGCGGCCGACCTTGGCGGCCGCCGGCGCCGACCGGGCGGGAGATGTCCGAAATCCTGCGAACCGCGTCTGAACGCCGGTCCGGCTGCTAGCGTGCGATCCATGGCAGGCTCACCCAGACGGGTCACGATCGTCGGATTTCCCGACGTCGAGCTGCTGGACGTCGCCTGCCCCGCGGACGTCCTCGACGCCGCCAACCGCCACGGCGCGCGTCCGCCGTACGAGATCCGGCTGGCCACGATCGATGGCCAGGCCGTCCGCACGTGCTCCGGTCTCGTCCTGCAGCCCCACCTGCGGCTCGACCAGGTGGCGGCGGACCTCGACACGCTGGTCGTCGCGGGCGGCTGGGGCAGCACGACGGCGGCGTCCGACGAGCGCGTGCTGGCCCACATCCGGCGGCTGGCCCAGACCAGCCGGCGGGTGGCGTCGGTCTGCACGGGCGCGGAGGTGCTCGCCGCGGCGGGCCTGCTCAACGGCCGCCGCGCGACGACCCACTGGCGCTGGGCGGCGAAGCTCGCGGAGGCCTACCCGGCGGTGACGGTGGACCCGGTGCCGCTCTACATCCAGCACGGCAACGTCTACACGGCCGCCGGGGTGACCAGCGGGCTCGACCTGACCATGGCGCTCGTGGAGGCCGACCACGGGCCGACGCTGGCCCGCGAGGTGGCCCGTTCCCTGGTGACGTACCTGCAGCGGCCGGGGAACCAGGCCCAGGTCAGCCTGTTCCTGGCCGGCCCGCCGCCGGAGCACCGCGAGGTCCGCGACCTGACCGCGTACATCGCCGAGAACCTCGCCGAAGACCTCGGCACGCCGGCGCTGGCGGTCCGCGCCGGGCTCAGCACCCGCCAGCTCACCCGCCTGTTCGACGCGCACCTGGGCACGACGCCGGGCAAGTACGTCCGCACGGTCCGCACCGAGCACGCGGCCCGTCTCCTGTCCGGCACCGACCTCCCCCTCGCGACGATCGCCCGCCGCTGCGGCTTCGGCTCGACGGAGACCCTGCGGCAGGCCTTCCTCGACCACTTCGACACCCCACCGTCGGCGTACCGGCGCGTCCACGTCCGCCAGGCCTACAGCTGACGCCGTGTCGACCCCGCAATCACGCGTGTCGACCTCCGGATCACGTCGGGGGCTCGGCCGGCTCGCGTGATCGGGCGGCCGACACGCGTGACTGGAGGGTCGACACGCGTGATCCTGGGGACGACACGGCGCATCGGGACGAACCGGGCCGTCGGCGGCCCCTTGCGCGAGGCGGGGAATCCCGCTGTCAGGATGTGCGCGTGGACCGCCCCGACCTGGACGACGACGAAACCGGCCCGATTCGCCGGATCACGGACGAGGTGTCCCCTTCGGCGGCCGGATCGCCCCGCAAACCCGTCCGCCGGACGCCGCCCGACAGCGCGCGCCGCGCCGCCGACCCCGTGCGGCGCCGCGCCGACACCGGACCCCAGCGGGTGCCTGCCACCGGCGCCCAGCGCGTCCCCGATGGCGACAAGCGGACCGACACCGGACCGCAGCGCGTCCAGCGCGCCGCCCGCCGCGGGGACACCGGACCGCAGCGGGTCCCGGCCGGAACCACCCCGCGCACCGCGAAAAAGCCCGGGCCCCCCGCCGAAACCGGCCATGGCCACGGCCACGGGCACGGCCCCGCCGCCCCGGCGTCGAAGCGGGTCCGGCTCCTGCTGATCTGGCTGCTCGCCCCGCTCGCCCTGGCCACCGTCGTCGGCATGATCGTCCTCTACCCGTGGGGCAAGCCGGACCCGACGAGCGTCGTCCCGCAGGGCACGCCCGTGGCCGCGAACATCACCGCCACGACCACCGGCCCCTGCCTCGCCCAGGGTCAGGTCCAGGTCGGCGACCAGACGGACCCGGACGCGAAACCCTGCCTGACCACCGACCTCACCATGACCGACGGCCCGGCGAGCGGGAAGCAGCTCAAGCTGACCGTCCCGATCGAACCCAGCACCCCGCGGTTCGCCGCGGGCGACGCCGTCGTGCTCGCCTACAACGGCGGGAACGCCGCCGACCCCGCCAGCTTCCAGCTCGTCGACTTCCAGCGCGGCACCCCGCTGCTCCTGCTCGCCGCGCTCTTCGCGGTCGCGGTGCTGGTGCTCGGCCGCTGGCAGGGCCTCGCCGCGCTCGTCGCGCTCGGCCTGTCCTTCCTCGTGATCGCGCTGTTCATCCTCCCGGCCATCCTCGCCGGCGAGAACCCCCTGGTAGTGGCCATCGCCGGGTCCGGCGCGATCATGTTCATCGCGCTCTACCTGACCCACGGCCTGACGGCGAGAACATCCGCGGCCGTCCTCGGCACGCTCGCCAGCCTCGCCCTCATCGGCGTCCTGTCGGCGATCTTCTCCGCCGCGGCTTCGCTCACCGGGCTCGACGACAGCACGTCGACGCTCATCGGGTCGCTCGGCCACGGCATCGACGCGCGCGGGCTGCTGCTCGCCGGCGTCGTGATCGGCGCGCTCGGCGTACTCGACGACGTCACCGTCACCCAGACCAGCGCCGTCTGGGAGCTCCGCCGCGCCAACCCGGACCTGACCTGGCAGGAGCTGTACCGCTCCGGCCTGCGGATCGGCCGCGACCACGTCGGTTCGGCGGTCAACACGCTCGTCATGGCCTACGCCGGGGCCGCGCTGCCGGTGCTGCTGTACTCGTCGATCTCCGGCGTGGGGCTGGGCGCGCTGCTCGGCAGCGAGGAGATCGCGCAGGAGATCATCCGGACCCTCGCGGGCAGCGTCGGCATCGTGGCGGCCGTCCCGGTGACGACGATCCTGGCCGCGCTGATCGCCTCCCGCGAGCCGGCCGGGTACCTCAGCAGCACCAAGAAAGCCGTTCCGTCCCACCCGTAACACCGGCGAACCCCGGCCGCGACAACCACGCCCGGACGCGGTAGGAAGGCGGCACCCGACCCGGGAGGCGCCATGTTCCTGCTCGTCGGCCCGCGCCAGGTGGTGCGCGGCGCCCTGCGGCTGGTCACCGCCACCGTCCAGGCCGTGGAGTCGCTGCCGCGCATCGCGGCCGCCCTCGAGGACGTCCGCGCCACCCTGCACCACGTCGAGCGCCTCGCGGCGTACATCGCGCAGGAGGTGCCGGAGCTCGTCTACCAGCTCGAGCAGCTCCGCGAGGCCGGCGATGAGCTCAGTCGAGAGTCGCCACGAACCGGCTGACGGCCTCCATCGTGAACCGCTGCACGTACTTGCCCGACGGCGCCACCGACGCCAGCCGGTAGAGCGGGCGTTCCGCCACGCCGGAGCCGCGCGCCTCGGCCTTCAGCTCGGCGACCAGCAGCTCCCCGAATACGAGGCCGTTCGCCTCGACGTTGTTC
Organism: Amycolatopsis sp. NPDC048633; assembly: GCF_040650695.1. Taxonomy (NCBI): domain Bacteria; kingdom Bacillati; phylum Actinomycetota; class Actinomycetes; order Pseudonocardiales; family Pseudonocardiaceae; genus Amycolatopsis; species Amycolatopsis sp. NPDC048633. Next base: position 141,901 of record NZ_JBEZHS010000016.1, read on the forward strand.
ATCAGCGCGTTCGCCAGCTTCCGCAGCTGCAGGATGCCCAGCTCGCGGCCGCCGGTCCCGGAGAACACCGCGAGGTCGACCTTCCCCACCTTGCCCCGCTGGCCGGCGTTGACCAGCAGGCTCACCGTGCGGGAGCCGCGGACGTCCCCGATCACCAGGTCGAGGCGCGTCGCGGTGACCAGGTCGACCCGCCGCAGCCCCCAGGTGCGCACGAGCAGCGTCGAGCCCTCCAGCCAGACGCGGCGCCGGATGCTCACCGCCATCACGTACAGCAGCGGCAGCGCGATCACCAGGGCGACGGCCAGCCCGATCAGGGTGCCGCCGATCAGGCCCGCGACACCCCCGAACGCGGCGGCGACGATCACCACGCCGATCAGCCCCGAGATCCCGCGGCGACGGCGTCCGCGCGGGTCCTCCTCGAACAGCGCCAGCCGTTCCGACGACGCCTCTGTCTCTTCGGCCATGCTCACGCCCCCGTCCCGGCGAGGAACGGGTTGCCCGCGCGTTCCCGGCCGATCGTCGTCGCCGGGCCGTGGCCCGGCAGCACCACCGTGTCGTCCGGCAGGCTCTCCAGCAGGGCTCGCACCGACTCGGCGTCGGTGCCGCGGCCGACCGACCCGGCGAACAGCATGTCGCCGGTCAGCGCGAGCCGGCCGCCCTCGGGCGTCGCCAGGCTCAGCACCACCGACCCGGGCGTGTGCCCGGGCACGTGCCGGACATCGACGGCCAAACCGGCGAAAGTGCCCGTTTCGAGCGGCACGCTGTCGCCGTCGTACACCTGCGCGTCGGCGGGGTGCAGGTGCAGCGGGACGCCGTGGGCCGCGGTGACGGCGGCGGCCGACGCGACGTGGTCGGGGTGGCCGTGGGTGGCCACGAGCGCCGCCGGGACCAGCCGGTGTTCGGCGAGCGCGGCGGTCAGCGGCGCGGCCACCTCCGGCCCCGGATCCACGACCACGCACGGCCTGCCGGCGGCCTCCGCCAGCAGGTAGCAGTTCGCCTGCAGCGGGCCGCTGCCGAACCCGACGACGAGCACCGAACGCCTCCCGGACATCCGCGCCGGATGGCGCCGATCACGATCGGGTTGAGACTAGCGGGCCCTGTACATGGTCCTCACAGGCTGTGCCCATACACTGCCGCTACCTCAGACGTGTGACACAAGCGGAAACCTGGAGGGTACGGGGTGGCGACCAACCAGCAGCGCCGCGAAGCTGCGAAGCGCAAGCTCGAGAGGCAGCTCGAGCGCCGATTGGAGCAGCAGAAGCGACGCAGGAGGATCGGCGCTGGTGTCGTCGGCGTGGCTGTGCTCGTCGTCGCGGGCGTGGTGGTGTGGATCGTGAGCGCCAACGGCGGTGACAGCACCGCCGACCCGGCGGCGTCGTCCTCGGCCGCTCCGCCGCCGACCGACCTCCAGATCCCGACGCAGCGCACGGAGCTGCCGAAGCGGGCGACGGCGCTGCCGAACCCGACGACGTGCGACTTCAAGGCCGACACGACGGGCAAGGCGCCGAAGAAGGTGAACGTGCCCGACGGCAAGAACGTCCCGTCGACCGGCACGGTGAACGTGACGCTGAAGAGCACCGCGGGCGACATCCCGCTGACGCTCGACCGGGCGCTCGCGCCGTGCGCGGTGCAGAGCTTCATCAGCCTCGCGAAGCAGAACTTCTACAACGACACCATGTGCCACCGGCTCGGCACCGAAGGCCTGCAGATGCTGCAGTGCGGTGACCCGGCGGCGACCGGCGACCCGTCGAACGACGGCCAGGGCGGCCCCGGCTACACGATGCCGGACGAGGCGTTCCCGGAGATCAAGTACGGCCGCGGCATCCTCGCGATGGCGAAGACGTCCGCCCCGAACTCCGGTGGCAGCCAGTTCTTCATGGTCTACGGCAGTGCCGACGGCCTCCCGGCGGACTACTCGGTGTTCGGCAGCATCAGCGACGAGGGCCTGAAGGTTCTCGACGCGGTCGCCAAGGCGGGCATCGCGAACCCGAACCCGCAGGACGGCACCGGGGCGCCGACGAAGCAGGTCAAGTTCACGGGCGTCACCGTCCAGTAGTGACGGCACGCATCGAGCTGAACGGGGACCCGCTCGGCCCGGACGCCTTCGTCGCGGGAATGACCTCCTACGGTCACTTCACCGCGATGCAGGTCCGGGACGGGCGGGTCCGCGGGCTCGCGTTCCACCTCGAGCGGCTCGCCACGAGCACCCGGCTGCTGTTCGGCAGCGACCTCGACGTCGACCTCGTGCGGTCCCACGTCCGGCAGGCGATCGCCGGCGAACCCGCGCTGTCGGTGCGGGTCCTGGTGCTCACGCGCTCGTTCGACGAGCCGATGAAGCCGGAGATCCTGGTCCGGACGCTCCCGCCGCACCCGCCCGACCCGGCGCCGCTGCGCCTGGGGACCGTGCGCTACCAACGGGATCTGCCGCAGGTGAAGCACCTCGGCACGTTCGGTCTCATCTACCACGCCCGCCAGGCCGAGCTGGCCGGCTACGACGACGCGCTGTTCGTCGATCCCGCGGGCCGGATCAGCGAGGCGTCGATCTGGAACGCCGGCTTCCTGGCCGGTAACACCGTCGTGTGGCCGGAAGCCGCGGTGCTGCCCGGGATCACGATGCTGGTGCAGAAGGAAGCCCTGCGCCGGCTGGGCGTCCCCCAGGAGACGCGCGAGGTCCGTCCCGCCGACCTGCGCGAGTTCGACGCGATGTTCGTGACGAACTCCGAGACCCCGGGGCGCGCGGTCGCCTCCGTCGACGACTTGGTGCTGCCGTCCGCGGACCGCGCGGTGGAGCTGCTCGCGAAGGCGTACGAAACCGTGCCCTGGGACGAGATCTGAACCGCCGCTCGCCCGCTCCGCACCACAAGATCTGAACCACACCCGCTCCCGCCCCGTGTATCGGGGCAACACCGGAACCCGCCGGGGTCACCGGGGAGAGGGTGGGACGACCATGGCCGAAAACCGGGTTCCCGCGGTACGCCGCGTTCTCGGACGGGCCGGGCAGGCCGGGGCCGCGGGTGTCCTCTTCGCCGTGCTCGCCGGCGGGCCCGCACTCGCGCAGGCCCCGCCGCCGCCGGTCAAGTACTACATCGTCCCGCACGCCGACAACCCGGACGACATCACGCTGTTCAAGATCGCCGAGCGGGCCCTCGGCGACGGGAACCGGTTCTCCGAGATCTTCCGGTTGAACCAGGGCCGGCCGCGCCCGGACGGCACGCCGTTCACCGACCCCACCGCGATCGAGCCCGGGCAGGTTCTCCAGTTGCCGGAGGACGCCAAGGACCCCGCCGTGCAGTTCGGCCCGCTGCCGGCCGCTCCCCCGGCCGTCCCGCAGCCGAAACCCGCCGAAGAACCCTCGGGGCTCGGTGTCGGGCTCGCCTCCGCGGTCAGCGGCACCGGCGGTCTGCTGACCGGCCTGATCGCCGGGCTCTGGTGGCGCCGCCGGCCGCGGCTCGTCCCGCCGCCGCCGTTCGAAACCGTCGACGACGAGGACGACGACGGATCCGGCTCGGTGAGCGGAACCCTGCCCATCCCGATCGTGCCGCCCGAAGTGCTGTACCCGGAGCCGATCACCACCGAGCTCGCCATCATCGTGCTCGGCACGGCCGAGACGCAGGTGGTCGCCGCGGTCCGGCCCGGCTCGCGGTTCCACTTCCGGATCGGCGGGAAACCGGACTTCGCCGACAGCTCCACCGTGCTCGTCGTCGACGGGGAAAGCGAGCAGCCCTGAGCTGAACGGATCAACCAGCGCCCGAACCCTGGCCATCGGAGCACCGGTGCCGCGATAGTCGAACGATGACCTCGGATCCGTTCGGGACGCTGCGGAAGACGCTCTGGATCGGTGGGGCCCCGTGGACGGGCAAGTCCACCGTCGCCCGGCTGCTGGCCGAGCGCCACGGGCTGACGACCTACCACCACGACGACCGGACCCGGCCCGCCACCACACCGGCCGACACCACCCTTGCCGAGGACGGCCCGGCCGGCGACCAGCTGGCTGTGCTGCTGGCCGAGTTCCGGCAACGGTTCGAGTGCGCCCTGGACGAGCTGCGCGCGCTCACGTCACCGCGGCCGATCGTCGCCGAGGGCCGGGGGCTGCGCCCGGAGCTGGTCGCGCCGCTCGTCGACTCGCCGAGCCGGATGGTGGTGCTGGTGCCGACCGAGCTGTTCCGCCAGCACCAGCTGCGCCACCACGCCGACGAGCCGGCGATCCCGCGGCAGCGGACCCGGCTGACGCGCGACCGGATGCTCGCGGCGCAGGCCGTGCGCTCGGCGCGGGAGCTCGGGATCCGCGTCATCGAAATCGACGGCAGACTCGATCCGGCGGGCGTCACCGACGTGGTCGCCGAGCACTTCCGCGAATACCTGGACTCCTGAAGATATTATTAGTCCGGCGCTGTCCGTTGACCGGATGCGGAACGATCGCCCAAGATCGATGATCGGCACCGTTCTTCCGCGCAGCGAAGGAGCTGGGTTCTTTGGCGTTCCGGAAAGCGCTTCACGTCGTTCTCGCCGCCGTTCTCGGGCTGACTTTACTTTCCCGGCCGGCGGCCGCCGCGCCACCCGACTGGTCGCGGGCCGTGGCCGACACGACGATGGCGGCGCACCCCGCCGCGTCGCTGGGCCTCGGCTACACCGACGCGCTGTTCCTGCTGGGCCTGCACCGCGTCCACCAGCGCACGCACGACCCGCGCTACCTGGACTACCTCGAAGCCTGGGGCACCGCGAAGGTGAAGCCTGACGGCAGCACCGGCAACCCGTACAACGACCTGGACAGCATGCTGGCGGGGAACGTCTTCCTCGTGCTGGCCGCCGAAACCGGCGATCCGCGCTACTCCCTCGCGGCCCGCCGGATCCACGACCGCCTGGCCACCTATCCGCGCACGAGCGACGGCGGGTTCATTCACAACACCGCGTTCACCGGTCAGCTGTGGGCCGACGGCGCATTCATGCTCGACCCATTCCTGGCGCGTTACGGAACGGCGTTCGCCGACCCGGCGAGCGTCACCGAATCGGCCGAACAACTCCTCACCTATTTCGCGCATTTACGCCATCCGAGTGGATTGCTGTACCACGCCTACGACGAACGGCGAAAGCAGAGCTGGGCCGATCCGGTGACCGGGCTGTCCCCGGACGTGTGGTGCCGCGCGGTCGGCTGGTTCGGCGCCGCGACGGTCGACGTCCTCGACTCGCTGCCCGCGGCGGCCCCGCAGCGCCACGCCCTCGTCGGCGTCGTGCGGTACCTCGCCCAGGGGTTCCGCCGCTGGCAGGACCCGGCGACCGGCCGGTGGTTCCAGCTGACCGTCAAGCCCACCGCGGTGGACAACTGGACCGAGACGTCCTGCTCCAGCCTCTACACGTACACGCTTTCCCAGGCGGTGCAGCGCGGGTACGTCGGCAAGGAGTACCGGCCGGTGGTCGACCGCGGCTACGCGGGCGTGCTGGCCAAGGTGAGCGCGGCCGCCGACGGCAGTACCGCGATCACCGACATCAGCGTCGGCACCAACGTCGGCAACGGCCGCTACTACCTCGACCGTCCGCGCGTCACCAACGACTTCCACGGGCTCGGCGCGTTCCTGTACCTGAACGAGCAGGCCGGGCGATGAGGCGCGCCGTCCTGGCGCTCGTCGTGGCCTGCGCGGCTACCCTGGTCGCCACGATGCCCGCCGACGCCGCCGACCGCTGGACCGTGAGCCTCACCGGCGCGGTGACCGCCGAGGTCGCCCGCACCGGCGAGGGCGGCCTGACGTTCGCGGTGTCCCGCGGAGCCGCGGCCGTGCTCGCCCCGGCGCCGCTGGGCCTGCGGACGAAGACCGCCGACCTGACCCGGGACCTGCGGTTCCTCCGCCGCACCGACCGGATCGTGGACGAGCACTACCCGATGACCACCGGGAAGCGCCTGCAGCGGCACGCACGGGCGGCCGAGACGACGTTGTCCTTCGCCGGCGCGGGTGAAACGCGGCTCGACGTCGTCGTGCGCGCGGCCGCCGACGGTGCCGCCTACCGCTACGTGCTGCCGGCCGGCGGGACGATCACCGGCGAGGCGTCGTCGTTCACCCTGCCCGCGGCGGCGCCGGCGTGGCTGCTGCCCTACTCCCCCAACTACGAGAAGGTCCGCGTCGAGACCACCGCGAGCAGCGCGCAGGCGGGCGACTACGGCTTCCCGTCGCTGTTCGACACCGGCGACGGCGGCTACACACTGCTGACGGAGTCCGATGTAGACGGTCGCTACTCGGGTGCCCGGCTGACGCACGCGGCGGATTCGGCGAACTACGCGATCAAGCTCGCCGACGCCGCCGTCACCGGGGCCGGGCCGTTCGCCACGCCGTGGCGGGTCGCGATCACCGGCGACCTGGCGACGGTCACCGAGTCCACTTTGGTCGACGACCTCGCGCCGCCGTCGAAGCTCGCCGACACGTCCTGGGTCCGGCCGGGCAAGGTCGCGTGGTCGTGGCTGTCCGAACACGACAGTCCGCGTGATCCCGCGCGGCAGAAGCAGTACGCGGACTTCGCCGCGCGCAACGGCTGGCCCTACCTGCTCATCGACGAGGGCTGGGACGCCTCCTGGGTGCCGGACGTCATCCGGTACGCCCGCGCCCGCGGCGTCGAGGTGATCCTGTGGTTCCGCTGGACCACCCTCGACACGGAGGCCGAGCGCGCGAAGTGGCTGCCGCTGGTCGAGTCGTGGGGCGCGGCCGGGATCAAGGTCGACTTCATGGACTCCGACACGCAGGCGCGGTTCGGGTTCTACGACGACATCGCGGAAGCGACCGCGGCCCGGCACCTGATGCTCAACTTCCACGGCGCGACCATCCCCCGCGGCTTCCAGCGCACCTGGCCGCACGTGATGAGCTTCGAAGCCGTCCGCGGCGCGGAGCAGTTCAAGACGCGGGCCGCCACCAACACGATGTTCCCGTTCACCCGCAACGTCGTCGGCAGCATGGACTACACGCCGACCGCGTTCGTCGTGTCCGACCGGGACACCACGGACGCGCACGAGGTGGCGACGTTCTTCGTCTACGAGTCGGGCTGGCAGCACGGCGCGGACAAGCCGGAGAACTACGAAGCGCGGCCGGAGGCCCTGCACACGCTCGACCAGCTGCCGACGGTGTGGGACGAGACCCGGCTGCTGTCCGGGCGGCCCGGGCGGGAAGCCGTGTTCGCGCGCCGCTCGGGTGACCGGTGGTTCGTCGGCGGCATCGAGGCCGGGCCGGCCACGAAGGTGACGGCGCCGCTGGACTTCCTCGGCCACGGCCGCTGGCTCGCCGACACCCTGCGCGACGGGCCGTCCGGGCTGCTGCGGGAGAAGTCGACGGTCACCGCGGGCGGGCAGCTGACCGTGCCGGTGGCCGCGAACGGCGGGTTCGTCACGATCCTCTGCCCCGCGCGGCCCGGCCGGACGTCCTGCGACCAAGAGGTCCGGCAGGTGCCCGCGACCCGGCTGAGCGTCACGCCGCCGACGGCGGAGGGCACGAGCGTCGACGTCTCGGCGACCTTCGAGCTGCCGCGCGGTGGAGCATCGCTGTACGACGTCGAACTGGCACCGCTCACCCCGGCCGGCTGGCGCGTTACCGGGGAGCCGGTCTTCCGGCCGGTGCTGTCCGCCGGCCAGAGCGTGACGGGCACCTGGCGGTTCACCGGCGGCCCGGCGGGCACGACGGACCTGCCGATCGCCGCGACCTACCGCTTCCGCGGCGACCCCGAGCACCGGCCGGTGCACGTCGAGGCGGCGACCAGCGCGTTCATCCCGCCGCCGGCGCCCACCGGGACCGCGCAGGTCAGCGGGCTGCCGTTCCTGGCGTCGTCGAACGGCTGGGGCCCGGTGGAGCGTGACCGGTCCAACGGCGACACCGACGAGGGCGACGGGAACCCGCTGACCATCGCCGGGCAGACCTACGCGCACGGCCTGGGCACGAACGCGCCCAGCTCGGTGACGGTCTGGCTCGGTGGAGCGTGCACGGCGTTCTCGGCGGTCACCGGTCTCGACGACGAAGTGGGCAAGGAGGGCTCGGTGGCCTTCCGGATCGTGGGCGACGGCCGGGTGCTCGCCCAGACCCCGGTGCTGCGAGACGCCGACGGCGCGGTGCCGGTGACCGCGGACGTCACCGGCGTCCGCCGGCTGACGCTGGAGGTGACGGACGGCGGGGACGACGAGGACTCCGACCACGCCGACTGGGCCGACGCCACGGTGACCTGCACCTGACGTCAGCGGTGGGTGAAGCGCGGAGGGCGCCGCTCCAGGAACGCGGCGACGCCCTCCGCGTAGTCCTCGCCGTGCAGGGCTTCGGAGCGGATCTCCTCGACCTCCGCGTCCGAGGTCTCCTGCCCCGCCACGATCTTCTCGATGATCCGGTTCATCCCGCGGATCGACGCCTGCGAGCGCGAGCAGAGCGTCGAGACGAACTCCAGCGTCGAGGTCTCCAGCTCCTCGGGAGCGAAGACGTCGTTGAGCAGCCCGATCTCGCGGGCCCGGCCCGCCGTGATCAGCTCGCCCGACAGCAGGAAGTACTTGGCGTGCGCCGGCCCGACGAGGGACACCAGCTGGCGCGTCGAGTCGAAGTGGTAGACGATGCCGAGCTTCGCCGGGGTGATGCCGAACCGGGACCCCTCGGCCGCGAAGCGGAAGTCGCACGCCACCGAGACCTGGCAGCCGCCGCCGATGCAGTTGCCCTGGACCATCGCCACCGACGGCTTGCGCATCGCGGTCAGCGCCGCGACCGCGCCCTCGACCGCCTTGTCGTAGCTCGCCGCGCCGTCGGCCGTCGTCCGCAGCTCGCCGAACTCGCTGATGTCCGCGCCCGCCGAGAAGTGCTTCCCCGCGCCCGCGAGCACGAGCACCTTCAGCGCCGGGTCGGCCTCCACCTCGGCCACGACGTCCGGGATCGCCGACCACATGCCGTAGGTGATCGCGTTCATCTTCTCCGGCCGGGTCAAGGTCAGGCGGGCGACTTCGCCGTCGCGCGTGAGATCGAATCCGTCGGTCATGGATCGCACCCTAGCTTCTCGCCCTGAGCGAAAACTGCGGTGTGTGACACGGTCGGGTGGCTAGCTTGGGGCCATGACGATGATCGAGGTGGGCGGGACGGCGTTCGGCTACGACGAAGCGGGCGAGGGGCCCGCGGTCGTGCTGCTGCACGCCGCGATCGGCGACCGCAGGATGTGGGATCCGCAGTTCACCGCGCTCGCCGCCACGCACCGGGTGATCCGCTACGACCGCCGCGGCTTCGGCGAAACGGCCGACGGCCCCGGCGAGTACGCCCACTACGAGGACCTGCTGGCCCTGCTCGATGCCTGGGGGATCGAGCAGGCCACGCTGGTCGGGGCGTCGATGGGCGGGGCGTGCGCGCTGGACGCCGCCCTGGCCGCGCCGGAGCGGGTCACCCGGCTCGTGCTGCTCGGCTCCGGTCTCACCGGGCACACCTGGCCGGACCACATGCAGGCGGACCTCACCCGGCTGATGGCCGAAACCGTCCCGGCCGAGCGGCTCGCCCGCTACGCCGCTCGTGAGGGCGATGTCGACGAGGCGGACGTGCGCGCCATGGCGGAAGCCAACATCCGCTACCTCGTCGCCGGCCCGGAGCGCGACGTTTCCGCGCTGCCGGCCGACATGGTCGCCCTGGTGCGGGAAATGTGCGAGCAGGTCTACCGGCACGACTGGACGGCTCCACAGTGGACGGAGCGGATCCCGGACACCCGGCACCGGCTCGGCGAGATCACGACGCCCGCCCTGGTGGTCATCGGGACGTCGGACGCACGGGGACTCGTCGAGCTGTCCCACCACCTGGCGGGTTCGCTGCCGAACGCGGAGCTCGTCGAACTCCCCGACACCGGCCATCTCCCGGCCATGGAACGGCCGGACGAGGTCACCGCGCTGCTGCGGAAGGTCCTCAGCTGAAGATCTTCTGCACCTGCTCGGAGATCTTGGCGATCAGCTCGGAGAACTGAGCCGCCCCGCCCAGCAGGCCCTTGACCTTCTCCCAGCGGCTGCGCACCACCGCCGGCTCCGCGGCGTCGCCGGCGCGCAGGTCGCCGGCCAGGTCGGTCAGCGTGTCCTCCAGCACCTCCTGCTTCGCGAGGTCCTTGCCGCGCACCTCGGTCGTCAGCCGCTCGATCAGCTCCACCAGCGAGGAGACCGTGGCCTCGGCGGCGCCGCCCTCGATGCCGGTCTGCGTGATCCGGCCCGAGTTGTCGCCGCCGATGCTGACCTTGTTCGTGATCCGGTGTCCCATCAGGCCTCCGCTCCGGCCGGCGGGCCGGCCGTCTTGGGCGGGCGCGGCCGCGAGCCGCGCTGCCCGGTCTGGGTGATCGGGGCGCTGTTGTCGCCGCCGATGGTGATGTCGTTGTGGATGACGACCTTCGCCTGCTCCTCGAACTTCGCCGTCGAGAACCCGGCGTCGCCGAGCAGCTTGCCGATCGTCGGCAGGAGCCGGCTCTCGATGATCTTCTCGTACCGTTCGATGTCGACGAGCTGGAAGTAGTCGGTGAACAGGTTGACCGAGCCGAGCTCGCGCAGGGTGTCGGCGGCGCCGTAGCGCTCCGGGTCGAGGACGCCCTCTTCACGCCTCGGCTGCCGGATCCACGACGCCAGGTTCACGATCCGGCCCGGCACGCTCGCCGGCAGCTCCAGCCAGGTGAGCAGCCCCTGGCCGAACGGGCGCAGGGACTCCTGCCGCATCTTGTCCACGGCGCGGTACTCGGCCCGGACCGGCGGCAGCATGAACGGCGTCCACTCGACGTAGAGCGTCGTGTCGTCCACCGCCAGGTGCAGGAACGTCGTGAGCACCAGGTCCCGGTCCCAGGTCTCCACCTGGAAGCACAGGTAGTAACGCGCCCACTCCTTCGGCTCCCGCCGGATCCGCTCGACGTCGGCCTCGCTCAGCCGGGTGTGGGGCGGGTACCCGATGTCCGGCAGGAAGGCGGCGGCCTCGGCCTCCCCCAGGTGGTCGACGAGCTCGGCGGCGGGCGTGAACACCGCTTCGGTCACGGTCAGCGAGCCCAGCCGGCGGTCCGGGGACAGCGCAGCCGAGCGGCGGAGGTCGCCGATCGCCCCGCGGATCTCCTCGTACAGCGTCTCGGTGGTGAGCTCGCGGCGGTCCTCGGGCTCGCGCTCGTCGTCTTCGTCCCGCTCCAGCGGGATCGCCATGGACCAGGAGTCGCGCCGGAACCCCGCGCCCACGAACGGTTTGTAGCCGCGGTACACCACCAGGGGCGCGCCGGCGAACTCGTCGACCCGCTGGAAGCGGCCGAGCTGCTCGCGGAAGTCTTCGGTGAACAGCCCGCTGAGGCTGCCGCTGTCGGGGGCGGGCGGGGCGAAGCGCTTGAAGCGCGTCGTCAGCAGGTTCCACAGCGACCAGCGCTCGAAGGTCACGACCATGAGCACGACGACGGCGAGCACGATGCCGATGACGTACCGGGCGGTGTCGCCGCCCGAAGTGACCGCGTAGAGGTCCGGGTCGTAGTACCGCGACGAAGACCGGCTCCCGGAGCTGAAGATCTCGTCCCAGTAGACCAGCAGCAGCAACGCGGCCACGACGGCGACGGCCAGGACGGCGAGCGTCTTCGGGGTGAACGCCCGCTCCGTTCCGTACCGGTTCTTCCCCGCCCGCACGACCACGAGCGCGACCGACAGCACGATCCAGCCGTACAGCAGCGGGTTGTCCCACGACAGCCCGATGACAACGGCCATGAGCAGCACGAGCAGGCCGTCGTAGTTCTTCCGGCGCGCCCGCGCCCGCACGGCCTCGGTGAGCACGCGGCCCGCGTCGAGGCCCGGGGACGGCGGGACCGGCCGGGTCGGCTCGACGAGGAACTCGGTGATCGCCCGCGTGCCGTAGCGGTGATCGAGGTAGGAGGCCGCGCAGAGGTAGCGCGTGGTGTCGTCGGCCGAGCCAGGAGGCATGCGTGCTCCCTCGGGGAATTCCGGAAACCCACCCTTGCAATTTGCAAACCGTAGCATGCACATCCGGGACAGGTGACGGTATTTCGGACACCGCCGCGCACCCCCGTCCGGCCATTCCCGGCCGACCGGCACTGTCCGAAGTGGACGCCGCGCTAGTCGTCCAGGCGGCCGATCAGCTGCTCGCCCCAGGCCTGGATGGCCTCGGCCTGTTCGGGCGCGAGCCGGTCGAGGACGAGCCTGCGGATGGTGGCGCCGTGCACCCGGGTGGCACTCTCCGCCGCCCGGCGGCCTTCGCCAGTCAGTTCGACGCCGGTGCGACGGCCGGTCGCGCCGTCCTCGATCCGCGCCACCAGGCCGCGATTCTCCATCCGGGTCAGCAGGTGCGCGACGCGGCTCTTCTCCCAGCCGAGCGCGTCGGCGAGCTCGCCGACGCGCATCGGCCGGGTCAGCGTCATCAGCACGCTGAACTCGGCCTTCGAAATGCCGCAGTCGCGCTGCAGGCCGCGGTCGAGCTCCCGGACGAGCAGCCGCTGGGCGCGCATCCAGGTGTCCCAGAACTCCCAGTCCGCAGAGCTCATATCCGCCATGACGACAGTTTACGCTAGAGTTGACACGTCAACTCTTGGGGAAAGGTCATTCATGAAGACACGCCTGCGCGGCGGCCTGGTGGTCAGCATGGATCCGGCCGTGGGGGATCTCCCCCGCGGCGACGTCCTCATCGAGGACGGCCGGATCGCCGCGATCGGCGCCACGCTCGACAGCGCCGCCGCCGAGGTCGTCGACGCGACCGGGAAGATCGTGCTGCCCGGGTTCGTCGACACCCACCGGCACACCTGGCAGACGGCGTTCCGCGGCCTCGGCGCGGACTGGACGTTCGACCAGTACCGCGTCGCCGTGCACGGCCGGCTCAAACCGCACTATCAACCGGAGGACGTGTACCTGGGCAACCTCCTCGGCCGGCTCGAAGCGCTCAGCTCCGGCGTCACGACCATGCTCGACTGGTTCCACTGCGCCGGGCGCCCGGAGAACGCCGACGCCGCGATCGCGGCGCTGCACGCCGCGCCCGGCCACTCGATCTTCTGCTACGGCGCCGACGGGCCGGACATCGCGCCGGAGATCCGGCGGGTGCGGGCGTCGCTGCCGGGCGACGCCATGGCACTGGGCCTGCGCGGACCTGTGGTGTCCACAATGGACGAAACCGCCGCGGATGTCGCGCTGGCCCGAGAACTCGGGCTGCGCGTGAGCACCCACGTCCACGGCACCGGCGGCTGGCCGCACGGCGACCGGCCGATCGCCGGGATGCGCGAGCGCGGGCTGCTCGACGACCGCACCACCATCGTGCACGGCAACGGGCTCTCCGACGACCAGCTGGCGATGCTGGCCGACGCGGGCAGTTCGGTGTCGATCAGCCCGGACGTCGAGCTGAAGATGGGCTTCGAGCCGCTCGTGACCGGCCGGGCGCTGGCCGCCGGGCTCCGGCCGTCGCTGTCGATCGACGATTGCCCGTCGGCCGGCGGGGACATGTTCGGCGCCATGCGCACCGCCCTGGCCGCCGAGCGCGGCGGCGTCACGACCCGGGACGTCCTCGGGTTCGCCACCGTGGAGGGGGCCCGGGCGTGCGGACGGAACACCGGCAGCCTCACCGTCGGCAAGGACGCCGACCTCGTCCTGCTCGACGCCGAAGACCTCTCGGTCTTCCCCGTCGGCGACCCGGCCGGCACGATCGTCGCCGCCGGTCATCCCGGCCTGGTGGACAGCGTCTTCGTCGCCGGCAAGGCAGTCAAGCGCGACGGCCGGCTGCTCGGCGTCGACCTGCCCGCCCTGCGCGCGCGGCTGCTGGAGTCGCGCGACCGGATCGCCGCGGCCGCCGGCGTCGCGGTCGATGGGTCGTGGACGCCCTAGGAAGCCGACGTCACGCGGTAGACGTCGTAGACGCCTTCCACCCCACGGACGACCTTGAGGACGTGACCGAGGTGCTTCGGGTCGCCCATCTCGAACGAGAACCGGCTGACCGCGACGCGGTCACGGGAGGTCGTCACCGACGCCGAGAGGATGTTGACCTTCTCGTCGGCCAGCACCTTCGTGACGTCGGAGAGCAGCCGGTGCCGGTCGAGCGCCTCGACCTGGATGGCCACCAGGAACACCGAAGACGCCGACGGCGCCCATTCGACCTCGACCAGCCGCTCGGGCTGGGACTGCAGGTCGCCGGCGTTCGTGCAGTCGGTGCGGTGCACCGAAACGCCGCCGCCGCGGGTCACGAAGCCGAGGATCTCGTCGCCCGGCACCGGGGTGCAGCAGCGGGCGAGCTTGGCCCAGACGTCGCTGGCGCCCTTGACCACCACGCCGACGTCGTTGGAGCCGCGGCGGCGGGTGACCGTGGACGGCGTGGCCCGCTCGGCGAGCTCCTCCTCCGCCGCGTCGACGCCGCCGATGAGGGCCACCAGCCGCTGCACGACGTGCTTCGCGCTGGTGTGGCCCTCGCCGACCGCCGCGTACAGCGACGAGATGTCGGCGTGGCGCAGCTCGGTGGCCACCGCGCCCATCGACTCCGCGGAGACCAGCCGCTGGATCGGCAGGCCGACCTTGCGGATCTCCTTGGTGATGGCTTCCTTGCCGCCTTCGATCGCCTCGTCGCGGCGTTCCTTGGCGAACCACTGCCGGATCTTCGCGCGCGCCTTCGGCGAGCCGGCGAACTGCAGCCAGTCGCGGCTCGGGCCGGCGTTCTCCGCCTTCGAGGTGAAGATCTCGATGACTTCGCCGTTTTCCAGCTTGCGTTCCAGCGCCACCAGGCGGCCGTTGACGCGGGCGCCGATGCAGCGGTGCCCGACCTCGGTGTGCACGGCGTAGGCGAAGTCGACCGGCGTCGAGTCCACGGGCAGCGTGATCACGTCGCCCTTCGGCGTGAACACGAAGATCTCACGCGAGGCCAGCTCGTAGCGCAGCGACTCGAGGAAGTCACCCGGGTCCGCCGCCTCACGCTGCCAGTCGAGGAGCTGACGCATCCACGCCATCTCGTCGACGTCCACGGCGTTGCCGTTGTGCGTGCCCTTGGTTTCCTTGTAGCGCCAGTGCGCCGCGATGCCGTACTCGGCGGTGCGGTGCATCTCGTAGGTGCGGATCTGCACCTCGAGGGGCTTGCCGTCCGGGCCGATCACCGTGGTGTGCAACGACTGGTAGACGCCGAACCGCGGCTGGGCGATGTAGTCCTTGAACCGGCCGGGGACCGGCTGCCACAGGGCGTGCACGACACCCATCGCCGCGTAGCAGTCGCGGACGTCCTCGACCAGGATCCGCACGCCGACGAGGTCGTGGATGTCGTCCAGGTCGCGGCCGCGAACGATCATCTTCTGGTGGATCGAGTAGTAGTGCTTCGGCCGGCCCTCGACCTTCGCGGTGATCCGCGACGACACGAGGTTGCTGGTCAGGTCGGTGATGACCGACCGCAGGTAGATGTCGCGCGAGGGCGCGCGGTCGGCGACCAGGCGCACGATCTCGTCGTACTTCTTGGGCTGCAGGATGGCGAACGCGAGGTCCTCGAGCTCCCACTTCACCGTGGCCATGCCGAGCCGGTGCGCGAGCGGGGCGAGGACTTCGAGCGTCTCGCGGGCCTTGCGGGCCTGCTTCTCGGGCGGCAGGAAGCGCATGGTGCGCATGTTGTGCAGCCGGTCGGCGAGCTTGATGACCAGGACGCGGGGGTCCTTGGCCATCGCGATGACCATCTTGCGGATGGTCTCGGCCTCGGCGGAGGTGCCGAGCTTGACCTTGTCCAGCTTGGTGACGCCGTCGACGAGTTCGGCGACCTTCTCGCCGAAGTCGGCCTTCAGGCTCTCGACGGCGTAGCCGGTGTCCTCGACCGTGTCGTGCAGCAGCGCCGCGACGAGGGTCGTGGTGTCCATACCCAGCTCGGCGAGGATCGTGGCGACGGCGAGCGGGTGGGTGATGTAGGGGTCGCCGGACTTGCGCCGCTGGCTCCGGTGCAGTTCCTCGGCGACGTCGTAGGCGCGCTGCAGCAGCCCGAGGTCGGCGTTGGGGTGGAGCTCGCGGTGGCTGACGGCCAGGGGTTCGAGAACCTGCTTGACCGGGGCGGCGCGCTGCGCGGTGATCCGCCGGGCGAGCCGCGCCCGGACCCGCCGGGTCGCGGACGGGTTCGGCGCCGCACCGTTCGGCCTGGACGGCTGGGCCGCCGCCTGCCCGTTCTGCGGCGCGCCCTCTTTCGGGGGCACCGCGGCGTCGAGCTCCTGGCTCACCCGCACCTCCTGCTGCTCGTGCGGCCTTCGAACCCCCAGGGTAGCCGTTGCGTCTCGCGGCCCTCTCGGGTGCGCCCGCTCAGGGGGATGCCAAGCCGCGGACCAGCGGATTCACCCGATCGCCCGGCGTGGCGAACCCGGAACCCGCGTGCCCCGGCCCGTGACTCACGTGATCCGGCCCGTCACTCACGTGATCCGAGCCGTCACCCGTGTGATCGAGGCCGGAACTCGCGAGTTCCGGCCTCGATCACGCGAGTTCGGTCTTGAATCACGCCGGTTCCGTGCTCGATCACGCCAACAGGAGGTCAGCAGACCTGGAGCGCGTGGACCTTCCGGTTCGCCAGGACGTCCCGGCCCCGCAACGCCGCCAGCTCCAGGACCACCGACACGCTGTCGACCACCGCTCCCACGTCTTCCAGGAGCTTGCCCGTCGCCGCCACCGTGCCGCCCGTCGCGAGGACGTCGTCGACGATCGCGATGCGCTGGCCCGGCCGGACCACGCCCTCCGGGAGCTCGACCGTCGCCGTGCCGTACTCCAGCGCGTAGTCCACCCGGCCCGCCACCCGCGGGAGCTTGCCGGGCTTGCGGACCAGCACCACGCCGAGGCCGCGGGCGTACCCGACGGCCGCGGCGAGGAGGAACCCGCGGGCCTCCACGCCGGCGAGCGCCTCGACCCCGGGGTCGAGGGTGCCCGCCAGCGCGTCGGTCACCGCTTTGAACGCGCCCGCGTCCGCGAACAGCGGACTCAGGTCGCGGAACAGCACGCCGGGCTCCGGGAAGTCCGGCACCTCGGCGATCAGGCCGAGGGCGTCGTCCAGCCGCACGTCAGCGCTTCCGCTTGCCCGCGGGCTTGCCGGACGGACGCTGCTTCTGGATCCGGGCGGGGACGCTGGCCGCGGCCGCGTACGCCTTCTCCTTGCGCAGCTCCTTCGCCAGGGCGTCGTCGTCCGAAGCGTCGAAGTCCTCTTCGCCGGCCGCCCGGCGCTCCTGGATGACCCGGCGCTGACGGACGCGCTCGGCCTGCTGCTTGTACTTCGGGTCGCGCATCTTCAGGTCGACCAGCAGCGGCGTCGCCAGCGCGACCGACGACAGCACGCCGACCAGGGTGCCGGTGAGCTGCACCAGCGCCAGGTCCTGCAGCGTGCCCGAGCCGAGCAGGATGTACCCGACGATCAGCAGGCCCAGGATCGGCAGCAGCGCGATGAACGCCGTGTTGAACGACCGCATCAGGGTCTGGTTCAGCGCCAGGTTCGCGGCCTCGCCGTAGGTGCGGCGGGTCAGCCCGAGCAGGCCGCGCGTGTTCTCGCGGACCTTGTCGAACACCACCACCGTGTCGTACAGCGAGAACCCGAGGATCGTCAGCAGGCCGATCACGGTCGCCGGCGTGACCTCGAAACCGACCAGCGAGTACACGCCGGCCGTGACCAGGATGTCGTGCAGCAGCGAGATGAGCGCCGCCGCGGCCATCCGCGGGTCGAAGTAGATCGCCAGGAAGATGACGACCGCCACGAGGAACACCGCGAGCGCGAGCAGCGCCTTCTGCGAGATCTCGCCGCCCCAGGACGCGCTCACCGCGCTGTCACTGATCGCCTGCACGCTCGGCTGCTTGTTGCTGCCGATCGGGCCCAGGTCCTGGAACAGGCCCTGCTTGACCTTCGCGACGTCGGCCGCGTCCAGCGTGTCGGTGCGGATCTGGATGGTCGACGCCTCGCCGGAGCCGACCTTCTGCGTCTCCGTGGGGGGACGGCCGAGCGCCTTCTCGAACGACGTCCTCGCCTGGTCTTCGGTGATCACGCCGTGAGTGCCGGTGGCCGGCATCTGGACCTGCGTGCCGCCCTCGAACTCGATGCCGATGTTGAAGCCGCGGAAGATCATCGAGGCGAGGCACACCAGCACCAGCGCGCCGAAGAAGAAATACCAGCGCCTGCGCTTGCCGACGACGTCGAACGCACCGGTGCCGACGTAGAGCCGGTGGAAGACGCTTTCCCTCTTGCCGGGCTTCACCTTCGCCTTGGCGTTGCCTTCGGCGTCCGTGCCCAGTTCTTCGACCGCCACGTCAGGCCTCCTTCACGTTCGCGCGGCCGACCGTGGTCGACTTCTTACGCTGCGAACCCACTTGCTGCACGGCGCCGAGACCCAAGTGCCTCGGATTGGACAGGAAAGACGACTTCGACGTGGACACGATGGCCACCAGCGGGTGCGTCACCAGGTACACGACCACGAGGTCGAGCACCGTGGACATGCCGAGGGTGAACGCGAAGCCCTGGACGTCGCCGACGGCGATGACGTACAGGATGGCCGCGGCCAGGAAGCTCACGCCGTCCGAGGCCAGGATGGTGCGCCGGGCGCGGACCCAGCCTCGTGGCACCGCGGACCGGAACGTCCTGCCTTCCCGGATCTCGTCTTTAAGCCGTTCGAAGTAGATGACGAACGAGTCCGCCGTGATCCCGATGGCGATGATCAAGCCGGCGATGCCCGCCAGGTCCAGCGTGTAGCCGATCCAGCGGCCGAGCAGCACGAGCACCGCGAACACCAGCGCGCCGGACAAGGCCAGCGACAGGATGGTGAGCACGCCGAGCAGCCGGTAGTAGAACAGGCAGT
Source organism: Amycolatopsis sp. NPDC048633 (assembly GCF_040650695.1). Taxonomy (NCBI): domain Bacteria; kingdom Bacillati; phylum Actinomycetota; class Actinomycetes; order Pseudonocardiales; family Pseudonocardiaceae; genus Amycolatopsis; species Amycolatopsis sp. NPDC048633. Next base: position 160,642 of record NZ_JBEZHS010000016.1, read on the forward strand.
AGATGAAGACCACCAGCAGGCCGATGCCGCCGGCGATGAGGCCGGCCTGCAGCGAAGCCAGGCCGAGGGTCGCCGACACCGTGGTCGCGTCCGAAGACGCGAACGACAGCGGCAGCGAGCCGTACTTCAGGATGTCCGAGAGGTCCTTCGCCTCGGACTGGGTGAACTTGCCGGTGATCTGGGTGTTGCCGTCGAGGATGGCGACCTGGATGTTCGGCGCGGACACGACCTGCGTGTCGAGCACGAAGGCCGCCTGCTGGCCCTGGTTCTTCGAGGTGAAGTCGGCCCAGATCTTGGTGCCCTCGCTCTTGAAGCTGAGGTTCACCGTCCACTGGCCGCGCTGCGAGTCGTAGGCCGAGTTCGAGTCCGCGATCTCGGTGCCCGGCAGGAACTCCGGCTCCAGCAGGTACTTGTACGTGTCGTGGTCACCGCAGGCGACCAGCGGCAGCTTCGGGTCGTCGTTGCCCTCGAGCGGGTCCTTGGCGTTGGGCGCGCAGGTGAGCGACGCCATCGCCTGCGCGATGAGCTCCTGGTTCGGCTGGCCGTCGGCGCCGATCAGGTCCTTGTTCTGCCGGAGCGCCTTCGCGGCCTGGATCTCCTTCGCCGTGTCGGCGTCCACCGAGCCGTCCGAAGGGGCCGGCGCCTGGCTCGACGCGGGCGGCGGCGTGGTGCTGCTGCTCGGCGGGGCCGGCGTGGTGCTCTGCTGCTGCGCGGGCGCCGCGGCGGGGGCACCGCCACCACCGGCGGCCGGGCTGGACGGCGGAGCGCTGGAGCTCGCCGTCGGCGCGCCCGAAGAAGGCGGCGCCGAGCTGCTGGGGGCGCCCGAGCTCGGGGTCCCGGTGGCCGGCGGCGGCGTGGTCTGCGGCGGGACGACCGGCTGCGTCGCGTTCGAGACGACCTTCCGGAAGCCCAGCTTCGCGGTCTTGCCCAGGTTCTTCGCCTGGTCGCCCTGCTCGCCGGGAACGGTGATGACGACGTTGTTGCCGTCCAGGAGGACCTCGGTGCCGCCGACGCCGATCCCGTTGACGCGCCGTTCGATGATCTGGCGCGCCTGGTTCAGGGACTCGCGGGTCGGCTGGCCGCCGTCGGGGGTGCGGGCGGTGAGCGTGACCCGGGTGCCGCCCTGCAGGTCGATGCCCAGCTTCGGGGTCGGCTTGTGGTTGCCGGTGAGGAACACCAGCGCGTACAGCACGATCACGATCAGGGCGAACAGGGCGAGATAGCGTCCCGGGCGGAGATGCCCGGCAGAAGCTGCCACGGTGCTTCGGTCTCCTCGGACGGGGTGGACCCCAAGTTGCGGTGCCCGCCCGGAGGGTTACCGGGAGGGACTGTGTGCGATTCACTCCCGGGCACGGGTATGACGGCGGACACGCACGCAGCACCGAGACAGTACTCGGTGCTGCGTGAGCCCGGCGTGCGAGGCCGTACCGACTTTCGTCGGTGGTTTTCGTGGCCTGCCCAGGGGTTGCCGCGGGGTTACTTCTTGCCGTGCTCCAGCGGCGGCGCCACCTGAGCGGTGGTCTGCGGCTCGTCGTCGGTCTTGATGCCCGAGCCCGACTCGATGATCGACTCTTCGGCGGGCGCCTCGACCTCGTCGACCGAGTCCTCTTCGGTCTCGACGACCGGCTCGACCTTCTCGCGGATCGCGAGCCGCAGCCAGGTGGTGACGACGCCAGGGGCGATCTCGATGTCGATCGTGTTGTCACCGGAGGCATCGGCGATGGTGCCGTAGAGACCCGAGGTGGTCATCACGCGGTCACCGGCCGACAGGCTGCTCTGCAGGTCCTGCTGCGCCGCCTGCTGCTTCTTCTGCTTTCGCGTGCTCATCACCAGCGGCACGGCGAGGACGAGCACGAGCAGCAGGGGCAGCAATAGCTGTTGCATGATTCTCCGTTCGACGGACTCCGGGCCCAGCCGAAATGTCCGGTTTTTGGGTATGTGCTCCTGTCGAGTGTGCCAGGTACCAGCGCGGACGCCAGCACCCACCCGCCGGTTCGGGCCGCTCAGTCCTGCGCGAACGGCGAGAGCCCGCCCGGGTCGGGGCGCCCCGGGTGGTCGGCTGGCGGCACCATCCCGAGGTGCTCCCAAGCGGCCGCGGTGGCGACCCGGCCACGCGGGGTGCGGGCGAGCATACCGGCGCGCACGAGGTAGGGCTCGCACACCTCTTCCACGGTGGTCGGCTCCTCCCCCACGGCGACCGCCAGCGTCGAGATCCCGACCGGCCCGCCGCCGAACGACCTGGTCAGCGCGGTGAGCACGGCCCGGTCGAGCCGGTCGAGGCCCAGCTCGTCGACGTCGTAGACGGCCAGCGCGGCCCGCGCGATCTTCACGGTCACCTTGCCGTCGGCGCGGACCTCGGCGTAGTCGCGGACGCGCCGCAGCAGCCGGTTCGCGATCCGGGGCGTACCGCGCGAGCGGCCGGCGACCTCCGCGCTGGCCTCGCGGTCGATCGCGATGTCGAGGATCGTCGCCGCGCGGCGGACGACCAGGTCCAGCTCGGTGTCGGTGTAGAACTCCATCTGGCCGGTGAAGCCGAACCGGTCGCGCAGCGGCCCGGTCAGCGAACCGGACCGGGTGGTAGCCCCGACCAGCGTGAACGGCGCGATCTCCAGCGGGATGCTCGTGGCGCCGGGGCCCTTGCCGACCACGACGTCGACCCGGAAGTCCTCCATCGCCAGGTAGAGCATCTCTTCGGCGGGGCGGGCGATCCGGTGGATCTCGTCGATGAACAGGACGTCACCGGGCGCGAGGTTGGACAGCATCGCGGCCAGGTCGCCGGCGCGTTCCAGCGCCGGGCCCGAAGTGATCCGGATGGCCGCGCCCAGCTCGGCCGCGACGATCATCGCCATCGACGTCTTGCCCAGCCCGGGCGGCCCGGAGAACAGGACGTGGTCGGGCGGCACCCCGCGGCGGCGCGCGCTCTCCAGCACCAGCTCCAGCTGCTCGCGCACGCGCGGCTGGCCGATGAACTCGTCGAGCTTGCGGGGCCGGAGCGTGCCCTCGATGTCCCCGTCGCCACTTTGGGCCCATGCGGAGAGGGCGTCGTCCTCGTCCTCGGTCACGGCCTCATAGTCCACGAAGCGTCCCTACCGTTTCCGGCCGAGGGTGGTCAGCGAGGCGCGCAGCACGCTGGACGTCGTGTGCCCGTCGCCGTCGGCGAGCACCTTGTCCACGGCCTGCTCGGCCTGCTTCGCCGGGAACCCGAGCCCGGCCAGCGCTTCGACGACCTCCGCGCGCAGCGCACCGGGCGCGGTGACCGCGGGCGCGTCGCCGGAGCCGAGCGCGGTGACCTTGTCGCGCAGCTCCAGGGTGAGCCGCTCGGCGCCCTTGCGGCCGATGCCGGGCACCGACGTGAGCACGGTGATGTTGCCTTCGACCAGCGCGCCCCGCAGCTTGCCGGGGTCGAGCACGGCGAGGGTGGCCAGCGCGAGCCGCGGCCCGATCCCGGACACCGTCTGCAGCAGGCCGAACAGCTCCCGCGCGTCGGCGTCGGCGAAGCCGAACAACGTCAGCGAGTCCTCGCGCACGACCAGCGCGGTGTGCAGCCGGGCCTCTTCGCCGCGGCGCAGGGTGGCGAGGGTCGCTGGGGTGGCCTGCACGGCGAAGCCGACCCCGCCGACCTCGACCACCACGTGGTCCAGGCCGACCGACAGGACTTCCCCGCGTACCGACGAGATCATCGTGCTGCTCCAGGTTTCTTCACAACAGGCTTCAATGGGGGCTTCAGTGGGGGCTTCTTCGTGGCTTGCTTGGCGGCCGCGGCCAACCGGGCCTTGTGCGTGCGGGCCATCTCGGCCGCGCGGGCCTCGGCTTCGGCGAGCCGGGCGCGCATCGGCTCGCGCCAGAGGTGGCAGATGGCCAGCGCCAGCGCGTCCGCGGCGTCGGCGGGGTGCGGGGCGACCTCGAGGTTGAGCAGGCGCATCACCATGGTGGTGACCTGCGCTTTGTCCGCCCGGCCCGACCCGCTGACCGCGGCCTTCACCTCGCTCGGCGTGTGGAAGACGACCGGCAGGCCCCGCCGCGCGGCGGCCAGGGCGACCACCCCGCCGGCCTGCGCGGTGCCCATCGCGGTCCGGACGTTGTGCTGGGCGAAGACGCGCTCGACCGCCACGGCCTCCGGCTTGTACTTGTCCATCCACCGCTCGACCTCGTCGGAGATGCCGAGCAGCCGGTGCGCCAGATCGGCGTCGGGCGGCGTCCGCACGACGCCGACGGCCACACAGCGGACGGTCCGGCCCTTGCCACCGTCGACCACCCCCAGGCCGCACCTGGTCAGACCGGGGTCGACCCCGAGCACCCGCACCCGTTTTTCCTTCCCGCCGCGAACACCAGTTCGAGCTAGCAGGCTACTGGGCGCTTCTGCGGCAGGATGGGAGACATGCCGGAGCCGTCGGATTTCGTCACCCACCTGGGCCTTCAGCCGCTGCCCGTCGAAGGCGGGCAATGGGCGCAGAGCTGGCGTTCGGAGACCGGCTCGGCGATCTACTACCTGCTCGTCGCGCCGGAGCTCTCCGCGCCGCACCGGCTGGACCGCGTCGAGGTCTACGCCCACCACGCGGGCGCGCCCGCGGCGATGCTGCTGCTGCACCCGGACGGCTCGGTCGAGCGGCCGGTGCTCGGGACGGACGTCGCCGCCGGGGAGCGGCCGCAGGTCGTCGTGCCCGCGGGGACCTGGCAGGCCACCGTCACGCGCGGGGAATGGAGCCTGCTCGGCACCGTCGTCGTACCGCCCTACACGGACGGCTGCGTGGAGTTCGCGGCCGCCGCGGACCTCGCTTCGCGATACCCGGAAGCGGCCGCCGACCTGCGGAAGTTCTAGGGACCGTCGACGCCGGGGGTCCAGCTTTCCGGGTCGCCGCTTTCGGTGAGCACCAGCTGCCACCGGGCGAAGCCTTCGGGTGCGTCCGGGTGCCAGGGGAACTTGCCCTCGGGCGTGGCGACGATCAGCTGCAGGGCCGGGAAGTCGCCGTCGGGGTAGATGAGGAACGCGGTGCCGAAGTACTCGGGGTAGTGCCCCTTGTTGACGCGCTCGAGGACGACCGGGACGCCTTCGAAGAAGTCGTCGTAGCGCTTGCCGACCTCGAAGATCTCCCCGTTGGCCGCGCGGTCGACGTAGGCGTCGAGCAGCACCTGGCCCATCTGGTCGGGCAGCCCGACGACGACCGCCTCGGGGACGTGGTGCAGCGCCCACGCGCAGGCGGTGAAGCAGTAGCCGGCGCCCTCGTCGTCGCCCGCGACCGTGATGACCGCGTTGCCGCGTTCCTTCGCCTGCCCCTCGATCCATTCGATCAGGCGCAGTTCGTCCGCGGAGAGTTCGGCGGTGATGTCGGCGGAAGCGGCGGGGGTCGTCGAGGTCACGGCGCACATTCTGCCTGACGAGCCCGCCCCCGCCCAGTGCCCGGGCCGGAAAAGTTCCGGCTACGGCCCGGAATCCCCTGCGGTGCAAGGGAAAAAGAAATGCGCCGCGGAAAGTTCCGCGGCGCATCCCGTTCGCTTTCGCACTCAGCCGACTTCGGCGAGCACCTCGTCCGACACATCGAAGTTCGCGTAGACGTTCTGCACGTCGTCGCAGTCTTCGAGGGCGTCGATCAGCCTGAAGACCTTCTTCGCGCCGTCCGCGTCCAAGGGGACGCTGACCGACGGGAGGAACGTCAGCTCCGCCGACTCGTACTCGAAGCCGGCCTCCTGCAGCGCCTTGCGCACCGGGACCAGGTCGCCGCCTTCGGACACGATCTCGAAGGTCTCGTCGAGGTCGTTGACCTCTTCCGCCCCCGCGTCGAGGACCGCCATGAGGACGTCGTCCTCGGTGGCGTCGCCCTTCGTCACGATCACGACGCCCTTGCGGGTGAACATGTAGGCGACCGAGCCCGGGTCGGCGAGGGAGCCGCCGTTGCGCGTGAGCGCGGTGCGGACCTCCATCGCGGCGCGGTTCTTGTTGTCGGTGAGGCACTCGATCAGCACCGCCACGCCGTTGGGGCCGTACCCCTCGTACGTGATGTTCTGCCAGTCGGCGCCGCCGGCCTCTTCACCACCGCCGCGCTTGCGGGCGCGCTCGATGTTGTCCTGCGGGACCGAGTTCTTCTTCGCCTTCTGGATGGCGTCGTAGAGCGTGGGGTTGCCGTCCGGGTCGCCACCACCGGTGCCGGTCCGCGCGGCCACCTCGATGTTCTTGATCAACCGAGCGAAGAGCTTGCCGCGCTTCGCGTCGAGGTTGGCCTTCTTGTGTTTCGTGGTGGCCCACTTGGAGTGGCCGCTCATCTCTCCTCCATCTGTTCCGTACCCCGGCCGGGCACCGCGTCTCAAGCAGCCTGTCGCACGAGGTCGACGAACAACCGGTGCACCCGCACGTCGGGCGTCAGTTCCGGGTGGAACGCGGTCGCCAGCACCGCCCCTTGCCGGACCGCGACGATCCTAGCGGCCTCGTCGCCCAGGCCGGGGACGCCGCTGACCGTGGCCAGTACCTCGACGCCGTCTCCGGCCTTCTCGACCCACGGGGCCCGGATGAACACCGCGTGCACTGGCTGGCTGTATATACCGGCGAAGTCGAGATCGGCTTCAAAGGAGTCGACCTGCCTGCCGAAGGCGTTGCGCCGGACGACGACGTCGAGCCCGCCGAGCTGCTGCTGGTCCGGCCGCCCGTCGAGGGTCTGCCGCGCCAGCAGGATCATCCCGGCGCACGAGCCGAAGACGGGCAGGCCGCCGGCGATCCGCGCGCGCAGCGGCTCCAGCAGTTCGAAGCTCTCCAGCAGCCGCGACATGGCTGTCGACTCGCCACCGGGCAGCACCAGACCGTCCACTTCGGACAGCTCAGCCTCCCGGCGAACCGGCTTCGCCCGCGCGCCCGCTTCTTCCAGCATCGCGACGTGCTCCCGCACGGCACCCTGCATGGCGAGCACACCGATGACCGGCTCCGACGACACCCGACCTCCCGAAAGACCTTCCCACCAGCCTAGACGCCCTCCCCCGCCACCTCCCCGGCAGGTCAGCCCGGCCCCGGACCGCCGCCACGGACGCCATGAACGACTCTTTCACCGCGCCGGACGCGATGAAAGAGTCGTTCATGACGCCAGACAGCCGACCGGCCCAACTCGCGCCGGACCTTCGCGCCCCCGGCCCGAGCAACCGGCCAACAGCGGGACCGATCAGGGAACCCCGGCCAGCCGCAGCAGCGCCGTCGTCGCCGCGGCGGCCACCACCACCAGCACGAACGGCGCCTTCCGCCACGCCAGCACCCCGGCGACCAGCACCCCCGCCGGCCGCGCGAAGCCCGCGAAACCATGCCCCTCCGTCAACGCGCTGACCGCGACCAGCGCCGCCAGCAGCACCACCGCCGCCAGCGCCATCAGCCGCTCCGCCTTCGGGGACACCTTCACCCGGGTGCGCAGCACCGGCCCGGCGAACCGGAACGCGAACGTCCCCACGGCCAGCACCACCGTGCCGACCAGCAGCTCCACCCCATCCATCAGTGCACCTCCTGCGGTTCGGGTTCCTTCGCCAGGACACCCACGACGACGCCGGCCAGCGCCAGCAGCACCGGGAGCCCGGCGGGCAGGAACGGCGTCGCGGCCAGCGCGACCACCACGCCCACCAGCACCGGCAGCCGGGTCGCCTTGTCCCGCAGGGACGGCAGCACCAGCGCCAGCAGCACCGCCGGGAACGCGGCGTCCAGGCCGAAGACGTCGGTGTCGCTGATCGCCGACCCGGCGAACGCGCCGATCAGCACACCGGCGTTCCAGCAGACGAAGATCCCCAGCCCGCAGGCCCAGTAGGCCGCGCGGCGGCGCCGGGCTTCGTCCTGGGACATCGCGAACGCCACCGTCTCGTCGCTCATCAGGTGGCTGCCCATCAGCCGGGCCGGCCACCGCTTGCCCAGGACGTCGCCGATCGCGAAGCCGAACGGCAGGTGCCGCGCGTTGGCCAGCAGCCCGGCGAGCACGGCCGCGAACGGGTTGCCACCCGCGGCCACGATCCCGATGAACATGAACTGGGACGCGCCGGCGAAGACCAGCACCGACATCAGCATGGGCAGCCACAGCGGGAAGCCCGAGCTCACCGCGATGGCTCCGTAGGAAGCCCCCACGAGACAATCGGCCAAGCAGACCAGGCCGATGTCGCGGGCGAGGCCCCGATCGAGTGTTCGCCAAATCGAACGCATGTGTTCTACGGTGAACACAGGCACCCGTGTTCGTCAAGACGAACAGAACGACCGATGGAGCGAACGGCATGTCGCAGGAAACAACGGGCGCGCCGCTGGAGATCATCGCGGCGTCCCTGCGCCGGGAACGCACCCGCGCGGGCTTGTCCCTGACCGAGGTCGCGCGCCGCGCCGGCCTGGCCAAGTCGACGCTGTCGCAGCTCGAGTCGGGTACCGGCAACCCCAGCGTCGAGACGCTGTGGGCGCTCGGCGTCGCCCTCGACGTGCCGTTCTCCCGGCTGGTCGAGCCGGAGCGGCCCAAGGTCCGCGTCATCCGCGCCGGCAAGGGCCCGACGGTCTTCGCCGAGCACGCCGACTACGCGTGCACGCTGCTGTCGGCCTGTCCCCCGTCCGCGCGGCGGGACATGTACCTCATCCGGGCGGAGCCGGGCACTCCCCGGCGCAGCGACCCGCACATGACCGGCGTGATGGAGCACATCGTGCTGTGCGCGGGACGCGCCCGGGTGGGCGTGCAGGAAGCGCCGGAGGAGCTGAACCCCGGCGACTACATCTCCTACCCGGGCGACGTCCCGCACCTCTTCGAAGCCCTCGAGCCGGGTACGTACGGCGTCGAGATCTCCGAATACCTCTAGGACGTCACCAGCCGCGCTCGGCCAGGCGGTGCGGCTCCGGGAGCTCTTCGACGTTGATGCCGACCATGGCCTCGCCCAGGCCGCGCGAGACCTTCGCGAGGACGTCCGGGTCGTCGTAGAACGTCGTGGCCTTGACGATCGCCGCGGCGCGCTGGGCCGGGTTGCCGGACTTGAAGATGCCGGAGCCGACGAACACGCCCTCGGCGCCGAGCTGCATCATCATCGCCGCGTCGGCCGGGGTGGCGATGCCGCCCGCGGTGAACAGCACCACCGGGAGCTTCCCGGCCTGCGCCACCTCGCGAACCAGCTCGTACGGCGCCTGCAGCTCCTTGGCCGCGACGAACAGCTCGTCCTCGGGCAGCGAGGTCAGCTTCCGGATCTCGCCGCGGATCTGCCGCATGTGCGTGGTGGCGTTGGAAACGTCGCCGGTGCCGGCCTCGCCCTTGGAGCGGATCATCGCCGCGCCCTCGGTGATCCGGCGCAGAGCCTCGCCGAGGTTGGTCGCGCCGCAGACGAAGGGGACGGTGAACGCCCACTTGTCGATGTGGTTGGCGTAGTCGGCCGGGGTGAGCACCTCGGACTCGTCCACGTAGTCGACCCCGAGGGACTGCAGCACCTGCGCCTCGACGAAGTGGCCGATGCGGGCCTTCGCCATCACCGGGATCGAGACGGTCTCGATGATGCCGTCGATCAGGTCGGGGTCGCTCATCCGCGCGACGCCGCCCTGCGCGCGGATGTCGGCGGGCACGCGCTCCAGCGCCATCACCGCGACCGCGCCGGCGTCTTCGGCGATCTTGGCCTGCTCGGCGGTGACCACGTCCATGATCACGCCGCCCTTGAGCATCTCGGCCATGCCGCGCTTCACCTTGGCGGTGCCGGTGACGGACTGGACGGTGCCACTGGAGGTGGTCTGCTGCTCGGACACGACGAGGCCTTTCCACAAGAAGAACGGGGGGTGACGACTCCGAGCGTAGGTCCGCGGTGGACCCTTCAAGCAGGCCAGTACGCGGCTATCTCAGGAGTCCACTTCCGGCACCCCCGCGACCAGGACTTCCGCAGCCCGGGTGCGTGCGTACAGCACGTGACGTCCGGCACGGTGCCCGCTGACCAGGCCCGCGGCCTTGAGGACGCCGAGGTGCTGCGACACCGCCCCGGCGCTGCCCGGCCGCGGCCCACCACGGCGGCCAGCGCGCCGGGTGCGACGGCGGTGCCGGTCTCCCAGAGCGTGGCGATCCCGCGCGGCGGGTAGCGCAGCACCGGTTGCCACCGCGGGTCGGTCTTGGAGAACACCCGCGGCCAGACGAACGCCGAGGGCACCAGCACCAGGCCACGCCCGTCGAGCGGCACGGCCGCGTGCAGGTGGCGGTGCGCGACGGTGAGCGTGCCGCCCTCCCACCGGACGAGCGGGGTGAGGTCGTTGAACAGCTCGGCGGCCCCGCCCTGGGCCAGCAGCCGCGACCGGTGCAGCACGTCGGCCTCGAGCAGCGCGCGGATCCGGGGCCAGTCGGGGGCGAGCACCAGCTCCCAGTACCGCTCCATCAGCGTGGCGAGCCGGTCGAGTCCGGCCTCGGGGTCGCGGTGGAACCGGTTCAGCGCGGGCGTGCGCGGCCCGCTCATCGCGTCCAGCTCCCGCCGGACGGCGCGGGCGGGGACGTCGCGCAGGTCGGCGAGCTCGTCGGCGAGGTCGGGCAACGGCGTCGACGGCGTGCCGGCCAGGAAGCCGGGCAGGTGCCGCAGCGGGACGAGGTCGCGCAGCAGCCCGATGTCGAGCCCGGCCTCCTCGAGCGCCGCGGTCGCGCGCTTGACCCACGGCAGGTGCAGGGCGTGCTCCCCCGGCCGGTTCAGGACGCGGACGCTCGCCACGATCTCCCACGCCGGGGAGAACGCGAACCGGGTGTGCGCCAAGTCCTCTGTGGAGAATGCCAGGTCGAGCACGCGCTGCCTCTCTGCCGCCGTGCCGCGGAGTCTACGTCTCTCCCATGTGGACAGTCGAGGGGGTCACCGAAAGTCCTTGCGGGAAAGCGAAAATTCCTCGCGGGTCATACTTCCGTGCGACACCGCGCAGCCGCGGCAAGTTCACCCCGTAGTAAGCCTGGGCCCAGTCGGGCATCTCCGGGTCCAGGTAGTTGACGTAGCCCGTGGTGCCGAACTCCGGGCCGAGCCCGTCGCGCACGGCGGCGAGCGAGCGCCGCGCGCCGGCTTCGCCGCCTTCTTCGGGCGCCGCGCCGTGCAGGAACTGGAGGCTCGCGAGCGCCGTCCGGTGCGGGAACGCGGTCTCGCGGGCGCCGACGCGCGCGATGGCGCCCCCGCCCGAGTCGACGATCGTGCGGACGCCCGGGTCCCGGGTGAGCACCCCGGCCACCGCGCCCGGGTCGGCGAGCGGCCGGGTCAGCATCCGCGACGTGCCGATGTAGGTCCCCCGGTCCGCGGCCGCCGACGGCCGCGACTCCTGGTCGTCGAACGACCGCATGGCCTTCAGGTGCTCCTGGACGTCCTCGTGCCATTCGGCCGGCGCGGTGCCGACGCGGCGGACGAGGTCCTCGAGCAGCGCGTGCATCCGCGTCTGAGGCCCGAGGAACGTGCCGCCGAGCGACGCCTCGTTCCAGGCCAGCCCCATCCCGGACCACAGCTCGTCCGGCGCCGCCGGCTGCCACTCCTGCCAGGCGGCGAGGAGGGCGGCCCCGGCGGCCGGCGGGAACTTGAGGTCGAAGGTGGCGACGTCCGCGCTCGGCACCGTCCGGAAGGTGAAGCCCGTGACGATCCCGAAGTTCCCGCCGCCCCCGCCGCGCAGCGCCCAGAACAGGTCCGGCTCCGCGGTGGCTGACACCGTGCGGACCCGGGCGTCGGCCGTGACGATCCGCGCCGCTTCCAGGTGGTCGCACGTCAGCCCGTACTTCCGGTCGAGGACGCCGACCCCGCCGCCGAGCGCGAGCCCGGCGATGCCGACGGTGCCGCAGCTGCCCGCCGGCAGCACCCGGCCGGCCGCGGCGAGCGTCGTCGCGATCGGGCCCAGCCGGGCGCCGGCGCCGATCACCACCCGGTCGCCGGGGCGCGCCTCGATCCCCGAAAACCGGCTCAGGTCCACGACGATCCCGCCGTCCACAGTGGAATAGCCGGGATAGCTGTGGCCGCCGCTGCGAGCGGCGACGGGCAGCCGGTGCCGGGCAGCGAAGGCGACCGCTTCTTGGACGTCCTCGACGCGCGCGGCGCCGACCACGGCCGCCGGCACCCGGTCGTCGTACATCGTGAAGAAGCCCTGCTTGGCCTCCGGGTAACCCGGGTCGCCCGGCTGGAACAGCGGCCCGGAAAGCTTCCGCCGCAGCCGCTCCCAGTCGTCCGGCGGCGGCCACCCCGCCAGGCCCGCCACCGGCACCGCCCCGGAAATCCGCAAGAAAGTACGCCTGTCCATGTCCCCCTGCCCCGCACGCCCCCGGGCATTCGGCTGGTCCCGGGAGCGCTGCCTTGCCGTGACCAGGGTAGCGGGTGTGTGATCGAGGACACATCCCGTACACGAGCCGTTCGCCGAGGAGCCGTCATGGCAGACAAACAGGCCAAGAACGCCGACACCGGGGCCGCCGTCGCTGTAAACGACCCCGCGAAGGTCCGCAACGTGGTGCTCGTCGGCCCCTCCGGCTCGGGGAAGACGACTCTCACGGAGGCCCTCCTCGCGGCGTCCGGCACCGTCCCGCGCGCGGGCTCGGTGGTCGACGGGACGACGGTGTGCGACCACGACCCGGCCGCGGTCCGCCAGCAGCGCTCGGTCGGCCTCTCCGTCGCGCCGGTGCTGCACCAGGGCCACAAGATCAACCTGATCGACACGCCGGGGTACGCCGACTTCGTCGGGGAGCTGCGGGCCGGGCTGCGCGCGGCCGACGCGGCGCTGTTCGTCGTCTGCGCGGCCGAAGGGGTCGACGCGGCGACGGTCGCGGTGTGGGAGGAGTGCGCCGCCGTCGGCATGCCGCGCGCGGTCGTCGTCTCCCGGCTCGACCACCACCGGGCCGACGCGATGGCCGAGATCGCCGCCTGCCAGGCCGCGTTCGGCGCCGGCGTGCTGCCGCTGTACCTGCCCGCGGGCGACGGCCTCGTCGGGCTGATCACCCAGCGGTACTTCGACTACTCCGCCGGGCACCCGCCGACGATCGGCGAACCCGACCCGGCCGACCTCGAGCGGATGGCCGAAGCCCGCAACGAGCTGATCGAAGGGATCATCGCCGAGAGCGAGGACGAATCCCTGATGGACCGCTACCTCGGCGGTGAAGAGATCGCCGAGGAGACCCTCATCGCCGACCTCGAAACCGCCGTCGCGCGCGGGTCGTTCCACCCGGTGATCCCGGTCTGCGCGACCAGCGGGATCGGCCTGGCCGAGGTGCTCGACGGGATCGTCCGGGCGTTCCCCTCCCCGCTCGAGCACGAGCCACCCGACGTCACCACGCCGGACGGCGCCGCGCACGCCGCCCTCACCGCCGACCCCGCGGGCCCCCTCGCCGCGGAGGTCGTCCGGACGGCCGTCGACTCCTACGTCGGCCGGGTCTCGCTCGTCCGGGTGTTCTCCGGGACGCTGCGGCCCGAGCGGCCGGTGCACGTGTCCGGGCACGGCCTCGCCGAACGCGGCCACGAGGACCACGACGCCGACGAGCGCGTCGCGCACCTCTACTCCCCCTTGGGCGCGAACCTGCGCGAAGTGCCCTACTGCGTCGCGGGCGACCTCTGCGCGCTGACGAAGGTCGGCTCGGCCGAGACCGGCGACACCGTCTCCTCACCCGACGAGCCACTGCTGATGGAACCGTGGGCGATGCCGGAGCCGCTGCTGCCGGTAGCGGTGGTCGCGAAGACCCGCAGCGACGAGGACACCCTCGCCCGCAACCTTTCCCGCCTGGTCGCCGGCGACCCGACGCTGCGGCTCGACCGCAACGCCGAGACCAGCCAGCTGGTGCTGTGGTGCATGGGCGAAGCCCATGCGGACGTCGTGCTGTCACGGCTGCGGGCGGGCGGCGCGGACGTCGACACCGAACCGGTGAAGATCAGCCTCCGCTCGACGTTCGGCAAGCCGGCCAAGGGACACGGGCGGCACGTGAAGCAGTCCGGCGGGCACGGCCAGTTCGCCGTGTGCGACATCGAGGTCGAGCCGCTGCCGCGGGGCGGCGGGTTCCAATTCGTCGACAAGGTCGTCGGCGGCTCGGTACCGCACCAGTTCATCCCGAGCGTCGAGAAGGGCGTGCGGGCCCAGCTGGAGCGCGGGCTGGAGGGCCACCAGGTCGTCGACGTCAAGGTGACCCTGGTCGACGGCAAGGCGCACAGCGTGGACTCGTCGGACGCGGCGTTCCAGACCGCGGGCGCGCTCGCGTTGCGGGAGGCCGCCGCGACCGGGCACATCACGATGCTGGAGCCCCTGGAAGAGGTGGCGATCCGGCTGCCGGACGAGCACCTCGGCACGGTCCTCGGCGACCTGTCGTCCCGGCGCGGCCGGGTGCTCGGGACCGAAGCCGGCGAAGGCGGCCGGACGATGATCCGGGCCGAGGTCCCGGCGACGGAGCTGCTGCGCTACCTGATCGACCTGCGCTCGATGACCTCGGGCACGGCGACCTTCACCCGCCGGCACGCGAGGTTCGAGCCGATGCCGGAAGGGATGGCGGTGCACTGAGGCCGAGCCACGTCAGAAGTCGAAGCCGCCCGGGCGGTCGTTGCGGTCGGCGAGCAGGCCGGCCAGCGTCGCGATGGCGATCTCCGGCGGCGTCCGCGAGCCGATGTTCAGCCCCACCGGCCGGTGCACGCGGGCGATGTCGTCCTCCGCGACGCCGAGGCCCTGCAGCGCCGATACGTGCGGGCCCGGGTGCCGCGGGTTACCGAGCACCCCGATCCAGCGCGGGTTTCCCCCGAGCGCGGCCTTCAGCACCTCGCCCAGCTCGGGCCGGTGGTGGTCGGTGACGACCACGTCCGCCGAGCCGTCCAGGAGTGGCAGCGTGGTGTCCGCTTCGATCCCGTCGGGCACGTCGGTCGCCCGCGCGGCGTCCGGCTCGTACAGCGCGACGTGGTAGCCGAGGTCACGCGCGAACTTCAGCAGGTACCGCGAAACCGGCGACGCGAACACCGCCACCAGGGTCCGCACATCCGGATCGGCCGCCGCCGTGCCGTGGGCGACGTCGCAGGTCTCGCTCATGCCACCCAGTCTGTCAGGCCTGTTCGCCCACCGTCACGCGAAACTGCCACAGATCGGTCTTGCCCTTGATCAGCACCAGGTACCCGTCGGTCACGCGCAACACCAGCCGCTGTTGCGGCGACGACGGCCGCGGCGGCCGGTGCTGCTTGGCCAGCATGTGTGCGTCGTCCTCGGCGCTCTGGCGGTCGGGGTACGGCGTCGCCTCCGCGACGCCCCAGCCCCGGGTGTCGCCCATGCCGCCCTGCTCTTCGATGACCACCCACCACGTACTCATGCCCGGTCCGACGCGGGCGGCCGGTCAAAGGTTTCAGATCTCTTCGAGCACGCTCAGCCGGAAGTGAAACGTCGACGTCCGGCCTTCGACGATCACCAGGTAACCGCCGGGACCGCGCAGGACCTTCCGCGACTTCGGCGACCACGGGTAAGCCGGCTGGTACTCCCGCGCGAGCCGCTCCGCCTCGGCTTCGGCCGTGGCCCGATCGTCGCAGGGGAAGGTCTCCGACAGCGACCACGTGCGCCCGTCACCCGCGCCGCGCTGCTCCTCGACGACCACCCACCAGCTCACTCCGGGGCCGCCACGGTCTCGCCGAGCGTCACGCGGAAGTGGAACGTCGCGGTGCGGCCGGTCGCGATCACGAGGTAGCCGTCACCGACCCGCAGGACCTTGCGCTCCTTGAGCGACGACGGGTGCACGGGCCGGTGCTCGAACGCGAGCCGCCGGGCCACTTCGTCGGCGTGGGCCCGGTCGCCGCCCGCCGGCTTCGTCTTGGTGACGTTCCAGGTGCGCCCGTCACCGGCGCCGCGCTGCTCTTCGACGACCACCCACCACACGTCAGACCTCCGGTTCGGCGAACTCGAAGTACTCCGGCAGCGGCGCGGTGCCCGCGAGCCGGAAGTACCGCACCTTCCGCCGCCGCCGCAGCCGCAGCGTGTCGCGGACGGCGTCGTTGTGGACGCGGCGGGCGATCACCACCCGGTGTTCGGCGTCGGTCAGCTCCTCGGCCAGCTCGGCCGGCAGGCCCGCCCGGTCGATGCGGTTCAGGTGCAGCGTCAGCTCGTTCTCGGCGGACTCACGGTCGGGCCGCGGCGACGCTTCGGCCCGCTCGGCCGACGTCCGCAGGGCCGTGTCGCCGAGCACCACCGCGACCGCCCGGGCCACGACCGCCCGCCGCGCCAGCGCCGCGTCCAGGGCGGCCCAGCCCGCGTCCGTGCGGACGTGCAGCCGGTCGAGCCGGTTCGCCGTCGCCAGCAGGAAGAGCCCGCCCAGCACGACGACCAGCGCCAGCACCGGGAGCAGCCAGCCGAGCACGCTCACCGGGCGAACTCCCGCTCCGGCGCCGCGACGCGCCGCGGGTCGGCGGCGACGGCCGTCTCGTAGACGCGCAGCACCTGCGTGGCCACCACCGACCAGTCGAACATCGTCACCCGCTCCCCCGCCGCCGCGGCCAGCGACGCCCGCCGCGCCGGGTCGCCGAGCAGCTCGCGCAGCCCGTCCGCGAGCGCCGCCGGGTCACCGGTCTCGACGAGCATCCCGGCGTGGCCGTCGTCGAGCACCCGCCGGAACGAGTCGAGGTCGCTGGCCAGCACCGGGGTCCCGGCCGCCATCGCTTCGGTGAGGATCATCCCGAAGCTCTCGCCGCCGGTGTTCGGCGCGCAGTAGACGTCGACGCTGCGCAGCGCCTGGGCCTTCACGTCGTCGCCGGCCTGCCCGAGCAGCTCCAGGTGCGGGGCCAGCTCGGGGCCGGCGTCGCGGCGCAGCTGGTCCTCGTCGCCGCGGCCGACCACGACCAGCCGCAGGTCCTCGAACTCCGGCAGGATCTGCCGCAGCGCCTCCAGGAGGACGCCCATGCCCTTGCGCGGCTCGCCGAACCGGCCGACGAACCCGACCGTGCCCCCGGCCCGCGGGTAGCCCGGCAGCGGCGTCGCGGAGGAAAAGAACTCGACGTCGACGCCGTTGGGGATCTCCACGGCGTCGCCGCCCGCGTGCTCCACCTGCACCCGGCGGGCCAGCGCGGACACCGCGATCCGCGCGGTGATCTTCTCCAGCAGCGGCCGCAGCACCGGCTGGAACGCCGACAGCGTGCGCGAGCGCGTGGTCGCGGTGTGGAACGTCGCCACGATCGGGCCGTCCGCGATGAGCAGCGCCAGCAGCGAAAGGCTCGGCGCCGCGGGCTCGTGCAGGTGCAGGACGTCGAAGTCGCCGTCCCGGATCCAGCGGCGCACCCGAGCGTAGGACACCGGGCCGAACTGCAGCCGCGCGACCGAGCCGTTGTAGCGGATGCCGAGCGCCTTTCCGGCCGGGTGCACGAACTCCGGCAGGTCGGCGTCGTCGTCGGCGGGCGCGAGCACGGACACCTGGTGCCCGCGCGCGAGCAGTGCCTTCGTCAGGTCGATCACGTGCCCCTGGACCCCGCCGGGCACGTCGAAGGAGTAGGGGCAGACGATCCCGACCCGCATCGGACGCGTGGCCACGCCTCAGCTCGCCTCTTCCAGGCTGACCTGGTCGCCGTCGTCCAGGTCGGCCGGCCAGAACTTCTGCACCATGTGCCAGTCGGCCGGGTGCGCGGCGATGTCGCCGGCGAAGATGTCGGCCAGCGCCTGGGTGGCGGCCGGGACCTCGGCGCGCGCGGTGACGCGGATGCGCGGGTGCAGCCGGATCTGCCAGCCGTCCTCGGTGAACCAGCAGCCGGCCGGGATCAGCGCCGCGCCGGTCGTGGCGGCCAGCCGCGCCGGGCCGCCGGGCATGCGCGCGGCCTCGCCGAAGAACTTCACCGGGATCCCGCTGGTGGTCAGGTCGCGGTCGCCGACCAGGCAGACGGCCTTGTTCTCCCGCAACCGTTTCAGCAGCACGCGCATCGCCGAGCTGTCGCCGGTCAGCGGCACGATCTCGAACCCGAGCGACTCGCGGTACTCGACGAACCGGCGGTAGAGCGACTCGGGCTTCAGCCGTTCGGCGACGGTCGTGAAGCCGCCGAGGTAGTCGGCCAGCCAGACCCCGGCGATGTCCCAGTTCCCGCTGTGCGGCAGCGCCATCACCGCGCCGTTGCCCTCGGCGAGCGCCGCGTCGAGGTTCTCCACGCCGGTGATCGACGCCGCGACCTTGGCGCTGACCTCCTTCTGGTCCATCGACGGCAGCCGGAACGTCTCGTGCCAGTACCGGGCGTACGAGCGCATCGCGCGCCGGGTCAGCTCGTCCAGCTCGACGGGGTCGGCCTGCGGCACGACCCGGGCGAGGTTGGTGCGCAGCTGCCGCACGCCACCGGCGTCCTGCCGGACGGCGAGGTCCGCGCCGAGCGAGAACACCGTGCTGCCGAACCCGGCGGGCAGCCAGCCGGCCAGCCGCCACCCGGCCGCGTAACCGAAGGCGCTCAGCCGCTCCGACAGCCTGCTCATGCCTGCTGCTCCCCGGCGGTGGCCTCGCGGGCCGCCTTCGCCACGGCGGCGAAGCGCTGCAGCAGGGTGATGACCGACAGCACGGCCAGCAGCCAGAGCGTCACGTCCACGGTGTACGGGATGCCGAAGCCGTGCAGGCCGGTGCCGACCAGGGCGATGATCAGCCGCTCGGCGCGTTCGACGAGCCCGCCGTCCACCGGCAGGCCGGACGCGTCGGCGCGGGCCTTGACGTAGGAGATGACCTGGGCGAGCACTAGGCACAGCAGCGCCGCGGCGGCCGCCGGGTGGTTGTCGTCGACGACGAAGCACCACCAGGCGATGGCGGCGAACAAAGCGCCGTCGACCAGCCTGTCGCAGGTGGCGTCGAGCACCGCGCCGAACGGGGTGCCGTAGCCGCGGGCGCGGGCCATGGCGCCGTCGAGGAGGTCGAGCATGGCGAAGCCCCACACCGTGAAGGTGCCCCAGAGCAGGAAGCCGTTCGGGAAGAAGACCAGGGCGCAGACGACGGCGCCGGCCGTGCCGAGCACGGTCATCGCGTTCGGGGTCAGCCCGACGCGGACCAGCGCCTGGCCGATCGGATCGGTGACGCGGGAAACGGAGGCACGCGCGAAGATATTGAGCATCGGTTCGTCTGAGACACCTGGCTACGAGGATCGGGTGGGCGATGGCAGCCTATCCACCCGCCCCGGTGAAGCCGACGCGCCGCCCCGGCTCAGCCCGATTTGGTGAGCTCGCCCTCGTGTTCCCGCGCCTCTTCGGCGGCCTGCGCGGCGGCACATTTCGGCGAGAGCCGCTGCCGGATCGCGGCACTGATCTCCCCGAGCGCGGCGACCTGCTCCGGCGTCAGCGGGTCGAACAGGCTCTCCCGGACGGCCTCGACGTGCCCGGGCGCCGCGGCTTCGAGCGCGGTGAAGCCTTCGTCCGTCAGCACGGCCCAGGCGCCGCGCTTGTCGGTCGGGCAGGCCTCGCGACGCACCCAGCCGTTGGCTTCCAGCCGCGCGACGGCGTGCGAGAGCCGGCTCCGCGACGCCTGACGCGCGTCGGCGAGCTCGCTCATCCGCAGCCGGCGGCCTTCGGCCTCGGAGAGCGCGACGAGGACTTCGTAGTACGTGTGCGGCATGCCCGAGTCGTGCTGCAGCTGTCCCTCGAGGTGCGCGCTGAGCATGCGGGTGGCCGCGTTGAACTCACGCCAGACGCGCTGCTCGTCGTCGCTGAGCCATCGGGTTTCGGACATACCCCCATCATACCCTCGGTTGAACACTCAATCAGGCTTTGCCGGTTACGGCGTTCGAGCGGTTCCGGCTTCCTCGAAACGGCAGGTCCGACGTCATGAACGACTCGTTCATGACGTCGGACGAGGTGAACGGGTCGTTCACCGCACGTCTTCGGCGTTCGTGCTCGCCGTTCCGGACCGGCAGCCGCCAACGCGGTTCACCAGGCGTCGGCCAGCAGGTCCCGCGTTTCGCCCAGCAACTGCGGCAGCACCTTCGTCTGGCCGATGACCGGCATGAAGTTCGCGTCGCCGCCCCAGCGCGGCACCAGGTGCTGGTGCAGGTGCGCCGCGATCCCCGCGCCCGCGATCACGCCCTGGTTCAAGCCGATGTTGAACCCGTGCGCGCCGGACACCGCGCGGATCACCTTCATCGCGTGCTGGGTGAACTCCGCGACCTCGCGCGTCTCGTCCACCGTCAGCTCGGTGTAGTCCGCGACGTGCCGGTACGGCACCACCATCAGGTGGCCGGGGTTGTACGGGTACAGGTTCAGCACCGCGTACACCGTCTCGCCGCGCGCGACGATCAGCCCCGTCTTGTCGTCCAAGGACGGGATGCGGCAGAACGGGCAGCCGGTGTCCTCGTCGTCGTCCGGCTTGTCCTGGCCCTTGATGTAGGCCATCCGGTGCGGGGTCCAGAGGCGCTGGAAGGCGTCCTGAACCCCGGCGCCCTGCTGCTCGACGAGTTCGGGACCGTCACTCACCGAACGACCGTCTCCAGCGCCTCGGCCGACGGCGACGCGTTCTCGCGGCGCTCGATCCAGCCGGCGATGGCGTCGACGGCGTCGGCCACCGGCACCCCGTTGATCTGGCCACCGTCGCGGAAGCGGAACGACACCGCGCCCGCCTCGACGTCCTTCGCTCCGGCCAGCAGCATGAAGGGCACCTTCTGCGTGGTGTGCGTGCGGATCTTCTTCTGCATCCGGTCGTCGCTCGCGTCGACCTCGGCGCGGATCCCCTTGGCGCGCAACGCCTTCTCGATGTCCTGCAGGTGCTCGACCTGGTCGGCGGTGATCGGGATGCCGACCACCTGCACCGGCGCGAGCCACGCCGGGAACGCGCCCGCGTAGTGCTCGGTCAGCACGCCGAAGAACCGCTCGATCGAGCCGAACAGCGCCCGGTGGATCATCACCGGCGTCTGGCGGGTGCCGTCCGGCGCGGTGTACTCCAGCTCGAACCGCTTGTTCTGGTTGAAGTCCAGCTGGATCGTCGACATCTGCCAGGTGCGGCCGATCGCGTCCTTGGCCTGCACCGAGATCTTGGGGCCGTAGAAGGCCGCGCCGCCCGGGTCCGGGACCAGCTCGAGGCCGGAGTCGACGGCGGCCTGCCGCAGCGTCTCGGTGGCCTCCTCCCACTCCCAGTCCTCGCCGATGAACTTCTCCGAGTCGCCGCGGGTGGACAGCTCGAGGTAGAAGTCGGAGAGGCCGTAGTCGGCCAGCAGGTCCAGCACGAACTTCAGCAGCGACCGGAGCTCGCCCGGCATCTGCTCCTTGGTGCAGTAGATGTGCGAGTCGTCCATCGTCAGGCCGCGCACGCGGGTGAGGCCGTGCACGACGCCCGACTTCTCGTAGCGGTACACCGTGCCGAACTCGAACAGCCGCAGCGGCAGCTCGCGGTAGGACCGTCCGCGCGAGCGGAAGATCAGGTTGTGCATCGGGCAGTTCATGGCCTTGAGGTAGTAGTTCTCCTCGTCGAACTGCACCGGCGGGAACATCGTGTCCGCGTAGTAGGGCAGGTGACCGGAGGTGTGGAACAGCTCGCCCTTGCTGATGTGCGGGGTGTTCACGAACTCGTAGCCGGCCTCTTCGTGGCGGTGGCGCGAGTAGTTCTCCAGCTCACGGCGGATGATGCCGCCCTTGGGGTGGAACACCGGCAGGCCGGAGCCGATCTCCTCGGGGAAGGAGAACAGGTCCAGCTCGGCGCCGAGCTTGCGGTGGTCGCGGCGCTCGGCCTCGGCGATGCGCTCGAGGTGCGCGTCCTGCGCCTCGGCCGACTCCCAGGCGGTGCCGTAGATCCGCTGCAGCTGCGGGTTCTTCTCACTCCCCCGCCAGTACGCGGCGGCGACGCGGGTCAGCTTGAACGCGGGGATGAACTTGGTGGTCGGCACGTGCGGACCACGGCAGAGGTCACTCCAGACACGTTCCTTGGTGCGCGGGTCGAGATTGTCGTAGATGGTGAGCTCGCCCTCGCCCACCTCCATCACCTCGGAGGTGTCCACTTCGGACTTGAGGTCGACGAGCTCGAGCTTGAACGGCTCGTCTGCCAGTTCCTTCTTCGCCTCGTCCACGGAGTCGAAAACGCGCCGCGAAAACTGCTGGGCGCCCTTGACGATCTGCTTCATGCGCTTTTCGAGCGCCTGCAGGTCTTCCGGGGTGAACGGAGTGTCAACCGCGAAGTCGTAGTAGAAGCCGTCTTTCACCGGCGGGCCGATGCCCAGTTTGGCGTCCGGGAACTGCTGCTGCACGGCCTGGGCGAGCACGTGGGCCGCCGAATGGCGGATGACGCTGCGCCCGTCTTCGGTGTTCGCGGCGACCGGCTCGACCTCGGCGTCGGATTCCGGCGCCCAGGCGAGGTCGCGCAGCTTGCCCTCGGCGTCACGCACGACGACGACCGTGTCCGGGCCCTTGGTCGGCAGGCCGGCCTCGCGGACCGCCGAGCCCGCCGTAGTGCCCGCCGGTACCACCACACGGGAGGTGGCCACGGGGGAAACGGGGGGCGGCTGCGACACGATGGCTCCTCGGACTGGGGTGACGGAGATGACCCCGACGATGCTAGTCGTCGGCCCGCGCGGGCCTCACGCGCGTCCGCGAACGCCGGACGGGCCGCCTCCGTGCCCGGAAGCGGCCCGCCCGATCAGGGGACCAGGGGTCAGAGCGTTTCGACGACCTGGTCGAAGTCCAGCCGCGGCAGGCGGTCGAACCAGGGGTTCTCACCCGGCTTGCCGACGTTGACGACGACCAGCGAGCGCCACTTCTTGTCCGCGAAGAACTCGTCGTCGACACCCTGGGCGTCGAAGCCGGTCATCGGGCCGGCGGCCAGCCCGGCGGCGCGGACGCCGATGATGAAGTAGCCGACCTGCAGCAGCGAGTTCAGCTTGGCGAACTCGACCCGGCCCTGCTCGTCGGAGAAGTTGTCCTTGGCCCCCGGGTTGTGCGGGAAGACCTGGGGGATGTTCTCGTGGAAGTCGACGTCCGCGGCGAGCACGACGGTCAACGGCGCGGCTTCGGTCTTGTCCCGGTTGCCCGGGGCCATGTGCGGCAGCAGGCGGGCCTTCGCCTCGGCGGTCCGGAGCACCAGCGCCCGCAGCGGCTGGGTGTTCATCGACGTCGGGGCCCACTTGACGAGGTCGTAGATCGCGCGGACCTGTTCCTCGGTCACCGGCTCGGAGCTGAAACTGTTGGCCGTGCGCGCCTCGCGGAACAGGAGGTTCTGGACATCCGCGGGGACCTGGAGGGCCTCGGCCTGCTCGGCAAAGGTGGTCATGGGGCTGGCTTCCTTCCGTTGGTCAGGTACCCCGTCCAACCAGGTTGAGCGTTGAACTATTTCGCGTTCAACCAGTTGTGTGGATCACAGCGGGAAGGCGACCCCACACGAGCCGCGACGATCCCTCACCCGACCGGGTACCCGACCCCGGGACACCCGAGCCGACCGTCCAGGTACGCGAGCCGACCCTCCAGGCGGCACCTGCCCGAAACCGACACGGCCGCCGACCCCCCTCGGCGGGGATCGGCGGCCGTGGTGCGCGTGCGCGGCTCGGACGGGTCAGTAGGCGCCATGCCCGCCCATCACCGCACGGAACGTCTTCCAGAGAATCACCAGGTCGAGCGCCAGCGACCAGTCCTCCACGTAGCGCAGGTCGAGCCGGATGCTCTCCGCCCACGTCAGGTCGCTGCGCCCGCTCACCTGCCAGAGCCCGGTCAGGCCCGGCTTCACCAGCAGCCGGCGGCGGGCGTCCGGCGCGTACTGTGCCGTCTCCTCCGGCAGCGGCGGCCGCGGGCCGACGAGCGACATCCGGCCGGACACCACGTTGAACAGCTGGGGCACCTCGTCGAGCGAATATCGGCGCAGGAAACCACCCACGCGGGTGATCCGCGGATCGCGCTTCATCTTGAACAGCGGGCCCGCGCCTTCGTTGTCCGTCTCCAGCGTCTTCCGGATCTCGTCGGCGTTGGTGACCATCGTGCGGAACTTGAGCATGGTGAACGTCGCGCCGTCGCGGCCGACGCGGCGCTGGCGGTAGATCACCGGGCCGCGGTCGTTGAGCTTGATCGCCACCGCGATCGCCAGCAGCAGCGGGGAAAGCAGCGTCAGCAGCAGCGCCGAGCCCGCCCGGTCCACGATCTCCTTCACCACGCGGCGGCCGCCGGTGAACATCGGCGCCGTGACGCGCAGCAGGGGCATCCCCAGCACACCGGTGACGTTGAGCCGGGGGCCGGCGACCTCCATCAGCACGGGCGCCACGACCATCTCGGCGCCGGTGCCCTCCATGTCCCAGGCCAGCCGCTGCAACCGCTTCGGCGTCCAGTACTGGTCCGCGGTGATCGCCACGACCCGGTAGCCGCCGCGCCGCACGTACCGCGACAGTTCTTCCAGCCTCCCGACCACCGGGACACCGTCGATCTCGCCGCTGTCGCGGTCGGCGCCGTGCCCGGTGAACGTGCAGGCCGCCTCGACGCGCCAGCCGACGTGCACCTCCGACTTGGTGCGCGCGATCAGGTCCGCGACGGTCTCCGGGCTGCCCGCCGCCATCACCGGCAGCAGGCAGAGTCCCTTGGCGCGCTTGCGGTGCAGCACCTGGCGCAGCAGGTACCGCTGCGGGAACGCGACGAGCGCGATCGCCGGGACGACGACGAACACCCACACCTGGACCTCGAGCGCGCCGAACAGCAGGCCGCCCAGTGCGACGAGGACGGCCGCGGTGATGAATCCGCGGCCCAGCGTGCGGTACTCCTCCGCGCCTTCGCCGAGCACGCGCGGGCTCCACGCCCGGCTGGCCGGCAGCGAGACGAAGATGGCGAGGATCGTGCCGAAGGCGTGCATGTCGTGCGGGGCAACGCGATCGATGACGAACGCGCTGATCGCGATCACCAGCAGCGTGATGAACACGTCGCTACCGATGACCCAGGCTCTGTATCTCGCTTCCCACGCCGCGGGCAATGCCTTGGGAGACGGCGTCCCGGCTTCGGCCGGGCTGCCGTCCCGCGGGGCGGGGCGGGGAATGGCCTGGAGGTCGATGCGCGGCGGTGGCTGGCTCACCGTGTACGACGGCCGCACCGACTCTTCCATCTGACCTCCCGGGACCAGGGATCGGGTTGGGTCCGCAAGCACGCTGCGTCACCGATGGCGATTTCGTACAGTCACCATGACTCGGGTATCGCGCTGTGCCCACGGAGGGCTTCACACGGCAAGGTATCGGCGACTCTCTCAGCATCGTTACAAGGATTTCCAGCCACACGCAGCGCCTCTTTCCCGCCAGAAAGTGGCCGCAACATAACAAGATGATGACGATGCGTAATAGGGCGTATCCCCCGAAAAACTACGGAATGTAGCCAGCAGAACGATACCCGCACCCGGGTGGACCCACGCTCTTCCGAACGGCCGAACGCGCCCTCGCGGCTCTACTATGGACACTCCGGCCCGCCGCCGGTCCACAATGGACCAGGACGCCCCGCGGGTGCCGCCACGCGATCATCCGCTGGTCAGACCGTGACGTTCATCGCTGAATCGTCACATACTTCGGTTTCCGTCACACGTTCCCCAGGCCCACCGGACCACGGCGCTCAGTCGACAGAAGCCCGCCGCAACGACAAGTCTCCGAAGCAGATCGCGGAAGCCTCGACGAGACAGCCGGAAACCACTCTCATCAGCAGATATGGAAGATCCGAACGGATCGTTCACTCCGGTTAGCCGTGACGAACACCACAACGCAACCACAAGCGGGGGGTCTGGGGCTCCCCCTCGGCGGGGGCGTGGAGGCTCGGCCCCCACGAGACACGACAAGAGAGCCCCTGTTCGCACTTTCTGCGAACAGGGGCTCTCTCTGCGAACTCGTGGGCGATACTGGGATCGAACCAGTGACCTCTTCGGTGTGAACGAAGCGCTCTCCCCCTGAGCTAATCGCCCGCTCGCGGTGGTGAAGCAACTCTAGCCTACGACTTCCGGGCGCCTGCAAACGGGTGGTCCTCGGCGACCACACTCCGCTTACCGGCGAGTACGGAACGAACAACCCCGAGCTAGCCGGGGTTGTGGCAGGTGGGGGCCGCCCGCCGCCACGTTCGACATCCGTGCGACGGTGCTATCGCCCGGCGACTAAACCGCGCAGTATGGAGGAGTGGGCCCACACGGGGCGCGCGGATGAACCGCGCGCCGGTGGGGGTGCAAACGGGGGCTGATGGGCCCGTACAGGTGATATGCGGCGCACCCGCGACGGAATCGGCCTCCCGATGCGTCCCAGTGGTGAAGCCCTCGGCCGGGCCGGGCCGGGAAGGGAGACGAAGGGTAGGACGATGCGCAACGATCACGTGACGCTCCGCTCGACGGCGGTCTTCGACCTGCTGGCGCCGCGGACGCCCGCGGTTCCGGTCAAGGTGGAGCTGCGCTACGACACACGCGACCCGTACGCGGTCGTCGCCGCCTTCCGCACCGGCCGCGCCGGCTGGGTCGAGTGGGTGTACGCACGCGACCTCCTGGCGGACGGCCTGCTGGCCGACGCGGGTGACGGCGACGTCCGCATCCGCCCCTCCGTCGAGGACCCCGAGTCCGTGCTGATCGAGCTGAACTCGCCTTCCGGGCACGCCATGTTCGAGGCGTCCGCCCAGGAGCTGGCCGACTTCCTCGACCGGACGTACGACGTGGTGCTGCCGGGCAACGAGCACCTGTGGGTCGACGTCGACGACGCGCTCACGCACCTCATTCCCCACGATCTAGCCTGATGACAGGCTTGCAACGGCGGAGTGACACCCCGGTGTCGCCGCCGTTTCCGGGGTCCGATATGGTTTTGACACACCACGGCGACGGGGTGAGGGACAGGGTCACGGCCCCGGACCTCCTGAACCACAGCCGGGTAGTGCGGATGTAGCGCAGCTGGTAGCGCATCACCTTGCCAAGGTGAGGGTCGCGGGTTCGAATCCCGTCATCCGCTCGGTAGGCTCTCGAGCCTGGCACGGTGGAGTGGCCGAGAGGCGAGGCAACGGCCTGCAAAGCCGTGTACACGGGTTCGAATCCCGTCTCCACCTCGCGCGATTAGCTCAGCGGGAGAGCGCTTCCCTGACACGGAAGAGGTCACTGGTTCAATCCCAGTATCGCGCACCACGTGTTTTCGCAGGTCTGAAGCCCTGTCCCTCTCCGGAGGGGCAGGGCTTCAGTCGTCAGATGGCGCCGATCCGGCGATGGCGCGCCTGGATCGCAGGTGCGGGAACCAGGACACCAGCTTCGCCCGCTCCCCCCGGATACAGCGCAGCCAGCGCTCCGCCAGGACATCCAGGATCTGGTTCACCATCGCGGGCGTCACGTGGTCGTAGACCCGCGCGATGCCCTTCATCTTCTGGCCCAGCCGCGCCCGCCGCGACCTCCGGGATCCCGTCCTCGGTCAGCCACATGCTGTGGGTGTGCCTGCCTTCGTGAAAGGTGGAGGTCGGCAGGATCGGCGGACGCCGCTCCCCCGCGCCGGCGTCGCCCAGCTCGACGCCGTCCCACGCCGGGCGCCAGAAACCGGATCCGGAAGTTCGACCGCCGCCGCGGATGCCCCTCCGGCGTGGACAGCACGAACGGGTCGCGGTGGCTCTCCATCAGCTCCTCGTAGAGCACCGCAATACCAGGCGGCAGCGCCACGAACCTAGTCCCCGCAGGAGTTTTCGTCCGGCCGTTCTTCGGCCGGGAGTTCCCCCGCCTCGTCGGCGGACGCTGGCGGCCATCTGAGTGATGATCATCACTCTGCCGGCCTCCTTTGTAGACCTCCCCACCGACTTCCTTCAGCGGCGTCCGGATCTCGATGCCGCGCCGCTCGGAGTCGTACTCGTGCCGCCGCTGCCCGACAAGTTCACCCCATCGGGCGCGCCGGTATAGAAATTCATCAGGCACAACACGAACCCCGACATCCCGAGACCCAGCTCGTAGAGCCGCATCGCGGCCCGCAACGCCTGTGCCGGAGTGGCCACCAGCCGCTCGGCGTCGAACTCCCCGTTGGACACCCGGACACCGCTGCACGGGTTGGCCGGGATCATCCGGGCCCGCACGACTCCGTTGAGGATGGTCGAGAACAACGCGAAGTACGACGACACCGACGACTCGGCGAACTCATCGTGCAACTCCGAGAGCCAGCGCTCGATCTCGACATACCCATTGAAGATCGCGACCAACGGCCACGCCCGCCACTGCGGCAGCAACTGGTTGTCCAAGAACGACCGATACTTCGCAACCGTGTTCAACTCCAGCCGCGGAGACACCGCATCGAGCCACTCTTCAGCGAAGTCATCGAACCGAGTCTCGCCGTCGCGGGGGTCCAGCCCGGCGCACAGGACGCCGCGGTAAGCGCGGAAGCGGTCGCACACGCCGTCCATGGTCAGCCGGCCGCCGCAATGGCGACGTCCTCAGATACGCACGTACGTTCACCGCTTCACTGTCGAATGGCGGCGAAGGCATCAGCCACCCAGTCGGCGATATAAGTGCTCACGTGCGGAAGGTGGTCGAGTCCGATGTGCTCGGTCGCCCCTTCTTCCGGGGTGAATACGCGCAGTTCGCGCCGGGGCGAGTTGACTGCCTGGTCGTAGGAGCGGTGCGCGTACTCGAGCGGGATCTGGCGGTCCTTTTCGCCGTGGGCGATGAGGAACGGCACGGTGATCTTGTCGACCACGCCGTCGAGGTGGACATCGTCGGCGAAAGCGATGAACGAGTCGAGGTCGTCGTGTCCCCACACCCAGAGGACGTGCTCCCAGTAGTGCGGCACCGGCCGCTCGCCCTCGCGTTCGAGGCGGCGGCGCTGCACCGCTCCCCAGTTGTGGTTGGCTCCCCAGGCGACACACAGCGCGAATCGCTTCTCGAACGCCGCAGCCCTCGGGGCGAAGTAGCCTCCGAGCGACCAGCCCACGATCCCGATCCGCGCCGGGTCGACGTCGGCACGCTGTTCGAGCCAGTCCACGGCGGCGCCGGCCCATACCTCGCTGTCGATCCGGGCCGTGATCCCTTGGAGCCGCAACGCTTCGCCGGTACCGGGCTGGTCCAGCATCAAGCACGAGATGCCGCGGGCGGCCAGCTCCTCCCAGTGCGCCGACCCGTACATGTGCTCCTTGGTGGAGTCCAGGCCGTTGACCAGCACCACGACCGGCGCCGGACCGTCGTCCGTGGCCGGTGCAGCACTGAAGTAGGCGGGCAGGGTCGTCCCCTCGTAAGGGATCGCCACCCGGGAGACGCGCGGGTCGCGCAGGTCGAACGCCTTCTGCACCAGGGCCAGGACGCGGCGGTAGGTGGGCAGCCGATCGGGGTTCGAGTGCGCGAGCATGCGCTCGGCCTGGCAGAGGTAGTTGGTGGCGCGGAAGTACAGCTGGCCGGCAGTGCGCTCGTGCCCGGCTTTCTCCGCGGCTTCAGCCTGGGTGACGAGCTGGTCGGTCAGGGCGGTCCAGGCTCGCAGGAAGTCCGGGGTGCCGGCGTCGGATCCCTGCGCGGCGGCCTCTCGGATGGGGCGGCAGGCACGGTCGATCTCGTCGATCAGACCGCCGGAGTTGAGCGCGGCGACCACGCCGAGGCTCCAGACGTAGTTGCCGGGGAAGTACTCGAACACGGTCAGGTCCTTTCAGGAGGGGCAGCGGGCCGCACGGCGTCGCTGATCGACTTGACGCCGCCGTGAGCGGTCAGGCCGCCGTCGACGGGGATTTCTGCACCGGTGATGAACGACGCCTCGTCGCTGAGCAGGAAAGCGACGAGCGGAGCGACCTCGTCGGCTGTGCCGGTACGGCCGAGTGGTGTCTCGGCGAGGTCGGCTGTGCGGAACGCGGACGCACCGAACGCCGTCATCGGCGTCTCGACGTAGCCGGGATGGACGGTGTCCCAGCCGTGGGCGTCGGTCACGACGCCCCGCCCGCTCATGCCGGACGTTTCCGCGCCCGGGATCGCGAGCGTGCCGGACGCACCGTCGGCAGCACCAGTCCGGGTACGACGGTGTTGCGGATCGTCCCGATGCCTTCGACGGTCATCTCGACGACGTCGCCGGGCTTCAGCGGCGGTGGCTGCTGTTCGCCGCGCCGGCCCCACAGCTCGGCCAGGCAGCCGCCGTTACCGCACGTTCCGGAGCCCAGGACGTCGCCGGCCCGGACCCGGGTGCCGCGAGCGGCGTAGGCGACCAGCTCCTCGAACGGCCAGCCCATGTTGGACAACAGGTCCTGGCCCACTTCGACGCCGTTGACCGTGACACGCATGTCCAGCGCGAGGAAGCCGTCCGCGTCCCGGTACGGCTCCAGCTCGTCGGCGGTCACGAGCCAGGGCCCCAGCGTGGTGGCGGAGTCCTTGCCCTTGGCCGGGCCGAGGTTGACCCGCATCTCGCGGCGTTGCAGGTCGCGGGCCGACCAGTCGTTCATGATCGTGTAGCCGAAGATCGTGTCCGGCCCCAGCACGGCGGCGACCTCCAGCTCGAAGTCGAACGACCGCGACCCCGGCGGCACCGGCACGTCGTCGTGCGCGCCGACCAGAGCGGCGGGATTGGTGAAGTAGAACGTCGGCGCCTCGTACCATTCCGGCGGCACCGAGCCCGGGACGACCATGCCCTCGACGTGCTCCTCGAAGGCGACGAAGTCGCGGACGCTCGGTGGCTCCAGCGGCGGTAACAGCCGCACCTCGGCGAGGGGCACGGCCGGCCCGCCGAGAGCGGCAGCCCCGGCTTCGAGGGCGGCGGGCAGGCCGCCTCGGATCAGGTCGAGTGCCGTGACCCCGGCCGCGAAGGCGTGGACGTCGTCGCCGGCGACCACGCCCGTGTGCACGGTTCCGCCGTGCTCGTAGGTGGCGAAGCGCATCAGACCGGCGGGGCCACGAACAGGCCCTTGTCGGGGTCGTTGAAGGAGCGCGAGGCGACGAACTCGTTCATCGCGTTGGCCGTCCCCCACTGGTCGGACACCTCGGGCCGGGTGAAGTCGTAGAGGTGCGGGTGCCACGTGTCCTCGTCGATCAGCTCCAGCTCGGTGGTGTACTCGACGGTGTTGCCGTGCGGGTCGAGGAAGTAGCTGAAGGTGTTGTTGCCGGCCAGGTGCCGCCCGGGGCCCCAGATCTTCTCGACGCCGGCCCGCAGCAGCCGTCCGGTGCCGCGCATGTACTCGTCGATCCCCCGCATCTCGAACGACGCGTGGTGCAGCGACGGGTGCGGGCCGCGGGCGATGGCCAGGCTGTGGTGCCAGGCGTTGATGCGCAGGAACCACATCCTCCCGCCCATCCGCGGGTGCGTCAGGGTGTCGGACAGTTTGAACCCGAGGTGCCGCTCGTAGAACTTCCGCGTGCCTTCGGGGTCGGCCGAGTTGATCACGGCGTGGGACAGCCGGACCGGGACCGATTCGCCCGCTTCGATCTTCCGGTGCGCGCGGACCGCGACATCGGAACTGATCTCGATCGTGCGGCCTTCGTTGTCGAAGAACCGGAACCCGTATCCGCTGCCCGGGGTGTGCAGGGTGCGAGGCTCGTGGACCAGCGTGACGCCGGCGGTCGCCAGGCGCGCGGCCAGGGTGTCGACATCGGCGGCGGTGGCCACGCCGAACGCGATCAGGTCGATGCGCTTGTCCGCCGCCTGGCGCAGCCGCACGATGTAGTGCTCGGGCGAGCCTTCCGCGGCCAGGAAGGCGATCCCGGTGTCGGTGTGCTCGGTCGTCAGTCCCCACGCGCCGGTGTAGAAGTCCTGCTGGCGGGCGAGGTCGGGCACGGCGAGGTCGACGTGCCGCAGGTGGGTGATCAGGCCGTCGGTCATGGCGTTCCTCCGGAAGGGTTCAGGCGGGCTGGGCGACGAGGGCGGCGACGCGGCCCATCAAGCCGGGTACGTCGCCCTGTTCGTGGTCGAGGAGCCACTGGCCGAGCTGGTTCGACGCCTCGACGACAGCCGTCGCCCGGGCGACGCGCCGTTCGGTGAAGGCGTTCCACACCGTGTCGTCGAGGGTGTCGGCGCCGAGCAGGAGTTCACTGAGGACAGTCGCGTCCTCGAGGGCTTGCGCGCCGCCTTGGGCCAGGGTCGGCGGGCAGGCGTGGGCGGCGTCGCCGATCAGCACGACGCGCCCGCGGTGCCACGGCGCGGGCAGCACGTGGGTCTCGAACCACGTGTAGTTGACGCGGGAGGGATCGTCGAGTGTGGCGAGGATGTCGTCCCACGGCCCGTGGTAGGCCGAGGCGAGTTCGCGCATGACGGCGAGCCGCTCCGAGGGACTCAGGGAACTACGGTCCTGCGCGTCTTCGACGACGTAGGCGTAGAGCGAGTTCTCCCCGGTCGGGCAGTAACCCGCGATGTAACACGGGCCGCCGTAGAAGAGGTCGGTGCGCGTGACCGATGCCGGGCGAGGTCCGAAGGCACGCCAGATGCCCATGCAGGTCGCGCGGGTCGTCAGTTCGATGCCGAGCATCCGCCGGATCGTCGAGCGGATTCCGTCGGCGCCGACGACCAGGTCGTAGCGAGAGGCGGTGCCGTCGGAGAAGGTGACGTCGACGTGATCGCTGTGCTGGACCAGCGCGGCGGCAGTGAGTCCGAACCGGATCTTCGCGCCGGTCGCGGCCGCGCGGTCGTGCAGGATCCGGGCGAGGTCCGGACGCGGCATCCCCAGGGCGGCGGGCAGGTCCGGGCCGCCGGTGCGAGCGTCCGGGAGCTCGACCAGGAGGGTGCCGGCGGGATCGGGAGCGCGCAGCCCCAGGCTGTCGAACCCGTACCCCTTCGGCTGGACTTCCTCCCACACGCCGAGGGCGCGCAGCTCGCGCAAGGCGTTGCCCTGCAACGTGATCCCGGACCCGATGGCGGCGACGCCCGGCTCGGCCTCGACGAGGTCGACGGCGACTCCGGCGTTGGCGAGGTGGATCGCGGTGGCCGTGCCGGCGAGACCGCTGCCAACGACGAGGACGGTGGTGACGGCGGGCATGGCGGTCCTCACTTGACGGCGATCGGGGCGACCGGGGCGCCGACGGCGCCGGTCACGGGCAGCGGGTCGGCGGTCAGCCAGAACTCGTACGTCCCGTCGGCGGCGCAATCGGCCGCGAGGGCGTCGAGGTCCCACATCTCGCCGAGGAACAGCCCGATGTGGGGAATGGCGACCTGGTGCAGTGGCTGGAAGGCGTCGTCGAACTCGTTCGGCCGGACCTCGAAGCCCCACGTGTCGGTGGCGATGGCGGCAATTTCCTTGCGGTGCAGCCAGTCCGCCGTGGTGAACGACAGGCCCGGGGCCGGGCCGCCCGCGTAGTCGCCCCACCCTTCGCGCCGGGCGCGGGCGAGCCGGCCGGTCCGCACCAGCAGCAGGTCACCGCGGCCGACGCGCGCGGTCTCGCCGTGGGCGGCGATGGTGGCCTCGAGGTGCTCGGTGGTGATCGCGAACCCGTCGGGCAGCTCGCCGTCGTCGCCGATCACCCGGCCGACGTCGAGGAGCACGCCGCGGCCGGCGATCCGGCCGGCGGCGGTCTCGATTCCGGTGACCTGGTCGCCTTCGCTGGTGACGACGTCTCCGGCGCGCCGGCCGTTCCACGCGACGCCGTGGTCGAAGATGTGGCCGAGCCCGTCCCACTGCGTCGAGGCCTGCAGGGGCATGAAGACGACGTCGTCGGCGCCGCCCAGCCCGTGCGGGAAACCCTGCCCGCGCTCGGCGTCGAGGCCGGTGTCGAGCATCGTGTGGATCGGGTTGGTGCGCCGTCGCCAGCCCTTCTGCGGGCCGTCCGCGTCGAAGCGCTGCGCCAGCGAGAAGCTCGCCCCGCGCCGGACGAGCGCAGCTCCTTCCCGGCGTTTGGCGTCGTCCAGGAAATTCAGGGTGCCCAGTACGTCGTCGTTGCCCCAGCGGCCCCAATTGGAGCAGCGCTGGGCTGCTGCTGCGATCGCGCCTTCGGGATCGGTTCGGTCCACCCCTTCACTGTCGGGCCGGGCGCAGTATCAGGGAAGAACAGATCGGTGATGCACAGTATCGACCGCGTTGATACTGTGCCTCGCTGTGAACCTGGCTCGGCTGGACCTGAACCTGCTGGTGGCGCTCGACGCGCTGCTGCAGGAGCGCAGCGTGACGCGCGCCGCGGCGCGGATGGGCCTCGGTCAGCCGGCGGTGTCGGCCCAGCTCGCCCGGCTGCGCCGGCACTTCCACGACGACCTGCTCACCCGCGCCGGGAACCAGTACCGGCTCACCCCGCTGGCCGTGCAGCTCAAGGAACGCGTGCGCGTGGCCCTGTCCGGAGCCGAGCGGGTGTTCGCCGCCGAGCCCGACTTCGACCCGGCCTCCTCGACGCGCGAGTTCTCGATGCTCATGAGCGACTACGGGGTGGCGATGCTCGGCCCCGGCATCGCGGCCCGCCTCGCCGAGGAGGCGCCGGGCACCCGGCTGCGATTCCCCGCGAACACGCCCAGGATGGTCGACGCGGCGGCCCAGGAGCTGGTCCACGCCGACCTGCTGGTGATCCCGCACGGGTTCGTCGACGACCTGCCGCACGAGGACCTCTACCGCGACGAATGGGTCTGCCTGGTGGCTGCGGGCAACACCGCCGTCGGGGACGCCTTGACCGTCCGGCAGCTGGAGACCATGCCGTGGGTCGTGACCTACCACGGGCCGACGGCGTCGACGCCGGCCGCGCGGCAGATGCGCATGCTCGGGATCGAACCGCACATCCAAGTCGTCACCGAGACGTTCCTGACCGTGCCCGGGCTCATCGCGGGTTCCGGACGCGTGGCGCTGGTGCAACGCCGGCTCGCCGACGGGATCCCGGCCGAGCTCGGCGTGCGGGCGCTCCCCTGTCCCTTCGACGCGACCCCGCTCGTGGAAGCGATGTGGTGGCACCCGATGTACGACGACGACCCCGAGCACCGATACCTGCGCGACGTCGTCCAGCGGGCCGTCGCGGCGATGCTCGGCATCACCCCGGCTGATACCGGGCTTCGGAAGAAGTGATTTCCGCTCCGGCGTCGCGTTCCTGACACTTCTGCGGAAGCGATGCCGATCACCGGAGACCGGCCGCCCGCAGGCCGGAGGCGCCATGACCACGTCTACCTGGCCCGCACCGACCGAGACGCACGCCGGTCAGCCGGCCCAGGTCCAGCCGCGGATCTCCGGCATGTCCTCGAAATGTTCGCGGATGTAGCCGTGGTGACGGGCCAGCATGGCGTGGCAGTGCTCGGCCAGCGCCGCCCCGCCTTCGGGCACCCGGGCGGATCTGCGCAGTGCTTCGAGGACGAGGTGGTAGCGGCTCATCCGGTTGAGCACGACCATGTCGAACGGGGTGGTGGTCGTGCCCTGCTCGGTGTAGCCGCGAACGTGGAAGCGACCGGGGTCCGGGCGGCCGTGCAGCAGCTGGTGCACGGCGCGGGGATAGCCGTGGAAGGCGAACACGACGTCGGCGGTGTCGGTGAACAGCCGCTCGAACTTCGGTTCGCTGAACCCGTGCGGGTGGTCGCCGGGCGGGAGCAGGCCCATCAGGTCGACCACGTTGACCACCCGCACCCGCAGGTACGGGACGTGGTCGCGGAGCAGCCGGGCGGCGGCCAAAACCTCCAGCGTCGGCACGTCGCCGGCGGCGGCGAGCACGATGTCGGGTTCACCGTCGGCCGTCTCGGTGCCCGCCCAGTCCCAAGTGGACGCTCCCGCGGCGCAGTGCGCGGCCGCCTCCTCGATTTCCAGGTACTGCAGGTGTTCCTGCTTGTCGGCGACGATCAGGTTGACGTGGTCACGGCTGCGCAGGCAGTGCTCCGCGATCGACAGCGTGGTGTTGGCGTCCGGCGGGAACCAGACGCGCACGACACCGGGCGCGAGCGGGATCGCGATGTCGATCAGCCCCGGCCCCTGGTGCGAGAAACCGTTGTTGTCGTTGCGCCAGCAGGTCGAGGTCAACAGGATGTTGAGCGACGCGACCGAACGCCGCCACGGCAGGTCCGCGGCGTGCTGCAGCCACTTGGCGTGCTGGACCAGCATCGACGCCGACACCATCGCGAACGCTTCGTAGGTCGCGAACAGGCCGTGCCGGCCCGACAGCAGGTAGCCCTCCAGCCAGCCCTGGCACAGGTGCTCCGAGAGCACCTCCATGACCCGGCCCTCGGGTGAAACGTGGTCGTCGGTGGTGAGGATCGGTGCCTGCAGGCAGCGATCGGTGGCTTCGAAGACGGCGGCGAGCCGGTTGCTGGCCGTTTCGTCCGGGCAGAACAACCGGAACGTGCCGCCGCCGTCGGATTCCCGGGTACTGGCGCGGTAGACGTCGCGCAGCAGCTCACCGAACGGGCGGGTGTTGCCGTGGTGCACGACACCGGGCGCCGGCACGGCGACGGCGTACTGGGCGAGGGTGGGGATGTCGAGCCGTTCCAGCAGCCGGCCGCCGTTGGCGTACGGGCTGGCGGACATCCGCTTGTCCCCTTCAGGGGCGAGCGCGGCCAGCTCCGGGACGAGCCGTCCGGTGGCGTCGAACAGGCTCTCCGGGTCGTAGGACCGCAGCCAGCGCTCCAGCTGCCGCAGGTGCCCGGCGTCCTCCCGGACCTGCGTCAGCGGCACCTGGTGCGCGCGGAACGTGCCTTCGATCGCGAGGCCGTCGACGACCTCCGGGCCGGTCCAGCCCTTCGGTGTGCGCAGGACGATGGCCGGCCAGCGAACCGCTCGGAACGGCTCGGCCGAGCCGGTGCGCGCCTGCCGCTGGTTGTCCCGGATCCCGTCGTGGGCGGCGGCGAGGGCGGCGTGGAGTTCGGTGAACACGGCGGCGGGGTCGTCGCCGGACACGAGGACCGGGTCCCAGCCCTGCGCGGTGAGCAGCCCGAGCACGTCGGTGTCGTCGGCCCGGCCGAGCACCGTCGGGCCGGCGATCTTGTACCCGTTGAGGTGCAGGATCGGCAGCACGGCACCGTCGCGGCGGGCGTTGAGGAAGGCGGGGATCTTCCAGGATCCCGCCAGGGGCCCGGTCTCCGCTTCGCCGTCTCCGACGACGCAGGCCACGACCAGGTCCGGGTGGTCGAACGCGGCGCCCGCGGCGTGGGCCAGGGAGTAGCCGAGTTCGCCGCCCTCGTGGATGCTGCCGGGCGTCTGGACGCCGACGTGGCTCGGCACACCCCCGGGCGTGGAAAACTGCCTCACCAGCCGGGTCAGCCCGGCGACGTCGGAAGAGACGGCGGGGTACGCCTCGCCGTAGGTGCCTTCGAGGTAGGCGTTCGCGAGCAGGGCCGGCCCGCCGTGGCCGGGACCGGCGACGTAGATGCAGTCGGTGCCGGAGTCGCGGATGAGCCGGTTGAGCAGGGTGTAGATCATGGACAGCCCCGGGCTGGTGCCCCAGTGGCCGAGCAGGCGCGGCTTGATGTCCTCCACCGAGAGAGGTTCGCGCAGCAACGGGTTGTCCTGCAGGTAGATCTGGGCGACGGTCAGGTAGTTCGCCGCGGCCCACCACCTCAGGTCCAGATCCCGCTCGTGGTCGTCGTACGGCGAAGTCGTGGGCGTGGTGCCGGTCAGGGTCGTGGACTGCTGCATCGCCGTGGCCTTCCGAAGGCGGATCGGGCCGGCCGGTCAGCCGGTCGGGCTCGTGCCGGTCACGCGGACCGCGGTCACCCCAGGTACGGCCTGCGCCAGCACGGTCGCGACGTGCCGGTCGGTCTCGTCGTCGAACGCGTCCACGACCTCGACCGCGCCGTCGCGCACCTCGACGGTCCACCGCGCCGGCCCGCCGTAGATCGACAGCTGGTGGCGGACGTCCGCCGAAATGACGTCGTCGTCGCGCGCGAGCGCCCGGACGAGGTCGCGCCGGGTGACGATGCCGACGACGTGGGCGCCGTCGACGATCGGCATGCTGCGGATCCGGTCTTCGAGCAGGACCCGCACCAGGTCGACCACGTCGGTGCCCGCGCCCGTCCCGACGGCCGGAGAGGTCATCACCCCGCCGACGGTCCCGGCCGGCGGCTTCGGCGGATCGTCGGCGCCTTCGGCCGGGTGGTACCGGGCGTCGCGCGGGAACCGGTCCCGCACGAGGTCCGCTTCGGTCACCACACCGATGAGCCGGCCGTCTTCGTCGAGGACCGGGAGCGCGGTGAAGCCGTGGGCGGACAACAGGTTCGCGGCGTACTTCACCGTCATGTCCGGGGTCACCGAGACGACGGGACTGCTCATGATGTCGCGTGCTTGCATAGAAGTCCTCTTCCGTCGGGCCTGACGTTAGGCGCGCGCCCGCCCGGCGCGCTGCGGCCGTAGGTCACCGATCGCAAGGTCCACCGGCACCCGCGGCCAGGGCCAGGCTCGTCTGCCGGGCGATCTCCAGCCCCTCACGCGCGGCCACGACCAGCACCCGCACGGGCTCGTGCGCCCGGCCGACCTGCCGGTCGCCTTCGGCGGCCAGGCGGCCGGGATCGGCCCGCACCCCGAAGATCCCCAGGCCTCCGCAGAGCTCGGCCAGCAGGCCCGGCTGGTGTTCCGCGACACCGCCGGTGAACACGAGCGCGTCCAGGCGGTCGAGGGACGCCGCCATCGCGCCGATCTCGCGGCGCAACCGGTGCAGGTAGACCTCGATCGCGGTGCGGGCGTCCGGATCGCCGCGGTCGCGCGCGGCCAGCACGTCCCGCACGTCACCGCCGGTGCCGGTCATCCCGGCCAGGCCGCTCCCCCGGTCGAGCGCGTCGTCGAGCCCGGCGACGTCGGTGACGCCGGAGCGCAGCAGGTAGAGGAGCAGACCGGGGTCGACGCTGCCGGAGCGGGTGGCCATCACCGCGCCCTCCAGCGGGGTGAAGCCCATCGACGTGTCCACGCCGTGGCCGTCGCGGACGGCGGTCACGGAGACGCCGGAGCCGATGTGGCAGCAGACCAGCCGCAGCCCGGTGTGGTCCCGGTCGAGCAGCTCGGCCGTGCGGCGCAGGGCGGACGCACAGGAGAGGCCGTGGAAGCCGTAGCGCCGCAGTGCGTGCTCGCGAACCCAGCTCTTCGGCAGCGCGTAGCGGGCCGCGGCGTCCGGCATCAGCGCGTGGAAAGCGGTGTCGAAACACGCGTACACCGGCCCCGGCACGATCTCCGCGACCACCGCGGCGAGTTCCAGCGACAGCGGCTGGTGCAACGGCGCCAGCGGGGTCAAGGCGGTCAGTCGCGCGGTTTCCGCGCGGTCCAGCGGGACCGCGTCGGTGCTCAGGCCGCCGTGCACGAACCGCACTCCGGCCGCGTCGATCGGATGCCCCCGGCCGACCAGGTCGGCGAGCGGCTGCCGGGCCTGGGCGGCGGACGCGGCGCCGACGGTGGCCTGGTCGACCTCCCGGCCGTCGTCGACGACGGACAGCTTGACGCTCGACGAGCCGGGGTTGACCGTCAGGACCCGCATCGAGCACCGGCTTCGCGGACCCGGCCGACCGTCGACAGGCCGCGGTGCGGCTCGGCGATTCCCGCGAGATCGACGGGTGCCATGGGTGCTCCTCGATCGGCGGGTCGTCGCGCCGGGTCCAGGGCACTCACCGCGCAGCCTACGCGCCCGGTCACCGCCGTCGAGGAGCTTGAGGTCCTCGGACCTCGGACGTGGAGCAGTTCGGCCCTGTGCCCGGCACCACGCTCACCTGGACGATCGGGACGAAAGGTTCGCCAGAGCCGTCGAAGGGAACCGATCATGCGAGTGCCGGCACCGGCGCGGCCGGCTGAGCGGGTCGGCACCGCCGTCCGGGCACCAGCTCACGAACTCGACGCGGCCGAGACGATCACCCTGCTCGGGACCGACGAGCAAGCCGGGCTGACCGAAGCCGAGGCCACCTCCCGGAACGTCCACAACGGACTGAACGTGCTACCGACCGGCCGGGCCACCAGTGCGCTCGGCCGGTTCTTCCGCCAGTTCAAGGATCCGCTCGTCTACGTCCTGCTCGCCTCGGCCGCCGTGACCCTCAGCCTCGGCCAGCTGGTCGACTCGAGTGTCATCTTCGCCGTGGTGCTGCTCAACGCGGTCGTCGGGCTGCTCCAGGAGTCGCGGGCCGAGCACGCGCTCACCGCGCTCGCCGGCATGGTGAGCACCGAGGTCCGGGTGGTGCGCGACGGCGTACCGATCCGGCTGCGAGCCGAAAACCTGACCACGGGAGATGTCGTTCTCCTCCGCGCCGGGGACAAGGTCGCGGCGGACGCGCTCCTGCTTTCGGCGCACACACTGCAGATCGACGAATCCGCGCTCACCGGTGAGGCCGCACCCGTCACGAAGCTGCCCGGCGCGCTCCCCCGGGCCACCGCGCTCGCCGATCGGCGGAACATCGCGCACGCCGGCACCGTGGTGACGCGGGGCGAGGGCACGGCTGTCGTCGTGGCGATCGGCGCCGGCACCGAACTGGGGCTGATCAACCAGCTCATGACCGCCACCGGCGTGCCGACCACGCCGTTGACCCGCAAGCTGTCCGGCTTCAGCCGCCGGCTCTCCGTCGGCATCGTGGCGCTGGCGGTCGTCCTGTTCGTGATCGGTCTGCTGCGGGGCTACCGCGCCGGCGAGATGTTCACCGCGGCGGTGACGATGGCGGTCGGGGCGATCCCCGAAGGCCTGCCGGCCGCGGTGTCGATCGTGCTGGCGATCGGCGTCGTCCGGATGGCCCGGCGCGGTGCGATCGTCCGGCGGCTGCCGTCGGTGGAGACCCTCGGCAGCACCACGGTCATCTGCACCGACAAGACCGGCACCCTCACCACCAACCGGATGACGGTGACCACCGTGGT
This sequence comes from Amycolatopsis sp. NPDC048633, assembly GCF_040650695.1. Lineage (NCBI taxonomy): Bacteria > Bacillati > Actinomycetota > Actinomycetes > Pseudonocardiales > Pseudonocardiaceae > Amycolatopsis > Amycolatopsis sp. NPDC048633. Next base: position 201,062 of record NZ_JBEZHS010000016.1, read on the forward strand.
CGCCGGCGACCGCACCCACGAGTGGACCGGCGGCGGCCCGCTCGCGCCGGCGTTGCGGGAATGCCTGCTCACCGGGGTCCTCTGCAACGAGGCGCAACCCGCCGACGGCACGACCGCGGCGACCGGCGATCCGACCGAAACCGCCCTCCTCACCGCGGCGCGGGAAGCCGGGCTGGACGCCGGCGCGGAACGGTCCGCCCGGCCGCGCGTCGACGTGCTGCCCTTCGAGTCCGGGCGGAACCTGATGGCCACGGTGCACCGAAGCGCGGACGGCCGGCTGACCGGATACCTGAAGGGAGCTCCCGAAAAGGTTCTCGCCCGGTGCCACGGTCAGCTGCGCGAGGACGGGACCGTCGGACCACTGGCGGAGAGCCAACGGGAGACCGCGGAAGCCCTCGCCCGCCGCGGACTACGGGTACTGGCTTTCGCGACGTTCACCCCGGCGGGCGCAACTGCCTTTCCGGCGGGCGCGCCTCCGGACGAGCTGACCCTCGTCGGCTTCCAGGCCATGCACGACCCACCCCGCCCGGCCGCGGTGGCCTCCGTGGCGGCGTGCCGGCGAGCCGGGATCGCGGTCAAGATGATCACCGGTGACCACGGCGAAACCGCGCGGGCGATCGCCCGGAACTTCGCACTGGCCGACGGGGAACCGGTGGTCCTCACCGGTGCCGAAATCGCCGTCACCCCGGACGACACCCTCGCCGGCGTGGACGTGTTCGCCCGCGTTTCCCCGGAGCAGAAACTGCGGCTGGTCACCCTCCTGCAGCAGCGCGGCGACGTCGTCGCGATGACCGGTGACGGCGTGAACGACGCACCCGCTCTGCGCAAGGCCGACATCGGCGTCGCGATGGGCCGCAGCGGGACCGAAGTCGCCAAAGAAGCCGCCGACATGGTCCTGGCCAACGACGACTTCGCGACCATCGAGGCCGCCGTCGAAGAAGGCCGCGCGGTGTTCGACAACATCCGCAAGTTCATGGCCTGGACGCTGCCGACCAACCTCGCCGAGGGACTGGTCATCCTGGTCGCGATCGTGCTCGGCACCCAGCTGCCGATGCTCCCGGTCCAGGTGCTGTGGATCAACATGACCACCGCGGTCTTCCTCGGTCTCGCGCTGGCGTTCGAACCGAAGGAAGCGGGCATCATGGCCCGCCGCCCCCGCCCACCGGGCCAGGCGCTGATGACCGCCGACCTGCTCCGGCGGATCGCGCTCGTGTCGGTCATCCTCGTCGCGGGCTCGTTCGCGGTGTTCACCTGGCAGCTGGGAGCCGGGGCGTCGGTCACGGAAGCACGCTCGATCACGGTCACCGTGTTCGTGTTCGCGCAGATCGCGTACCTGTTCAGCTGCCGGTCCCTCGACCGGTTCCGGCCGACCGGCTGGAACCCCTGGGTGCTCGGCGGTGTCGCCGTCATGATCGCGCTGCAGGTGTCGATCCTCCACCTCCCGCTGATGAACGAGCTGTTCCACACCGCGCCGCTGACCGTCGGGAGCTGGCTGCTGGTGCTCGGCCTCGCCGCCATGACGTTCCTGGTCGCCGAGCTCGACAAGTTCCTCTGGCGTCCCCGGCGCCGCGGTCCCGGTTCCCGAAGACCTTTCGAAAAGGGGACTTCGGCACCAGCGCTGGTCCGCCCCGCGGGCTGATACTCCGGGTGACACCAGAAGGAGCCCTCATGTCCATCCGGGACCGCAGTCAGTCCATGCCGGAAACGTTCCTCTCCGGCCGGCCGGCGGGCGAGGCGGGCGAACCGGGTCGCCGCCCGGCGCTGGCCATCCTGCGCATCGTCCTGGGCTTGACGTTCCTGTGGGCGTTCTTCGACAAGACGTTCGGGTTGGGCTACGCCACGAGCTCGGCGCAGGCCTGGGTCGGCGGCGGGTCACCGACCCAGGGGTTCCTGGGTCACGTGCAGGTCGGACCGCTGCAGTCGATGCTCCGGGACTGGGCGGGCGCCGGCTGGGCCGACGCGCTGTTCATGCTGGCCCTGCTCGGTATCGGGCTCGCGCTGCTGCTCGGGGTGGGCCTGCGCCCGGCCGCCGTCGCGGGCACGATCCTGCTCGCCCTGATGTGGATCGCCGAATGGCCGCCGGCCCGCACGGCTTCGGACGGCACGGCCACCTCCTCGACCAACCCCTTGCTCGACTACCACCTCGTGTACCTCGTCGCGATCGTCGTGCTGGCCGCCTTCGCGGCCGGCGACACCTGGGGCTTGGGTCGCCGCTGGGCGAAGCTGGAGATCGTCCGGCGCAACAGCTGGCTTCGCTGAGCACCACCATTTCGTCCACAACGGACACCGCAGGAGGAACGCCATGCGCACCAGCACGACCGTCGGCCACGTCATGACCCGGGAAGTGATCACCGCGACGCCGGCCACGTCGTTCAAGGACCTGGTCGGCATGATCGTCACCGACCGCGTCAGCGCGGTCCCGGTCGTGAGCCCGGAGGGCGGCCTGCTCGGCGTCGTGACCGAAGCGGACCTGCTGTGCCGCCAAGCTCACCAGGACGACCACCTCGACGCGGCCTGCCCGCACTTCGCCGGCCACCTGACGCGGGAGGACTGGCGGAAGGCGGCCGCGCAGACCGCGGCCACGCTGATGTCCGCGGCACCGCGGACCACCACACCGGGTGCCACCCTGCCGGAGGTCGCGCGGCTGCTCACCACGAGCGGTGTCCGAAGGCTGTTCGTGCTCGAAGGTGCGCACCTGGTGGGCGTCGTCGCGCGGCGGGACCTCCTGCGCACTTTCCTGCGCACGGACGAAGACCTGCGGGCCGACGTCGATCACACCGTGTTCGAGGACGCGCTGCACGCCGACAAGAACAACGTGCTCGCGAGCGTCGAGCACGGCGTCGTCCTGCTGACCGGCCGGCTCGAGTACGAAGCCGACGTGGCCACCGCGGAACGGCTCGCGCTGGCCGTTCCCGGCGTGGTGGGGGTCAGGAACCGGATGGACTTCGTCTGGCAGGGCGAGGGCCCGCAGCACGCCGCCGGCTGACCGCGGGCCCGCGGAGCAGGTTCCGCGTGTGCAAGCCGACGGCCAGGACCAGCAGCGGTACGTGGATCGCGGGCAGGTTCCGGGCGAACCACCGCGGCAGGAAGATGTCGGTGACCGAGCCGTGGTCGGCGCCGAACGATTCGGCGACCGCCGTCAACGGACAGCGGAATCCGTTCGCCGCGAAGACGAGGCACTCGGCGGCGACCACTCCCCCGGCCAGTGCGGCACGCCGGTCCGATCGTCCGGTCAGCCCCGAGTACAGGACGTACGAGAAGCACGACTCGATGACCAGCCAGGCCGTCGTGTGCACGACCTTGATCGCCACGAGCACCCCGGCGTTCCGAGTCTCCTGCGTCATCGAAGTCCTCGCTGTGACGGTGTTCCGGCGTGGCCGGTCGGGTGCGCGGTGCTGAAGTAGGCGGCCCGGCGGCGCAGGTGACGGCGCGGGCTCGCGAGCCGTGGCGCGGTGGTCGTCGTGCGCACCATTCGGTAGAAGACGCGCTTGCCGGCCTCGATCAGGGCGAGGTAGCCCAGCACCATCCCGGCCAGCGCGGCGAAGAACCCGCCCGGCAACGGCGAAAACCCCAGTGCGGACGCGAGAGGTGTCGCGGGCAGCAGTGCGCCGACGGTCACTACGCCGAGGGCTCCCAGGGTCAGCGGCAGGCTGGGATGGCTGCGGAAGAACGGGATCCGCCGGGTGCGGATGGCGAAGATCACCAGCGTCTGGGTGGCCAAGGACTCGACGAACCAGCCCGAGCGGAACTGGTCCGGGCCCGAGTGGAACACCCACAGCATGACGCCGAAGGTGACGAAGTCGAACACCGAGCTGAGCGGACCGAAGAAGACCATGAACCGGCGGATGAAGCCGATGTCCCAATGGGACGGACGGCGGAGCTGCTCCTCGTCGACGGTGTCGGTGGGGATCGCGAGCTGGCTGGTGTCGTAGAGCAGGTTGTTGAGCAGGATCTGCGAAGGCAGCATCGGCAGGAACGTCAGGAACAGGGACGCGCCCGCGGCGGAGAACATGTTGCCGAAGTTGCTGAACGTGCCCATCAGCACGTATTTGATGGTGTTGGCGAAGATCCGCCGCCCTTCGGTGACGCCGTCGGCGAGCACGTCGAGGTCCTTCTCCAGCAGGATCACGTCGGCGGCGTCCTTGGCGACGTCGGTGGCCGAGTCCACCGAGATGCCGACGTCGGCCGCGTGCAGGGCGAGCGCGTCGTTGACGCCGTCGCCGAGGAACGCCACCCCGCCGCCGCCGATCCGCTGGACCCGCACGATGCGGGCCTTCTGCTCCGGGCTCACGCGGGCGAACACCGTCGTCCGCGTGATCGCGTCGGCGAGCTGAGTGTCGTCGAGGCCGTCGAGGTCGGCCCCCGCCAGCGCGGCGCCATCGCCGAGTCCGAGGTCGTGGCACACCTTCGCCGCGACCGCGGAGTTGTCGCCGGTGACGACCTTGACCGCGATGCCCAGCTCGGCCAGCCGCCGCAGGGACCGCGCGGCGTCGTGCTTGGGCGGGTCGAGGAACACCAGGAACCCGAGCAGCACCAGGCCCTGTTCGTCCGCGGGCACCGGTGGTTTCCCGCCGGTGAACGGCCGCATGGCCACGGCGACGACCCGGTTGCCCGCGGCGAACTCGGCGTCCAGGGCCTGCCGCGCGCCGGGCGGGACTCCGGTGCAGCGATCCAGCACCGTCTCCGGAGCGCCTTTGGTCACCAGGAGGGTGTGGCCCGCCGGGTCACCGGCGACGACGGAGACCATGCGCCGTTCGTGGTCGAAGGGCAGCACGCCCAGCGTGGTGTAACCGGCGAGCGCGGTCCGCTGCGCCACCGAGGCCGGTGATCCCCACAGCGCCTGGTCCAGCGGGTTGCCGCCGACGGAGCCGGTGTTTTCGGTGCAGAGCAGTCCCCAGCGCAGTACTTCGCCGGCATCCCCGCCGCCCGCCGGGACGGCCCGCATGTAGTCGATGCGGCCGAGGGTGAGGGTGCCGGTCTTGTCGGTGAACAGCACGTCGACGTTGCCCAGGTCCTCGATGCACACCAGCCGCTTGACGAGCACCTTGCGCCGGCTCATCCGGCGCGACCCGGCGGCGAGACTCGTCGACACGACCGCGGGCAGCAGCTGCGGGGTGATGCCGACCGCGATCGCGAGCGAGAACAGCAGCGCGTCGAGGATCGGCTTGTGCAGCACCACGTTGACCGCGAAGATCGACGTCGTCAGCGCGCCGGCGACGTAGACCAGCAGCATCGAAAACTTCCGCAGCCCCACCTGGAACTCGGTGTCGAGCTGGTGGGTGCCCAGGCCGGCCGCGATCGCGCCGAACCCGGTGCGGGCGCCGGTCGACACCACGACGCCGGTGGCGCTGCCCGCGTGCACGACAGTGCCCATCAGCGCGCACCCGGACAACTCGGCCAGTGCGGTGCTTTCGGGCACGGCCGAGGTGTCCTTCTCCAGCGGCAGTGATTCCCCGGTCAGCACCGACTCGTCGCATTCCAGCCCGGTGACCGACAGCAGCCGGACATCGGCCGGGACGACGTCACCCAGCTTGAGCTCGACGACGTCCCCGGGCACCAGCGCCGTCACGTCCACCCGCACGGCGTGACCGTCCCGGCGCACCACCGTCTCGTGCCGGATCTGGGTGTGCAGGGCTTCCGCGGCCTTTTCCGCGCGGTACTCGTTGACGAACCCCAGCCCGACCGAGACCGCCACGATCACCCCGATGATCACCGCGTCACTGCGCTCGCCGACGAAGTAGGACGCGATGGCGGCGACCATCAGCAGCACCAGCAACGGCGAGCGCAGCTGATGCCAGAGCACCGGGACCAGCCGCGCCCGGTGCGACGACACCGCGTTCGGCCCGTACCGTGCCGACCGCTCGGCGACCTGGCCGGCGGCCAGCCCGTCGGGAGTGACGCCCAGCGCGGCCAGGACCGCCGCACCGGGCAGCGCCGCGGCGTGGGCGATGTCGAGGTCGGGGGCGGCCGGTCGCGCAGGCGCCGAGGTGGTGCGGGTGGTCATCGGCGCCTCGGCGTTCGCGAACGAGATTCGGATCGGCGAACCGGCCTGTGTGGCACGCCGAGAGGACAAGCAGCGCCGGGGTCCGAGGCACGATCAGTGTATCCCTGCCGGGGGCGCCGGGACCCGTTCACAGCGTGACCGCGACAGGTTCCGCCCGGATTCGGTCCGCCTCCGAAGGGTTTTCGTGCTCTGACGCACGGACGCGCCGGAGGACATGTCGGAGGGGGTTGCCGTCCGGGCGGCGGAGGACAGGAGGTGGCGATGGCCGAGAAGAAGGCCGCGGTGATCGTCGGGGTGGATACCCACCGCCGCACCGGGCCTCGAAGTCGAAATCGACGTGCGGCTCGGGCTCGCGGTCGACCTGCTGCCCGGGAGTACGTCGTGACCAAGCCGCACGGGCATCCGCGCTTCCCGTCAGTCTGCTGAGCTGCTTTCGGCATCGCGCCGGACCCTGTTGTGCTGCTGGGCTTCGTGGAGCTGGTCTTCGAGGGTGACGATGCGGCACGCGGCGTCGATGGCGGTGCCCTGATCGACCATCTCCCGCACCCGTGCGGCCATGCGCAACTGGTGCCGGGAGAAACGGCGATGCCCACCGGCCGAACGCTGCGGAGTGATCAACCCGGCCTCGCCCAGACTGCGCAGGAAACCTTGCGTCGTGCCGAGCATCTCGGCGGCCCGGCCCATCGTGTAGGCGGGGTAGTGCTCGTCGTCGAACTTGTCGGCTCCGCTGGGCGTGCCGGGTCCTTGCTGGTCAGGAATCATTCCACCTCCACATCACGAAGGACCCCGGGTGCCACTGCGGCACCCGGGGTCCTCAAGGGTTGGTTTCACCATTGTCAACCG
>NZ_JBEZHS010000017.1:0-187570 GCF_040650695.1 Amycolatopsis sp. NPDC048633
GGGCCCGCGCCCCCCGGGGGGGCGGCCGCCGGGGGGGGGGGGGCGGGGGGGGGGGTGGCCGGGGGGGCGGGGGGTTCCCGGGCGGCCCGGGGGCCCGCCCCCGCGCCCGCGCCGCCTCCGGAGTCGGCCGACGCGGAGGTTTTCGTGCGCGTCCTGCTGGCCGGCTTCGAGGCGAGCGGGCCGGTGGCGGCGTACATGGCCGCGGAACACCGGCTCTCGATCATGCGGCGGTTCCTGGTGTGGGAAGGGGAGACGCCGATCGCGGCCGCGGGCATGACGATCGACGCGGGGGTCGCGATCCTCGGCGCGGCATCGACGCTGCCCGAGTACCGCGGCAGGGGCGCGCAGCCGACGCTGTTGCGACGCAGGCTGGAAGCGGCGGCGGCGGAGGGCTGCACCCTCGCGGTGGCGACGGCCCGCCCCGGCTCACCGAGTGTGGCGAACCTGGAGCGGGCCGGGTTTCAGCTGCACCGCCGTGCGGCGTGGACCTTGAGCGGTTAGCGCGTCGGGTCCTTGCCGTTGGGCTGGCTCGGCCCCGGTCCCGGGGACCACCACCCCGGCACGGTCTTCTCCCCGTGCACCACCGTCGGCGCGATGCCTTCGGTGAACGGCTCGATCTGCAGCAGCTGTCCCCACGACTGGCTCGGCTGCCCGATCAAGTAGCTCGGCACCTCGGGCTCCTCGGCCAGCTCCTCCAGCCACCCGATCGGCCCGCCGTTGGTCGACGACGCCCACTCCGCCTCGTCCGCCAGGCCGCCCGCCGTGATGCGGTACTCCGGGACCTGGGAAATCCCGTCGTGGGACGTCACCGGCTGGACGCACGGGTACACGAACGACGCCGGCCAGTCGACGTACACCGGCTTCGAGCCGATCTTGTCCGTCAGCGTCGTGAACGTCGGGACGCGCGGGGCCGACGCCGCGATCCAGCCGTCCTCCGTCAGGTCGTTGTCGACGATGTTGATGCGGACCGCGTTCGTCTCCGGGGGCAGGTCGCGCAGGTTGATGCGCGTGTCGTTCCAGCCGCCGGTGCCCGATCCCGGCGGGAGCATGAACTGGCTGCGCACCACCTTCACGCCCTCCGGGGTGTTGACGCCGTAGTCGAGGCTGACCGACGTCGGGCGGCGGGCCTCGCCGGCCGTCGCCACCACGATCTGGCCGTCCGCCGGCTTCTCCGTCAGCGCGTACCAGTCGCTGCGCAGGCGGCCCGCGCGCGTCTCCTGGTCGAGGTAGCTCGACCACATCGGCACGGTCTCCGGGGTGAACCCGTGCGGCGGCTCGGCCAGCGGATCCTTGTCGTCGACCGAGCGGGTGTGGAAGCCGGTCTGGACGCGGCCGTTGTCCTGGTCGGGGTTCGGCAGCGGGGAGTCCGGCTCCTTGGGCTTCTCCGCGACCGTCCGCTGCTCGGTCTGCGGGTGCAGGATGCTCGTCGCTGCGTCGCGCTCCACCATCACGTGGTCGGAGAGGTTGCAGCTCTTGCCGAACAGGTGCCCGACGTTCGCCGCACCGAGGCTGTAGCTGCCGGCCTGGTTGTGGATCGCCCACGCCATCGTGACGAACTCGCCGCCCGCCACCAGGCCGCAGACCACCACCAGCGACAGCGACCCGAGCCGCAGCGCGCGCAGCCGGCCTTCCTGCGGCTGGGCCGGCAGGCCTGGCCGGTGCGCGCGGACGTTCTCGACGAACGCGTAGATCCCGGCGACGGCCGCGGCCACCAGCAGGATCGTGGACAGGCCGATGCCGCCGATCGACGGCGCCACGTTCGTCCACTGGACGCCGAGGCGCGAGACGAACCAGTACGTGTTCGGCCCGGTCGCGGCCAGCGCGCCGACGACCAGCAGCCCGGCCAGGAACGCGGCGCGGTTGCGTTTGGACCGCAGCACGGTCGAACTCGTCGCGAGCGCTGTCAACGCCGCCATCGACGCCCCGACCGCCGCGAACGCGCCGAAGTGGTGTGTCCACTTCGTCGGCGTCAGGGCCAGGAGCAGGAAGAACAGCGCCGTCGTGCCGATCAGGCGGCGCGCGGGGCCGAGCGACGCGCCCTGGATGCGGCCGCGGCGCAGCAGCATCACCAGGCAGGTGGCCGTGCACAGCACGATCAGCAGCACCGGGAACCGGCGCGGCGCCGAGCCGTCCGGCAGGTCGGCGAACAACAGCTGGTAGCGCGCGAGCTCTTGGAACCACGACAGGTTCGGGCCGACCTGGGTGCGGATCCGGGTCGCCTCCTGGACCGTCGCGAACGTCTGGTCGGCGAACACCACGACGAGCACCAGCAGCCCCGCCGCCGCGACCGGCGCGAGCACCGGCAGCCAGCCGTTCTCGTTGGCGCGCTGGCGGATCAGCTTGAACAGCGGGCGCGCGGCGACCAGGTACGGCGCCACCGCGATCAGCCCGGTCGGCGTCGCGGCCAGGGTGAACCCGGCCGCGGTCAGGCCGAGGCAGAGCGGCAGCAGCCGCCGCGTCACCAGGGTGCGTTCGACGGCGCAGATCGCCAGCAGCGACCCGAGCGCGGCGACCGGTTCGGGCCGGACACCGTTGTTGTAGGGCATCCACCAGACCAGGAACACCGTCGCCGCGGCCCAGCTGGCCGGGCGGCTGGTGCGGACCTGGGCGCCGAGGCGCGGCATGACCTCGCGGCTGATCAGCAGCCAGCAGAGCACGCCGAGCAGGAACGACGGCAGCCGGATCCACGGCGGCACCACGCTGACGTGCGCCATCAGCTCGAACACATGGTAGAACCAGCCGAACGGCGCCTCGGCGACCCCGAACCAGCGGTGGTAGTTCGTGAGGAACCCGGTCTGCTCGGTGACCCGGGCCATCGTCAGGATGTAGCCGTCGTCCGAGGTCACCGGCCCGATGAAGACCCACGCGCCGAGCGCGGCGATCACCGTGGCGTCCCGCAGCGTCAGCCGCCACCAGCCGACCGGCGCCCAGCGCGGCGCGCGTCTCGCGGAGCCGGAGTCCCGGCGCCAGACCGCGATCATGCAGCCGATCAGCGACAGCACGGCGAGCACGCCGACGCCGATCTTCAGCGCGGTCGGCGACGTCTGGTAGCGCGTGTCCGGCACGACCGAGACGTGCAGGCCGGCGATCGGGTCCTTGCTCGAGTTGATCGAGGAGTAGATGCCGACCACGCGGGGCCGGACGTCGCCGCCGGCGTGGAAGATCGGCGTCCCGGCCACGGCGAGGGTCATCTGCGTCGCGTCGACGTCCAGCTCGACGTCGCACTTCTCGGCGGGCAGCGGCTGCTGCGCGATCTGCTGACCCTGGCTGGAGGCGAGCAGCACGCCGTTGTCGACGCGCAGCTGCAGGCCGACGCCCTTGCCGGACTTCGGGTCGGTGCGGCCGTCCGGCACGGTGGCGAAGAGCAGGCCCGGGCCGCCGGTGCGGGCGTCGACCGAGCGGATGGCCGCGCACGGCAGCTCGGCGCGCAGGTCCTGGGCCCAGTACCCGGTCAAGGGCGCGTTGACGGAGCGGGTGTCGCTGCCGGTCGGCCAGACGACCTCCGCCGTGTCCTGCACCACCGGCAGGAAGGGGAAAGCCAGCGCGCACAAGGCCGAGAGCAGCCCCAGCGCTACGGCAATCAGACGCATCGGCGCAACGCTAACGGGTCAGACGCCGGCGGCTGACGCAACCCCCGGATCACGTGGCGTGTAGCGCCCGTGGTGTAAAGCGGCGGTCAGAGGACGGCGGCTGCGCCACCCGTGGCGCTCCAGGTCGGGCACGGTTTCCAGCTTGCTCACCGGCCCGGCGCAGAGCCACGCGACCGGCCGGATGCCGTCCGGGATGCCGAGCAGCTCGCTCAGGAACGGCTCGCGGTAGAAGCTGACCCAGCCGACGCCGAGGCCTTCGGCGGTCGCGGCGAGCCAGAGGTTCTGGATCGCCAGGCACACCGAATAGAGGCCGGCGTCGGCGATGGCGTGCCGGCCGAGGACGCCGGGCGCGCCGCGGGCCGGGTCGTAGGTGACGACGATGCCGAGGCTCGCTTCGAGGATGCCCTCGATCTTGATGTTCGCGAAGGTGCTCGCCCGGTCTTCGGCGAGCTGTTCCGCGAAGACGTCTCGCTCCTCGCGGACGTGCTTCGCGAATGTCTCGCGCGTCGCGTGGTCGTCGACCAGCACGAAGTCCCAGGGCTGGGTGAGCCCGACGCTGGGGGCGGAGTGCGCGGCCTCGAGGATCCTCAGCAGGGTCGCTTCGGGGATCGGCTCGCCGGTGAACTCGCCGCGGACGTCCCGGCGTTTGCGCAGGACCTCGTAGAACTCTTCGATCATCGGTTCAGGACCCATTCGACGGCTTCGGTGACGGTTCCGGCGGTCTCCGTCTCCGGTCTCGGCGGCCGCCGGACCACGACGACGGGTTTGCCGAGTTCGCGCGCCGCGGTCAGCTTCGCGCCGGTCTGGGCGCCGCCGGAGTCCTTGGTGACCAGGACGTCGACCCGGGCGAGCAGCTCGCGCTCGGCGGCCACCTCGTACGGCCCGCGCGCGAGGATCAGCTCGTGGTGGCGGGGCAGCGGCGGTTCGGGCGGGTCGACGCAGCGGACCAGGAACCACAGGTCGTCGAGGTGCGCGAAGGCCGGCAGGCCCTGGCGGCCGCTGGTGAGGAAGACGCGCTTGCCCAGGTCCGGCAGCTGCCGGGCGGCGTCGGCGAGGTCTTCCGCCCAGTGCCAGACGTCTCCTGGGCTCGGTTGCCAGCCCGGTCTCGCGAGGCGGAGGAGAGGGATTCCGGTGAGTTCGGACGCTTTCGCCGCGTTCGCGCCGATGCGCTCGGCGAAGGGATGCGTCGCGTCCACGACGGCCTTCACGTCGTTCTCGCGCAGCCAGCCTGCGAGACCTTCCGGGCCGCCGAAGCCGCCTACGCGCACTTCGCCGACTGGAAGGCGTGGCCGCGCGACGCGTCCCGCCAGCGAAGAGACGACGCGGACTTCGCGCGCTACGAGGTCTTCGGCGAGTTTCCGTGCTTCGCCGGTCCCGCCGAGGATGAGGATCGGCGGAGTCACGAAGGACGTCCGTAGCCGACGGCCTCGCGCCACCGGTCCAGGGTGCGCAGGTTGGCGAGCGTCTCGGCCCAGGTCAGTTCGGGTGCCTGCCGGTCGCCGACGTGCGTGGCGACGTGGTCCGCTTCGCGCGCGAAGACGCCCTGCGTCGCTTCGACCTCGATGACCTCGGGTTCGCCGTCGGCCGGCGTCAGGATGATCTGGGAGGTGCCGGGCTTCCGCAGCGGGTGGATCCACGCGGGACGCGGGATGTGGAGCTGCCCGCTCGTGCCGAACACGCGGATGCCGTCCTCGCGGGTCAGCCGGATGCCGCAGGAGATCGTCGCGAGGATGTCGCCGGGCAGGCGCAGCAGGCCGGTCGCGTACTCGTCGACGCCTTGCGCGGAGAGGTGGGCCATCCCGCTGACCTCGGTCGGCTCCACGACGTCCTGTCCGGTCGCGGCCTGGGCGACCAGCCGGGCCAGCGAGGTGCAGTAGCAGCCGACGTCGAGGATCCCGCCGCCGCCGAGCGCCGGGTCACCGAGGCGGGCGGTCTCCTCCGGGTTGCTGTCGAAGGAGAACGTCGTGTCGACCGCGCGGACTTCGCCGATCGCGCCGCTCGCGATCAGCTCGACGAGCCGCCGCGTCTGCGGGTGCAGGCGGTACATGAATGCCTCCATGAGGAAGACGTCGTTCCGGCGAGCCGCCGCGATCACCTCTTCGGCGTCGGCGGCGGTGAGCGTCAGCGGCTTCTCGCAGAGGACGTGCTTGCCCGCTTCGGCCGCGGCGATGGCCCATTCCTTGTGCAGCGCGTGCGGCGTCGAGACGTACACGGCGTCGACGTCCGGGTCGGCGAGAAGGTCTTCGTAGCTGCCATAGGCCTTGGGGATCTCGAAGCGGGCGGCGAACTGCCGCGCCCGGTCGGCGTCCCGGGCCGCGACCGCGGTGAGTGTGCCGTGTTTGCTCTCGTCGACGCCCGCGGCGAAGTGGGCGGCGATGGTCCCGGCGGCCAGCAGGCCCCAGTTCAGGTGCGTCACAACGACTCCGGTTGGTTCGCCCGGTCGCGGGCACGGGAATAGAGGAAGCTGTCCGGGAAGCCCGCGGCGGCGAGCACCCGGCCGACGAAGATGGTGGCGGCCCGCGTCATCCCGGCGTCGCGGACGAGTTCCGGCAGCTCACCGAGCACGCCCCGCACGACGGTCTCGCCGGGCTGGGACGCGAGCGCGACGACGGCGACCGGGCAGTCGGCGCCGTAGTGCGGGGTCAGGTCCGCGGTCACGCGCTCGACGTGGTTGATCGCGAGGTGCACCGCGAGCGTCGCCTGGGTGGCGGCGAAGGCGGCGAGGGTTTCGGCGGGCGGCATCTTGGTGGATCGCGCCTGCACGCGCGTGATCACCAGGCTCTGGCCGACTTCGGGCACGGTGAGTTCGCGTTTCAGCACGGCGGCCGAAGCGGCGAAGGCGGGTACGCCGGGTACGACCTCGTACGGCACTTCGGCCGCGTCGAGACGTCGCATCTGTTCGGCGACGGCGCTGTAGAGCGACGGATCGCCGGAGCAGAGCCGGACGACATCGTGCCCGTTCTCGTGCGCCTCGACGAGCTTTCCGACGATCTCTTCGAGGCTGAGGTTCGCGGTGTCGACTAGCGTGGCTTCGGGCGGGCAGTACGCGAGGAGGTCGGACGGGGTCATGCTGCCGGGGTAGAGGCAGACGGCGCAGCGGGCGAGCAAGTCCCGGCCGCGCACGGTGATGAGGTCCGCGGCGCCAGGCCCGGCGCCGACGAAGTGCACGGTCATCGGCTGCTCCACTGCGTCACGGTCCGGGCGGGGGTCCACCCGGTGAACCCCCCGAGCGGCGCGGCGCGTTCGACCGCGATCCGCAGCAGCTCGCCACCCCGCTCGGCGTACAGGTCACCGAGGATCCGCTCGGCCTCCAGCGTGACGCCGTGCGCCACCAGCCGCGCGCCGGTGGCCAGGCACGCGTCCAGCAGGCCCGGTGCGGTCAGGCCGCCGCCGAGGAAGATCGCGTCCGGTGCCGGGAGCGCGCTCAACGACTCCGGGGCCGGGCCGGTCACCACCTGCAGCTCCGGAACGCCCAGGTCGAGCGCGTTCCGGCCGATCCGCTCGGCGCGGTCCGCGTCCCGCTCGATCGCGATGGCGCGGTTCAGCTCGTGCAGCCGCGACCACTCGATCCCGACGCTGCCGGCCCCCGCGCCGATGTCCCACAGCAGCTCACCGGGACTCGGCGCGAGCCGGGCCAGCGCCGAGACGCGCAGGTCGCGCTTGGTGAGCTGGCCGTCGTGGGAGTACACGTCGTCCGGGATGCCGATCAGGGGGAGTGCCGGGCCCTCGCACGTCAGCGCGAACACCGTCAGCGGACCGGGGTCGCCGGCCCAGCCGTCGGAGATGCGCTCGTCCGGCCCGCCCAGGTTCTCCAGCGCGAACAGCTCGGTCTCGCCATACCCGCGCACGGTCAGCAAGGAGCGCAACCCCGCGGCGTCGGCACCCAGGACGAGCACCCGCCGCCCCGGCGCCAGCACCCGGGCGACGCGGGCCGGCGACCGGCCGACGAGGGTCACCACCTCGGTCTCCTCGGCGGACCAGCCCAGCCGCGCCCGGGCGAGCGTCACCGACGAGACCGCGGGCAGCGCGTCGACCTCGTACCCGTGCGCCACCAGCGTGGTGCCGACCCCCGACAGGAACGGGTCTCCGCTGGCCAGGACGCAGATGCGCTGTCCTTCGTGCTCGGCGATGACCGCGTCGAGCCCCGGCAGCAACGGCGACGGCCACGGCTCGCTCGTGACCTCCGACGGCAGGTAGGCCAGCTGCCGCGGCGCGCCCAGCACGATGTCGGCGCCGAGCACCAGAGCTTGAGCCTGCTCCGACAAGCCGGACCAGCCGTCAGCCCCGATTCCCACCACCGTCAACCGTGATTTTTCGCGCACGATTTCCCACCCTAAGCGAGCCGGGCGCTGTGCGATGATCGGCCGGTCGCCGAGGCTGGAGGAGTGCTGTTGAAGCCCTACCCGTTCACCGCCGTAGTCGGGCTGCCGGACCTGCGCCTGGCGCTGGTCCTCTCCTCGATCTCCCCCGCGGTCGGCGGGGTGCTGGTGCGCGGTGAGAAGGGCACGGCGAAGTCGACCATGGTCCGCGCGCTCGCGGGCCTGCTGCCGGGCGTCGACGTCGTGGACGGCTGCCGGTTCTCCTGCGATCCCGCGGCTCCCGACCCGGTCTGCCCGGACGGACCGCACGCCGGGACGAAAAGCCACCGGCGCCCGGCGAAACTGGTCGAGCTGCCGGTCGGCGCAGCGGAGGACCGCGTCGTCGGCTCGCTGAACCTGGAACGCGCGCTGAGCGAAGGCGTCACGGACTACCAGCCGGGCCTCCTGGCCGCCGCGCACCGCGGGCTGCTCTACGTCGACGAGGTCAACCTGCTCCACGACCACCTCGTCGACACGCTGCTCGACGCCGCCGCGATGGGCCGCGCGACCGTGGAGCGCGAGGGCGTCTCGGTGTCGCACGCGGCCCGGTTCGTCCTGATCGGCACCATGAACCCCGAGGAAGGCGAGCTGCGGCCGCAGCTGCTCGACCGGTTCGGCCTGACCGTCGAAGTCGCTTCCAGCCGCGATCCCGAGCAGCGCGTCGAGGTCGTCCGGCGCCGCCTCGCCTACGAAGCGGACCCGGACAGCTTCGCGGCGTCGTACGCGGCCGAGGACGCCCAGCTGGCCACGGACATCGAAGCGGCGCAACAGCTTCTGCCCGCCGTCAAGCTGCCTGACGACGCGCTGCGCCAGATCGCCGAGATCTGCGCGTCCTTCGAGGTCGACGGCATGCGCGCGGACATCGTCACCGCGCGCACCGCCGTCGCGCACGCCGCCTGGGCCGGTCGCGACGAGGTGACCACCGACGACGTCCGCGTCGCTGCGCGGCTCGCGCTGCCGCACCGGCGCCGCCGGAACCCGTTCGACGCCCCGGGTATCTCGGAAGAGCAGTTGGAGCAGGCCCTTCAGGACGCCCAGCCCCCGGAGCCGGGCCCCGAAGACGACGGTCCCGGCTCGGGTTCGACGCCCGACGATGCGCCGCAAGAAGTCCCGCAGGGAGACGCGCCGCAGGGTCAGCCGCAGCAGAGCCAGAGCGGCGGGCATCAGAAGACCGTCGGCGCCGGCGAGACGTTCAAGGCACGCGTGTTCCGCGTCAAGGGCACGGGCGAAGGCGAGCGAGGACGCCGGTCCCGCGCGATCACCGACAGCGGCCGCACCATCGGCGTCCAGCCCCCGAGCGTCCGGGACGGCCGGGCGCACCTGGTCGCGACCGTGAAAGCCGCGGCACCGCACCAGAAGGCCCGCGGCCGCGACGGCGCCGGGCTGAAGCTGCGCCGGCAGGATCTTCGCTTCGCACTGCGCGAAGGCCGCGAAGGCAACCTAGTGCTGTTCTGCGTCGACGCGTCCGGCTCGATGGGCGCGAAGGCGCGGATGCGCGAGGTCAAGTCCGCGGTGCTTTCGCTGCTGCTCGACGCCTACCAGCGGCGCGACAAGGTCGGGCTCGTCACCTTCCGCGGCAACGCCGCCGAGCTGGCGCTGCCGCCGACGATCAGCGTCGACGCGGCCGCGTCCCGTCTCGAAGGCCTGCCGACCGGCGGCCGGACGCCCCTCGCGGAAGGCCTCCTGGAGGCCGCGCGGGTGCTGCGCGTCGAGGAGATCCGCGACCCGCGGCGCCGTCCGCTGCTGGTCGTCGTCACCGACGGCCGTGCCACCAGCGGCCCCGACGCCGTCGCGCGCGCCCAGGCCGCGGCGGGGCTGCTCTCCGGGGTCACCGCCATCGTCATGGACTGCGAAAGCGGCAAGATGCGCCTCGGCCTGGCCGCCGACCTCGCCGCCCACCTCGGCGCGGAGCACGTGCCCCTGGGCGAGGTCGCCGCCGAGTCCCTCACGAGCGCCGTCCGCGCCCGGACCGGGAAGGCCGCCTGATGCCGCAGGGGAAACCGGAAGTCGTCCCGAAGGACGGCCTGACCACACGCCAGCGCCGCAACCGGCCGCTGCTCGCCGTGCACACCGGCGAGATGAAGGGCAAGTCGACGGCCGCGTTCGGGATGGCGCTGCGTGCCTGGAACCAGGGCTGGTCGATCGGCGTGTTCCAGTTCGTCAAGTCGGCGAAGTGGCGCGTCGGCGAGGAAGCCGCGTTCCGCGCGCTGGGCAAGCTGCACGACGACACCGGCGAGGGCGGGCCGGTCGAGTGGCACAAGATGGGCGAGGGCTGGAGCTGGGCGCGCAAGTCCGGCACCGACGAGGACCACGCTGTCAACGCGCGTGAGGGCTGGGCGGAGATCAAGCGCCGGCTCGCCGCCGAGACGCACGACTTCTACGTCCTCGACGAGTTCTCCTACCTGCTCAAGTGGGGCTGGCTCGAGGTGGACGACGTGGTGTCCACTTTGGTCTCGCGACCCGGGCATCAGCACGTCGTCATCACCGGCCGGTACGCGCCGCCGGAGCTGGTCGACGCCGCCGATCTCGTCGCCGAGATGACCAAGGTCAAGCACCCGATGGACGCCGGCCAGAAGGGCCAGCGGGGGATCGAGTGGTAGCGCGCGTGGTCGTCGCCGCGCCCGGTTCCGGGCACGGCAAGACCACGATCGCCGCCGGGCTGATGGCGGCGCTGCGCGAGGCCGGGCACCGCGTCTCCGGGCACAAGGTCGGGCCCGACTTCATCGACCCGGGCTACCACGCCCTCGCGACCGGGCGCCCCGCGCGCAACCTGGACCCGTTCCTGCAGGGCGAGGACCAGCTGATTCCCTTGCTGCGACACGGTTCCGCCGGGGCCGACATCGCCGTCATCGAAGGCGTGATGGGCTTGTTCGACGGCGCGCTCGGCACCGAGGGCTACGCCTCGACCGCGCACGTGGCCCGGCTCCTGGACGCGCCGGTGGTGCTGGTGGTCGACGCGTCGGCGGCGTCGCGCAGTGTCGCGGCGACGGTGCTCGGGTTCGCTTCCTACGACACACGGGTGCGGCTGGCCGGGGTCATCCTCAACAAGCTGGGCTCGCAGCGGCACCTCGACGAGATCGCGTCCGCGCTGGAGGCCACCGGCGTCCCGCTGCTGGGAGCGTTGTACCGCAACGAAGAGATCCACGCGCCGAGCCGGCACCTCGGGCTGGTGCCGGCGGCGGAACGTTCCGCGGAAGCCGAGCGCGTACTGCCTTCGCTCGCGGCGTGGGTGCGCGACGGGGTCGACCTCGAAGCGATCGTCCGGATCGCTTCCGCCGCGCCTTCGCTTTCCGCGCCGCCGTGGGAACCGTCCGGTGTGGACGGTCCGCGCGTGACGGTCGCGGCCGCCGGCGGTCCCGCGTTCACCTTCCGCTACACCGAGAACATCGAGCTGCTCGCCGCCTGCGGAGTCGACGTGGTCGACATCGATCCGTTGCGGGACCAGGCCTTGCCCGACGGGTGCGCCGGGCTGTACTTCGGTGGCGGCTTCCCCGAGGTCCACGCGGCGGAGCTGTCGGCGAACACTCCGTTGCGTCGCGAAGTGGCCGCGGCCGTCCAGGACGGGATGCCGGTGAGCGCGGAATGTGCGGGCCTGCTGTACCTGTGCCAGTCGCTGGACGGCGTGCCGATGGTCGGCGCGCTGCCCGCGGACGCGAAGATGACGGCCCGCGGCAAGCTCGGCTACCGGCGCGCGGTCGCCGTCGAGGACAACGTGCTGGCCACGGCCGGACAGCGCGTCACCGGGCACGAGTTCCACCGGACCGAGGTCACGCCGCCGCACGGCGCTTCGGCGGCGTGGGGCTGGGACCGGCAGCTGGACGGCTTCGCGTCGCCGACGCTGCACGCGTCCTACCTGCACGTCCACTGGGCCGGGTATCCCGAGCTGGCCCAGCGGTTCGCGGCCCGGGTCCGGGCTTATGCGTGACTACGACCTGCACCACCACGGTGACCGCGAGGTCGGGCCGGGGCTGGTCGACCTCGCCGTGAACGTCCGGCTGCCGCGGCCGCCCGCGTGGCTTCGGCAGGAGCTGGCGTCCGCTTTGGACACTCTCGCCGCGTATCCGTCGCCGGTCGAGGCGACTTCCGCGGTGGCGGCGCGTCATGGCCGTCTTCCGGGAGAAGTCCTGGTCACCGCGGGTGCGGCGGAAGCGTTCACGCTGCTGGCTTCGGCGTTGCGGCCCCGGCACGCGGTGGTCGTGCACCCGCAGTTCACCGAGCCGGAGGCGGCACTCCGGGCGGCCGGCCACGTCGTCTCACGGGTGATCCTGTCCGAAGAGGACGGTTTCGTGCTGGACCCGGCGCTGGTCCCGGACGACGCCGACCTGGTGTTCGTCGGCAACCCGACGAACCCGACGTCGGTGCTGCACCCGGCGGCTTCGCTGCGTGCGCTGGCGCGGCCCGGACGATTGCTGGTCGTCGACGAAGCGTTCCTGGACGCTGTTCCCGGCGAGGCCGAGAGCCTGGCCCACGGCGTTCCCGGCGTCGTCGTGCTGCGCAGCCTGACGAAGACGTGGGGCCTGGCCGGGCTGCGGGCGGGGTACGTCCTCGCTGAGCCGGACGTCGTCGAGCGGCTGCGGGCGGTGCAGGTGCCGTGGTCGGTGTCCACTTTGGCCGGAGTGGCGACGGTGGCGTGCTGCCGTCCCGCGGCGGTGGAGGAGGCCGAAAAGCTTGCGGTGGCGGCGGAAGCGGACCGCGAGTACCTGGTGTCGGGCTTGGCCGCGGCGGGGGTTCGCGTCCTCGGCGAGCCGCGTGGCCCGTTCGTGCTGATCCGGGTTCCGCACGGCGCCGACGTCCGCCTGCGGCTGCGTGAAGCGGGTTACGCGGTTCGCCGCGGCGACACGTTCCCCGGGCTGGGGCCGGACCACCTGCGCCTGGCGGTGCGGGATCATGGCACGACGGACGCGTTCCTGGCCGCTATTTGCAGATGTGCTTGAACGCCGTCGCGCCGCGCCGGACCAGGAACCGCACCTCGTGGCCCTGGTCGTCGCGGAAGATCATGTCCCCGGAGTCGGTGAAGTACATCGTGCCTTCCTGGTAGGGGTTGTCCCAGCCCGCCGGCGCTCCGCCGTTGGGGCCGTACAGCGGCGTCTCCGCCTCGAAGTAGTTCAGGCCGCTTCGCGTCTCGGCGACGCCGCAGTGGGTGTACAGCGCGAAGTTCGGCAGGAAGCCGTGAGTCTGGCGTGGCAGCGGCACGGCAGGCACGAGCGTCGCGGTCCGCGGCTCGTCCCGGCTCGCGACGAAGATCGCGCCGGCCATGAGCACGACGGCGGCCGCCACCAGGGCCGGGACGAGCACCCGCCGCCGCGGCGTCGGGACGTCCGCGGGCTCGACGTCGACGGTGTCGGCGAGGGCTTCGAAGGCGTTGCGCAGCCGGGTTTCGACGTCGGTCATCGGAGCTGTCCTTCCAGTTTCGCGAGCGCGCGGGACGCGCAGGTCTTGACCGTGCCGCGGGAGACGCCGAGCGTGCCGGCGATTTCGGCTTCGGAGAGGCCGGACCAGTACCGCAGCACGAGCACCTCCCGTTGCCGCCGCGGCAGCCGCCGCACGGCCGCGAGCACTTCGCGGTGTTCCTCGCCGAGCAGGGCTTCGACATCGGCGGGCGGCCCGTCGTCCCGCTCGGCCTTGCGGTGCCGCAGCCGCACGGCCGCGCGGCGCTGGGCGGAGCGGGCGCCGTTGACGACGGAGACGCGCAGGTAGCCGCCCGCCGCGGCGGGGTCGTCGAGCGGCCGGCGCCGGACGAGCGCGACGAAGGCGTCCTGCACGACGTCCTCGGCGAGCGCGCGGTCGCCGAGCAGCAGCACGGCGAGCCGGACCAGGCCGGGGCGGTGGGCGCGGAAGAGTTCCGCCAGGTCGAAGGCGGTGTCAGCGCTCAGGGCGTCCTCCTCGGGGCTTTACCTCCTACACGCCGGGCCGATGGCCGAGGTTGACAAAGCCGCCGGGAAACACCGACAGGGGGCTGTCGCCGGCACCGCCGAAAGTGGGTGTCGCCGCCGGGAAACGCCCGGCGTGGCAGCGGAAGGAACGACATGCCCCGATTCAACGACGTCGCCTGGTTCGAGATCGGTGCCGCCGACCCGGCGGCCGCGGAACGGTTCTACGGCGACGTCTTCGGCTGGACCGTCGCGCAGGACGAGTCGGCCAGCACCGACACGGCCTACCGGGTCATCGAGACCGGCGGTTCGCGCGGCGGCCTCTTCTCGACCAAGGGCGAAATGCCCGATTACGCGGTGTTCACCGTACTCGTCGAGGACGTCGAAGCCGCGTGCCGCCGGGTCGAAGAGGCCGGGGGGAAGGTGCAGCGGCCGCCGGCCGTCAACCCGGTCGGCGTGACGTTCGCGCACGTGCTGGACCCGGCGGGCAACCACTTCTCGGTGTTCACTCCGCCAAAGTGAGCTGTTCGACGACGCCGTACGGGATGTCGAGGTCCTCGCGCCGCAGCGGGCGGGGCGGGGGCACCTCGGCGGTGACCGAGACCGAGGTGATCCGGTCGGTGCGGAAGGCGCGGATCTCTTCGCGCAGCCGGCACCAGGCGACGAGGTACCAGTGGTCGGGCTTGCCGACGTAGCCCAGCGGCTCGATCTCTCGCCGCGTCACGGCGCCTCCGCGGTCGCCGTAGCCGATGCGCAGGACGCGGCGGGTGACGAGCGCGTCGGCCAGCACGCGGGGGATCGTCGGGAGCTCGCCCGCGTCGTCGAGGAAGTGGACGCGGGTGGCCAGGTCTTCGGCCGCGGCGGCGTCGTCCCGCTGCATCGCGGCGACGAGCTTGCGCAGGGCCGAGCCCGCTTCGGTGCGGAACGGCGTGCCCTCCAGCCGGTTGAGCGCCAAGGCCATCGCGACGGCCTCGCCCGGGGTCAGGTTCACCGGTGGCAGGGTGCGCGCCTTGTCGAGGCAGTACCCGCCGGTGCGGCCGGGTTCGGCGTAGATCGGCGTGCCCGACTGCTGCAGCGCGCTGATGTCCCGTTCGACGGTGCGGGTGCTGACTTCGAACCGGTTCGCGAGCCAGCGCGCGCTGCGGGGCCGCGGCGCGACGGCGCGGAGTTCTTCGACGAGGGCGTAGAGACGGTCGGTCCGGTTCACGGCGTCGACCCTAGGCGGGGGGTACGACGTTTTACGCGAGTGCGAGCAGGGCGGCGGCGACGGCGACTTCGACACCGGCGCCGAGGACGTCGCCGGTGACGCCTCCGAGGCGTTGGGTGCACCTGAGGAGGAGGACCGCGGTCACGGCGTAGGCGACGGCCACGGCTAGCGGGCCCCGCCACCAGTCCATCCCGGGGATCAGGGTGCTCGCTAGGGCGGCGACCACGGCGATCGCGATCGCGACGGTTCTCGGGACCGAGCCGGCGACGGTGGCTCCCAGTCCCTCGGGTCGCGCGGACGGCACCCCGCGCGCGCAGGACATCGAGAGGGTGCACCGTCCGATGACCACGGCCGCGACGACGGTGGCGATCGGGAGCTCGGCTTGGCTGAGCGCGCCGACCTGGACGAGCAGGACGAAGACGAGCGTCGCGACCCCGGTGGGCCCGGAGTCCCCGCGGCGCATGACGTCGAGGGCCTTGGCGCGGTCGTAGGAGGCACCGAGGCCGTCGGCGGTGTCGGCGAGCCCGTCGAGGTGCAGTCCCCGGCTCCCGAGCGCGACGGCTCCCAGCGCGAGGGCCGCGGTGGCCAGTCTCGGCAGGCTGAGCGCTTCCCCGGCGGCGGCGATGAGCCCGGCTGCTGCGGCGAGCGGAAGGGCGGCGAGGGGCGCGAGCATCATGGCGCCCCCGGCGACACGACGGTCGATGACTCGGGGCGCCGGGACCGGGACGGTGGTGAGGGTCCCGACGGCCATCCGCACGGAGTCGGCCCAGCGGCTCACGAGCGCCCCAAGGCCACATTGGGTGCGTTGGACGCACCGAAGGCCACATTGGGTGCGCCCAACGCACCGAAGGCCACATTGGGTGCGTTGAGCGCAACGAAGGCCACATTGGGTGCGTTGGACGCACCGAAGGCCACTTTGGGTGCGCCCAACGCACCGAAGGCCACTTTGGGTGCGTTGGGCGCACCCAAGGCCACATTGGGGCGCTCGGGCCCAGCGCTCACGCGAGGTCCGCCAGCAGGCCCATCTCCGCGATGATCGCCCGCGCCGCCCGCACGGTCGGGACCGCCTGCACAGCCCCGCTTCCCTCACCCAGCCGCAGCCCGAAGTCCAAGATCGGCTCCAACCCCAGCGCCTTCAACGCGAACGCCTGCGAAGGCTCCGTGGACCGGTGCCCGGCCAGCCACCACTGCTCCGCCCCCGGCGCGATGTCCCGCGCGACCAGGGCCGCCGCGCCCGAGAACACCCCGTCCAGCAGCACCGGGATCCGCCGCAATGCCGCCTCGACCAAGAACCCCGCCGTCGCCGCCACGCACGCGCTGCCCAACGCCGTCAAGCGCGAGAACGGGTCCTCCACCCGCCCCGACGTCCGAGCCAAAGCCGCCGCGACCGCCGCTGTCTTGCGCTCCAGCCCGGAAGCGTCGACGCCCGTTCCCGTGCCGACCACCTCGGCCGCCGGCAGGCCCAGGGAGGCCGCCACCAGCGCCGCGCACATCGCCGTGTTGCCGATCCCCATGTCGCCCGGGATCAGCAGGTCAGCGTCGCCTTCCTCGCGGGCGATCGCCCGGCCCGCTTCGAACGCCGCCTCCGCCTCGCCCGGGGAAAGCGCGTCCTCGACGTCGATCGAGCCCGATCCGCGGCGGATCTTGTGCGCCGTCACCGATGCCGGCACGTCCGCGCCGTCCCAGTCCACGCCCAGGTCGGCCACCCGGACCCGCGCGCCGACCTGCGCCGCCAGGACGTTCACGCCGCTCTTGCCGGCCAGGAACACCCGCACCATCGCCGCGGTCACCTCGCGCGGGTACGCCGAAAGCGCCGACACGCCGTGGTCGCCCGCGAAGACGACCACCCGGACGTCGTCCAGCGGGCGCGGCGGCACGCTCCCGTGCGCCGCGGCCAGCCAGGCGGCGAGCTCCTCCAGCCTGCCGAGCGCGCCGAGCGGCTTGACCAGGCCGTCGAGCCGCTCGAGCGCGGCGGCGCGGGCGGCGGGGTCGGGCACGGGTACGTCGAACACGGGCGCCTCCTGGTTACAGGTCGAGCGCCCGGCCCGCGACGACCAGCACGACCCGGTCGGCGTCGGCGGACACCCGGTTGTTGAGTGCGCCCAGCACATCACGGAACAGCCGTCCGGACGACGTCGCGGGCACCACACCGCTGCCGACCTCGTTGCTGACCGCGACGACCGGCACGCGCGCCGCGGCCCACGCGGCCAGGAAGTCTTCGAGCCGGTCGTCCAGCCGGTGCTCCCAGCCGGGCTTCTCGCGCCACGCGCCGACGTCGTCCAGCACGCGGGACAGCCAGGTTCCGAGACAGTCGATCAGCAGCGGCTCGGTCGCCTTCCGGAGGGTGCCCGCCAGGTCCGTGGTCTCGACGGTCTTCCAGTGCGACGGCCGCCGCGCCTGGTGCGCGGCCACCCGCGCGGCCCATTCGGGGTCGTCGTCGCTCGCCGGGAGGCCGGGCGCGACGTAGACGAGGTGCGGGTGGCGGGCGGCGAGCCGCTCGGCGTGCCGCGACTTCCCCGAGCGGACACCACCGAGGACCAGCACCTTGCCTTCGTCGCGGCCGTACCGGCGAAGGGCGCGGGCCAGGCTCTCGAGATACCCGGCGAGCCGGCACGTCAGCCCCGCCGACGTCTTCTTCCCCGCGGAGGCGGCGTTGGGCACAGTCATACCCGGCATTGTGGTGCACGCGCTACCGTGCGCCACGTGCCACTCCGTCTAGGGACAACCGCTGCCGGACTCGTTACCGGATATGCCGCCGACACCCTGTTCGGCGACCCTCGACGGGGGCACCCGGTCGCGATCTTCGGTTCGGCGGCCGCACGCCTCGAACGCGCCCTGTGGGCGGACTCGAAGCCGCGCGGAGCCGCGTACGCGGGGTTGTGCGCCTTCAGTGCTGTCGGCCTCGGCGCTGCGCTTCAGACGGCGACGCGGCGACGTCCCTTCGCACGCTTCGCGGCGACGGCCGCCTGTACGTGGGTAGTGCTCGGCGGACGCGGCCTCGCGACCGAAGGCGCCGAAATGGCCCGCCTGCTCGAAGCGGGTGAAGTGCCTTCGGCGCGTCAGCGGCTGTCGCATCTCTGCGCGCGCGACGCGACAACGCTCGACTCCGCCGAGCTGACCCGCGCGGCGACCGAGTCGATCGCCGAGAACACCTCGGACGCCGTGGTCGCGCCGTTGTTCTGGGGCGCGGTCGCCGGGATGCCTGGCTTGCTCGGTTACCGGGCGCTCAACACGCTCGACGCGATGGTCGGATACCGGTCGCCGCGCTACCGCCGCTTCGGGTGGGCCGCCGCGCGGGCCGATGACGGGGCCAACCTGGTGCCGTCGCGGGTCGGCGCGGCCCTCACAGCAGTGTGCGCACCGCTGGCGGGAGGCCGCGCGCGGGATGCGTGGCGGGTCTGGCGCCGCGACGGCGGGCGGCACCCGAGCCCGAACGCGGGACAGGTCGAGGCGGCGTTCGCGGGGGCGCTGGACATCCGGCTCGGCGGGACGAACAGCTACGGCGGGGAAGTGGAGAGCCGGGCCAGGCTCGGTGAGGGCCGTGACCCGGAGCCGGTCGACCTGCGGCGAGCGGTGCGGCTGTCGCGCCTGGTCGGGCTCGCCGCGGTGGTGGTGGCGGCGGGAGCTGCCCGATGAGCGGCGTCCTGATCGCCGGCACGACCTCCGATGCTGGCAAGAGCCTCGTCACCGCCGGGATCTGCCGGTGGCTCGCGCGCAGCGGCGTCCGCGTCGCGCCGTTCAAAGCGCAGAACATGTCCAACAACTCCATGGTCTGCGCCGACGGGGCCGAGATCGGGCGCGCGCAGTGGCTGCAGGCGCGCGCGGCCCGGGTCGAGCCCGAGGCCGCCATGAACCCCGTCCTGCTCAAGCCCGGCAGTGACCGGCGCAGCCACGTCGTCGCGCTGGGGAAGCCGTTCGGCACCCTCGAAGCCGGGGAGTACGCCACCGGCCGCGCCGGGCTCGCCGAGATCGCCTTCGCGGCCTACGAAGACCTCAGCGCCCGCTACGACGTCGTCGTCTGCGAAGGCGCCGGCAGTCCCGCCGAGATCAACCTGCGTGGCGGCGACTACGTCAACATGGGCCTCGCGCGGCGGTTCGGGCTGCCCGTGCTCGTCGTCGGCGACATCGACCGCGGGGGCGTCCTGGCCGCCATGTTCGGCACCCTCGCCCTGCTCTCGGCCGAGGACCAGGCACTCGTCGCGGGCTGGGTGGTCAACAAGTTCCGCGGCGACGTCGGCCTGCTGAAGCCCGGCCTGGACAGCCTCGGGAAGGTGACCGGCCGGCCGGTGCTGGGCGTGCTCCCGTGGCTCGACCGCGTCTGGATCGACTCCGAGGACGCCCTCGCCGCCGCGGGCTGGCGCCGGGAGGCCCACGGCCGCGGGCTGCGGGTGGCCGTCGTGCGGTTCCCGCGCGCGTCCAACGCCACCGACGTCGACGCCCTCGCGGCCGAACCCGGCGTCACGGTGACGCTCACGGCCGACCCCGACACCGTCGCGGCGGCGGACGTGGTGGTGCTGCCCGGGTCGCGCGCCACCGTGGCCGACCTGGCCTGGCTGCGTGACCGCGGCCTCGACACGGCGGTGGCGGCCCGCGTCGCGGCCGGGCGGCCGGTGCTCGGCATCTGCGGCGGCTACCAGATGCTCGCCGAGTCCATTGTGGACGACGTCGAGTCCGGGGCCGGTGAGGTGCCGGGCCTCGGCCTGCTGCCGGCGCGGGTGACGTTCGCCGCGGAGAAGGTGCTGGCCCGGCCGTTCGGCGAATGGCGGGGAAACCCGGTGGCGGCCTACGAGATCCACCACGGTTCGGTGACGGCGGACACGCCGTTGGAGTCCTTTTTGGACGGTGTACGCCTGGGCGCGGTCTGGGGCACGATGTGGCACGGCGCGTTCGAGAACGACGCCTTCCGCCGCACGTGGCTCACCGAAGCGGCGGCCCAGGCCGGGGTCGCGTGGACCCCGGCCGCGGACGCTCCCGGCTTCGCGGACCTGCGCGAAGAGATGCTGGAGAAGCTGGCCGACGCGATCGGCGAGCACCTGGACACGGCGGTGCTGCGGACCCTGCTCGACTCGGGCGCGCCGAAAGACCTGCCGTTCGTCCCGCCCGGTGCGCCCTAGCGGAACAGGGGATCCGTGAGCTTGACGACGCGCGACTGGAGCCCGCACACGCCGATCCGGCTCCCGGCCGCCCAGGCCCCTTCGTCGGGGGCGTAGCCGACGACCACCAGGCTCGGCGGGACCTCGACGCCGAGCCCGCCGAACATGCCCGCCATCCGTTCCGCACAGCTTTGCTGTACCTCGGCCTGGGCTCCCGGGTCACCGGGATACACCGGCTCGGTCATGGTTCCCCTCAAGGTCGGATGAAGGCCGTGAGCTTCCCGCCCGGCCGCCCGAAGGTGCAGGCCGCCGTGCGGACCCCGCCGATCCACGATCCTTCGGTCGGGAGGTGCGCGAAGAACTCGAGCGCGGGGGGCGGGGTGCCCTCGGTGAAGTACGCCGCCGCCGCGATCCGGCACGTGACCAGCGCCGGCTCGCGAATCGCCGGGAGGCCCGGGTAGGTCTCGGAACCCGTGCCCACGTCGATGCGGGCGAAGATCTGCTCGTCGTGCGGCCGGTCGCACGGGGTCCGGGTGACGTGTTCGCCGTCGCCGCCCGAGTCGAAGCAGTCGCCGGCCGCCATCACGTGGATGTAGTCAGGGCCGCCGGAAGCGAGGACGTGAGCCGGGTGCGCGAGGACCTTCGGCCCGACCGTGGCCAGGCCGACGCCCAGCCAGAGCACGCTGAGGACCAGGCCCGTGATGGCCAGGCCGCGCCCGGACCGGCCACTGCCGCCGATCCGGGCGAGCGCGCGGATGCCGAACACCGCGCTGAACGGGACCAGTCCGAGCAGCCCGCAGAGCAGGGACGCGACCGCGAACCCGTCGGTCCCGTCAGTCCCGGCGGACTCGACGGGTCCGTGGACCGTCGTCTGGGCATGGCTGGACAGCGTCGAGCGCGTCTCGTCGAACACGGGTCCCCTCCGGAATCCCCCGACCCGGCGGGGAAATTCTAGGGGGACCGGTGCCGTCACGAAGTCACGATGCGGCGACGGCGGCCTTCTTGGTCAGCGTCTTCTCCGCGAAAGCGCCGAATGCCAGGCCCAGTGCCAGCCACAGCGTCACCTGGGTGCCGATCGACGCCGTCCGGAACTGCCAGAGCGTCGACGCCGGGAACGCCGCCGGGACCTCGTCGACCACCGGCATCAGCCAGGCCACCACGCCGACCACGACGAGGTAGCCCGCCGCGGCCAGGAGGAAGCCGTTCCACGCGCCGAGGCGGTCCGCGAGCTTGCGGCCGAACACCGTCGCCAGGATGCCCGCGAGCAACGACACCGCGACGAACCCGAAGTACAGCTCGGTACGCGAGCCGATCGTGCCCGGCTGGCCCACCGCGGGCGGGTTGGCCGGGTACTTCAGGAACGGGATCAGGAACACGACGGTGAACGCGCCGCCGGTGAGCAGCAACGCCGTCACCCGTGGCCGCAGGCTGCCGAGGCGGCCCTGGGCGAACGCGAAGGCGAGCGAGAGCAGGCCACCGATCGCGACGGCGTAGACCAGCACGCCGGCCAGCAGCCCGACGGTGCTCTGGATGTCCCGCGGGACGAGCTCCTCTTCGGGCTCTTCGGCGGCTTGCCCGGAGTCGGCCGCGTGGGAATGGTCGTGCGAGAGGGTCTCTTCGAGACCGATGGAGGTGTCGACCGGCGGCTCACCGAAGGCGTAGGCGAACCCGAACGCGAGCACACCGGCGATCAGGCCCGCGAGCATGCCGCGGACCAGCAGGGTCTTCATCATGGGAGTACGTGCCGCCGATCAGTGGCAGGGGAAGGCCAGCAGGTGCCGGCCGTCGTGCACGAACTCGTGGACGTACATGTTCGCGAAGATCGAGGTGGCGCCCTGTTCGGCGCTGACGAAGTACACCGCGATCAAGGCGAGGAGCACCACGAACACCGCCCACGGCACGATCTCACGGATCGGGATGCGGATCGGGAGCGGAACGGCGGGGGCTGCCGCTTGCGACATGGTGGGGGCCTCCTCGGGCTTTCGCGGCCTCATCGGGGTTCATACGACGGTCCGGGTCTGGCTTCCCCCTGGTGGGGGTCACAGTGGCGCGACCGCGCGGACTTGCACCGCGTTCCGGAATTCGTCGTCTTGCCGGTTGAGCGTAGGTCCGCCGTTCCGCGCGCGTCAATGTGACAATGCCGCGGTGACTCGAATGGTGGCGGCCCTCGATGTGGGCGGGACGACGATCAAGGCGGCACTGCTGGACGAGCAGCTCCGGCCCCAGGCGACGCTGCGCGCGGAGACGGCGCGCAGCGCGGACGGCACGGCGCTGGCCGCGCAGGTCGCGGACATCGTGGCCGCGTTGTCTTCGCAGGCCGGCACGGACCTGCCGGCCGCGGTCGGCGTGGTCGTGCCCGGGATCGTGGACGAGGAGACCCGCGTCTGCCACTTCTCGGCGAACCTCGACTGGCGCGAGGTCCCCTTCGGCGAGCTGCTGGAGGGACGGCTCGGGCTGCCGGTGGCGTTCGGGCACGACGTCACCGCGGGCGGCATCGCCGAGTTCCGGGTGGGCGCGGGGCAGGGCGCGACGAACGCGGCGTTCATCCCGGTCGGCACCGGGATCGCGGCCGCGCTCCTGCTCGACGGCCGGATCCACCGCGCGCACGGGCAGGCGGGCGAGGTCGGGCACATCGACGTCGGCCACCCGGGCAAGTGCGGCTGCGGCGCGATCGGCTGCCTGGAGGCGATCTCCTCGGCGGCGGCGATCGCCCGCCGCTACACCGAGCGCACGGGCCGCGCGGCCGACGGCGCGCGTGAGGTGGTCGAGTTGGCCCGCCACGGAGACGAGGTGGCGGTGGCGGTGGTCCAGGACGCGCTCGACGGCCTGGGGCACGGGATCCGGACGTTGCTGACCCTGCTGGGCCCGGAGGTGATCATCCTGGGCGGCGGCCTGTTCACGGCGGCGGACTACGTGCTGGAGCCGGTCCGGGAGTGGCTGGCTTCGCACCTGACGTTCCAGCGGATGCCGGAGCTGCGGATCGCGAAGCTCGGCGACGAAGCCGGACGGCTGGGGGCGGGGTTGCTGGCCTTGGACCGGCTGGCGGAGCTTTGAGCCACGGGCGGGTGGCGCCGGTAGTCCGGACGTCATGAAAGACCCTTTCACCGCGTCGGACGAGGTGAAAGGGTCTTTCATGACGTCTCAGCCGCGCATCCACGCCCCTTGAACCGAACCCCCGAGCACCGCCAGACCTCGAGGCCGCCCCGACTCTGTCAAGCCCCCTTCGCCGCCTTCCCGGCCGTCAACGGCAGTCAGAGCGTCCGCAGGAAAGCCAGTGACGGCATGAAGAAGTACTCACCGCCCCGCAAGGTCACCGACTGCGGCACCGGGTCGGCCGTGCGCTGCGCCGACCCGCCCCACTCGACGGTGTAGTCCGACGTCCCGCGGTCGCCCTGTCCGATCACCGGGTCCAGGCCCGGCGTGACGCCGTCCACGATCGGGAAGCCCGGGTTGTCCGCCCAGATCGCCTGCGTGAACTCGAACTGGTTGCCCAGCACCGAGTTGAACGCCATGAACAGCAGCCCGACCCCGCCGCTCGGCCGCGCCGCGGGCGGTACGTCGGCGTTCGGCTCGTCCGGCCGTTCGCCGTAGGTGACACCGCGGCGCGCCATCAGGTGCAGGCGCTCGCCGGGCGGCTCCTCGGCGCCGCCGGACCCGCGCGGGTTCGTCTTGCGGATGTGCGCCTGGAACGGGCACTTCAGCGCCGCGCGGTCGCTGTCGTAGGTGAAGTTGTTCGAGACCGGGCTTTCCGCGCCGTCTTCGCGCTGGGTGGTCAGCGGCGTGCCGTCCTCGAACCGGCCGATGATCATCGCGCCCGCGCGCTCCCGGTCGTCGCCGGTCAGGCCGAGCGTATCGGCCAGGTCGGCTTCGGCCTGCTTGAACCGCCGCACGTTCTGTTCCAGCTTGCGGAAGACGAAGTAACTGCCGAAGTGCACGGCCGGATCCGGAGCCGCGGTGTCCGGCACCAGCACCTGGGACAGCGGCGCCGCCGGGTTCCACACGTTGATGCCGTCGGTGTTGTTCTTCTCCGCGTCGACGTCCTCGGTGAGGAACAGCGGCTGGCTCCGGCCGTCGACGTACCCGAAGTGCTCGATGCCCTCGCCGCGCGCGTTTACGCGGCCGAGGCCGGTCTCCTCCGCGAGAACGGTGACGGAGTCCGGCAGCAGGTCGAGGATTTCGTTGCGCCGCGCGGTCATCGCCTTGTCCGTGGCATCGCCGACGAGCACGACGGCGTGGATTTCCCCGTGGTAGCCCGGATCGAACGTCGAGCGCGGCGGGTCGTTCAGTTTCCGCCGCGTCGCCGGCGTCGCCATCCCGCGCAGGAATGCTTCGTCCTGCGGGAAGTTCTCGACCCCGAGGGCGCGGTAGCCGGCGGCGGTGAGCCCGGCGCCGACGTACGGGGTGCCCGCGCCGCCGCCGTCCTTGAACGCGCCGACCTCGTCGAGGTGGGCCTTGGCGGACTTCATCTTCCCGGTGAGCGAGACCAGGAACGTCCGCGCCTCCGCGGCGTCGCCGAACCCCAGGAACAGTGCGGAAAGATGGTCGCGGACGTGGGCCTTGAGGATGTTCGGCTGCAGTTCGCCGAGCATCGCCGCGGCGTCCCCGCTCGCCGTGGTCCAGGACAATGTGGTGGACAGATCGACACTCATTTTCGGGCTCCCCTCCCGTAAGGGGACAACCGCCGGACGGCGGTGCACGGCCGGCCGAAGTTCCCCCCTCGCCGGCCGTGCCCCCTGAACCCAGATTGCCGGGAGCGGGCCGCGCGTGCCATCGATTCTTGCGATTCACACGAAAGATTAAGTTGAGCGCCGAATTTCCTCAGCCGAGCTTGGCCGTCGCTTCGACGAGTTCGGACAGGGCTTCGCGGGCCACTTCGCCGAAGCTTCGTTCGTTCGCCGGATCCACCCAGCGCGCGAAGCCCGTCGTGAACGCCAGGCCGCCGATCTCGGCGGCCAGGCTCGCCGCCGGGTCCGGGATTCCGCGTTCGCGCAACGTTTCGGCCATCGCGGCCGTGAGCTTCGCGTGCTTGAGCAGCGACCGCTCTCGCAGGTCGCTGTGGTCCGCGACCACCTGCCGGATCGTCCGCGCCTGCTCACGGCGGTCCGGGCCGAAGGCCGGTTCGGTGGCCGTCAGCGCGGCCGCGACCGCTTCGATCGGCGTCGCCCCGGCGGGGGCGGCCGCGATCCCTTCGGCGAACAGGCGGCTCAGGATGTCCTGGCCCGCGAAGAGCACTTCGCGCTTGTCGGCGAAGTGCCGGAAGAACGTCCGCTTCGTCAGCCCGGCCCGTTCGGTGATCTCCGCGACCGTGACGTCGTCGTACCCCCGCTCGGCGAACGACTCCACCGCGGCGCGCACCAGCCGCTCGCGTGCGTTCGGTTCCCAACGGCTCATGGGCCCAGCTTAAGCGATGACACCCGGTGCCGTCACACGTGCTACAGTGATGGCACCAGGTGTCATCACAGGGAGGTTCTCATGCGTGTCTTCGTCACCGGGGCGAACGGCTGGATCGGCTCGGCCCTCGTGCCCGAGCTGCTCGAGGCCGGCCACCAGGTCATCGGGCTCGCCCGGTCGGACGCCTCCGCGGCGACCGTCGAAAAGCTGGGCGCGGAGGTGCTCCGCGGCGACCTGGACGACCTCGAAACGCTCGCGAAAGGCGCCACGAACGCCGACGGCGTCGTCCACCTCGCCTTCGGGCACGACTTCGACCGGATGGACGCCGCGATCCGGACCGACGCGGCCGCCGTCGACGCCATGACGGCCGTGCTCGAGGGCAAGCCGTTCATCGCCGCTTCGGGGACGCCGTTCATAGCCGGGCGGGCGGCGACGGAGCAGGACGAAGCCGTCTTCGGGGGCCCGGTGGCCGGCCGGGCGGACATCGCCCGCGCCGTCCTGAAGAGCACGGAACGCGGCGTTCACGCGTCCCTCGTGCGGCTACCGCGGTCGGTGCACGGCGAAGGCGACGCCCACGGGCTCATCACGCGCCTCATAGACGCGGGACGGCAGAAGGGCATCGCGGCCTACGTCGGCGACGGAACAGCGCGCTGGCCGGCGGTGCACGTCCTCGACGCGGCGCACCTGTTCCGCCTGGCACTGGAGCACGCTCCCGCGGGCTCGGTGCTGCACGCGGTCGGCGACGAGGGAGTGGCCATCAAGGACGTCGCGGAGGTGGCCGGCCGCCGGCTCGGTCTCCCGGTCACGTCGGTGGAGGCCGACGAGCTCGGCTTCCTCGGCGCGCTCCTGGCGATCGACCAACCGGCGTCCAGCACGGAGACCCAGGAGCTGCTCGGCTGGCAGCCGAAGCACCCAGGTCTGCTGGACGACCTCGAAAAGGGTTACTACGGCTGAAAGTGGGACAGCGGCGGCGGAGGTGGCGACAGTGACACCTCCGCCGGCGCCGGGCTCTTACGCGATCGGCCGGTCCGTCGGCGCGATCGGCCGGGGCAGGACCGCACGCCCGGTCAGGTAGGCGTCCACGCCCGCCGCGGCGCTGCGGCCCTCCGCGATCGCCCAGACGATCAAGGACTGGCCGCGGCCCATGTCACCGGCGACGAACACGTTGTCGAGGCTCGTCTTGAACGCCTTGTCGCGTGCCACGTTGCCGCGCGGGTCAAGCTCGACGCCGAGGTCTTCGAGCAGGCCCTGCTTCTGCGGCCCGAGGAAACCCATCGCCAGCAGGACGAGCTGCGCCGGCAGCTCCGTTTCGGACCCGGGAACGGGGACGAACTTGCCGCCCTCGTTGCGCACCTCGACCAGCTTCAGCGCCCGCACGCGCCCGTCGGCGTCGCCGGCGAACTCCTGCGTGTTCACCGCGTACAGCCGCTCGCCGCCCTCTTCGTGCGCCGAGGACACCCGGTAGATCATCGGGTACGTCGGCCACGGGTGGGCGTCCGAACGGGCCTCCGGCGGCTTGGGCATGATCTCCAGCTGCGTCACCGAGCGCGCGCCCTGGCGGTGCGACGTCCCGACGCAGTCCGCGCCCGTGTCGCCGCCGCCGATCACGACGACGTCCAAGCCCTCGGCCGAATACGGCGAGGAAGGAAGGTCACCGGAAGCGACCCGGTTGGCCGGCGGCAGGAACTCCATCGCCTGGTGGATGCCGGCCAGCTCCCGGCCGGGGATCGGCAGGTCGCGCCAGTCGGTCGCGCCACCGGCCAACACCACGGCGTCATAGGACGACTGCAGCTCGGCGGCGGTGACGTCGACGCCGACGTTCACCGAGGTGCGGAACTCCGTGCCCTCGGCCTCCATCTGCGCCAGGCGCCGGTCGAGCCGGTGCTTCTCCATCTTGAACTCGGGGATGCCGTAGCGCAGCAGCCCGCCGATCTTGTCGGCCCGCTCGAGGACCACGACGCTGTGGCCCGCGCGCGTGAGCTGTTGCGCCGCGGCGAGTCCCGACGGGCCGGACCCGACGACCGCGACCTTCTTGCCGGTCTTCGCGGTGGGCGGCTGCGGCGTCACCCAGCCCTCTTCGAAGGCGCGGTCGACGATGGAGATCTCGACGCGCTTGATCGTCACCGGGTCGTCGTTGATCCCGAGCACGCACGCGGTTTCGCACGGCGCCGGGCACAGGGTGCCGGTGAACTCCGGGAAGTTGTTGGTCGCGTGCAGCCGTTCGATGGCTTGCTGCCAGTCTTCCCGCCACACCAGGGTGTTCCACTCCGGGATGAGGTTCCCGAGCGGGCAGCCCTGGTGGCAGAACGGGATGCCGCAGTCCATGCAGCGCCCGGCCTGCTTTTCCAGCTTCGTCGACGCGAAGTCCTCGTAGACCTCTCGCCAGTCCATCAGCCGCAGGTCGACCGGGCGGCGCTTCGGCTCTTCGCGGGTGGTGGTCAGAAAGCCCTTGGGGTCAGCCATGTGCGGCCTCCATGATTGCCTCGTTCACGTCACGCCCGTCCCGCTCCGCCTGCACCTGGGCGGCGAGCACGCGCTTGTAGTCCTTCGGCATGACCTTCCCGAAGCGGTCGACACCCGCGTCCCAGTCGGCCAGCAGCTCCCGCGCGACGGCGGATTCAGTCTCGTCGTAGTGCTTTTCCAGCGTCTCGCGCAGGAAGTCCGCGTCCTCGGAGTCGAGCGGGTCGAGGTCGACCATCTCCGGGTTGACACGGTGCGCGGGCAGGTCCAGCACGTAGGCGATGCCGCCGGACATGCCGGCCGCGAAGTTGCGCCCGATCGGGCCGAGCACGACCATCCGGCCGCCGGTCATGTACTCGCCGCCGTGGTCGCCGACGCCTTCGACGACGGCCAGCGCGCCCGAGTTGCGCACGCAGAACCGCTCGCCGACCTTGCCGCGGATGAAGATCTCGCCGCTGGTGGCACCGTAGGCGATCACGTTGCCGGCGATGATGTGGTCCTCGGCGGCGATCCGCGCCTCCTTCGGCGGGCGCACGATCAGCCGGCCGCCGGAGAGGCCCTTGCCGACGTAGTCGTTGCCGTCGCCGTAGAGCCGCAGCGTGATGCCCTTCGGCAGGAACGCGCCGAACGACTGGCCCGCGGTCCCGGTGAAGGTGACGTCGATGGTGTCGTCGGGCAGGCCTTCGCCGCCCCACCGCCGGGTCAGCTCCGAGCCGAGCATGGTGCCGACGGTCCGGTTCACGTTGCGGACGGGGAGCTCCAGCCGCACCTTGTCGCCCGAGTTGAGGGCGCCTTCGGCGAGCTGGATCAGTGTGTTGTCGAGCGCCTTTTCGAGCCCGTGGTCCTGCAGCGTCTGCTGCAGGCGCAGCCCGGCCGGGGCCAGCTCGGGCACGTGGAAGATCGGCGACAGGTCCAGCCCGGCCGCCTTCCAGTGCTCGACGGCCTTGCGCTTGTCGAGGAACTCGGCGTGCCCGACGGCCTCGGCGATCGACCGGAAGCCCAGCTCCGCCAGGTACTCGCGCACTTCCTGGGCGATGAACTCGAAGAAGTTGACGACGTACTCGGCCTTGCCGCTGAACTTCTCGCGCAGCTTCGGGTTCTGCGTCGCGACGCCCACCGGGCACGTGTCGAGGTGGCAGACGCGCATCATGATGCAGCCGGACACCACCAGCGGCGCGGTCGCGAAACCGAACTCCTCGGCGCCGAGCAGCGCCGCGACGATGACGTCCCGGCCGGTCTTGAGCTGGCCGTCGGTCTGCACCACGATCCGGTCGCGCAGCCGGTTGGCCAGCAGCGTCTGCTGCGTCTCGGCCAGGCCGAGCTCCCACGGGCCGCCGGCGTGCTTGATGGACGACAGCGGCGACGCGCCCGTGCCGCCGTCGTGGCCCGAGATGAGCACGACGTCGGCGTGCGCCTTGGAGACGCCCGCCGCGACCGTGCCGACGCCGACCTCGGACACCAGCTTCACGTGGATGCGGGCCTTCGGGTTGGCGTTCTTCAGGTCGTGGATCAGCTGGGCGAGGTCCTCGATCGAGTAGATGTCGTGGTGCGGCGGCGGCGAGATGAGGCCGACGCCCGGCGTCGAGAACCGCGTCTTCGCGATCCACGGGTACACCTTCGCGCCGGGCAGCTGGCCGCCTTCGCCGGGCTTCGCGCCCTGCGCCATCTTGATCTGGATGTCGTCGGCGTTGACGAGGTACTCGCTCGTGACGCCGAACCGGCCGGACGCGACCTGCTTCACGGCGCTTCGCCGCTCCGGGTCGTACAGGCGCTCCGCGTCTTCGCCGCCCTCGCCGGTGTTCGACTTCCCGCCGAGGCGGTTCATCGCGATGGCCAGGGTCTGGTGCATCTCCATCGAGATCGAGCCGTAGGAGATTGCGCCGGTGGCGAACCGCTTGACGATCTCCGAGACCGGCTCGACCTCCTCGATCGGCACCGGCGCGCGCTTGCCGTACTTGAAGTCGAACAGCCCGCGCAGCGTCAGCAGCTTCTCGGCCTGGTCGTCGACGGACTTCGTGTACTCCTTGAAGACCTCGTACTTCCCGGACCGCGTGGAGTGCTGCAGCTTGAACACCGTCTGCGGGTTGAACAGGTGCGGCTCGCCCTCGCGACGCCACTGGTAGTCCGCGCCCGTCTCCAGCTCGCGGTGGGTGGCGCGGACGCCGTCGGCCGGGAACGCGTACTCGTGCCGCTTCGCGACCTCGTCGGCGAGCGTCTCGAAGCCGACCCCGCCGAGCCGGGACGTCGTGCCGGTGAAGCAGTTGTCGATGACCTCGTCGCCGAGCCCGATCGCCTCGAAGATCTGCGCGCCGGTGTAGGACGCGACGGTCGAGACGCCCATCTTGGACATCGTCTTGCGGACGCCCTTGCCCAGCGCCTTGATGAGGTTGTACGTCGCCTGTTTCGGTGTCACGCCCGGGATCAGGCCCTGGTGGGCCATCTCCTCGACGGTCGCCATCGCCAGGTACGGGTTCACGGCGGCGACGCCGTAGCCGATGAGCAGGGCGATGTGGTGCACCTCGCGCGCGTCGCCGGCCTCGACGATGAGGCCGACCTGCGTGCGCGTCTTCTCGCGGACGAGGTGGTGGTGCACCGCGCCGGTGAGCAGCAGCGAGGGGATCGGCGCGTGGTGTTCGTCGACGCCGCGGTCGGACAGCACGATCAGCCGTGCGCCGTCCTCGATCGCCTCCGACACCTCGGCGCGGATCTCGTCGAGGCGCTGGACCAGCGCTTCGCCGCCGCCGTGGACGTTGTAGCGGCCGAGCACGGTGACGGCCTGGAACTCCGGCAGGTCGCCGTCGTCGTTGACGTGCACCAGCTTGGCGAGCTGGTCGTTGTCGAGCACCGGGAACGGCAGCGCGATCCGGCGGCAGGACGCGGCGTTGCCCACGAGCAGGTTCGGCTCGGCGCCGATCTGGGTGCCGAGCGCGGTCACCAGCTCCTCGCGGATGGCGTCCAGCGGCGGGTTCGTCACCTGGGCGAACAGCTGGATGAAGTAGTCGAAGATCAGCCGTGGCCGGCTGGACAGCGTCGCGATGGGCGAGTCGTTGCCCATCGAGCCGATGGGCTCCGCGCCGGTGCGGGCCATCGGCTCGAGGATGGCTTCGAGCTCTTCCTCGGTGTAGCCGAACGCCTGCTGGCGGCGGACGAGCGCGGCGTGCAGCGGCACCTCGCGGTCGCGCTCGGGCAGGTCTTCGAGGTTGAGCAGGCCGGCCTCGACCCACTCGTCGTACGGGTGCGCGGTGGCCAGCCCGGTCTTGACCTCGTCGTCCTCGACGATCCGGCCCTCGGCGGTGTCCACGAGGAACATCCGGCCGGGCTCGAGACGTCCCTTGCGGACGATCGTCGCCGGGTCGATGTCGAGCACGCCGACCTCGGAGGCGAGCACGACGAGGCCGTCGTCGGTCACCCAGTAGCGGCCGGGGCGCAGGCCGTTGCGGTCGAGCACCGCGCCGATCTGGCTGCCGTCGGTGAAGGCGACGAGCGCCGGGCCGTCCCACGGCTCCATCAGCGTCGAGTGGAACTCGTAGAAGGCGCGTCGCGCCGGGTCCATTTCCTGGTGATTCTCCCAGGCTTCCGGGATCATCATGAGAACCGCGTGCGGCAGCGATCGGCCGCTCAGGTGGAGCAGCTCCAGGACTTCGTCGAACGACGCCGAGTCGCTGGCGCCGCGGGTGATCACCGGGTAGATCCGCTTGAGGTCGCCCGGGACCAGGTCGGTTTCGAGGAGGGCTTCGCGGGCGTCCATCCAGTTGCGGTTGCCGCGCAAGGTGTTGATCTCGCCGTTGTGCGCGACGTACCGGTACGGGTGCGCGAGCGGCCACGACGGGAAGGTGTTGGTGGAGAACCGGGAGTGCACGAGCCCGATGGCGCTGGTGACGCGCTCGTCGGTCAGGTCGTCGAAGAACCGCTCGACCTGGGGCTCGGTGAGCATTCCTTTGTAGACGATCGTGCGCGAGGAGAGGCTCGGGAAGTAGACGTCGTCTTCGACGAGCTCGTGCTCCGCGCGCTTGCGGACGCAGAACGCGCTGCGTTCGATCGAAAGGGGGTCCGAGTGCTCCGGCTTCGGGCGGCGCGCGGCGAGGAACAGCTGCGTGAAGTGCGGCATGGTCTCGGCGGCGGTCGGCCCGCAGTGCTCGGTGTGCACGGGCAGCTCGCGCCAGCCGAGGACGCGCATGTCCTCTTCGGCCGCGATGCGCTCGATGGTCGTCATCGCCCGGCCCCGGCGCTTTTCGTCCTGGGGCAGGAAAGCGGTGCCGACGGCGTAGGTGCCCGGCTCGGGGAGCGCGAAGTCCACGACCTCGCGGTAGAACTCGTCCGGGATCTGGATCAGCAGCCCGGCGCCGTCGCCGGTGTCCGGTTCGGCGCCCCGCGCCCCGCGATGTTCCAGGTTGCGCAACGCGACCAGGGCCTTCGCGACGATCGAATGATCTCGGCGGCCGGTCAGGTCGGCGACGAAGGCGACACCGCAGGCGTCGTGTTCGTAGTCGCTCCGGTAGAGGCCCTCGGCCTCGGCGTTGCTGAGCTGCTGCCCCGCGGGGGGCAGGGAACGGGCACGGTGGGTCACGGCTGGCCGCCTCCCAAGGCGTTGGCGCGACCGGTACTCACTCCATCGTGTGGTTCGAGCTGAACCGGTTAACGAAGTGGTCCGGTACCGCGATGGTCAGTCGAGAACAGTTGCTGTTGTCGGCGTGGGTGTCGTCGGCGTTGAAGTGCAAGATGCCGCGAAGCGTCGGCCGGGCGTCGATGCTCGGGAACCGGACGCGGGTCATCTGGGAGGCCGCACAACGCTGGGCAGCCGAACATGTCGGTCCTGCTTGCGCGCACAGGCAGACCACTGTGGTGGGGGTCGGCTCGAGCGCGCGGTGTTACTCCCGGGTTCGCCGGGTCTTATGACGATAGTGTGAATTCGCTGTTATCGACATACGTCGTTGTCCCCGGGTGGGAAATGCCACGCATACGTTGACGGCTCCCAGGGTAGTCCCATATGCCGGGCTGGAGCTCCCGAAGAGCGGTCTATGGTCGCTCTGACCAGGGGAAATGTCTGTCCCAAGTGGTCTGGGGCACGTGCCGCGGCGCCGTGGCGGGGTGGGATGCTGAGTGCATGGCGGACTCGTCCGATGACTGATCGTTATCTCTCCGTGGCTCGTGCGGGGGTCCACGAGATCGAGATCAAGCGGTCCCGGTTCCTTTGTGCGCTCGCTCCGGTGACGTCGGAAGAGGCCGCGCGCGAGTTCATCGCGGCCCGCAAGCGCGCCGATCCGGGGGCGCGGCACCACTGCCACGCGTTCGTTTTGGGCCCTGATGGGCGGACCCGGCGGTCCAGTGACGACGGTGAGCCGGCCGGCACCGCGGGCACGCCGATGCTGGAGGTGCTCCGCCGTCGCGAGCTGACCGACACGGTCGCGGTGGTGACGCGCTACTTCGGGGGAGTGCTCCTCGGGGCGGGCGGACTGATCCGCGCGTACGGTCAGTCCGTTTCGGACACGCTGGAAGTGGTTGGTGTACTAGAACACCGGCGTCTCAGGCTCGTGGAGGTGGCGGTGAGTTACGACCGCGCGGGCCGGCTGGAGAACGACCTGCGCGCGTCGCCGTACTTGGTACACGCGACCCGCTTCGACGAGTCGGCCCGCTTCGAGATCGGCTTGGCGCCGGAGGAGGGTCCGGAGTTCGAAGGTTGGCTGGCGAACCTGACGAACGGCGAAGCGGCGACGACCGAACTCGGCGACCACTGGGTCACGGCCCCGTGATCCGGACCGGAACTCGCGTGACCGAACCCGTGACTCGCGTGATCGGGGCCGGAACTCGCGAGTTCCGGCCTCAATCACGCGAGATCCGGCTCTGCTCACGCGAGTCACGTGCCCAGGCACGGGTGGTCCACCGGGGCTGAGTGGTCCGGTCGCGGAATCGCTTGGCGCACAACGGACTTTTGGTGCTATCGCAACCACGTCCTTCCGTGGCACCATGTCCTGCCACCGGGTTCCGGTGCCCCTTCGATCCCCGCGACGTCGTCAGTGCGGTCCGCACCAAGCTGACAACGTTGTCACCATTTGCTGTGCCTGCCTCACTTCACCACCCGTATCGCCCGACAACGTTGTCGCCCGGCGGAAGCGTGCGACAAGGAGGGAAGGTTTCATGTCCGGACCACTGAAAAGACGGCTACGCGGGGCAGTGCTCGCCGCGGTTCTCGTGGGGGCGGGCCTCGCCGCGCTGCCCGCTTCACCCGCCGGCGCCGCGACGTTAGCCCTTACGCAGTACGTGAATCCCTTCATCGGCACGGACAACAGCAACTCCCCGAACCCGGTGCCCGGCGGCGCCGGCGGCAGCACGTACCCCGGTGCGGCCGTGCCGTTCGGGATGACGCAGTTCAGCCCGGACACCCCGACCGGGTCGCCGTCCGGCTACCG
Source organism: Amycolatopsis sp. NPDC048633 (assembly GCF_040650695.1). Taxonomy (NCBI): domain Bacteria; kingdom Bacillati; phylum Actinomycetota; class Actinomycetes; order Pseudonocardiales; family Pseudonocardiaceae; genus Amycolatopsis; species Amycolatopsis sp. NPDC048633. The sequence continues at coordinate 34,377 of NZ_JBEZHS010000017.1, forward strand.
CTACAGCGACACCAGCATCGAAGAGTTCAGCCTCACGCACTTCAACGGCGCGGGCTGCCCCAACAACGAGGACCTCGGCCTGCTGCCGATCACCGGCGCCATCGGCACGTCGCCCGGCACCGGCTGGACCGGGTACGCGGGCCGCTACACCAAGGCGAACGAGTCGGCCGCTCCCGGCTACTACAAGAACAAGCTCGACAACTACAACACGACCGTCGAGCTGTCGGCCACGAAGCGGTCCGGCTTCATGAAGCTGACCTACCCGAACACGACGACCGCGCGCCTGCTGGTCAACCCCAGCCGCAGCGCGACCGGCACCCGCAACGGCACGTTCGCCGTCAGCGGCAGCCAGATCACCGGCACGGCGACCGGCGGTGGCTTCTGCGGTTCGTCGAAGACCTACCAGATCTTCTACGTGATCCAGTTCGACCGTGCGCCCAGCGGGTCCGGCACCTGGCTCGGCGGCACGGTGAGCGCCGGCTCGGCGAGCACCAGCGGCACGAACTCCGGCGGCTACGTCACCTTCGACACCTCGAGCAACACGACGGTGCAGGCGAAGGTCGGCATCTCGTTCGTCAGCCAGGCCAACGCCCAGGCGAACCTCGCCGCCGAGACCTCCGGTTTCGACTTCGCCGGGATCCGCGCCGCGGCCGACACGAGCTGGAACACCATCCTCAACCGCGTCCAGGTGACCGGGGGCGCCGCCGCGGACCTGCAGAAGTTCTACACGGCGCTGTACCACGTGTTCCAGAACCCGAACATCGCCAGCGACACGAACGGCCAGTACCGCGGGTTCGACCAGGCGATCCACACCGCGACGCACACGGTGTACCAGAACTACTCCGGCTGGGACATCTACCGGTCCTGGGCCGCGCTGATCGGGCTGGTCGCACCGACGGAAGCGAGCGACATCGCGAAGTCGATGGTGCTGGACGGCCAGCAGGGCGGGCTGCTGCCCAAGTGGTCGCACAACAACAACGAGCACTTCGTGATGACCGGTGACCCCGGGCCGATCGTCGTCGGCAGCATGTACGCCTTCGGTGTCCGCGGCTTCGACACCGCGGCCGCGCTGACGCTGATGGACAAGAGCTCCAACGGCGGCACCGCGCAGGGCGGGTCGATCCGCGGGCGCCAGTCCGGGTACGTCAGCCGGCACTACGTCACCGAGGATCCGTCGGACTCGCTCGAGTACTCGGCGTCGGACTTCGCGGTGGCGCAGTTCGCGAAGGCCGTCGGTGACACCACGAAGTACAACACCTACATGCAGCGTGCCCAGTGGTGGCAGAACGTGTACGGCCCCGACTCCGGCTACATCCAGCCACGGGGCAGCACCGGCACATGGGCCTGGCCGGTCGTGCCGTCGAGCAACAGCGGCTACACCGAGGGCAACCCGTCGCAGTACACGTGGATGGTGCCCTACAACTACCAGGGCCTGATCAACCTGATGGGGGGCAACAAGACCGCCGTCCAGCGGCTGGACCACCACTTCACCCAGCTCAACGGCGGCCTGACCCAGCCGTACTTCTACATCGGCAACGAGCCCGAGCACGGCGTGCCGTGGGCGTACAACTACGCCGCCCACCCGCAGGGCACCAGCTCGGCGGTGCGGCGCGTGATGAACGAGTCGTTCACCACCGGCGCGGGCGGCGAGCCCGGCAACGACGACCTCGGCGCGACGTCGGCGTGGTACGTCTTCGCCGCGCTGGGGATGTACCCGGCGACGCCGGGCGCGGACGTCCTCGCCCTGCACGGCCCGCTGTTCCCGTCGGTCTCGATCATCCGCCCGAGCGGCACGATCCAGATCACCGGCTCCGGGGCGGGCCAGGGTGCGCAGTACGTGCAGAACCTCAGCGTCAACGGGACTTCGACGACCAAGTCGTGGATCCGCTACGGCGACATCGCGGGCGCGTCGACGCTGAACTACACGATGGGCTCGTCGCCGAGCGCGTGGGGCACGAACGCGGCGGACGTCCCGCCGTCGTACAACGACGGGTTCACCCCGCCGGCCACCGCGCCGGACCTCGGCACGAACCTGGCGCAGGGCAAAGCGGCGACGGGCTCGGCGGCGTGCGCCTCGTCCGAGGGCGCGGCGAACGCGGTCGACGGCAGCCTGATGAACAACAGCAAGTTCTGCAGCACCGCCGCCACGAAGTTCCTCCAGGTGGACCTCGGGTCGGCGCAGAACGTGTCCTCGTTCGTCGTCAAGCACGCCGGCCTCGGCGGTGAGACCACGGGCTGGAACACCGGCGCGTTCACGATCCAGACGTCGACCGACGGCTCGACGTGGACGACGGTCGCTTCCGTGACCGGTTCCCGGGCCAGCCGCACGTATCACCCGATCACCACCCGGTCGGCCCGGTACGTGAAGCTGAACCTCACCACCCCGGCCAACGACGGCAACGGCGCGGCGCGGATCTACGAGTTCGAGGTCTACCGCTGAGCGGAGGGGCTCGTGAGCGCCGTGGCGTTCACGAGCCCCTGGCCGCCAGCCATTCCTCGCGCGTGATGGCGTACTCGACCTCGCCGTGTTCGGAGCCCGGAGCGGGGTCGTGGAAGTCTTCGAAGAACGTGCGGACGAGCGTCATCCCCAGTTTTTCCAGCACGCGGCGCGAGCGCAGGTTCACCGCCATGGTGCCCGCCGTCACGCGCCGGGCCCCCAGCTCGGTGAAGCCCTTCGCGAGCAGTGCCGCGGACCCCTCGGTGCCGTAGCCCTTGCCCCAGGCCCGCTGGTGCAGCCGGTACCCCAGTTCCGGCTCGTCCGGCGGGTCTTCCGGCTTCGGCCGGAAATGGAACCAGCCCAGGAAATCGCCGGTGCTCTTCTCGATCGCCGCCCAGAACCCGTAACCGGGGAAACGCTCGTAGTAACCGAGGAACGCGGGGAGATCGAGCGTGACGATCTCGGTGCGGTCCGCCGGCCGGCCCCCATTGAGGTACTTCATCACGGCCGGGTCGTCGTAGAGCTCGAAGAGCGAGTCGGCGTCGTTCTCGGTGAACCGGCGGAAGATCAGCCGCTCGGTTTCGAGGAATACCTGCATCAGGTAATGCTGTCAGTGACCCCAGTGTGTGGCAATGCGATTACGCGGCGACGGCGAAGACCTCGCCCAGCGCCAGTGAGCCGGCCTCGGTCAGCACGGCGGGCACGCGCGTGCCGCACTTGCCGGGGAGGGCGGGTGCGATCAGGCCGAGCCGCGCGAGCCGGTGCACGGTGGACTGGTCGCAGCAGCTCAGGCCGTCGATGAACAGGTCGGGCTCGCAGCTGCAGCTGATCTCGGCGTGGCCCCCGGCCACGGCTCTCAATGTGGCCCGCTCACGGTGGTTCAGTTCCGTTGTCATGGCGGTGCCTCCTTCCCTTCGGGACTCATTAGACCGCCCATCACCGACATTTTCCGCCTTTGAGCGTGCGAACCGGGGGATTGAGGGGAAACACTTAGGGGTGGCGTGTCGTGTCCGGTCGGGTGATACCCGGATACCCTCCGCCGAGTGGCTCAATCGTGGTCTTGCGCAGGTGCCGGAAAACGATCGACGTGCGGAAGCCGACGATCTCCCGCCGCAACGCGAGCCGGTCGGCCAGGAACGCGTGCAGCGCGTCGATGTCGGGTGTGGTCACTTCGATCAGAAAATCGTCACTCCCCGCGGTCACGTACACCGAAAGCACTTCCGGCAGCTCCGCGATGGACCGCTGGAACTCGTCGATGACCGCCCGGCTCAGCGGCCGCACCTGCGCCGCGACCAGGGCCCGGACGCCGCGGTTGAGGCTCGCCAGGTCGATGTCGGCGTGGTAGCCGCGGATGACGCCCCGCTCCCGCAGCAACCGGATGCGTTCGAGGCAGGTCGAGGGCGCGATGCCGACCTTCCGGGCGATCTCCCGGTTGGTCTGCCGGGCGTCTTCCTGCAAATGCCGGACGATCGCCGAATCAAGTTCGTCGAGCACCGCGACCTCCCGGTCATTACCGAATTTCGTTCGGCGACATGTCGACACCGCCGACGATCACTCTAACTTCCTTTTTCATGACCGCACATGAGCACCTCGTCGCCCGCCGTGGCCGTCGTTCCGGCGTCACCACGATGGTCGCGATCCATTCGACCGCCCTCGGCCCGGCTGTCGGCGGCTGCCGCCTGAAGTCCTACGCCGGCCTCACCCAGGCCGTCGACGACGTCCTGCGCCTGTCGGCCGCGATGACGGCGAAGTGCGCCGTCGCGGGGCTCGCGTTCGGCGGCGGCAAGAGCGTCATCGCGCTGGAGCCCGGCCGCGTCCTCTCGCCGGGAGAGCGCCGGGATGTCCTCCTCGACCACGCCGACCTGGTCGCCGAGTTCGGCGGCGGCTACCTGGCCGGCCCGGACGTCGGCACCGGCCCGGCCGACATGCTGGTGCTGCGCGAGGTCTCGGCGTTCGCGTTCTGCACGCCCGAGGCCGCGGGCGGCACCGGCTCCTCCAGCGGCCCGACGGCCGTCGGCGTGCTGGCCGCGCTGCGGGCCGCCGCCACCGCCGTGTTCGGCAGCGCGGACCTGGCCGGCCGGCGAGTGGTCGTCAGCGGCTACGGCTCGGTCGGCGCCCACCTGGCCGCGAGCCTCCGGCAGGCCGGTGCCGACGTCGTCGTCTCCGACATCGACCCGGCGAAGCGCGCCGAAGCCGAGCGGCTCGGGCTGAGCTGGGCCGAGCCGGAGAAGGCGCTCACCCTCACCGCCGACGTCGTCATCCCGGCCGCGGTCGGCGGGGTCCTGAGCCCGGAGACGCCGCTGGACACCCCGCTGGTCGTCGGCCCGGCCAACAACCAGCTCACCGAGGACGCCGTCGCCGACGACCTCGCCGCCCGCGGCGTCCTGTGGGTCCCGGACTACGTCGCGAGCGCGGGCGGGATCCTCTACACGCTCTCGCGTGAAGCGGAGGGCCTGGACCACGACGCCGCGCTCGCCCGGGTCGAGACGATCGGACGGACCGTCGAGGACCTCCTGAAGGCCGCGAAGGCCAACGCGACCACCCCGCTCGCGGAGGCGGCCGCGCTGGCCGAGCGCCGGCTCACTTCTGGTGCGGTGCCACGTACTCCTTGGCCTCGGGTGCCTCGAACAGCGGCTTGACGTACCGGACGCCGCCCTCGGCGGAGGCGTCCGGGGTCGCCGCGTACACCTGGCGCGTCGCCGGCGTCCCCGGCTTTGAGAAGTCGAGCGCCGCGACCAGGTCTTCGGTGCTCGCCGACGTCGTCTGCTTCAGCGCCGCGGCGATGCCGTCGCGGGTGAGGTCCTTGTTGTCGCACGCCTTCTTCAGCACCGCGCCCCACACCTCGCCGACCGCGTAGCCGTAGGGGACCCCGCCGTTCGGTGTCTCCTTGTAGGCGGCCTTGTACTTCTTCGCGACGTCCTTGGCCTTCGGCAGGTCGGCCGAGAACGGCACGCTGCTGGCCACGATCGTGAGCTTGTCCAGCGCGTTCGCCGCCGGGCTCTTCAGCAGCACCGGGTCGAACGTCGGGTTGTTGCCCAGCACCGGCACGTTCAGCCCGAGCGCTTTGTTCGCCGCGAGCGCGGACCCGGTCTGGGCGGGCGTGGTGGTCAGCGCGATCAGCTTCACCCCGGCGCCCTTGAGGCCGGTGACGACGTTGGTGAGGTCGCTGTCGGTCGAGGTGATCTTCACTTCCTTGACCGTCAGGTTGTGCTTCTTCGCGTAGAACTGCGAGCCGCGCAGGCCGTTCTTGCCGTACTCGCCGTCGATGTAGACGTGCCCGATCGTGTCGCCGTCCTTGAGCTGCCCCTGCTCCTGCAGGTACGCCAGGCCGTCGATGATCTCCACGTCGTAGGTGGTGCCGACGATCATCACGTACGGGTTGTCCAGCAGCTCGGACGACCACGACGCGGGCGCGGCGACGGCCTTGTCGGTCGCCAGGTTCTGCTTCAGCGCGGCCACCACCGGCGAGCCGAGCAGCTGCACGAAGCCGAGCACCTTCGGCTCGATCTGGGGGTACAGCGTCTTCGCGGTGTCGGCCTTGTAGCCGTGGTCGACCTGCTCGAGCTTCACCTGGCGGCCGCAGACACCGCCGGCGGCGTTGAGGTCCTTGGCCCACAGCTCGTTGCCCTGCGTGACACCGAGGCCGAGGTTCTTGAACACCCCGGACTTGTCGGTCATCACCCCGAGCGTCACCTCGGTGGCGGTCACCCCCTTGCCGGTCTTGACGCCCGAGCTGTCCGGGCCCGACGAGCCCGCGTCGCCCGCTTTCGTGCTGCACGCGGAGAGGACGAGGACGGCCGCCAGCGCCGCCGCCAGGTGTGGTCGTTTCATTTTTCCTCCGGGGTTGGACGGCGGATGCGTTTCCGGGTGAGCCGGCGGCCGATCGCGGCGAGCCCGCCGGGCTCGAACAGCACGACGAGGATGATCGCGGCGCCGTAGACGAACGAGCTGACCAGGATCGGGGTCAGCGCGCCGTCCCCGGTGCCGGAGAACCAGCCCAGGTCGGCGGAGTACAACGCGAGCACCTGCGGCAGGCCGTTGACGATCAGCGCGCCGACCAGCGCGCCGGGGACCGAGCCGAGCCCGCCGATGATGACCATCGCGAGGTAGGCGATGGACACGTTGATGCCGTAGGTGCCGAACTCGCTCTCGTCCGGCTTGAGGATGTCGAACCACAGCACGGTCATCGCGCCGGCGAGACCGCCGTAGGCCGACGAGACGGCGAACGCGCCCGCCTTGGCGCGCAGCACGCTGACGCCCAGCACCGCGGCCGCGGCTTCGTTGTCGCGGACCGCGCGCCACGACCGGCCGACCCGGCTGTGGACGGCGCCGCGCGCGATCACGAACGCCAGCACGGTGAGCAGCAGGAACAGGTACCACGTGCGCTCGGCCTGCCGGATCGGGACGCCGAGCAGGGCGATCTCGGGGCCGTCGTTGGTGAAGGGGAAGCCGAACAGCGAGAACGGCGCCGGCGCGCGTCCGGTGGACGTCCCGCCGGTGAGCTCCTCGGCCGACTGTCCGAAGTAGAGGCCGAGGAACACCAATGCCAGCGAGGCGACGCCGAGGTAGATCCCGCGCAGCCGCCCGGCCACCGGGGCGAAGGCCAGGCCCAGCAGCGCCGAGACGGCCACCGCGCCGAGCAGCGACAGGCCGGGGTCCAGGCCGAAGCCGATGACGCGGTCGTCGCCGGCGGGCCCGGAGAGCACGGTGTACGCCGTGGCGCCGGCGAGCAGGAAGAACGCGTGCGCCAGGGAAAGCTGCCCGGCCTGCCCGACCACCAGCGTCAGTCCGATCGCGCCGACCCCGCCGATCATCATGTACTGCCCGGCCTTCAGCCAGGCGGCGTCGAGGTAGAGGGGCAGGGCGAGCAGGACGACCAGCAGCGCGAGCCACGCGACCGTGCGCACCAGCTTCGCCACGTCGCGCCGCGGCTTCACCGGCGGCTCGCCGGTCGCGGGCGGGCTGTCCACTTCGGACACGGCACTGTCAGACACGTGTGCGCTCCCTCGTGCCGAACAGCCCCGAGGGCCGCACCACCAGGACCACCAGCATCACGAGGAACACCGCGCTCTTCGAGAAGTCGAACGAGACGTACTGCGCGGAGAGCGCTTCCACGAGCCCGACGACGAGGCCGCCGACCACCGCGCCCGCCGTCGAGTCGAGGCCGCCGAGGATCGCCGCGGGGAACGCGGCCAGCGCGATCGAGTGCGTCCCGCGGGAAAGCCCGGCGCCGGAGAAGTCCTGCGTCGCGATGAACAGCACCGCCACCCCGGCCAGCAGCCCGGCGACCAGCCACGCGGTCGCGGTGACCCGTGAGCTCCGGATGCCCATCAGCGCGGCGGCTTCGCGGTTCTCCGCCTGCGCCCGCATCGCGACACCCCAGTTCGAGTACTTGAAGGCCAGCCAGAACGCCGTGATCAGGATCGCGGCGACGACGAGGGCGACCAGGTGCGTGCGGAACAGCGTGATCCCGCCGACCTGGAACGGCTGCGCGTCCCAGGCCCCGCCGAGGAAGGGCAGCGTGACCCCGAGGCGGCGGACGATCTCCTCGGTGACGATCACGTCGACGCCGATGGTGAGCAGGGCCAGGCTGTTCGCGTCGGCGTGCCGGGAGCGCGACAGCAGCAGCCGCTCCACGAGCAGGCCGAGCAGCCCGGCGGAGACGATGCCGACCAGCGACGCGCCGACCCAGCCGAGCGCGTCCCGCGTCACCACGACGAGGTAGCCGCCGAAGAGCACGAGCGAGCCGTGCGCGAAGTTGACCACCTCGGTGGCCTTGAAGATGATCACGAACCCCAGCGCGAGCAGCGCGAACACCGCGCCCTTGCCGAGGCCGTTCACCGTGAGCTGCAGGAATGTGTTCACGCCGCCTCCGTGCCCAGGTAGGCCTTGATGACGTCCGGGTCGGCCTGAACCTGCGCCGGGGTGCCGTCGGCGATGCGGCGGCCGAAGTCGAGCACGGTGACCCGGTCGGCGATGCCCATCACCAGGCCCATGTCGTGCTCGACGAGCAGGATCGAGATGCCCAGCTCGGCGCGGATCCCGCTGATCGTGCCGGCCAGCTCCGCGGTCTCCGCCGCGTTCATCCCGGCCGCGGGCTCGTCGAGCAGGAGCAGCACCGGCTCGACGGCGAGCGCGCGGGCGAGGTCGACGCGCTTGACGACGCCGTAGGGCAGCGCGCCGACCGGGGCGTCGACGACCGCCCCGAGGCCGAGGAACGCGCAGATCTCCCGGGCCCGGGCGGCGTGCCGGCGTTCGGCGCGGACCGTCCACGGCAGCCGCAGCCCGGTTTCGAGGAACCCGCCGCGGGTCAGCGCGTGCCGGCCGAGCATGACGTTGTCGAGCACGGTCGAGCCGGGGGACAGCGCGGCGTTCTGGAACGACCGGCCGACGCCGAGCCCGGCGAGCTTGTGCGGCGCGAGCCCGGTGAGGTCGGTTTCGCCCAGCCACACCTGGCCGTCGTCGGCCCGGTACAGGCCGCTGATCACGTTGAAGCAGCTGGACTTCCCGGCGCCGTTCGGCCCGATCAGCGCGTGCAGCGAACCGGGGGCGACGGTGAACGAGACGCAGTCCAGCGCGCGGATCCCGCCGAACCGCAGGGAAACGCCCTCGACGCGCAGCTCTTCGGGGGCCCGAGGCGAAGCCTCGGTTGTCACAGGCAGCTCCGGTGGCGTCATCCGGCCCACCTCGACAGCGTCCGGCCGGCCAGGCGCTCGCGCGCGGTCTCCGCCTCGGCGTCGGCGGTCTCCTGCGACTCGGCGTGCCCGCCGAGGTAGAGCCGCTGGACGTCCTGGCTGGCGGCGAGCTCGGCCGCCGTCCCGGCGAGGGCGACCCGGCCCACCTCCAGCACGACGGCGTGCTCGGCGACGCCGAGCGCCATCACAGCGTTCTGCTCGACCAGCACCACGGCGGTGCCCTGCTCGTGGATCTCGCGGATGGTCCGGGCGATCTGCTCGACGATCTTCGGCGCCAGCCCCAGCGACGGCTCGTCGAGCAGCAGCAGCCGCGGCGCGGACATCAGCGCCCGGCCGATGGCCAGCATCTGCTGCTCACCGCCGGACAGCAGGCCGGCGCGCTGCTTGGCGCGTTCGCCGAGGACGGGGAAGAGCTCGTCGACCCGCTTGCGGGCGGCGGTGCGGTCGCCCGCGGTGCGCGCCCCGATGCCGCCGGCCCGCAGGTTCTCCTCGACGGTCATCCGCGCGAAGATCTGCCGCCCTTCCGGCACGCCGACGACACCGAGACCGACGATCCGCGCGGGGTCGAGCTTGCCGAGCGCGTGGCCGTCGTAGCGGATCTCGCCGTCTTCGATCGAGCCCCGGTGCATGCGCAGGGTGCCGGAGACCGCTCTGAGCAGGGTGGACTTCCCGGCGCCGTTGCTGCCGAGCACGGCGAGGACGCCGTCGGCGGAGACGTCGAGGTCGACACCGTGCAGAGCGGCCGTCGACCGGCCGTACCGCACCCTCAGACCACGCACGGTCAACACGGACTCACTCCAGGGCGCAAGAGGTCTCCTCCACTCGTGTGACGTGAGTCACCGTCGGTGGCGGTCATCCTGGAGTCGGCGGAGGTGAACCGATACCCCCACGTGGAGAGGTAAGCGGCTACGAAACGGACACGGCGGCCTCGCGCAGCGCCGCGAACACCTCGGGGGACGTCGTGAACTCGCCGAGGCGGACCGGCTTGCGGTCGCCGTGGAAGTCGCTGGACCCCGTCGCGAGCAACCCCAGGCCCGCGGCCACCTGACGCAGCCGCGCCCGGACTTCCGGTGGCTGCTCCGGGTGATCGGCCTCGACCCCCGCGAGACCGGCCGAAGCGAGCCCGGCCAGCTGCGCGTCCGACACCTCCGCGCGGCGCTTGACCGACCGCGGGTGGGCCAGCACCGCGACCCCGCCGGCCGCGCGGACCAGCCCGATCGCGTCCACAGTGGACAAGACGTGCTTGGGCACGTCCGCCCGGCCGCCGTCGGCGATCCAGTCGGACGTGAAGGCGTCGGTGACGCCCACCGCGGCCAGCGCCGCGGCGATGTGCGGACGGCCGAGCGGCGCACCCGCGGCGATCGTCTCGACCTGCTCCAGGGTGATCGGCGCGCCCAGCTCCCGGCAGCGCTCGACCATCCGCGCCGCACGACCGAAACGGTCGGTGCGGATCAGCTCCAGCTCGGCGGCCAGCGGCGCGTGCCCGGGATCGACGAAGTAGCCGAGCAGGTGCACCTCCGCGTCGTCGAGCCGGCACGAGATCTCGACGCCGGGGACGATCTCGATGTCGGCGGCCGCGGTCGCCGCCGCCAGGCCCGCGAAGGTGTCGTGGTCGGTGAGGGCGAGCACCGTCAGCCCGGCCTCGGCGGCCAGCCGTGGCAGCGCGGCGGGCGGCGTCGTCCCGTCGGAGGCCGTGCTGTGCGTGTGCAGGTCGATCGTCACTCGAGGGACCATCTCACAACAGGCCGGCCTCGCTGGCCTTGCCGATCGCCTCGACGCGGTTGCGTGCCCCCAGCTTGTGCAGCGCCGACTGCAGGTACGTCTTCACCGTGTTGCGCGCGAGCCCCGTCGACTCGGCGATCTCCGGGTTCGTCTGCCCCTGCGCGGCCAGCCGCAGCACCTCGTACTCCCGGCGGGTCAGGCCGCTGCGGGCCAGCGCGTCCGACCGCCGCCCGGCGTCGGGCAGGATCCGCGGGTCGACGACGCGCTCGCCGCGCAGCACCCGCCGCAGCTCGGTCACCAGCTGCGCGCCGGCGGCGTCCTTGAGCAGGCAGCCGTGCGCCCCCGACTCCAGCGCGGCCAGCACGCCCTGGTGGTCGCCGTGCGCGGTGAACACGACGATCTTCCCGTCCGGGTGCACCCGCCGCAGCTCGGTGACGACCTCCGGCGCGAGCATGTCCGGCAGGCGCAGGTCGAGCAGGATCAGGTCCGGGGCCAGTGCCGCGACCCGCTCGATCGCCAGCCGCCCGGACTCCGCGGACCCGACCACGCTCAGGCAGGGGTCCGAGCGCAGCAGTAGCGTCACGCCGTCGCGGACCACCGGGTGGTCGTCGACGACGAACACGGTCGCGGATGTCGTGGGGGTCACGGCCGCACCAGCGGCACCCAGGCGCGCAGGGTGCAGCCGTCGTCGTCGTCGCGGACCAGGCTGACCCGGCCGCCGAGCCGGGCGGCGCGCCCGGACAGCGTGCGCAGGCCCATGCCCGTGCCGGGGACGACCCCGGCGCCGGTGCCGTCGTCCGCGACGACCACCTGGACCCCGTCGTCGCTGGGCAGCAGACTGACGATCACCGACGACGCCCGCGCGTGCTTCTCGACGTTGAGCAGCCCTTCGCGGACCGCGGCCACCAGCAGCGCGGTCCGTTCGGCGTCCAGCGGCGGCACCGCCGCGAGCTGCACGAACCGGGCCGGGACGCCGCAGCGCGCCTGGAACGAGCGGCAGTGCTCGGCCAGCTCGACCGGCAGCGCCCGCTCCGGGCTGGACTCCGACAGCGCCAGCAGCGACTCCCGCAAGGCGCCGGCCGCCGCCGAGACGTCTCCCTCCAGCCGGCGCAGCCGCGCCGCCAGGCCGGGGTTTCCGTGGACGTCCTCGTGCAGGTCGCGCACCTGGACGCCGATGGAGAACAGCAGCGCGCCGACGGAGTCGTGCAGCGCGCTCTGCATCCGCAGGCGTTCGCCCGCCACCGCGGCCGTGCGGTCGGTCTCGGCGACCTTCGCCAGCTGCAGCGCCGTCCCGGCCTGGCAGGCGACCTCTTCCATCCGCCGGACGGCGTCGTCGCCGAAGTCGGCGGGCTCGCGCATGGCCGCGTACGCGACGGCGACGGTCTCGCCGCGCGCGACGATCGGGACGGCGAGCATCGCGGCCAGGCCCTCCCCGCGCACCTGGGCGTCGAACTGGTGGGTGATCGTGGGCGAGCTGACGTAGTCGGCGACCCGCACCGGACGGCCCAGCGCCAGCACCCGCCCGCCGATGCCCTGGCCGACGGGCACTTCGAGGTCCTGCAGCGAGTCCGTCCGGGTGCCGGACATCCAGCGGATCACGGCGAGCCCCGGCTGGTCGAGCTCCGCGACGAAGCCGGCCTTCGCCCCGACCGTCTCCCGGACCAGGCGCGCGGTCCCGTGCAGCGCGGCGACGCGGTCGAGCGTGCCGAGCAGCTTTTCGCGCTCGCGCAGCAGCTCGCCCAGCACCGCGCTGTACTCGGCGACGTGCTCCTTTGCCGTCACGCGATCACGATGGCACACGGAGTGTGGTTTCGGACATACCCGGCTGGAGAGGTACGGCGGCCCTCCGTCGACTTGAATGGGGGAGTGGAGATCCTCACCGACGCCGCCACGCTCGCGCTGTACACGACCGACGCCTCCAACTACCGCCACGTGCCGCGAGGCGTGGTGCTGCCGGAGTCCGTCGACGACATCGTCGCCGCGGTCGCCGAGGCGCGCGCCCGCGACCTGCCGGTGATCGCGCGCGGCGGCGGCACGAGCGTCGCCGGGAACGCGTGCGGGCCGGGCCTGGTCATCGACACCTCGCGCCACGTCGGCGGGGTGCTCTCGCTGGACCCGGAGACCCGGCTCGCGCGGGTGCTGCCCGGGACCGTCCTCGACGACCTGCAGGCGGTCGCCGCGCCGCACGGGCTGCGGTTCGGCCCGGACCCGTCCACGCACAGCCGCTGCACGCTCGGCGGGATGATCGGCAACAACGCGTGCGGCTCGCACTCGGTGGCGTGGGGGCGCACGGTCGACGTCGTCCGCTCCCTGGACGTGCTGCTCTACGACGGCACGCGGTTGCGGGTGGGCCGCGACGAGCCCACCGAGGGCCGGATCTTCGACGAGCTGCGCGCGCTGGTGCGGGACAACCTGGCGTTGCTGCGCAAGGAACTTTCGACGTGGCCGCGGCGCGTGTCCGGCTACGGGCTCGAACACCTGTTGCCGGAGAACGGGTTCGACGTCGCCAGGGCGCTCGTCGGCTCGGAGGGCACCTGCGTCACGATCCTCGAAGCCACGGTCGAGCTGGCCAAGCTGCCTGCTCGTCGCGTGCTGGCGGTGCTCGGCTTCCCGTCCGACATCGCCGCGGCCGACGCCGTGCCGGCGATCCTGCCGTGGTCGCCGCTGACCGTCGAAGGCGTCGACGCCGAGCTCGTCGCGATGCTGCCGGGCCGCGCGAGTGACCTGCCGCCGGGCGGGGCCTGGCTGTTCGTCGAGCTCGCGGGCGACGACCCGGCCGAGCGGGCCCGCGCGCTCGCGGCGTCGCTCGACCTCACCGGGTTCGCGATCGTGGACGACCCGGCCGCGCAACGCGGGCTGTGGCGCATCCGCGAGGAGGGCGCGGGGCTCGCGACCCGGCTCGCGGACGGCTCGGAGGCCTGGCCGGGCTGGGAGGACGCGGCCGTCCCGCCCGAGCGGCTCGGCGCGTACCTGCGGGAGTTCAAGGAGCTGATGCGCTCGCACGGGCGTCGCAGCGTGGTCTACGGCCACTACGGCGAAGGCTGCCTGCACCTGCGGCTGGACTTCGACCTGCTTTCGACGTCGGGCGTCGCGGACTTCCGGCGGTTCCTGGAGGAGGCGGCGGACCTCGTCGCGGCGCACGGCGGTTCGCTGTCCGGCGAACACGGCGACGGTCAGGCGCGCTCCGAGCTGCTGTCCCGGATGTACAGCCCGGAGATGATGGACCTCTTCGGCCGGTTCAAGGCGATCTTCGACCCGGCCGGGCGGATGAACCCCGGCATCCTGGTGGCGCCGCGGCCGGTCGACGCCGATCTGCGGGTACGGGCCACGTCTGCGTCCTTTGAGGACAGTGTCTTCCTCGGTTACCCCGAGGATCGCGGGAGCTTCGGCCAGGCGATGCGGCGCTGCGTCGGCGTGGGCAAGTGCCGCAACACCAGCGGCGGCGGCGTGATGTGCCCGAGCTACCGGGCGACCCGCGAGGAGCAGCACTCGACGCGCGGGCGGGCGCACCTGCTGGCCGAAATGATCAACGGCGAGGTCATCAAGGACGGCTGGCGTTCGTCCGAAGTGCACGACGCCCTGGACTTGTGCCTGTCTTGCAAGGGATGCCTCTCGGACTGCCCGGTGGACGTCGACATGGCGACGTACAAGGCGGAGTTCCTGCACCAGCACTACCGGCGGCGGCTGCGCCCGGCGTCGCACTACTCGATGGGCTGGCTGCCGCTGTGGCTGCGGCTCAGTGCCCGCGCGCCGCGGCTCGCGAACGCCGTCGGACGCTCTCGGTTGGCGGGCTTGGTGAAACGGCTCGGCGGGATCGCGGCGGAACGCTCGCTGCCCACGTTCGCTCCATCGCCTTTCACGTCGTCGCGGGCGGATCTGCGGCGCCGGGCTTCGGGGGAGCGCCGCGTGGTGCTGTGGCCGGACTCGTTCAACAACTACCTGACGCCGTCCGTTTTGGACGCCGCCCACGAAGTACTGACCGCGGCGGGCTACGACGTCGTGCTGCCGGACCGCGGAGTCTGTTGTGGACTGACGTGGGTGTCGACGGGGCAGCTCGGTGTCGCGCGCCGCGTCTTGACGCGTACGTTGGACGTGCTCGCGCCGTACCTCGAAGAGGGCTACGAGGTGGCGGGGCTGGAACCGAGCTGCACGGCCCTGTTCCGCGGCGACCTGCCGGCGCTGCTGCCGGACGACGCGCGTGCCTCGTTGCTGGCTTCCCGGACGTTCACGTTCGCGGAACTGCTGGAGCGGGCCCCGATCCCGTTCGCGGCCCTGGACGTCGACGCGATCACGCAGGTGCACTGCCACCAGCACGCGGTGCTGGGGTTCGGCGCCGACGAGTCGGCGATGGCGGCGGCGGGGGTCCGCAACACGACGCTCGACTCGGGGTGCTGCGGCCTGGCGGGCAACTTCGGCTTCGAGCGCGGCCACTACGAGGTGTCGAAGGCGGTGGCAGAGGACCGGATGCTCCCGGCGATCCGCGAGGCTTCGCCGGAGACGGTGGTGGTGTCGGACGGCTTCAGCTGCCGGACGCAGATCGCCCAGGAGTCGGGCCGCACGGCGGTGCATCTCGCGGAGCTACTCCGGCGCGCGTTGCCCTGACTACTTGCTGCGCTCCAGCAGCGTCTTGGTCGCGGTGAGGACGAGCCGGCAGACGTCGTCGGGGTCGGCGCTGGCCAGTGGTTCCTTGCCGGCGACCTCGCGGACCAGCGCGATGCCCATGAGCCAGGCGAGGGCGAGATCGGCGCGCAGCCCGGCGTCCGGCGCGTCGGTCAGCGTGGCCAGCACCCGCGCGTACTCCTCGCCGATCTCCTGCCGGATCGCGGCCGCGGCGCCGTCGCTGCCCGAGGAGCGCAGGTAGGTTTCCAGCGTCCGGTTCCGCGGGCCCTCCGGCGCCAGCATGCTGCGCAGAGAAGCGCTGAAGAGCCGTTCGGGCGGCGTGGTGGCCAACTGCTCACGGCCGTTGCGGGCCACCACCGCCTCGAAGAGCGCTTCCTTGCTGCCGAAGTAGCGGAACAGCAGCGCTTGGTTGACTCCGGCCTCGCCCGCGATCTCGCGCACGGTCGTCCGGTCGAAGCCGCGCTCGGCGAACAGCTTCGCGGCGGCGTCCAGCAACGCCCGCTGCGACGCGGCCGCGTCCCGCCGCCGGCCGGCCTGTTCCGGCTGTGTACCCATCGGTGCAGGCTAACCCGGCAAACGGGACGCGGGCGCGCCTAGGCGCCGGAAAGGCGGATCGCGGCGGCCGGGCAGGTCAGCTCCGACTGCCGGACCGCCTCCTCCTCGCCGGCCGCCGGCTCCTCGGAGAGGAGGACGACGGTGCCGGTGTCTTCGTCCTGGTCGAACGTGCCCGGCGCGAGCAGCACGCACTGTCCGGACGCGACACAGCCGTCGGTGTCGGTGGTGATCTTCATCGGCCCCTCTTTACCAGGTCACGGGAACGGCGTCGACCCCGCCGGCGACACGGTTGACGCGCACCGGGATCTCGTCGATCCCGGTCGTCAGCCGCAGGCCGGGGAAGCGGCCGAACAGCTTGGGGAACACCGTCCGCAGCTCGGTGCGGGCGAGGTTGGCGCCGATGCAGACGTGCGCGCCGGTGCCGAAGGCGAGGTGGACGTTCGGTGTGCGGGCGGGGTCGAACTCGTCCGGGTCGGTGAACACCGTCGCGTCGCGGTTGGCCGCGTCGCTGGAGATCAGCACGGCGTCGCCGCGCAGGATCCGCGTCCCGGCGACCTCGACGTCCTCGTGGGCGTAGCGCAGCAGGCCGGTGCCGCTGGTCGCCGTCAGCCGCAGGATCTCCTCGACCGTCTGGTTCACCTCGCCCTCGGGGTCGGCTGCGAAGCGGTCGCGGCGGCTCGTGTCGCCGAGCAGGAACAGCGTGCCCATCGCGATCCGGGTGGACGTCGTCTCGTGGCCGGCGAACAGCAGGCCGGCGCCCATTCGGGCGAGGTCGTCGTCGGTGAACGTCGGGTCGTCGGCCTGGACCGCGACCATGTCGGAGATGACGTCCTCCTGCGGGTCCGCGCGCTTTTCGTCGGCCAGCTTCGTCATGTAGGCCTTGAACTCGGTCATCGCCGCTTGCGCGTCTTCGCCGCCGTTCATCATCGCGATCCGCTCGGACAGGCCGCGGAACTTCTCGCGGTCGGCGTACGGCACGCCGAGCAGCTCGCAGATCACCAGCACCGGCAAGGGGAACGCGAGGAAGTCGGTCAGGTCGACCGGTTCCCCGGGGTGGGCGTCGTGCGCGGCCTGCAGGTCGTCGAGGCAGCGGTCGGTCAGCTCGGCGATCCGGTCGCCGAGGGCGCGCATGCGGGGCGCGGAGAACGCGGGCGCGAGCATCCGGCGCATCCGCTTGTGCTCGGCTTCTTCGGTCTCGAAGTCGCCGCTCGGGCCGTCCTGGATCGCGGCGCCGGAGATCCGCGAAGCCTGCTCGGGCGCGGGGTGCGAACGGCCGAAGCGCTTGTCGCGGAAGATCTCCTTGGCCTCTTCGTACGACGTCACCAGCCACGCCGGGTCGCCGGCCGGGGTGAGCACCCGGCTGATCGGCGCCTGCCGGCGGAGCGCTTCGTAGTCCGGCGCGATCGCGAGCGCGTTCGCCCGGGCGAAGGGGAGGCGAGGCGTCTCTTCGGTGGTGGTCATGCGTCTCTCCTCAGTTCGGTTTCGAGGTCGGCGAGCCAGCGGAGCTCGGCGTCGAACTTCCCGAGCACGTGCTGCAGCGCCGCGCGGCCCCACGGGTCGGCCTGCCCGGCGGCGAGCCCGGCGACCCGGGCCTGTTCGGCGAGCAGCGCCTGCTTGCGGACGTCGAGCACGCGGGCGCGTTCGTCCCGGCTCAGCCGGGCGAAGTTCCCGACCCTGGCCAGGAACTCCGATTCGTTCAGCGCCAGCTCGCCGGGGAAGTCCGCGAGCATGTCGCGCAGCAGCTCCCGCCCGACATCGGTGATCGTGTAGACGTGCCGCGGCGGTTTGGCCTCCTGCTCCTCCGCGCTGCGGCTCACCGCGCCCGCGTCGACGAAGCGCCGCAGCGTCGGGTACAGCGAGTTGTTCGACAAGGTGTGGCCCGTCGAGGCCTCCACGGCCTTGCGCAGTTCGTAGCCGTGCATCGGTTCGCGGGCCAGCTTCGACAGCAAGAGGATCTCGATCCACACCTAGGTCACCGTAACCTAGTGGTCCGTGACTAAGCAATGGCGGACCGTGACAGGTGGTGAGAAACTGTGTAGCGTTGTAAGCAGCTGCTTACAACCGGAGTGAGGGGTTTCCCGCATGACAGTCGTCCACACCGAGCCGCTCTCGTACCCCTTCAACGAGGAGGCGGGGCTCGACCTCAACGAGGCCTACGCGGCCGCCCGCGAAGCCGAGGGCATGGTCCGGGTCAAGATGACCTACGGGGAGCCGGCGTGGCTGGCCACCCGCTACGCCGACGCCCGGCTGGTGCTCGGCGACCGCCGGTTCTCGCGGGCGATGGAGAAGGAGAAGGACGCGCCGCGCCGCTCGCCGATGCAGCGTGACGGCGGCATCCTGCAGATGGACCCGCCGGACCACACGCGGCTGCGGACGCTGGTGGCGAAGGCGTTCACGATGCGGCGCGTCGAGCTGCTGCGCCCGCGCGTCGCGTCGCTGGCGGCGGGGCTGATCGCGGACATGAAGGCCGCCGGCCCGCCCGCCGACCTCGTCGACCTCTACGCCCTGCCGATCCCGGTCGCGGTCATCTGCGAGCTGCTCGGCGTCCCGGTCGCCGACCGGCCGAAGTTCCGCGTCTGGAGCGACGCCGCGCTCTCCACCAGCGGCCTGACGCCCGAGGAGTTCGAGCGCAACCGCGAAGAGCTGCGCGACTACATGCGCGGGCTGATCGCGGAGCACCGCTCGCGGCCCCAGGACGACCTGATGACGGCGCTGATCGAGGCCCGCGACACCCGCGACCGGCTGACCGAGCTGGAGCTGGTCGACCTGTGCGTCGGCATCCTCGTCGCCGGGCACGAGACCACCGCGAGCCAGATCCCCAACTTCGTCTACGCGCTGCTCGACCAGCGTGGGCAGTGGGAGCGGCTGTGCGCCGACCCGGACCTGATCCCGGCCGCCGTCGAGGAGCTGCTGCGGTTCGTGCCGCTGGGCGCCGGCGCCGGGTTCGCGCGCTACGCCACCGAAGATGTCGAGGTCGGCGGCGTGCTCGTGCGGGCGGGGGAGCCGGTGCTGGTCGCGGTCGGCGCGGCCAACCGCGACCGGCTGCAGTTCGACGACGCGGAAGGCCTGCGGTTCGACCGCGACGACAACCACCACCTCGGCTTCGGGCACGGCGTCCACCACTGCCTGGGCGCGCCGCTGGCCCGGCTCGAGTTGCAGGAGGCGCTGCGCGCGTTGGTCACCGAGCTGCCGGGGCTGCACCTGGCCGGCGATATCGTGTGGAAGACGCAGATGCTCGTCCGCGGACCGCGGTCGATGCCGATCGGATGGTGACTCGGAAGGTGGCCATGAGCTGGCACGTGGAAGTCGACGAACACACCTGCATCGGTTCGGGGATGTGCGCCGCGCTGATGCCCGAGGTGTTCGTGCTGGACGGCGCGGTCGCGCACACGGTCACGTCGGACGTGGACGGTGACGAGACGGTGCTGGACGCGGCCGACTCCTGCCCGGCGATGGCGATCACGGTGACCGACGGCGGTCGCGAGATCGGCCCGCGTCCCTAGGGCTCGAAGCGGCCGTGCTCGGTGACCACGGCCGTGATGAGCTCGTGCGGGGTCACGTCGAACGCGGGGTTGAAGACCTGCGCGTCCGGTGGGGTGATCGGCACCCCGGCGTATTCGGTGAGCTCGCGGGCGTCGCGTTCCTCGATGGCGATGCCCGCGCCGTCCGCGAGCTTCCTGTCCACTGTGGACGACGGCGCGACCACGACGAACGGCACGCCGTGGTGCTTCGCGGCGATGGCCAGGCCGTAGGTGCCGATCTTGTTGGCGACGTCGCCGTTCGCGGCGATCCGGTCGGCGCCGACGAGCACGCAGTCGACCATCCCGCGCGCCATCGCCGCGGCCGCGGCGCCATCGGGCTGGACGCGGTAGGGGACGTTTTCCTGGGCCAGCTCCCACGCCGTCAGCCGGGCGCCCTGGAGGAGCGGGCGCGTCTCGTCGACGAGGACTTCTTCGACGAGCCCGCGTTCGTGCAGGTGCCAGACGACCCCGAGGGCGCTGCCCCAGCCGACGGTCGCGAGGCGCCCGGCGTTGCAGTGGCTCAGCAGCCGCAGCGGCCGGCGCGGGCATTCGGCGAGCACGATCCCGGCGGCGTGCTTCGAGGCGGCCTTGTTGAGTTCTTCGTCTTCGGTGAGGAGGCCCAGGGCTTCGTCGAGGACGGCTTCCGAGCCTTCGTGGAGCTTCTTCATCGCGCGCTCGACGCCCCAGGCGAGGTTCACGGCGGTGGGGCGGGCGTTGGCGATGAGCTCGGCGTCGACTTCGACGTTCTCGCTGGTCCGGGCGGCGAGGGCGACGCCGAGGGCCCCGGCGGCCCCGAGGGCGGGGGCTCCGCGGACGGCGAGGCGCTTGATGGCGTCGACGAGCTCACCGACGGTCCGCAGGTGCAGCAGCCGGTATTCGGCGGGCAGCGCGGTCTGGTCGATGATGACGATGGCGTCGTCGGCCCAGTCGATGGTCCTGCGCACGTGCCCTCCCTGGGATTTTCGCTTGCGTGCCCGGTGATGATGCGGTGGTGACGATCGAACGGAAGAACCCGCCCGGGCTGCACACACCACCGGGGTACCACCACGTGACAGTGGCAGATTCGAGCCGGACTGTGTACCTGGCCGGCCAGTGCCCGTTGACGGCGGACGGCTCGGTGGTCGAGGGGCTGCTTCCCCAGGTCGACCAGGTGGTGGCCAACACGGCGGCGGCGCTGGCTTTCGCGGGCGCTTCGCCGGCCGAGGTGGTGCGGACGGTGATCTACGTGGTGACGGAGGACCGTTCGGAGCTGTCGGCGGTGTGGGACCGGTTGGCGGGATCGGAGATCGGGGAGGCGTTCAGCTCGGCGAGCACGCTGCTGGGGGTGGCTCAGCTGGGGTTCCCGGGCCAGCTGGTGGAGCTGGACGTGACGGCCGCGCTGGACTGACGACGCCCCGCGCGAGAGGTCGGCCTGCCGGGCAAGGACGCTCGGCAGGCCATCAGCCACGTCGGCCCTACAGCCCGTCCATCAGGTCCGTCTCCGTGATCCCCGGCCCCTGCCCGACCCGGATGAACCACTCCGTCCCGAACGCGAAAGCGAACGCGTCGTCCGGCATGGCCAGCATGAACGTGTCCTCGCTGATCTGGCTCGGGTGGGCGCGCATCGCCGCGCGTTTCACCCCCACGTACTTCGACACGTCGACCGCCGCCGTGATCTCGGCCTCCGGTTTGCCGAACTCGACGTTCTCCGGTGGCTTCGGGGCCGCCTCCGGGGGCATCAGGCCCTGCTCCACCGCCGTTTCGAAGCCGCGTTGCATGAACTCGCGGTTGAACGTCGCCTGGAACACGCGCGGCGTGCCCGCCAGTTCCGCCGCCCGGAGCCCGACGCGGTGCACCTGGATGTGGTCCGGGTGGCCGTAGTCGCCGTTGTCGTCGTAGACCGTCAGGACGTCCGCGGACTCCTCGCGCAGGATCGCCGCCAGCTGCTCGGCCGCCTTCTCGACGTCCGCCCGCCAGAAGCACGCCGGCTCGTCGTTCGTCGGCTCGCCCATCATCCCGGAGTCGCGGTAGCCGAGGAACTCGACGCGTTCCACCCCGAGGATCTCGGCGGCCGCCTGCGACTCCTGCACGCGCCGCTCCCACAGTTGTTCGCCCTCGGCGAGAAAGCCCTCGGGGACCTCGCCGACCTCGCCCCGGGTGGCGACGACGAGCACGACGCGGTGCCCCTCGGCGACGGCCTTGGCCATCACCCCGGCGGTGCGCAGGCATTCGTCGTCCGGGTGGGCGTGGAAGGTGACCAGTGTTGCCATGTCTCCGACGCTACCGAACGCCACCGACAAAAACCGCCCGCCAAGGTGCGCTCCTGCCCGTTAGGGTCCGCGGTCGTGGCCGACGACGAGAAGCGCACGCTGCTGACTTTCCTGCACGCCCAGCGCGAAAGCGTCCTGGCGATCCTCGGCGGACTCGGCGAGGACGCCCTCACGACCCCGGTCCAGCCGGTCGGCTGGACCCCGCTCGGCATGGTCGAGCACCTCGGGTACGCCGAGCGGCACTGGTTCCAGGAGATCGTCACCGGGACCGCGGACCCGGTCGCGTGGCCGGACGACCACGAGCCGTTGACCACACCCCGATCCCCGGACGTCGTCTTCGCCTTCTACCGCGAGCAGTGCCGCCGGTCCGACGAGATCTTCGCCGCGACGCCGTTGTCGGCGGTGCCGGAGCTGCGCCACCCCACGCCGCTCGCGGACGACATCGCCGACCTGCGCGGGGTGGTCCTGCACATGATCGAGGAGACGGCCCGGCACGCCGGCCACCTGGACGTCGTCCGCGAGCTGATCGACGGCCGCACCGGGCTCGGGCCGCGCTAGGCCTGTTCCTTCGCGCACCACCAGGTCGACCGGCCGCCGACGGTGCCGTGTGCCATCTCCGCGCCGCAGCGGGGGCAGTGCCCGCCCGCCCGGCGGTGGCCGATGATCTCGCCCGTGTGCACGCCGCCGTGCCTGATCGCCGCGCGCAACGCCTTGCGGAGTGCCCGGTGGAGGTTCGCGAGGTCGTCGCCGCCCAGTTCGTGCACCGGGCGGGCCGGGCTCACCGCCGCTTGCCACAGGGTTTCGTCGGCCAGCAGGTTCCCGATCCCCGCCAGCACGGACTGGTCCAGCAGCCGCGCCTTCACCGGCGCCCGCCCCCGGCCGACGCGCGATCGGAAGTCCGCGCGCGACACCTCGCCGGCGTCCGGGCCGAGCGCGTCGAGGTCGGGGTCGAGCCGCACGCGGCCGAGCCGGCGGGTGTCGAACAGCCGCAGCTGTTCGCCGTCGGCGAAGGTGATGCCGAAGCGGAACCACTCGGGCTTCTCTTCGCGGTCGTAAGAGCGTCCGGGCGGCCCGCTCCGGCCGGCGAACCGCAGCTGCCCGGCCATCCCGAGGTGCAGGCCGAGGTTCGGGCCGGGCTGCCCGTCACCGTCTTCCGTTTCGCACCACAGCGTCTTGCCCCGCCGGTGCGCCTCGGTCAGCCGCCCGCCCCGCAACGCGCCGGCGATGTCCCCGGGCGCGTGCGGCCGGCAGACCCAGTCGTCGTGGTCGTCGACGTCGCGGATCTCGCGGCCGAGCGCGTCGGCGAGGACCTGGCGGGCGAGCTCCACTTCGGGCAGTTCCGGCACGCCGACCAGTCTGGCGGCTCCGGCGCCCGGCCGCAGGTCACTCCGGTCGCATCCACTCGTAGAGCCGGTGCCCGGGATCGGTGAGGTCCGGCGGCGCCACCGTCCGGTCGATGACGAACGCCCTCGCGACGAACCCGAAGTGCCGGTTGGTGCCGACGGTACGGCGCAGGTACGCCTGGTTCACCGGTCCGAGCACCGGATCGGTCAGGCACCGGGCCGCGGCCAGGGTGCCGCGGGCGTACATGCCGGCGCAGATCGTGATGGTGCGCCGCCGGTCGATCGGGTTGACGCCGCGGAAGAACAGGATCACGTCTTCGTGGAGGATGCGCGAGCCGTATTCGTCGCCGAGAACGGGGTTGAACCGCTGCGTCTCTTCCCCGTTGGCGACTTCCAGGCTGAGCCAATCCGTTTCCGGGAGGCGCGGCGACATCTTCACGGGCAGGTGCAGGGTGGAGAACATGTCGCGGGTCAGCATGTTGAAATCCGACCCGCCGATCACCACCAGGTGGCTGGAGTAGTCCGCGGGCTGCAGCTCGCTCGTCGTCGCGAATTTCACGTCGTGGTTCGGGTTCAGGGCACGAATGTGGCCGAACAGGTGGATCAGCGTGTCCGGATCGGTGTAAGTCAGCAGATCGACGTAGTCGGGATCCCGGGGGTCGCTCGTCGAGAAATTGTTGACCATCGACTCCGGGATCCGGCCGCAGGTGATCATCACCGGCTCGTCCGGCGGGAACCGCCAGATGTCGGGCACCTCCCCGTCCGCCGGAGCCGAAACGATGTCCGCGGGTTCCTCCGGCCGGCCGCCCACCGTCTTTTCCCAGGCGCTCGTCCACGCCGCCCGGTCGGCTTCGGGCAGCCCGAAAGCGTCCAGCAGGGCCAGGAGCAGATCCCGGCGCGGGGCGCGCCGGCCGGCCAGGACCCCGGCCACCGTGGAGCGAGGCAAGGTGTACCCGCGTTTCTCGCCGAGCCGTTCGATATCGCGCAGTGACGGATTCCCGGCGCGCACCCGGCATTGCCGGAGCAATTCGGCCAACTGGGTGAGCGTCGTGACCACGGACGGGTCAAGGTCACCGAATGGCCCGGGTCGGGAAAGAGGCATCTTGACATCGTGTCCCAAGTCGGCCGGTTTTGTCCCACATCGTCTCACCCCTTCGCGTTCGTCTCCGTGTGTCCGCGGATGTGGTGCGACAAGGCCTCGTGACTGTTCAATCGTCTCCTGGTACATCGGCCCTGTCGGGGGGTGGGCATGCTTCAAGAAGGTCAGCTCGTCTACGGATTCGTCGTCGCGGTGGACGTCGAAGGGTTCTCCCGCATGGGAATCCTCGACCAGGCCGCAGTCCTGCTGAGGCTGAAGGAGGTGCTCGACCGGGCCGCGGAACGGGCCGGGCTCGACCGCGGCGAATGGCTCCGGCAACCGCGGGGGGACGGTGAGCTGGCGGTGCTGCCCGCCGATTCCGACGTTTCCCGCGTCGTCGCCGACTTCACCCACGAGGTCGTGGAAGAACTGCGGCGGGGCAGCCGGCCGCGGCTGCGGCTGCGGATTTCGATGCACCACGGAGCGTTGACCGCGGGGGTGTTCGGCCCCATCGGGGATGCCCTCATCGTCGCCTGCCGGTTGCTCGACGCGGAATCCGCGCGGGAAGCGCTGGCCCGCCACCCCGGCGAAGACGCCGTGGTGGTCGTCTCGCAGCGCTTGTACGAAGACGTCGTCGCCACGCGGTTCCGCGGTCTCCGGCCCGATCGGTTCCGGCCGCTGACCGAGCGGGCGAAGGGCCGGACCTACTCCGGATACGTCTGCGTGGGCAGCCCCAAGGCCGCGGCGCCCGCGCTGGAGGACGTGGTCCCGGCCGGGCACGGCACGGTGATCGAACTGCCGAACGGATGACATCTGGAGGGCGGCCGCCGCGTCGTGGTGAGACCGCCGCGGCGGCCGCCGGTCAGGGGCGCCGGTCGCGGCGGACCAGGGCGAGCGCCGGGACGATCACCACGGCGGCGAGGACGAACGTCACCGGGTAGCCCACCGAGCCGATGAGCAGCCCGGCGCCCAGCGCGCCCGCGGCCATGCCGAGGTCGTAGGCGGCGTTCCAGATCGCGCTCACCGCGCTCTCGCCACCGGCCGGCACCCGGGCGTACATCAGCGTCAGCGTCGCGTTCTGCAGCGCGCCGAACCCGGCGCCCAGCACGACCGCCCCGCCGATCACCAGGGCCGGGGTGCTGGTGGCCGCGATGGCCGCCATGCCCACGGCGGACAGCACCACTCCCGGCACCAGCAGGAGGCCGGGGCCGTGGCGGTCGCCGACCCGGCCGGCGACCCACCGGGCCGCGGTGGCCGCCGCGGGCTGGGCGAGCAAGGCGAACGCGGCGACCCAGGCGGGCTGGCCCGAAGCGGCGAGCGGGAGGAAGGTGACCAGGACGCCGACCGCGGCGGCCGACACCGCGAAGACCGTCGCGGGCCGGGTCAGCACGGGGTTGCGCAGGCCCGCGAGCACGCCGTGGCCGCCGTCTTCCTTGGGCGTCGCGTCGTACCGCGGCAGGCCGGGCACCGAAACCAGCGCGAGCAGGGTGGCCACCGCCGTCGCCACGAACACCGGGGTGAAGCCCCAGTGCGCCGCCGCCCACACGCCGGCCGGCAGCGCCAGCAGGCCGGGGATCCCACCGACGATCCCGACGAGCGCGAGGCCCTCGCCGCGCCGGTCCGCCGGGATCAGCAGGGCGGTGACGGCGCCGCCGGCCACGACGGCGATCGCGAACCCGATCCCGCGCACCACGCTGACCCCGATGATCACCCAGACGTTCGAGCTGACCGTGAGGAGCAGCGTCGGCGCGCCGAGCAGGATCAGCCCGGTGGCCAGCGCCCACCGGTAGCCGACCCGGGCGACCAGCCGCGGCGTCACCAGTTCGGCGGCCACGGTGGCGAGCAGCAGCGCGACCGTCGCCAGCCCGGCACCGCTGTCCGAGCCGGACTGCTTCGCGAACAGCGGCACCACCGAAAGCGGCAGGTAGAAGCCGATCGACGACCCGAAGATCGAGACGAAGCGGATGAGCAGGGCACGGGATACCAGCCTCGGCCGGATTTGCAGGTCAGCGGTCATGACAAGAACGTTAGAAGGGAACTGGGTCACCGGTAAGGTCCAGTTCCATGGCTGTGGAGTGGGCCGGTTTGGGTCCGGAACTGTTGTTCACGATCGACCGCGAGAGCGGCGCGGGCCTCCGTTCGCAGTTGGAGGACCAGCTGCGCGACGCGATCCGCGGCGGCCGGCTGGCGGGCGGGGAGCGGCTGCCGTCGTCGCGCGAGCTCGGCCGCGCCCTCGGCCTGTCGCGGGGGCTCGTGCAGGACGGCTACGCCCAGCTGCAGGCCGAGGGCTACCTGACCAGCCGCCCGGGATCGGCGACGCGCGTGGCGTCGGTCGCCCGGCCGGCCGAGCCACCCGAGGCGCGCCCGCCGGAGCGGCCCCGGCACGAGGTCGCCGACTTCCGCCACGGCGTCCCCGACCTGCGCCTCGCGCCGCGCGAAGACTGGGCGTGGGCCGTGCGCGAGGTCTGCCGCACCGCGCCGAACAGCGCCTTCGACTACGGCGACCCGATCGGCGACCGGCGGCTGCGGGAGGTGCTCGCGGCGTACCTGCGGCGGGTGCGGGCGGTCGCGGCGACGGCGGACCAGGTCGTCGTCTGCAGCGGCATGGCCCAGGCGCTCGGGCTGCTGCTGCGCGCCCTCGCCGACGACGGCATCGGCACCATCGCGGTCGAGGACCCCGGCATCGTCCGGTCGACGACCGAGCAGGCGAACGCCGCCGGGCTGGCCGCCGTGCCCGTCCCGGTCGACGAGCACGGCGTGGACGTCGCCGCGCTCGACCGCAGTGGCGCGCGGGCCGTGCTGGTGACCCCGGCCCACCAGTGGCCCACCGGCGTGGTGCTCGCCGGGCACCGCCGTCAGGAGCTGCTGGCGTGGGCGCGGCGGTGCGACGGCGTCGTCATCGAAGACGACTACGACGCCGAATTCCGCTACGACCGCGACCCGGTCGGCTCGTTGCAGGGACTCGACCCCGACCGCGTCGTGTCGCTCGGCACGGTCAGCAAGTCGCTGGCGCCGGCGTTGCGCCTGGGCTGGCTGGTCGCCCCCGCGCGGCTGCTCACCGCCTTGGCGCGCGGCAAGCACGTCACCGACCGCGGGAGCCCGGGCCTCGACCAGCTGGCGCTGGCCCTGCTCATCGAGTCCGGGCGCTACGACCGGCACCTGCGCCGCGCCCGCACCGAGTACGCGGCCCGGCGCGAGACGCTCGTCTCGGCGCTGGCCACCCACGCGCCCGGTCTCCGCGTCACCGGGCTCGCCGCCGGGTTCCACGCGATCCTGCACCTGCCCGCGGGCGCCGACGAGGAGCAGGTGATCACCCGGGCGGCCGAGCGTGGCGTCGGGCTCTACGGCCTCGCCCGGATGCACAGCACGCCGTCCGCGACGCCCCCGCGGCTCGTCCTCGGCTTCGGCGACACGCCGCAACGCTCGATCGAAGCGGGGATCGCCGCCATCGCGGACCTCTTGTCAGGCGTCGAGTGACTGGGTGGTGGCGACCTCCCAGGCGAACCCGTCCGGGTCGGTGAACGGCGCGGCGGCGTTGACGGCGATCCGGTGCGCGCCGGTGCCTTCGGGAGCGACGCCGGCGTCCTTGGCGAGGGCCTTGCGCCGGTACAGCGCGAGCTTGACGGGGTTCGAGCCGGCGTCGAACTCGACGTACATGCGGCCGAAGGCCTTCCCGACGGTGAAGCCCTGGTCGGTGTAGAACTTCTTGCTGGCGACGATGTCCTGGACGCCGAGCAGCAGCACGACGGCGTCGAACTTCCGGGTGGCGGGGCCGGTGTTCTTCTTCGCGGAGGTGGCGACCTTCCAGATGGCGCCGTCGGGTGCCTGGACGACGCCGCCGTAGCCCCACATGGACTTCGCGGCGGGCTTGAGCGTCGTGGCGCCGGCTTCGACGGCGGTGCCGAGCAGCGAGTCGACGTCGGCGGGCTGGGCGACGGTGAGGGAGAGGGTGTAGCCGCGGAAGCCGGTGGACGGCTGCTGCTGCTCGCGGAACCGGAGCTGGGTGGTGAGCCCGAAGGCGGCGGAGTAGAAGCGCTCGGCGGCCGCGGTGCCGGCCACCTCGAGGGTGATGGAGTCGATGTTCGTCATGCCGGTAACGCTAGGTCCGGGGCGATGACCAGCGCTTCTCGATTCCTGATCGGTTGGCGCCGGGAAAAATCGGCCGCGGGGACGGGCGCCGGGCCGATACGGTCGCCTGATGACCGACCTCCGCGAGTTCCGCCGGGCCTGCTACGAAGCGGCCCGTCGTACCGGCGGCCGGGTCGTCGAGTTCCGGATCGCCGACGGCGTCACCCCGAACTTCCACCAGGGCGTCATCGACTACGGCGACCGTCGCCTCTCGATCACCTGCACCCGGGACCGGACCGAGCCGGTCGTCGCGGTCGCCGAACCACGGGCGATCGACGAGAGCGCGGTCGCCTGCGGGCCTTTGACGTTCGTCGACGCGCACGAGCTCGTCGCGGTGCTGGCGGAACATCCCGCGTTCCGCGTGCTGACCGTGGCCGATCTGGCCGGGCCGTTCGATGCCGGGACCTGGCCCGGCTATCACCCGGCCGACCTCAAGTACTTCGCGCCGGCCGATCTGGGCGAGGTGCTCTTCAACTACTGGGACTGATCCGGCACCTGGAGTTCGACCCGGCTGCGAAGGTAGCCGTCGCTCGACGTGCGGGCGATCCGGACGGCCTCGGTCACCAGGTCGTGCAGCTCGGCGGGGTACTGCCGCGGATCCAGCGGCAGGCCCGGCAAGATGCACCGCCGCACGTCGAGGTCGGTCTCGGTGACGAAGCGGCGCAGGGCGATTTGGTGGTACCGCTCGGAAAGGTCGCCGACCACCTCGAAGTCGACGACGAGCTCCGCCCAGTACCAGGCACGCGCGGCGCCCGCCATGTCGGGAGCGGTGCCGCTGTCGAGGTAGTCGATGAGCGCGAGCTGGACGCGATCGCGGCCGAAAGCGGTGATGGCGGGTTCGACGAGCTGCCGGTTGACGCTCGGGTCCGGTTCGTGAACCGCGGCCCGCAGCAACGGTTCGAACCACTCCTCGGGCACGGGACCCGCTTCGGCCGCCCGGCGCGCGACGGCGTCGCCGGCCGACTTCCGGGCTCGGTCCTGCCACCACTCGCCGTCGGCCGGATGCGGGACGCCGACCAGGTCGAGCAGGTCCCGCAACAGGGAGTCGTAGGCAGCCGAACGGTCGGTCGTGCGCCCCGGCAACGGCGAGAGGGGAACCGGTCGCCGGGATCGGGCGAGGCGGCCCCACACCGTCGCGGCGAGGATCGAGACGGCCAGCAGGGTGACGCTGCCGACGACGTCGAGAACGTAGTGGTTCCCCGTGGTGAACACGACCGCGGTCATGAGCAGCGGGAACGACCACGCCACCAGCGCCAGGCGTCGATGCGTGCCCCGGAGCGCGAACCACACGGCGTACGCGCACCACAGCGACCAGCCCACGTGCATGCTGGGCATGGCCGTGTAGTGGGTGGGACTCGTCCAGCTCGGCTGGTCCAGGATGTCGTACCTGGCAACGATGTCGACGGCACCCGGCAGCGCGAACCGCGGCGGCGACATCGGCACCGCCCAGTAGACCGGCAGGACCAGGGCCATCATCGCGACCATCGTCCGGCGGACCTGGCGGTAGACGCCGGCGTGCCGGACGAACACCCACAGCAGTACGCCGGCGACCACCACGTAGTACAGCCGGTACACATACACCGCCAGCTGGGCGAGGACCGGGTTCCCGGCCAGCCAGGTGTTCGCGCTCAGCTCGATGTCGAGGTGTACCGCGTGTTCCGCGGACTGGAGGGCCAGGGCGTTGGCGGTGGCGACGGCGAAGTCTTTGCCCGCAGCGGCAGCGAGCCGCGCGAAGAGCAGAAACCAGAGAAGCAGCAGGATCAGCTCGACGAGCACAGCGGGCCGCGCACCGACACCCCGGAAGAGCGCGCCGGCCCGACGTCTGTCAGCCGGCGGTGGATTCACGCGGTCACCATAGCGTCCGCTGGGTCGATCGTGTGATCACCGAGTCAGGGCGAGCAGTTCGTCGACTACCGGCTCCGGACCGCCGTTCGAGAGGTACGCGATGGCGAACATCGGGGCGATCACCTGACTCCAGGCGTACAACCGGTCTCCGTCGAGCCCGCATGCGGTCGCCACCCGCTGACAACGGGCCTCCACACCCTCGTGCCCGGCCCCGGCCACCACGTAGTCGACGGCGTCGAAGCACGGATCGCCCAGGCACGCCTTCGGGTCGATCGCGACCAGACCTCGCGACGGACCGCCGTCGAGGACGTTGCCGAGGTGCAGATCGCCGTGCAGCAACACGATTCTCGCCTGAGTGTCCAGCAGGGCCGCGCAGCGCCGGATCGTCCGCTGCCACGTGCGCTGGTCGATCCGCGCGCCGATGGCCGGCTCGGACAACCGCCGGCCGACCCGGGCGACGGCCTCGTCGCACCGGCCGCGCAGGTCCCGCGGCCAGTGCGCGGGCGGGGGCACGGCGTGCAGGGCGGCAAGCAACTCTCCCCACCGCCGCGGCAACGACTCGGGTGGCAGGTCTTCGGCTTCCGTGCCGGGCCGGATCTCCTCCAGCACCATCGCGCCGGCCTCGGCATCGACGGCCAGCATCGCCGGTACCCGGCCGGAAGACGCGAACACGCGCAGCATCTCCACTTGCGCGGTCAGCAATGCCCGATCCGGGCTGAGCTTGAGCACCGCCGGCGTTCCGTCACCCCAACGGCAGCGCAGGACGACCGAGGAGGCCCCGCTCGCGAACAGCTCACCGGGCACGAGTCCCCACCGGGCGGCCAGCCGCGCGGCGAGGGCCGGGACCTCGGCGAGCCACCCCGCGGCTCCCGGCCCGAACCGAGCCACCAATGGCGCGCCGGCCTCTTCGATGTCCACCCCGGCAGTCTGCACCGGTCGCGATCGATCCGGACGGGCTGTTCGCCGACTGCTCCGAAGGGGTGCGTTCGGTATCACGGCGATGGCGGTCCGCGTCTACAGGGAGCACGTCGCCACAGCCGTCGTCGGCGACCCCGGTGGGTGGTGGGAGCTGGTCGGCATGGTGACCGAGCGGGAAGAGACCTGGCTGCTGGAGGAGTACAAGCTGCTTTCCGCGCACTACTTCCACGAAGACCAGGTCTACTTCCGCATGGGCGGACTGCTCATCACGCTGAACAGCGCGCTGATCGCCTTCTCGGCGACCTCGAGCGGGGTGCCCAGGTTGCCGCAGGTCGTGCTCGTGCTGTTTTCCGTGTTCGGTCTCGCCGTGACGCTCGCGTGGATGGCGATGTTGTGGCGGATCCGGGCCGTCCGGCAAGTCAGCAGCAGCCGGATCGGGGAGATCGAGGCCGCGCTCGAAGCGACTTGGTCGGCCGAGGTTCCTTCGCCGCGGATCCGCCTGCACATGCGGGAGCGGATGTCGGCGACGTCCGGGCGCCTGCCGTCGAGACTGGCGACCAGCGTTCCCGCGACCGCGCTGTTCCTGGTGGTTCCCGGGGTGGCGGCCGTCTACTGGATCTGCCTGCCGTTCTGGCGCTGAGGCATCGGGAGGACCGCGGTCGTATCCAGGTGGCCGGCGGTGCCCACGTGTAGGTGTGGAGCTGACCGTGCGTCCGGAGGGACAGGCCGGTCCGGGCGCTCTGCCTCGCCGGCTCGACACCGAGATCCCGCGCCTGCGGCTGGTCGACCTGCTCGCCCTGCGGTGGGGCCGGCCGCTGACGCTGCTGGTCGCCGGTGCGGGGTTCGGGAAGACCACCGTGCTGGCCCAGGCGGTCCGGGCGCACCTGCTCGCTCCGCGCGGCATCGACGCGTGGGTGAGCTGCACCGCGCGGCACGGGGATTGCGCCGCCCTCACCGCTGCCGTGCTCGACGCGCTGCCGGGCCGGCCGGACGCGCGAACCCCGCTGGACGTGCTGATCCGGCTCGCTCCCCTCGAGGTGTGCCTGATCTTCGACGACGTCCACGAGATTCCCGCCGGTTCGCCGGGGGCCGCCCTGCTGCGCGAGCTCGTCCGGACGCTGCCGGCGACCGCGCACCTCGTCCTTTCCGGGCGGGAGCTGCCG
The DNA here is from genome assembly GCF_040650695.1 of Amycolatopsis sp. NPDC048633. Lineage (NCBI taxonomy): Bacteria > Bacillati > Actinomycetota > Actinomycetes > Pseudonocardiales > Pseudonocardiaceae > Amycolatopsis > Amycolatopsis sp. NPDC048633. The sequence continues at coordinate 66,651 of NZ_JBEZHS010000017.1, forward strand.
GACCTGCCGCTGGCCCGCCGCGAGGCGGCCGGCGAGCTGCTCCGGATCGGCGCCGGGGAACTGTCCTTCACCGACATCGAAGTGTGCGCGCTCGCCCGGAAGCTCGGGCGGGAGCCGGCGCTGGCCCGGCCGCTGCGGGGCTGGCCTGCCCTGGTGCGGCTGGCTTTCGCGGCCGGCCCGGGAGCGCCGTGGCGCTTCGCCCGGGAAGAGATCCTCAGCCGTGTTCCCGGCGGGTGGCGACGGGCGCTGGCCGCGTTGGCCGCGCTGGGCACCGCCACCGGGGACGAGGTCGCCGCGGTCACCGGCGAACCCGTCGACCTGGACGCGCTCGTGACCCGGATCCCGCTGGTCGACGTGCTCGGCGACGGCCGGTACCGGGCACACGACCTGTGGACCGAAGCGCTGTCCTGGACGTCGGCCGCGCCGGAGACGCGCGACCTGCACCGGCGCGCCGCGGCCGTCCTGACGGCCCGGGGTGATCTGGCGCGGGCCGGCACCCTGGCCTGCCGCACGCGGGACTGGTGCCTGCTCGCCGACCTGTCCGTCGAGCTGGTCATCACGACGCTCTCGGCGCTCCCGTCGGCCGTCGCGCGGTGCTGGCTCGACGCGGTCCCCGCGCACGAGGCAGCCGGCCCGGCGTTCCTGTTGCTGCACGCCGCGGCCTTGCACGCGGCCGACTTCGCCGATCCCCGGATCGATCCCCTGCTCGACCGGGCCTGGCACGCCATGCGCGAGTCAGGTGGCGGCGACGCCGGGCTCGTCGCCGTGCTCGCGCAGGCCGGCATCGCCGCGCACTCGAGGGCGGACCTGGCGCGGCTGGCCGAGCTCGCCGAGCGGGCCGGCCTCCTCGACCCGGCCGGTCCGATCGTCCGGTGCCTGCGGCACACCGTCGCGGCGACGCTCGCCGAGATGGGTGGTGACCCGGAGGCCGCGCTCGCCGAGATCGTCCTCGCCCCGGTGCTCGAGGTGCCGCGCGTGCTGGCGCTGTCCACGCTGCGCTTCCACTACCACTGCCTGGACATGTGCGGGTTCGGCGGCGAGGCCGCCGAGCTCGCCGACCGCACGGTGTGCGTCACCAGCGACGAGAACGTCCGGTTCGCCGCGGCCATCGCGCGCTGGTTCGACGGCGACCCGGCGGACCTGGCTCGGCTGCGTGCGGTGTCGGCCCGGCTCGGCCCGGAAGCCGGGACGTCCCGGGACACGTTCGTGACCACCGCGTGCCTGGCCGTGATCGCGTCGTGCGTCGGGGACGGGCCGCCCGCCCTGTCCTCCGGCGCGCCGGAGGATCACGACAACCCGCGGGACGCCGTCCTCGTCTCGGCGGCGAGCGCCGCGGTCTCGGTGGCCGGCGGCGACGATCCCGCCGCACGCCGGACCTACGCCCGCCACCTGGAGCGGTGGCCGGTCGAAGCGCCGTTCAACGAGCGGCACCTGCGGCGCTTCCTGGCCCTGGGCTACGTGCTGAGCGAACGCCTGCGGGATCGGTGGGAGCGCGCCGAACTGGGCCCGTCGCACCGGCGCGCCCGCGACGCCGCGCGCGCCCTGGTCCGCGCGCGGGCGGGCGACCTGACGCCGGCGGGGCTGCTCGCCCCGGCGCACGCCCTGTGCCACCTGCCCCTGCCCTGGTCGGTGGAGCTGGCCACCAGGCTGGCGGCCGCCGGCGAACCCGCCGGGGCCGAGCTGGTCCGCCGGCTGGCCGACCCGGTCGGACCGGCCGTGCACCGGTGGCTGCGGCAGTACGAGCGATCGGCCGAGCCGGCACTGGCCGCCGGCGCCGCCCAGCTGCTCGGCGCGCTTCCCAGCCCGCCGTTGCACCGCGCCCACATCGAGGTGCTCGGGGCGATGCGGGTGACCCACGACGGTGTCCCCATCGCCGCCCCGCAACTGCGGCGGGTCCGGGTCCGGCAGTTGCTCGGCGCGCTGGTGCTGCGTCCCGTGCTGGCGCGCGAGCAGGCCATCGAACTGCTCTGGCCGGACCTGGACCCGGCCGACGCCGCCCGCAACCTCCGGGTCACCCTGACCCACCTTCGTAGCCTGCTCGAGCCCGGCCGGTCCGCGGGCGACGCGAGCTTCCACCTGCGCACCGACCGGGATTCGATCCGGCTGGTGCGGTCGCCCTGGCTCCAGGTCGACCTGTGGACCTTCGACCGGCTGGCCGACCGGGTGGCACTGGCCCGGGCCGACGGCGACGTCGACCAGGCCGCCGACCTGCTCGCCACGGCGGTGTCGTTGTGGTCCGGTGAACCGCTGCCCGACCTGCGCGACCTGGCCGACTCCCACGTCGCCATCGAGCTCGACCGGATCCGGGTGCGGCACGTCCGGAACCTGCTCGAACTCGGCGAGCTGCGCATGGTGGCCGGCGAACCGGCCGAGTCGGCCCGGCTGGCCGTCCGGGCGCTCGCCATCGAACCGTACGACGCCCGCGGTCACCGGCTCGCCCTCGCCGCCGCCATCAAGGGCCGTGACCCGGCGCGCATCGAGGCGGTGCGCAGCACCGTCCTGACCGCCCTGCGGCAGCTCGGCGTCGCACCCGACCCGGCGACGAAGCTCCTGCTCGGCCGCCTGACCACGATCGGTTAGCGCTCGATTAACGCCGTCCTGGCACCGTCATTCCGGTCAGTCGACAACGAGGGAGACCAGAGCGATGGCGACACTGGAACTGATCAACCTGCACTGCCACAAGCGGCAGGACGTCACCGGCCACGACGAGGCGCGGCTCACGGCCGGCGGCGTCGCGCGGACCTACGTCATGGACAAAGGCGGGGACAAGTCCCTGAAGGGCTGGAACTCCGTGTTCACCGGCACCACGACGGTGATCCTGGACGAGATGAACGGCGACAACCACACCCGGATCGGCAGCGCGCCGATCACGGAGAACGGCAACCCGAAGACGGTGGACTTCAAGACGTCCGGCGCGTGGTACACGCTGTCCTTCAAGGTGTCGTGACCGCCGGTGTCACCGGATCGGGCCGGCCGTCGGCGCAGTGCCGGCGGCCGGCCCGGAAGTCAGTACCGGTTCTTGATCACGAAGTAGGAGCCGCGGATCGTGCCGGCCAGCTTCGACTTCTGCCGGGCGAACTTGAACGAGCCGAGTTCCGCGGGGACTTCCATCCCTTCGGAGAGCTTGAACCCGACCGCGCGTTTCCCGGCGTCTTCGAGCGTGTACATCACGTTGATCGAAAGACCGTTTTCGTAGAAGACGTAAGCCATCCGGATGTTCTCGACCTCGAATTCGCTCGCTTCGAGCGCGGGAGAGGCGATGACGATGCCGCGTTCTTCTTCGAGGATCCGGTGCACCCAGTCCACAGTGGACGTGGCAGCGCCCGCGGGCTCGACCGTGAAGACGTGGTCGTACTTGTTCTTGAAGTACCGGGCTTCGTTCGCCCGCAGTCCGGCGAGCGCGGCCGCGACCGGCGACGACTCGAGGCCGGCGGTCGAGACGGCGGTGAAGTCCACGGCGTGGGGCATGACGGCTTCCTCCGGGGTCGAACTCAGCGAACGCGCTGGTAGCGACTGTAGACGACCCGGGCGCTCACGGTCCGGGACGCGGCGAACCGCGCGCTCAGAGCTCCATCAGGGCGAGGCTCGCCGCGGTGTTCCGGTCGCCGATGACCTCGTCCGGCCGGATGGCCTCGTCGAGCTCCTTCACCTGCCGTGACGACAGCACGATGTCGACCGCCGCGGCGTTCTCCTCGATGTGCCGGAGCCGGGTGGTGCTGGGGATCGGCACGATCCCGTCGTCCTTCGCGAGCAGCCAGGCCAGGGCGAGCTGCGCCGTGGTGCAGCCGACCTCCTCCGCGACGGTGCGCACCCGTTCGACGAGCGCGAGGTTCCGGCCGAGGTTGCCGTTCTGGAAGCGTGGCTGCAGCCGGCGCAGGTCGTTGGGTTCCAGACCGTCCAACGTGGTCACTTCGCCGGTGAGCAGGCCCCGGCCGACCGGCGCGTACGCGACGACGCTGACGCCGAGCTCCTGCGCCGCGGGCAGGATCTCGTCCTCGAGATGGCGGCTGAGCAAGGAGTACTCGCTCTGCAAGGCGGTGATCGGATGGATCCCGTGGGCCTGGCGCAACGTCTCGACGTTGACCTCGGAGAGGCCGAGGTACCGCACCTTGCCCGCTTGGACCAGGCTCTTCATCGTGCCGATCACCTCCTCGAGCGGCACGTCCGGGTTCCGCCGGTGGAGGTAGTACAGGTCGATGTGGTCCGTCTCGAGCCGCCTCAACGACTCGTCGACCGAGCGCCGGATGTATCCGGGCGAGTTGTCCACGACGCGGTCGTTCCCGCTTCGGACGAAGCCGCACTTCGTGGCCACCACGACGGAGTCGCGCCGGCCGCGCAGGGCGCGCCCGACGAGCCGTTCGTTGGCGGACTCGCCGTAGGGGGGCGCACCGAAGGAAGGCGCCGTGTCGATGAGGGTCATCCCGTGGTCGATGGCCCGGCGGATGGTGTGGATGCCCGCCGCCTCGTCGGCCCGGCCGTAGAACTCCGACATGCCCATGCAGCCGAGTCCGATGGCGGAGACCTTGAGTCCCGACTCTCCGAGTTCACGTATCTGCATCTGCCGGGTCCTCAGCGGTTTGCCGCGCGCTCGATGAAGGCGCGCGAGTCGTCGGGGTTCAGTGCCATCGAGCTGAGCAGTTCGAACTCCTGCACGTACTGGTGCACCTCGCTCTCGGTGTCGATGAAGAAGAACCTGGTCTTGTTCTCCAGGTAGACGACGTCCGGCCGGTTGGTGGCCATCGACTGCAGGACCGAGAACGAGCCGGAGGTCACCGGCGGGATCCCGGACTTGAAGAGCAGGACCCGGATGTCGATGTCCGGCCACGCCGCGAGATCGGCCAGGTGCCTGAACTGCGCACGGGTGACGCTGTTGTCGATCCGCCCGTCGGGTGTCCGGATGTGCCGCCGGAACGCGGCCTCGTCGATCACGGCGGACAGCCGCATGGGCGGGTTCTCCCGCCGCAGGACCGCCTGCCGCCGACGCGCGATGTCGATCCGCCGGTCGACCTCGGTCGGCGCGGGCACCTGCAGGGTCGACTGGATGACGTGCCGCGAGTACTCCGAAGTCTGCAGCAGCGCGTGGGGGACCAGGGCGCAGTAGCAGCGGAGCTCGACGGAGCCCGATTCCAGCTTGATCAGGCTGGAGTACCCCGAGGACAAGCTGTTCGCGTAGGCGTCCCACCACCCTTGCGCCCGGGCCGAGGCGGCGAGCCTGCGCAGGTACTCGGCCTTTTCGTCGAGGACCTCATAAAGTTCGAACAGCGACTCGAGGTCGTCCTGGCCGATCCCGATCCGTCCCGTCTCGATCCGGGAGACCTTCGACGTGGACCAGCCGAGCCGCTCCGCGACGTCCTTGCCCGTGAGACCGACGGTCGAACGGAGCAGCCGGAGCTCGCGAGCCAGCTGACGCTCGCGCGCGGACGGTGCGTCCTGCGTCATGAGCCGGATGCCCCTCTCGGAGTAATGCGTGCCGAATGTCGCGGTAGTCCTCAGGGGATCATACGGCAGATCTTGCCCGATGGTTCCCGTGCAATATTGCAATCACTCTACCCTGCCTTCTTGCGCTGACTCATCCTGGTAGACGCCCTTCGGGAGGAGGACCGCTCATGTTCGAGGGATATCCGGAGGTCGTCGGAACGACTGCCCGATCGACGGGGTTCGACGTCGAAGCCGGTTTCGTGCCCGATCAGCGGCGCGAGGCGAAGTTCGGTGCTTCTTCGCCGGTCCACGCCATCCGGTCGGTGGACCGGCGGCAGGCGGTGCACCGGACGATTCTCATCGTGGACGTCGAGGGGTTCGGGAACCCGCAGCGGACGAACCGTGACCAGGTCACGGTTCGCGGCGGGGTGTACCGGGCGCTGCGGGTGGCTTTCGAAGCGGCCGGAATACCGTGGGACAGCTGTGACGTCGAGGACCGCGGGGACGGCGTGTTCGTCCTCGCCGGGGCGGAGGTGCCCAAGGCCGCGTTCGTCGAGTCGCTGCCGAGGGCCCTGGCCACGGCCCTGCGCCGGCACAACAGCACGCACCGGGGCCCGGAGCGGGTCCGGCTGCGGATGGCGCTGCACGCCGGTGAGATCACCTACGACGAGTTCGGGGTCACCGCGAAGTCGATCAACCTGGCGTTCCGGCTCCTCGACGCGCCGCCGCTGAAGGCGGCTTTGGCCGGCTCGCCGGGCGTGCTGGCGCTGGTCGTCTCGTCCTGGTTCTTCAACGAGGTGGTGCGGCACAGTTCGATCGAGGACGCGACCACCTACCGGCACGCCGATGTCACCGTCAAGGAGTCCGCCCTGCGGGCGTGGATCTGCCTGCCCGATCACCCCTACGCGCCGGAAGACGCGCCCCTTCCGCCGCGAGCGCCGGTGCCCCGGTTGCCGGCCCGTCCCCGGTCGTTCACCGGCCGGACCCGGGAACTGGCCGAGCTCACGAAGTCGTTGCCGGTGACGGCGGACGGCGCCGTCACGATCGTGGCGATCGTCGGCATGGGTGGCATCGGGAAGACCTGGTTCGCCCTGCAGTGGGCCCACGAGAACGCCCACCTGTTCCCCGACGGGCAGTTGTACGTGAACCTGCGCGGGTTCGACCCGTCGGGCGCGCCGGTGGAACCGGTGGAAGCGATCCGCGGATTCCTCGACGCGTTGCGGCTGCCACCCGGAACGATCCCGCTCGACGCCGAGGGGCAGGCGGCGCTGTACCGGGACACGGTGGTGGACCGGCGGATGCTGATCGTGCTGGACAACGCCAGGGACAGCGTCCAGGCGGCGGCCCTGCTGCCCGACAGCCCGGGCTGCACCGTGGTGATCACCAGCAGGAACCAGCTGACCGGGCTCCTCACCACCCACGACGCCCGGTCCTTGACCTTGGACGTGCTGGACGCCCCGGAAGCCAGGGAACTGCTCGCGAAGCGCCTCGACCCCGGCCGGGCCGAGACCGATCGGACGGCGGTGGACGAGCTGGTGACCTACTGCGCCGGCCTCCCGCTCGCACTGGGGATAGTGGCGGCGTACGCGGCGACCCACGCGGATCTTCCGCTGACGCTGCTGGCCGCCGAGCTCGGTGAGGCGTCGGCCCGGCTGGACGCACTCGACGGCGGCGAGCTCACCTCGAACCTGCGCGCCGCGCTGTCCTGGTCCTACGACGCCCTCGAACCCGAAGCCGCGCATGTGTTCCGGCTGCTCGGCGTCGCGCCGGGCCCGGCCATCGGGCTGCCCGCGATCGCGGTCCTGACCGGCCTGCCCGCCGGCCGGGTCACGGCGCTGATCCGGCAGCTCGAGAACGCGCATCTGGTGCAGCGCCAAGGGGCGCCCCGCTACCGCATGCACGACCTCATCCGGCTCTACGCGGGGGAGCGGGCCGCCGAGACGCCGTCCGGCGGGACACCGGCCTTGCGGCGGCTGGTCTGCTTCTACATCCATGCCAGCTACGCGGGCGAACGGCTCCTGTACCCGCACCGCAAACCGATCGACGTCGGAGACCGGCCGAACCACTTCGCCACCCCGGACTTCGTCGACGACGCCTCGATCCTCGCGTGGTTCGACACCGAACACGCCGGCCTGCTCGCCGCGCAGCAGGCCGCGGTCCGGCACGACTGGCCGGAGCTGGTCTGGCAGCTCGCCTGGACGATGCACGGCTACCTGGTGCGGCGCGGGCACCTGCACGACCAGCTCACGACGTGGGGCGTCGCACTCGCCGCCGCGGAGCAGCTGGACGACCCCGAGCTGGAAGGGCATGCGCACCGCCTGCTCGGCCAGGCCTACACGCGGGCCGGCCTGCGGGCCGAGGCGTCCAGCCACCTGCACCGCGCGCTCAGCCTGGCCAGGGAAACCGGTGACGCGCACGGGGAAGCCCGCGCCTACCACGACCTCACCTGGGTCTGGCGCCGGCTGGACGACCGCCTGGCCCTGGACTACGCCGACCTCGCGCTCCGCCTGTTCCGGACGTTGGACAACCCGGTGTGGGAGGGAGAAGCGCTCAGCATGATCGGCTGGTACCAAGCGCTCCTGGGCGACTTCGAGCAGTCCAGAGCCTCCTGCGAGCAGGCGCTGACGCTGTTCGTCCGGTACGGCAACCGGCAGGGCCAAGCCGTCACGCTGGACTGCCTCGGCTACATCGAGCACCACTGCGGACGCCACGACCGGGCGCTGATCCGGTTCCGGGAGTCCCTCGAACTGTGCCGGGACCTGGGTGCGACGTACTACGAGGCGGACACCCTGGACCACCTGGCCCGGACCCACGCCGCACTGGGCCAGCACACCGAGGCACGCCAGGCCTGGCTGCGCGCCCTGGCCCTGAGCCGCGCCCAGCACCGGACCACCGACACGAACCGCATCGCGCGCCAGCTGGCCGATCTCGACGGCGAGACGGCGTTGAGCCTGACGTCCTGAACCGGTTCCTCCGCCACCTGGTTCAGAGCCCCTTGACCCGTTCGACGAGCTCGTCGCGGTACTCCCGCACCGCCGGCAACTCCGGTTCGTCGCCGGTCGTCCGCTTCAGCGCGCCTTCCAGGATCTTCAGCCCCTGGCGTTCGTCGCCGTGCGCGTCCGCCTGCCGCGCGGCGTTCTCCATGGCTTTGGCGAGCTTGGTCCGCGCCTCGGGTTCCTTGGCGGCCTTGTTGATCCGGATCCAGTTGCCGCCCGGGTCGACGACGGTGAACCCGGTGTACCGGTCGTTGCGCAGCCGCGGCCGGGTCATGCGCGGGATGCCGGAGATGAGCAGTTTTCCGTGCACGGACCGCATCCCCGCCGCGAAGGCATCGAACAGCTCGCCGGTGTCCGCCACGATGACCAGGCAGGTGCTGTACGACTGCGCCGGGTCGTAGCCGTCCATCCCGAAGAAGTGCAGGTTGATGTCTTCCCGGCGCACCGCGACGTGCGGGTTCGGCCGCGTCTGCCGATAGGTGATCTCGAAGCCGAGCATCTGGTAGAACGACGCGATCTCGTCGATGGAAGGGCAGGGCAGGAGCGGAATGGTGAGTTCGTTGGCCACCGCCCGAAGGTAAGCCTGGACCGGCCGAAACGACACGGAGCTATTTGCTCATGCGAACGCCCGGCGGGGCGTGGCGGCGGCCAGGCGCCGGGACCGCACGGCGAGGACGATCATGACGGCCGGGATCAGCAGGTCGTTGACGAGGACGCCGCCGGTGTTGCCGGGGGCGTGGTCGCCGTTGGCGAACCACTGGTAGACGTGGCCGGCGAGGGCGCCCCACAGGAACATGCCGCCGCCGAGGCCGATGGTGATGCGCTCGCGTGCCGATGCCGATGCCGAAGCGGCGCGAAAGCCCATGATGGCCAGCCCGAGGTTGGCGAAGGCGATCTCGAACAGGAAAGGCGTCCGAGGGAAGCCGATCGCGAGGACACCCTCCGGCTGGCCGAGCTCCTCGAATCCGACTGACGGCGCCGCTTCGGCCTGACAACGTCGCACCATGCAGAACAGCGACGACGGACTTCGGGCCGGCAGCGTCACCTTCCGGCTGGCTGATGCCAGCATGCGCCCGGTCGTCGAACAGCTGGGACAGCTGGAACGGCACGACTTGTCGCAGTGGACGGGAGATCTGCCGGGCCCTGCGGGGCTGTCGGCTGCCGCACCAAGCCGGACGAGCCCCGTCGCACCGCGCTTCCGTCCTTCACGGTTCGATCACCAGTTCGGCGATGCGATCGCCGTCCAGGGTGAACCGGAACCGCAGGTCGGCGACCCCGCCGGGGAAGTCACCCTCGAGGTGGTGCACCGCCACGTAGTGCTCGTGGTCGACGCGGTGGGCCGAGACGAGTGTCGTGGTGTAGGTGTACTCGCTCGCGGCGCGGCCGAGCCAGTCGCGGATCTCGTGCCGGCCGCGGTGGGTCCGGCCCTCGTCGATGACGACGGCGTCCTCGGTGTAGCAGGCCAGCGCCGGGTCCAGGTCACGGGCCTGGTGGGCGGTCAGGTAGCCGGTGATCACCGCGGGCAGCTCGCGCGTGTCGATCGCTTCACTCATGCCGGCCACGGTGGGGCCTCCCGCGGGGAGAGGGTCAAGCGCGCCGGGTGAGGTGCGTGCACAGTGGGGGGATGTTCCGTGGCCTGACGATCGGCGAGTTCGCGCAGCTGACGCATCTGAGCGTGCGGACCCTGCGCCGGTACCACGAGTCCGGGCTGCTGGAGCCGGCCTCGGTCGACCCCGCCAGCGGCTATCGGTACTACACCGCCGACCAGATTCCCGCCGCGCAGGTCATCCACCGGCTGCGGGAGCTGGACGTGCCGCTGGCCGACGTGGCCAAGATCCTCGCGACCGAGGACGCAGCGGAGCGCGCGGACCTGGCCGGCGGGCACCTGCGGCGGCTGGAGGAGCAGCTGGACCGGACCCGCGCCGCGGTGGTGTCGCTGCGGCGGCTGCTGCGTCCGGACGACGGTGGGCTGGACGTCGAGCTCCGCTCGGTGCCGGCGAGGACGGTCGCCGCGGTCGAGGACGTCGTCGACCACCACGACGTCCTGTCCTGGTACGGCGAGGCGATGGCCGAACTCGACGCCGCGGTCGCCGGCCTGCCCTCGCTCGGGCCGCCGGGCGGCCGCTACGCCAACGAGGTGTTCACCGGCGGCCGGGGTGCGGTCCTGGTCCACCGGCCCGTCGCGGACCCGCCGGTCCGCGGCCGGGTGCGGCCCGTGCACCTCCCACCCGCGGAGCTCGCGGTCGTCGTCCATCGCGGACCCCATGACGACATCGACGTCACCTACGGCCGGCTCGGCGCCTGGGTGGTCGATCACGCCCTCGTCGTGGACGGCCCGGTCCACGAGACGTATCTCGTCGGCCCGCGCGACGATCCGGACCCGGCGACCTGGCGGACCGAGATCGGCTGGCCCGTGTTCCGGCTCGCGTCCTCGCTGTGACCGCTCCGCCACCTCACAGTTGCGCACACGTCGCCTGACCAGCGATGTTCGTCATGGGGTGACCCAGTCTGAACGCTTTGGGCACGCGCTGGCAAAGACGGGGTGTCAGGGCGAAGCGAAACCCGAGGAGCTTCATGTCGTCAGACGCGGAACTGATCGGTAGGTCGCTGCGCGGAGACACCGATGCCTTCGTGGAAGTGATCAGCCGACACGAGACCGCGCTCGGGAACTACCTGGCGCGCAGAGTGGGGCGGCAGGCGGCCGAGGACGTGCTCGGCGATGTGTGGGTGGCGGCTTACGAGTCCCGTGCGAACTATGACCTTTCGTATCCCGAAGCCAGGCCTTGGTTGTACGGCGTCGCGCTGAACAAGCTGCGCCGGCACTGGCGGTCCGCACCGGCCGAGGAGCCGGCGCCGGACCTGACCGGCGTGGCGAGTGACTGGGATCCCTGGCCGGCGGTGGATGCCCGCGTGGACACCCAGGCACTGCTGAGCAGGGCACTGGCTCGGCTCAAACCGGAAGAGCGGGAAGTGCTGGGCCTGGTCGCCTGGGAGGACCTGACCGTCGCCGAGGCCGGGCGGGTGCTCGACATCCCGGCCGGCACGGCCCGCCGCCTGTTGCACCAGGCGCGCAAGGCATTGCGTGAAGCCCCCGAAGTGGTCGCGCTGCTGCAAGTCCCGACAACGTGAAAGACAGCCCATGGATGAAATGGATCTCATGAAGAATCTGCGTGACGTGCCGTCCCCCGGTCCCGAGGCCTATGACCGTGCCCGCACGGCACTGCAGGCGGCGATGGGGGAACCCGTGGCCACGGTCGTGCGACCGAAGCGCTGGTTCTCCTGGCCCAAGGCCGGCGTCGCCGCCGTGGGCGCGGCAGCCGTCGCGGCGGCTGTGGTGCTGGGTACGTCGGGCGGCAGCGTCCCGGCCGGCCCGTCCGGCGCGGCCCCGCGGGCGGCCGAGGCCCCGCCGGCGGTCGAGGCGCCGCTGGTGAAGCTGGCCTCCGCGGTCCGGGCGGCCGGCACGCAGCCAGGAGACGCGTCGGTGATCGTCAACACGAAGTTCGGGCTGGACGACAAACCGGACCTCAACTACACCCTCTACACCGACAAGGGCCAGCAGTTCACGGGCGACTCGGCGAAGACCCTGGTGGACGCAGTCGCCAAGGGCGACGCCGAGCCTGCTACGCCGTACGACGGGAACGTGATGGCGGCGGCCCGTCTCGCCGCGAACGGCGACGTGGACAAGGCCAGGATCGCGATGATCACCGCGGCCGGCAATGCCCTGGGAGTCGGCCTGAGCCCCGCCGAGGCCGACAAGGCCTGGGCGGCCGCCCAAGCGGAGACCGCGGACATGTTCCGCAAGATCGGCAAGCCGGTGCCCGACCCCAAACCGCGGCCGACGGGCAAGGACCTGGAAAACCTCATCAACAACCACCTGTGGAGCAACGCCCAGCACGCGCTGTTCGCCAACGCCGCCGATGCGGAGGTCCGCGCGGGCGTGCTGAAGCTGTACGCGACCATCCCGGACATGATCGTCGGCAAGACCAGCATCGACGGCCAGGCCGCGCTGACCCTCACCACGCCCCCCGCCATCCTGGGCGGCAGTTCGGACGTCCTCACCATCAACGCCGACAACGGCCTTCCGATCCGTGAGGAGATCACCACGGCGGAATCCAAGCGCTATGTGGTGAACTACAAGTCCTTCCGCGTCACCCTCGCCGACGTGGCCGCGGGCAAGATCTGATCCGCGTACCGGACTGTCCTGGGAGGGCCGAGATCATCTCGGCCCTCCCAGGATCGTTCTGTCTCTCTAAGCCGGCAGGGTTCGGCGGAGGAACTCCGTGGTCAGGGCCCAGGCCCGCGCCGCCGCTTCGGGGTGGTGGAACATCGGCGCCACGTTGTTGTGGAACGCGTGTCCCGCCTCTTCCTGCACGTGGATCTCCGCGCCCGGGTGTGAAGCCGCCGCGGACTCGACCACGGCCACGTCGGACCGGGGGATGAACGGGTCCTGGCCGCCGAAGTGGAACTGGATCGGGCACGTGATCTTCGCCAGGTCCGCGATCTGCCCCGCCACCGTCGAACCGTAGAACGACACCGCCACGTCCGGGTCGCCCTCGGCGGCCGCCGCGAACGCCAACGACCCGCCCAAGCAGAACCCCAGTACCCCGACGCCGCCGGAAACCGCGGGCTGGGCTCGGAGGTGGGCCACCGTCGCCAGGACGTCCGAAAGCCCGAGCGCCGGGTCGAAAGTGGACGCGACCTTCATCGACGCCGCCACGCCCGCTTCGTCGTGGGTGGACGACCAGCCGGGCGCCGTCCGCCGGAACAGGTCGGGAACGGCCACGACGTAACCGGATGCGGCCAGGTCCGCCGCCACCGAGCGCAGGTAGTCGTCCAGTCCGAAGATCTCCTGGACCAGCACCAAGCCCGGGCCACGACCCGACGGCGGCAGCCACACCGGGAGGTCCGTCAGCACATCGGTCATTGGAAGGACCTTACTGGCTCCGCGGCCGGAGGCGTCCTAAGTTGAGGTGCCGACCAAGGAGGCTCGATGGCTGAGCAGACCAAGTACATCCTGGACGAAGCCGATCTCCCTACCCAGTGGTACAACGTCATCCCCGACCTGCCCGAGCCGCCACCGCCGCCGCTGCACCCCGGCACGCGCGAGCCCGTCGGCCCGGACGACCTGGCTCCGCTCTTCCCGCAGGCGCTGATCGCCCAGGAAGTGACGACTGATCGCTATGTCGACATTCCGGAAGAGGTCCGGGACGTCTACCGGCTCTGGCGGCCGTCACCGCTGTACCGGGCGCGCCGGCTGGAGAAGGCGCTCGGTACGCCGGCGCGGATCTACTACAAGTACGAAGGCGTCAGCCCGGTCGGCTCGCACAAGCCGAACACCGCTGTGCCGCAGGCGTTCTACAACGCGCAGGAGGGCGTCACCCGGCTGACCACCGAGACCGGCGCCGGCCAGTGGGGGAGCGCGCTCGCGTTCGCCTGCGCCCAGTACGGGCTCGAGTGCGAGGTCTGGCAGGTGCGCGCGTCCTACGACCAGAAGCCCTACCGCAAGCTGATGATGGAGACGTTCGGCGCGACGGTGCACCCCAGCCCGTCCGAGCTGACCGAGTCCGGCCGGGCGATCCTCAAGGAGCACCCGGACTCGACCGGCAGCCTCGGCATCGCGATCAGCGAAGCCGTCGAGCAGGCGGCGCAGGACCCGGACACGCGGTACGCGCTGGGCAGCGTGCTCAACCACGTGCTGCTGCACCAGACGATCATCGGCGAGGAGGCGCTGAAGCAGTTCGAGCTGGCCGGCGACACCCCGGACCTGCTCGTCGGCTGCACCGGCGGCGGGTCGAACTTCGGCGGGCTCGCGTTCCCGTTCCTGCGGGAGAAGCTGGCCGGCCGGATGGACCCGGTGATCCGCGCGGTCGAGCCGGCCGCGTGCCCGTCGCTGACGCGCGGGAAGTACGCCTACGACTTCGGCGACACCGCCGGGCTCACGCCGTTGCTGAAGATGCACACGCTCGGCCACGACTTCATCCCGGACCCGATCCACGCGGGCGGCCTGCGCTACCACGGGATGTCGCCGCTGATCTCGCACATCTACGAGCTCGGCCTGATCGAGGCGATCGCGATCGGGCAGCAGGAGTGCTTCTCGGCGGGCGTGCGGTTCGCGCGTGCCGAGGGCATCATCCCGGCGCCGGAGCCGACGCACGCGCTGGCCGCGTGCATCCAGGAAGCGTTGAGGTGCAAGGAAACCGGCGAGGAGAAGGTGATCCTGACGGCGCTGTGCGGGCACGCGCACCTGGACCTGCCGGCGTACGGCGCTTACCTGGCCGGGGACATGGTGGACAACGAGCTGTCGGCGGCCACGCTCGACGCGTCGCTGGCCACCCTCCCGTAGCGCTCGGCTCGCCCGGAGATCTCAGAGGACGTCGGGGATCTCCGGGCGGGAGAGCTCGGTGCGGGTACCCGCCAGCACCACGCGGTCGCGGCCCGCCGCCTTCGCCTCGAACACCGCGTCGTCGGCCGCCTGCAGCAGGATCGTGTACTCCGTCGCCGTTTCCGGGTAGACCGCCGCGCCGATCGACGCCGTCAGGCCGTCGATCACCTCGGGCTTGCCCGGTCGGATCACCGGGACCGCCACCTCGATCCGCGCGATCGCCGCGCGGATGCGGTCCGCGATGGCCACGATCTCCGCGCTCGTCGCGCCCGGGAGCAGCACCACGAACTCGTCGCCGCCGAAGCGGCCGACGTAGTCGCCGGAGCGCACCGAGCTCTGGATCGCCGCCGCGATCGCGCGCAGGACCTCGTCGCCCGCCAAGTGGCCGTTGCCGTCGTCGATGGCCTTGAAGTGGTCGAGGTCGATCATCAGCACGCCCGCGGTCGAGGCCAGCTCGGCGGCGCGGGCCAGCTCGTTGCGCGCCAGCTGGACCCAGAACTCCGGGGCGAGCAGCGCGGTCTTGGAGTCCGTGCGCGCGGCGGCCTGGAACTGCGGCAGCAGCAGGCCGATGTGCAGCGCCACCGGCGTCACCATGAGTACCGGCAGCAGCCACGGCCGGACCGTCATCACCAGCGCGATCCCGCAGCCGACGCCGACCGCGGCCAGCACGATCAGCACGTCCGACGGGTTGCCGAACGCCTGCCGCGGTGGCTTTCCCGGGTTGCTCATCAGGATCGCGAGGATCACCAGCACGTAGTTGAGTCCGAAGTAGACGATCCCGGACAGCAGCAGCGCGGTCATCCCGCCGAACCCGTCCAGGTACGGCACGTACGGCGCCACGTGCCCGGTGCCGGCCGACAGCACGGCACCCGCCGCGAAACAAGCGAGAATGACGGTGGCCCCGGAGAACACTTTCCGGTGAATCACGCCTCGTCGTTTGTAAACGCGGACCCAGGAATGGGCATAACTGACGACGATGACGAGCGTGGCCAATGGCGGCGGCAGCAGGAGCAGGCCGGCGAAGATCCAGATCGACTGCAGGTGCATGTGCGGCCGGCCGTCGGCGGCCAGCTCGCGGATCCGCTCGATGCGTTGCGCCGCTTCGAGATGCACGATCTCGCCGGCCAGGATCAGGCCGCACCAGAGGACGGACTGGGTCGTGACCGGCACGAGCGCGGTCGTCGAAAGAACCGCGACCAGCGCCAGCGCGTCGACGACGAGGACATAGCCGAACACCGGAGTGGCCAGCTTCCACATCGCCCACGTACGGATACCCGATCGTGGACGTTCTGAGCTGGGCTTTCGCCCTTGGGACCCGGACAATCCCACGAAACGCCCTTCTGCTCAGGACGGAACCCTGCGCGGAAATCGTCACTGTAATCGAATGAACGCGGTGTGTCACTAGGCTGGTCGGGCTACCGTCCGATCACGCACGGTGCAAGATCCCATCGAACAGGAGAAATCATGTCGCACTTCCTGCCCAACGCCAACATCGTCCCGTCCCGCCGGCGCGCGCAGCGGCCGACCGACTGGACGCGGCAGCTCCCCACCGACTGGACCCGTGCGATCCCGACGGACTGGACCACGCGCCAGCTGCCGACCGACTGGACCGCGCGCGAACTGCCCACCGACTGGACCGTCCGCGAGCTGCCGACCGATGGGACCCGCCCCGGCGTCTCGTCACCGCTGCCGCAGTGCCCCACCGACTGGACGCGGTCCTGACCAGGACCCGGTGACCGGCAACCCCGCCGGTCACCGGGGTTCCGGTTGCGCTCGCCGCCACAACGTCGCCGCGCCGAAGGCGGCCACCACACCGATCGCCCCGGCTCCGGCGACGACCCCGTGCGGTGCCGCGCGTTCGGCCGCGACGCCGGCCAGCACCACGCCCACTCCCTGCGACACGCGCAACGCCGTCAGCGCGAACCCGAACGCCTGCGCGCGCTGGGCTTCCGGCGTCAGCTGGACGAAAGTCGTGTTGGCGATGAGGTTGTACGAACTGGCCACTCCGGACAGTGCGAGCAACGCCAGCGTGGCCCCGAGATCCGGCCGCAGCGCGCACCCCAGCAACGCCGCGCACGCCAGCACCGCCAGCGGCCCGAGCAGCGGGCCGCGCCGTTCGGGCGGAACCCGCGACAACGCCGCCATCCCGATCACGTTGCCGAGCGCGTACGCCCCGAGCAGCAGCCCGACCACCACCGCGCCGCCGCCCAGCTCGGCCGCGTACGGTGCCGCGATCGCCTCACCCGCGATGTAGATCCCCGACACGCACCCCAGCGCGACCAGCGCGAGCCGGCGCCGGTCGCCGACCACCACCGTCCAGCCCGCCCGCACGTGACGCCACCAGCGGACGCCCGAAGACTCCCGCGGTGGCCGGGACCGGACCCCGCTGACCAGGAACAGCGCCGACGCCGCGAAGCTCGCCGCGTCGGCGAGCAGGGCGCCGCCGGTGCCGACGGCCGCCACGAGCAGCCCGCCGAGGGCGAACCCGGCGACCTGCCCCGCCTGCACCAGCATCATCAGCAGGCCCATCCCGGGTACGAACGTCTCGCCCGGCAGCACTTGCGGCAGCAGCGCCGCACGCGCGGAGTTCCACACCGGGTTGAACAGCTGGACGCCGATCAGCAGGGCCGCGACCGCCGGCAGCGGCAGGCCGGGCCACGCCATCGCGGCGACCGCCACCGCGCGCAGGACGTCGGACAGGACCATCACCGCACGCGGCGGGTGGCGGTCGGCCAGCCCGGACAGCAGCGGCCCGCCGACGAGGTCGGGCAAGAACGTCAGCGCGTACGTCAGCGCGGCCCAGCCGGGCGAGTTCGTCCGGTCGTACACCAGGATCGACAGCGCGACCCGGGCCAGCTGGTCACCGGTGACCGAGACGAGCTGGGCGGAGAACAACGCCCGGAACTCGGCCACCGCGAGGACGTCCCGGAACCCCGCCGCACGCGTCGCCATGGGCACCCACGGTACCTCCGCGGACGCGCTGCGTGAACGGCCGTTAGGAGGTCACTGCCCTTCGCCGCACGTGATTTTCGGCTGCGGGTTGTAACGGACGTTGCGGGTCGAGCGGCTGACCTCGCGGCCGGACGCGGCGTCCTTGAGCACGCGGGTGTCGCTCGTGGTGAACCCGGGCGCGCCGTTGGAGGCGTGGCAGTTCTCCGCCGGGCCCGGCTTCGTCGGCGGGTCGGTCGGGTTGGACCGGCCGCCCGGGATCGACTCGACGGTGTAGCGCTTGGTGCCCCACAGCTTCACGGTGATCGACGACGGCGTCCAGATCGTCTGGATCGCGATGCCGGTCGCCGAGTCGTTGGTGAACTTGATGTCGATGACGCTGGCGCCGTTGGGGTTCTGGAACACCGTCGCCTCGCGCGCGGCGGGGTAGCGGCTGATGTAGTAGCTGTGCTCCTTGTGCCCCGCGTCCTTCATGCCCGAGAAGTACGACGCGTTGTACAGCGTCGTCGCGAACTGCGAGATGCCGCCGCCGACCTCGCGCGCCGGGGCGCCGTTCTCGATTACGCCGGCCTCGACGTACCCCTGCGGCTTGCCGCGCGGGCCGGTGAACCCGTTGAGGCTGAAGGTTTCGCCCGGTTTGACGATGGCGCCGTTGACCTTCTGTGCGACCACGCGGATGTTGGTGCCGGAGTCGGCCGCGAAGCCGTTCGTGGTGAACTCGCCGACGACCTCCTTGACGCCGAGCTGGTTCGCCTGGTCGGTCGTCACCTTCGCCGGGCTGTCCTTGTAGATCGCCGGAACCTCGCGGCCGTCGGTCTTCTTCAGAACGTCGGGCAGCGGCTTGAGGCTCGGGTCCCAGTCGATGGTCCGGCCGTCGGTCGACGGGTCGACCGTGGGCTTGCCGCCTTCGAAGACGATGGTCGCCTCCTTGCCCTCCTTCTCGGTGGACTTCAGCTGCGGCTTGGCGGCGTCGGCGATCTTGGCGTTGTCGATCTTCGGCGTCAGCCCGCCGCCGTCGGCGGGCTCGAAGCTCAGCGCCGCGGCGATCGCGTCCGGCTTCACGGTGGCGTTCTTGCCGTCGCCCTTGACCACCAGCGGGCCCGAGACGGCGGGGCGCGCGAACTGCTCGAGCGCGGCCTGGACGCCTTCGGGCGTGGTGCGGACCGGCGTGCTGGTGACCGGCAGCGCCAGGGTTTCCCCGCGCGCCCACTTCTCGACGACGGCGGCCTTCGCGGCCTCGACGTCGAGCTTCTGCCCGGGCTTCGGCGCGACGGCGACCGGGTTCGTGCCTTCGAACTTCACGGTGCCCTCGGCCGGTTCGCGGTCGACCTGGCCGCGGAGGCTGTCGAGGGCGGCGGCGAGCTTGGCGTCGTCGGCGTGGCTGACGACCCCGACCTCGCGGCTGGAGAACAGCGACGCGAGCCGGCTGAACGGGTTCAGCGGCTGTTCGCCGGCCTGGTCGAGGGTCCGCGGCCAGTCGAGCTTCAGCCCGGCGAGCGTCGGCGACAGGGAGCCCTGGACGTCGCCCGCGGTCACGGCGAGGGGGCGCGTCAGCCGCGGCTCGATCTGCCCGCGCAGCTCCTGCTCGGCGGCCTGGCGGTCCATGCCGCCGACGTCGATCCCGGCGACGGTCACCCCGCGCGGGACGCTGCCCTGGCTGACCAGCAGGTCGATGCCGTAGATCGCGACGAGCAGGCCGAGCGCGCCGCCCGCGATCAAGCCGGCTTTGCGCGGGTTGATCCGCTGAGCGAGCTTGCGGAGGGGAGTGGGCTCCGGGTCCGGTTCGGGCCGGACGACCGGCAGGACGTCCGTCTGCTCACCGTGTGACTCGGGCCAGCGCGGTTCGTACGGCAACTCTCCACCCCTTCGACGCGACGCCGGATCGCACCGGTGACGACGTCAGCGTACGGGGCACCCGGACAAGCCGTACGACTCGCCCTAACGGGGGATGAACCGGTCACGCAGTGGCGGTCATGAACGACTCGTTCAGGTCGTCGGACGAGGTGAACGACTCGTTCATGACGTTCCGGCGGCACCTCAGCGGGCCTGGGGCGCTTGGCCGCTTGGCACCCTCAGCGCGCGTCGGGTTCGGGATTCGCTCCCGCGCGGGCCAGGAAGTCGAAGTCGCAGCCTTCGTCCGCCTGCGTGATGTGTTCGCTGTACAGCGCCCCGTAACCGCGCTCGAACCGCGGCGCCGGCGCCACCCACGACTCCCGGCGCCGTGCCAGCTCCTCATCGGACACGTCCAGGTGCAACCGCCGCGAAGGGACGTCCAAAGTGATCAGGTCGCCGTCGCGGACCAGGGCCAGCGGGCCGCCGACGTGCGACTCGGGCGCCACGTGCAGCACGCACGCGCCGTAGCTCGTGCCGCTCATCCGCGCGTCGGAGATCCGGACCATGTCCCGGACGCCCTGTTCGAGCAGGTGCGCGGGGATCGGCAGCATCCCGTATTCGGGCATGCCCGGGCCGCCGAGCGGGCCGGAACCACGCAGCACCAGCACCGAATCGGCGGTGATCGAAGGGTCGTCGATCCGCTTCTTGAGGTCCGGGTAGTCCTCGAACACCACGGCCGGGCCGGTGTGCGTCAGCAGGTGCGGTTCGGCGGCGATGTGCTTGATGACCGCGCCCGACGGCGCCAGGTTGCCGTGCAGCACCGCGACTCCGCCTTCGGCCGCCACCGGGTTGTCGCGCGGCCGGATGACGTCGTCGTTGTGCACAGCCGCCTGCGCAAGGTTCTCGCCGAGCGTCTTGCCGGTGACGGTGGGCCGGTCGGTGTGCAGCAGGTCGGTGAGCCGCGACAGCAGCCCGGGCAGGCCGCCCGCGTAGTAGAAGTCCTCCATCAGCCAGTCGCCGCCCGGGCGGATGTTCGCCAGCACCGGCACGCGCCGCGCGATCACGTCGAAGTCGGCCAGCGAAACCGGGATCCCGCTGCGTCCGGCCATCGCGATCAGGTGGATCGCGGCGTTGGTCGACCCGCCCAGCGCCAGCACCGTCGTGATGGCGTCCGCATAGGCCCGCTTGTCCAGGACCTGCGTGATCGTCAGGTCCTCCCAGACCATGTCGACGATCCGCGCGCCGCTCGCCGCGGCCATCCGGTGGTGGGCCGAGTCGACGGCGGGGATCGACGCGGCACCCGGCAGCGTCATGCCGAGCACCTCGGCCGCCGACGTCATCGTCGACGCTGTCCCCATCGTCATGCAGTGCCCGGGCGAGCGGGCGAGGCCGCGCTCCAGTTCGGACATTTCGGCGTCGCCGATCAGCCCCGCGCGCTTGTCGTCCCAGTACTTCCACATGTCGGTGCCGCTGCCGAGGACCTCGTCGCGCCAGTGTCCGCGCAGCATCGGCCCGGCCGGCACGAAGATCGCGGGCAGCCCGGCGCTCGCCGCGCCCATCAGCAGCGCCGGCGTGGTCTTGTCGCAGCCGCCCATCAGGACGGCGCCGTCGATCGGGTAGGACCGCAGGATCTCCTCGGTCTCCATGGCCAGGAGGTTGCGGTAGAGCATCGGCGTCGGCTTCTGGTAGGTCTCCGACAGCGTGGCCACCGGGAACTCCAGCGGGAAGCCGCCCGCCTGCCAGACGCCGCGCTTGACCTGCTCGGCGCGTTCGCGTAGATGCATGTGGCAGGGGTTGATGTCCGACCACGTGTTGAGGATGCCGATGACCGGTTTCCCGAGGTGCTCGTCCGGGTTGTAGCCGAGCTGACGGCTGCGGGCGCGGTGGCTGAAGTTGCGCAGTTCGTCGCCGCCGAACCACCGGTGGCTGCGGAGCTCCTCGGGTTTCATGGGGTCCAGTATGGCATCTGATATATGATCCCGCGGGCCTGGTTGAATGGGCTTCGACACGAGCGAGGAGCGCATCATGACCGGGACGTTCAGCCTGCCCGCCTCCCGGACCGAGGTGGTCCTGGAGGAGATCCGCCGGGGCATCCTCACCCGGGAGCTGGTGCCCGGCCAGCCGCTCGTCGAAGCGGAGCTGGCCGCGCGGCTCGGCGTGTCGAAGACGCCGGTGCGCGAGGCGCTCAAGGTGCTTTCCAACTCGGGCCTGGTGACGTTCAGCCCGTACAAGGGCGCGTCGGTGGTCACGGTCGACGCCGAGCTCGCGAAATCCGTCTACGACGTGCGGATGGTCCTGGAGCCGGAGGCCGTCCGGCGGACAGTCGAGCAGCGCGACGCCGCGTTGCTCGACGACGCGGCGGAGGCGCTGAAGGAGGCGTCGGCGGCCATCGCGGACAAGAACCAGGCCGCGCTGAGCCTGCTGAACCGCCGGTTCCACCGCGCCCTCTACCGCGGCTGCGGCAACCCCCTGCTGATCAGCATCCTCGACGACCTCAAGGACCGCGCGGCGCTCATCAGCATCGTCGGCTGGGAGGCCAACCCCAGCTGGAAGAAGGAGTGGAACGAGCACAAGGCGGTGCTCGCGGCGGCCAAGAAGGGGGACGCCGAGGGCGCGGCCACGCTGCTGCGCGACCACATCGGCGGGTTCCTCGAGCGGGTCCTCAAGGCCATCGGATGAGGCTGCTGCTCATCTCGGACACCCACGCCCGCGCGCTGCCGGAGCGGGTGTGGACGGAGGTGAGCGCGGCCGACGTCGTCGTGCACGCCGGCGACTGGGTCGAGACCGGCCTGCTGGACGAGCTGGAAGCCCGCAGCAAGCGGCTGATCGGCGTCTACGGCAACAACGACGGCGCCGACCTGCGCGCGCGGCTCCCGGAGATCGCCCGGGCGGACCTCGACGGCGTGCGCCTGGCCGTGATCCACGAGACCGGCGCGAAGCAGGGCCGCGAGCAGCGGTGCGACGCGCAGTTCCCGGACACCGACGTGCTGGTCTTCGGGCACAGCCACATCCCGTGGGACACGACGACCCCGGCGGGGCTGCGGCTGCTCAACCCCGGTTCGCCGACCGACCGCCGCCGCCAGCCGTTCTGCACCTACCAGACCGCCCGGATCTCGCAAGGTGCGCTGGTGGACGTCGAGCTGCACGAACTGCCCCCGAGGGGGTAGACAGGTCCCATGGATCCGGCATGGGCCTTGCGGGAGATCGCGTTCCAGCTCGAACGCGCGGGAGAGCCGACGTACCGCGTCCGCGCGTTCCGGAACGCGGCCGCGACCGTCGACAAGACCGGCGCCGAGCAGCTGGCGCAGCTGGCCGAGAACGGCACGCTCACGTCGTTGCCCGGCATCGGCAAGGCCACCGCGGGCGTCATCGAGGACGCGCTGGCCGGGCGCGACCCGGCGTACCGGGGGAAGATCGTCGAGAAGGAGCTGCCTTCCGGCGAACCGCTGCGCTCGGCGTTGCGCGGCGACTGCCACACGCACTCCGACTGGTCGGACGGCGGCAGCTCGATCGGCGAGATGGCCGTCGCGGGGCGGGACCTGGGTCACGAGTGGATGGTGCTGACCGACCACTCGCCGCGGCTGACCGTCGCGAACGGGCTCTCGCCGGACCGGTTGCGGACGCAGATGCAGATCGTCGCCAAGGCCAACGAGCTGATGGCCCCCTTCCGGCTGCTGCAGGGCATCGAGGTCGACATCCTCGACGACGGCGCCCTCGACCAGGAAGAGGAACTGCTGGGGCAGCTCGACTTCGTCGTCGCGAGCGTGCACTCGAAGCTGCGCATGCCGGCTCGTGACATGACCCGGCGGATGCTCGCCGCGGTCCGGAACCCGCACACCCGGGTGCTCGGGCACTGCACCGGACGGCTGGTCGTCGGGAAAGGCCGGCCGCAGTCGGAGTTCGACGCCGAGGCGGTGTTCACCGCGTGCCGCGAGAACGGCGTCGCGGTGGAGATCAACTCGCGCCCGGAACGGCTCGACCCGCCGATGAAGCTCCTGCGCCTGGCCGCGGAGATCGGCTGTGAGTTCGCCATCGACAGCGACGCGCACGCGCCGGGCCAGCTCGACTGGCAGGGCTACGGCTGCGAGCGCGCGATCGAGGCGGGGATCGGGCCGGAGCGGATCATCAACACCCGCACGGCGGAAGCGCTGCTCAGCCGCTGATCTCGACGACCGGGTGCTTCGCCGGATCGAGCCAGCGCAGCAGGACTTCGAGGTCGGGCTTCGGGATCGCGACGCAGCCCGCGGTCGGCTCACCGTTGGTGACGTGCAGGAAGAACGCCGAGCCGGCGCCGGGGACCACCGGGTCGCGGTTGTAGCCGATGACGACGGCGTGGGCGTAGACCGGGCCCGCCTCGCCGAGGTTCTCGCCGGCGGCCTCGTCGAACGGGCAGGTCCCGGGAGCGCCGGAGAAATGCCTGTTGTAGTAAGGGGAACCGACGTCGGACACCCACCAGTCGTTCGTGGTGACCAGGCGGTACGGCAGCCGGGTTTCCGCGGGCTCGATGCCGAACGCCTCGGTCAGCGGCCACGCGCCGACCGGGGTGCGCGCGGTCGACTCACTGGCCCGGCCGACGCCGTCTTTCCCGATCCACGCCGGGATCGGGCCGAGCACGCGGATCCGGTCGCCACCGGTGTGTTCCCAGGCCGTGAGGACGGCGGTGGCCGCCGTCGCTTCGTTCGCGACGACGGCCACCACCTGCTGCGTCATCAGTTGATGGTGTAGGAGTCCCCGTAGACCTTCCACTTGAGCGGGGTGTGCAGGTCGAAGTTGCCCGCGTTGAGGAACACCAGCTGCTCGGTGTCGACGCGGGAGGTGTCGGCGTGCGCCTCCTCCTGCTTCATGATGACCTTGCGGGCGTCGAAGAACGCCTTGAGGTAGGCCGTCTCGTCGCCGCCCTGGGCCGGCGTCTTCGCCTTCTTCATCGCGGCCTTGCGGATGCCGCCGAAGCTGTCGGAGCTGTCGCCGGGGCCGTGCATGACGATGGCGTCGTAGTAGGCGAACTGGCCGAGGTTGCTCAGCCCGTCCGACTTGCCCTGGCTCACCGACGGGTTGAAGTACACGCGGTCGCGCTCGCTGTTCTGGGCGTTCTGGAACTCCGTGGTGGCCGCGGCCTGCTTCCACGCGCTCTCGAACGCCGAACCGAGCCCGCTGTGCGAGTCGGTGCCGTTCACCTTGCGCAGCGCGGGAAGGTACTTGGCGAGGGGGTTGTTCGGGACGGAGTTCGTGTAGGCCTCGACGAGCTCGAGCATGTCGCCGGTGCCGGAGCAGAACCCGATGATGCCCGCGGTGTAGCCGCGGCCGTCGCCGATGTCCTCGATGTACTTGTACTGCGCCTTCCAGTCCAGCGAGGAGTTTTCCGCGCTGGAGACCAGCTTCATCGCGATCTCCTTCTTCGCCGCGACCGAAAGGTCGCCGGTGGCGAGCACGGACGCGCTGCTCGCGGCCAGTGGCGCGGGTGCTGCCGAGGAGAGTGCGGGGGTGGTGATCACGAGGGTCGCGACGGAGGCCGCGCCGAGCGCGCCGATGAGGACCGGCCGCAACTTCTTGCTCATGGGGAAACCCTTTCCGCGGGGTCGGCCGTGGGGGAGCACGGTTTTTTCGGGCATAGCGGACGAAGCCTGGAATTCGGCGGCTTTTCGGCCGTCGCCTTCAGGGCTTCGGGTGGTGCTGCGGCGTAGCGCCACGGTAGCGAAGGGTGAGGTGCTTCACAAGAGGCGGAAGATGTTCATGTTCCTGAACAGCGCGTTTCCGTCCTCAATGGACTCGGATTCGGCAATTAGGTAAATCCGGGAAGGGAAAGCAGACTATTTCGCGGCTCAGCGGATCCCGGCGAACAGGCGGATGACGTCCGGCAGGACGGTGACCGGGATCGTCGGGTCGATCGCCCGCTGGACGCCGAGGCCGATGCCGAGGCTGAGCAACGCCGTCGCGGCGTCGTCGGCCGACATCGGGAGCGTGATCCCGAACCGTTCGGCGTACCCGCCGAGCAGGCCGGCGATGGTGTCGCGGATGGCCTTGTCCCGCGTGGCCAGCTCGGCGCGCACGTGCGGGTTGCGCCGGGCGTTCGTGGCGAACTCGACCTCGAGGGCGGTCCACGCCTCGTCGCCGATGCTGCGCTCGGCCCAGGTCTGGAACGCGGCGAGCAGCCCGTCCACGCCGTCGGCGCCGACCAGCGCCTGGGCGACCAGTTCGACCTGCTCGTCGTGGATCCGGTCGAGCACCGCGAGGCAGAGCTCGTCCTTGTTGCGGAAGTTCGAGTACACCGCGCCCTTCGAGTACCCGGCTTCGTCCGCGACCTTCTCCAGCGACGTCAGCGAGTAGCCGTCGCGCAGGAAGAGCAGCTTGGCGGTCTCGATCAGCTGCTCGCGGGTGCGCGCCTGGCTTTCCGCGCGGGTGAGTCGGGCCATGGGTCCACTCTAGCCAGGTCGGAATCAGGGTACCGATGGTATTGAGATACTGTTAGTCTCCGAAAATGGAACAACGTCACTTCGCGGTCCTCGTCGTCGGTGCCGGGGCATCGGGGCTGGGCGCGGCCATCCGGCTGGGCCAGGCCGGCGTCGACGACCTCGCCGTGCTGGAGAAGGCCGGCGCGCTCGGCGGGACCTGGCGCGACAACACCTACCCGGGCTGCGCCTGCGACGTCCCGTCCGCGCTGTACTCGTACTCGTTCGCGCCGAATCCCGGATGGACGCGCGCGTTCGCCGGGCAGGCCGAGATCCGCTCGTACCTGCGGGACACGGCCGCGCGGTACGGCATCACACCGAAGATCCGCTACGGCGTCGAGGTGACGCGGGCCCAGTGGAACGGTTCTTTGTGGGAGCTGGAGACGACCCGGGGTCCGTACACCGCCCGGATCCTGGTCGCCGGCACCGGGCCGTGGCACGAGCCGCTGGTCCCGGACCTGCCAGGCCTCGGCGCCTTCCCGGGCGAGGTCTTCCACTCCGCGCGCTGGAACCACGGCTACGACCTGGCGGGCAAGCGGGTCGCGGTGATCGGCACCGGCGCGTCGGCGGTGCAGTTCGTCCCGCGCATCGTCCCGGAAGTCGGGCGGCTGCACCTGTTCCAGCGCACGGCGCAGTGGGTGCTGCCGAAGCCGGACCACCCCGTGCCGGGCGTCGAGCGGTTCCTGCTGCGGCGGTTCCCGGCGCTGCAGCGGGCGTTGCGCGGTGCGGAGTACGGGGCGATGGAGACGCTCGGCTTCGGGTTCCGGCACCCGTGGCTGCTGCGGCAGGTGCAGAAGATCGGGCTCGCGCACCTCCGGCTGGCGGTGCGGGACCCCGCGCTGCGCCGGATGCTGACGCCGGACTACACGCTCGGCTGCAAGCGGCTCCTGATGTCCAACACGTACTATCCCGCGCTGACGCAGTCCCATGTGGACGTTCACCCGACAGCGGTGCGTGCGGTCGACGGACGCCGGGTGCTCGGTGCGGACGGATCGTCGGCCGAGGTCGACGCGGTCATCTTCGGGACGGGCTTCCACATCCTCGACATGCCGGTGTCGTCGCGGGTCTTCGACGGCGACGGCCGCAGTCTCGACGACCATTGGAAGGGCAGTCCCCAGGCGTACGCGGGGACGACGGTGGCCGGGTTCCCGAACCTGTACCTGCTGCTGGGGCCGAGCTTGGGGACCGGGCACTCGTCGGCGTTCATGATCCTGGAGGCCCAGCTGCGCCACACGGTGGAGGCGGTGACCCGGACCCTGCGCTCGGGCTGGACGTCGGTGTCGGTGCGCCCGGAGGTGCAGGCGGCGTTCAACGCGGAGGTCCAGGCCGCGCTGCCGGGGACGGTGTACCAGTCGGGCGGGTGTGCCAGCTACTACACGGACGTCAACGGGCGCAACAGTTTCAGCTGGCCGTTCTCGACGGCGCGGCTGCGGTCGCGGGTGGGCACGTTCGACGAAGCGGACTACGAGATCGGGAGGGCCCATGCGGTTCGCTGAAATCCGTCCCCGCGACGCGGTGGTCGCGATCACCGGCGGGGCGCGGGGGATCGGCCGGGCGACCGCGGCGAAGTTCGCCGCCCGCGGCGCGACGGTTTGTGTCGGCGACCTGGACACCGCCTTGGCCGCGGAGGTCCCGGGCGCGCACGGCTTCCCGCTCGACGTCACCGTCCGGGAGTCCTTCGACACCTTCACCGCCGCCGTCACCGAGCGGTTCGGCCGCGTCGACGTCCTCGTCAACAACGCCGGCGTGATGCCGCTCGGCGACTTCCTCGAAGAACCCGACGAGGTCGGCCGGACCACTCTCGACGTGAACGTCCAGGGGCTGGTCCACGGCTTGCGGTCGGTGCTACCCGGGATGATCGCGCGCGGCCGGGGGCACGTGGTGAACGTGGCCTCGATGGCCGGGAAGATCCCGCTGCCGGGCATGGCGGTGTACAACGCGAGCAAGTTCGCGGCGGTCGGCCTGACGGCGGCGGTCCGGCGCGAGTACGCGGCGACCGGGGTCAGCGTCAGCGCGGTGCTGCCCGGCGCGGTGCGGACCGAACTGGCTTCCGGGGTGAGACTGGGCGGTGCCCTGCCCACCGTGGATCCGGAGGACGTGGCGAGGGCGATCGTCGGGACGCTGCGGGCCCGGCGCGCGGAGACGGCAGTGCCGCGGTGGCTCGCCGGCTGGGACCTGCTGGCCGCGCTCACCCCCGAACCCGTGATGTCGTGGGCCCGCCGGGTGATCGGCGACGACCGGGCCCTGACCGAACTGGACCCGGCGGCCCGAGCGGCTTACGTCCGGCGGGTCTCGGCACAAGTCGGTCGCGAATGACTCATTCGAGACCTCCGGCGCCGCGAATGAGTCATTCGCGGCGCCGGGGTCAGAGCGTCGCGAAGCGCAGGCCCGCTTTCGTGAGCCGGTCGATCAGCGCGTCGCCCATCGCCGTCGCCGTGGTCACCTGGCCCGCCGTTTCCGGGAGGTCGTCCGTCGCCAGGCACAGTGCCGATTCCGCGAGCATCTTCGCCGTTTCGTCGTAGCCGGGGTCGCCGCCGGACACCTCGGTCACGACCCGCGAACCGCCGCCTTCGCCGATGAACCGCACCGAGAACCACGACCGGGCCCGGCGCTCGGGGCTCGGGCCGTTGCCGGGTGCCAGCAGGCGGGAAAGCCCGCGCCGCGCGGGCGGGATCTGCGCCGCCGCGAGCAGCGCGCCCGCTCCGGCCACGCCGCCCGCCAGCACCGGCAGGTGCTTGACCGCGGCGAAGTGCCGGTAGGTGAAGTCCGGCCCGTAGCGCTCGGACGCCGCCGCCGACCGGCGGACGACCTCGGGGTCGATCGTCGGCAGCGGCACCGCCCACCAGCCCGGGCCGGCGACCCGGTGCGGCCGGCCCAGCGGCGCGCGGGCGAACCGCCCGGCCGGTCGCGGCTCGGCCGCCGCCCGCTCGCGGGCGATCCGGGCCCCGGCCGGGAGCCGGGACATGATGGTCAGCGCGCTGAGGAACGTCCCGCCCGACGGCATCCCGCTCGCCCGGACGTAGCCGTCGACGCGCAGCGGCACGCCTTCGGGCAGCTGCTTCACCGTGAAGTACGCGCCGAGGTCGTGCGGGATCGAGTCGAAGCCGCACGCGTGCACCAGCCGCGCGCCCGTCTCGCGGGCCCGCCGGTCGTGCGCCAGGTACATCCGGTCGACGAACTCGGGCTCGCCGGTCAGGTCGACGTAGTCGGTGCCCGCCTCCGCGCACGCCGCGACCAGCGGTTCGCCCTGCGTCAGGTACGGGCCGACGGTCGTGATCACCACCTTCGTCGCCTCCGCGACCGCCCGCAGCGACGCCGGGTCGCCGGAGTCGGCGACGAGCAGGTCGAGCGCACCGAACCGGTCGTCGATCGCGGCGAGCCGCGCCCGGACGGCTTCGAGCTTGCCGCGGTTGCGGCCGGCCAGGGCCCAGCGCAGGTCCGCGGGCGCGTGGCGGGCCAGGTACTCGGCCGTCAGGCCACCGGTGAACCCGGTGGCGCCGAACAGGACCACGTCGTGCGCGCGCATGTCTCCTCCTGGGGACGTCGACGGCGGACGCGCCCAGGTTACCCGCCAGTCACTTCCGGTCGCCCGTGTAGACGACAGCGGCCGCCACCGCCGCGACGCCGCTGATCACGTCGGAGATGCGCCGCGGCATGGCGTGGTGGGTGTCGGCCGTCCAGGCTCGCATGTGCGCCCGGCCGAGCTCCGGTTCGCACAGGTCGTCGACGCCCGCGGTCCAGGCCAGCAGCGCGAGGCACGCCGCGTGCGGGTCGGGCCGGTCGACGCCGAACACGGCGGCCCGCGCCTTGCTGCGCGCCGCCGTGGACACGAGCAGGTCCGCCGGCGGGTAGCGGTGCCGGCGCCGCAAGAGCATGGGGGTCCGCCGGACGAGCCCGAGCGCGACGAGGTTGTCGGCGGCGACCGACGGCAGTTCCCCGCGCAGGTGGTCCACCCAGTCACGCACGCTGTGCGTCCCCGTTTCCGAAACGATTTCGGAAAACACGTGATCGGCGGTCGGAATACCCGGCGGCCGCCCGGCGATCGGGCGGACCTTCCGGTCCTCGACCGTGATCCGGTCGGTGAAGAGCAGGTCGCACAACGCCGCGCCGGCGAGCCCGATGCCCAGCGACGTCCGGCTGAGCGACGGACGGCCGCTGAACTCGTCGTGCCCGAGGAAGAAGAAGGAATCGACCAAGGTGAGCCGGCGCATGACGGAAAACGGCCCCCTGGGCGATCGCGGTGAGGATGCCGAAGATAGCGGTACGGCCTCGCCGCGCTTTCGGTGCCATCACGTTTTACCCCGAACGGACGTACCGCCTTCGGGGGCCGAGCCCCTACTCTGGGGCGCCGCCGCCAAGATCACCTACGGCGCGGGGAAGGGTTCATGGGTACCCATGCACCGGGGAACGGCCTCGGTAGAAGGCGGCTCGGCGCCGTCCAGATCGTCTTCTTCGTCGTCGCGGCGGCGGGTCCGCTGTACGCGATCGCCGGCGGGGTCTCGGCGACCTACGCGGTGACCGGCAGCGTCGGCGTGCCGCTGTCGTTCGTGCTGCTGGCCCCGGTGCTCGCGCTGTTCGGCGTCGGGTACGCCGCGATGAGCCGGTACATCACGAACGCCGGCGCGTTCTACCCCTATGTGGCGCACGGGATCGGGCGGTCCGCGGGCACCGCCGTCGCCTACGTGACGGTGCT
The DNA here is from genome assembly GCF_040650695.1 of Amycolatopsis sp. NPDC048633. NCBI lineage: Bacteria > Bacillati > Actinomycetota > Actinomycetes > Pseudonocardiales > Pseudonocardiaceae > Amycolatopsis > Amycolatopsis sp. NPDC048633. Next base: position 97,368 of record NZ_JBEZHS010000017.1, read on the forward strand.
CGCCTACAGCTCGATCCAGACCGGCGTCTTCGGCCTGTTCGGCCTTTCCGTCTCCACCTGGCTGAACACGACGTTCGGCTGCGACCTGCCGTGGTGGCCGATCGCGCTGCTGATGGTGCTCGTCGTCGGCGCCGGCGGCGTGCTGCGGATCGACCTCGACGCGAAGGTGCTCGGCGTCGCGCTCGGCCTCGAGGTCGTGGTGCTGGTCGTGCTGAACGTCGGGATGTTCAGCCACCCGGCCGGGGGCACCGTCTCGCTCGTCCCGCTCTCGCCGTCGAGCCTGTTCACGGCGGGCGTCGGGGCGGTTTTCGCTTTCTCCATCGCGGTTTTCCTCGGGTTCGAGGGGGCGGCGACCTACGGCGAGGAGTGCCGCGACCCGCGCCGGACGGTCGGCCGCGCGACGTTCATCGCGGTCGGCCTGACCGCCGTGCTGTACATCGTCACCTCGCTCGGGATGGCGGTCGCGACCGGTCCGGACCACATCGTCGAGCGGGCCGGCGCCGAAGGACCGGGCCTGCTGTTCGGGCTCGGCGGGCAGTACGTCGGCACGGTGTTCGCCGACACGGCGTACGTGCTCTTCCTGACCAGCCAGTGCGCCGCGCTGCTGAGCCTCCACAACGCCGTCGCGCGGTACTTCTTCGCGCTGGGCCGGGACGGGCTGCTGCCGGAGAGCTTCAGCCGCACCAGCAAGCGCACCGGCGCGCCGATCGGCGGCTCGCTGGTGCAGACCTCGATCGGCCTGGTCATCGTCTCGCTCTTCGCGCTGGCCGGCCGCGACCCGTTCACCGACCTGTTCACCTGGACCGGCGTCACCGCATCGACGGGCGTCACGATCATCATGATCGCGGTCTCGCTGTCGGTCATCGGGTTCTTCCGCCGTCGCCCCGAGCAGGAGACGTGGTGGCGGCGGGTGGGCGCGCCCGCGCTCGCGGCGGTGACGCTGACCGCGATCCTGGTGCTGATCATCGTCAACTTCGACGTCCTGCTCGGCCCGGCGGGGGCGGTCCCGCTGCTGCGCTGGGGGCTGCCGGGACTGCTGGTGCTCGCCGGTCTCGCCGGCTTCCTGCGCGCCGAGGCGCTGCGCACGCGGCGCCCGGACGTCTACGCGGGGATCGGCGGCCCGCTGCGGGAAGAAGACGTGGTGACGACGTCGTGAGCGACGTCCGCGCCGCGGATCCGTCCGAAGTGGACACCGTGGCCGGGATCCTGGTGGCGGCGTTCCAGGACGACCCGATGAGCCGCTGGGTGTTCCCGGACGACGAGCGGCGCCGCACCGTTTCGCACCCGGCGTTCTTCGGCGCGCTCCTCGAGGCCGGCTTCGCGACCGGGCACGTCGACGTGACCGGGGACCGGACGGCCGCGGTGATCTGGCTGCCCGCCGGCGGAGACGGCGACGAGCCGATCGCCGGGCTGGATCCCACGGAGGCGGCCCGGCTCGACGTCCTCCTCGGCACGATGGCCGGCCTCGAACCGCCCGGACCGCTCTGGCACGCGCAGTTCGTCGGCGTCCGGCCCGGACACCAGGGCCGGGGAGTCGGCGGGCGGCTGCTGCGTCACGGCCTCGACCGGGCCGACGCCGAGGGCGTGCCCACCTACCTGGAGGCCAGCTCACCCGGCAGCACGCGGCTCTACCGGCGGCTCGGGTTCCGCGACCACGGGCCCGCGTTCCGCCCGCCCGGCGGCCCGCCGATGCAGCCGATGCGGCGTTCCCCGGCCGGCGCCGTTACCGGCGAGTACAGTGCGCGTTCGACCGCGAGGAGGCAGACGTGACCGAACGCTTCGGCAGCTACCAGAACGAGCTCTACCTGCAGGGACTCGGTGGGGTGCTGCCGCCGTGCTCGACCGACGCGACGAAGCTCGAAGCATCGGCGCGCGAGGTCATGGCCCCCGGTCCGTTCTCCTACGTCGCGGGCTCGGCCGGCTCCGGCGCGACCGCCCGCGCCAACCGCGAGGCGTTCGACCGCTGGCGCGTCGTGCCGCGGATGCTGACCGGCGCCACCGACCGCGACCTCTCGACCACGGTGCTCGGCACCCGGCTGGCCGCGCCGGTGGCCGTCGCGCCCGTCGGCGTCCAGTCGATCGTCCACCCCGACGCCGAGTCCGCGACCGCCCGCGCCGCCGCCTCGGTGGGGCTCCCGTTCATCCTGTCCACGGCGTCCTCGACCGGCATCGAGGACGTCGCCGCGGCCAACGGCGAGGGCCCGCGCTGGTTCCAGCTGTACTGGCCCGGCGACCCGGACGTCTGCGCGAGCCTGCTGGCCCGGGCGAAGGCGGCCGGCTACACGGCACTGGTCGTCACGCTCGACACGTGGACGCTGGCCTGGCGACCGTCCGATCTGGACCAGTCCTACCTGCCGTTCCTGCAGGGCGAGGGGCTCGCCGTCCCGTTCACCGACCCGGTGTTCCTGTCCCGGCTGGAGAAGACGCCGGAAGAGGACCGCGGCACGGCGATCCTGACCTGGATCGGCATGATCACCGGCACCGACCGGACGTGGGACCAGCTGCCGTTCCTGCGCGAGCACTGGGACGGCCCGATCGTCCTCAAGGGCATCCAGCACGTCGCCGACGCGCGCCGCGCGGCCGAGGCCGGGATGGACGGCATCGTGGTCTCGAACCACGGCGGCCGCCAGGTCGACGGCGCGATCGGGGCCCTGGAAGCGTTGCCCGGGATCGTCGCGGCGGTCGGCGACCGCATGGAGGTGCTGTTCGACTCGGGCGTCCGCACCGGCGCGGACGTGCTGAAGGCGATCGCACTGGGTGCGCGGGCGGTGCTGGTGGGCCGCCCGTGGGTGTACGGGCTGGCGCACGCGGGCGAGGACGGCGTCCGTCACGTGCTGCGCAGTTTGTTGGCCGAATTCGACCTGACCATGGGACTTTCCGGCCACCGGACCCTCGCCGACCTGGGCCCGGACTCGCTCCAGCGGACGTGAGATAACAAAACGGGAAAACCGGGGACAGCTCGGGAACCGGCCGCTACTGTTCGAGTCCCATTGCGGGCCGTCGGGGCGGCCGGCTCCTGTTTCCCTTTTCCCGTTGGGGGTTTTCCATGTCTTCGATCATGATGCGGATCGGCATTCTGTTCGCCGTCCTCGGCTTCGGCTCGCTCGCGCTGGAGCAGTTCGACTACGAGTTCCGGCTGCTGTCCTGGGCCACCGACATGCAGCCCGGCTTCGGCATCGTGCTGGGCCTCGTCGGCCTCGCGCTGATCGGTGGCTCGGTGGCGATGAACCGCGCCAAGTCCGCGCCGCAGCCGCAGCAGCAGGCGGCGCCGGGTCAGTTCCCGGGCCAGCAGCAGCCGTACGCCGGTGGCCAGCCGCAGCAGTTCCAGGGCCAGCCGCAGTCGCAGCAGCAGTACCCGCAGCAGCCCGGCCAGCAGGGCTGACGTCCGTCTCGACGGCCCCGCACCACCCCGGTGCGGGGCCGTTGGCGTGCCGCCGGTCACGCGACGGGGATATTGAGAGGCCGGTGCCGTCACGCACGGCTATCCTCGGTCCAAGCATGTCCACGTCATCCCCTTTCGAAGCGCTGCGTGCGCGCCTGCCCGAGCTGATGCCGCGCGACGAGCAGCGGCTGCGCCGGCGACTCGATGGCGCCCGCAAAGCCCGCGACCGCGACGACGCCCTCGCGCGCATCTCCGCCGACATCGACCAGGCCGAGCTGCGCCTCGCGTCGCGCCGCGAGAGCGTGCCCAAGATCGAATACCCCGAAGAGCTGCCGGTCAGCAGGCTCAAGGACGAGATCGGCGCGGCGATCGAGAAGCACCAGGTCGTGATCGTCGCGGGGGAGACCGGCTCGGGCAAGACCACCCAGCTGCCGAAGATCTGCCTCGAGCTCGGCCGCGGCATCCGCGGCCAGATCGGCCACACGCAGCCGCGGCGGCTGGCCGCCCGCACGGTCGCCGACCGGATCGCGAGCGAACTGAAGACCGAGCTCGGCCAGACCGTCGGCTACAAGGTCCGGTTCACCGACCAGTCCGGGCAGGACACGCTGGTCAAGCTGATGACCGACGGCATCCTGCTGGCCGAGATCCAGACCGACCGCTCGCTGCGCCAGTACGACACGCTGATCATCGACGAGGCCCACGAGCGCAGCCTCAACATCGACTTCATCCTCGGCTACCTCAAGCAGCTGCTGCCGCGCCGCCCCGACCTCAAGGTGATCATCACCTCGGCGACGATCGACCCCGAACGGTTCTCGAAGCACTTCGACGACGCGCCGATCGTCGAGGTCTCCGGCCGGACGTACCCGGTCGAGACGCGCTACCGGCAGCTGGCCGACCCCGAAGATCCCGAAGGTGACGACGAGCGCGACCAGACCCAGGGCATCCTCGACGCCGTCGAGGAGCTGTGCGCCGAGGGTCCGGGCGACGTCCTGGTGTTCCTCTCCGGCGAGCGCGAGATCCGCGACACCGCGGACGTGCTCAACCGGGCGAACCTGCGGGGCACCGAGGTCCTGCCGCTGTACGCGCGGCTGTCGGCGGCCGACCAGCACCGCGTGTTCCAGCAGCACACCGGGCGCCGGGTGGTGCTCGCGACCAACGTCGCCGAGACGTCGCTGACCGTGCCGGGCATCAAGTACGTCGTCGACCCGGGCACGGCGCGGATCTCGCGCTACAGCCACCGCACCAAGGTGCAGCGGCTGCCGATCGAACCCGTGTCGCAGGCGTCGGCGAACCAGCGCAAGGGCCGCTGCGGGCGCACGTCCGACGGCATCTGCATCCGGCTGTATTCCGAAGAGGACTTCGAGGCGCGGCCCGAGTTCACCGACCCGGAGATCCTGCGGACCAACCTCGCGTCGGTCATCCTGCAGATGACGTCGCTGGGCCTGGGCGACATCGCGGCGTTCCCGTTCGTCGAGCCGCCGGACCGCCGTCAGATCAGCGACGGCGTCGGGCTGCTGCAGGAGCTGGGCGCGTTCGACAGCGCGGCCGCCGGGAACAGCGACCGGCGGCTCACCGACACCGGCCGCAAGCTCGCGCAGCTGCCCGTCGACCCGCGGATGGGCCGGATGGTGCTGGAGGCCGCTCGCAACGGGTGCGTCCGCGAAGTGATGATCATCGCGGCCGCGCTGTCCATCCAGGACCCGCGGGAGCGGCCGGCGGAGAAGCAGCAGGCGGCCGACCAGCAGCACGCGCGGTTCGCCGACCCGACGTCGGACTTCCTCGCCTACCTCAACCTCTGGGAGTACGTCGCCGAGCAGCAGAAGGCGTTGTCCGGCAACCAGTTCCGCCGCATGTGCCGTACCGAGTACCTGAACTACCTGCGCCTGCGCGAGTGGCAGGACATCTTCAGCCAGCTGCGGCAGCTGGCGAAGCCGCTGGGCATCTCCCTGAACACGAACACGACCCCGGTCGACCCGCAGCGCGTGCACACGTCGCTGATCGCCGGGCTGCTCTCGCACATCGGGCTCAAGGACCCGGCCAAGGGCGACTACCTGGGCGCGCGCGGTGCTCGTTTCGGCATCTTCCCCGGGTCGGCGTTGTTCAAGAAGCAGCCGCGGTTCGTGATGTCGGCCGAGCTGGTCGAGACGTCGCGGCTGTGGGCGCGGGTGAACGCCCGGATCGAGCCCGAGTGGGTCGAGCCGCTGGCGGGGCACGTCGTGAAGCGCAACTACTCCGAGCCGCACTGGGAACGCAAGCAGGGCGCGGTGATGGCGACCGAGAAGGTGACGCTGTACGGCGTCCCGCTGATCGCCGACCGCCGCGTCAACTACGGGCGGATCGACCCCGAGATGTCGCGCGCGCTGTTCATCCGGCACGCGCTCGTCGAGGGCGACTGGCAGACCCGCCACCACTTCTTCGCCGAGAACCGCGCGCTGCTGGAGGAGGTCGAGGACCTCGAGAACCGGGCGCGGCGCCGTGACATCCTCGTCGACGACCAGACGCTGTACGAGTTCTACGATTCCCGGGTCCCGGCCGACGTCGTCTCGGTGCGCCACTTCGACACGTGGTGGAAGAAGACGCGCCACGAGCAGCCGGACCTGCTCTCGTTCGAGAAGTCCATGCTCATCAACGAGACCGCGGGCGGCGTGCGCGAGGGCGACTACCCCGACTCGTGGACGCAGGGCACGCAGGTCTTCAAGCTGACGTACCAGTTCGAGCCGGGCGCGGACGCGGACGGCGTCACCGTGCACGTCCCGCTGCCGGTGCTGAACCAGGTGACCGAGGACGGGTTCGACTGGCAGGTGCCGGGTCTGCGTTCGGAGCTGGTGACGGCGCTGATCAAGTCGCTGCCGAAGGCGTTGCGGCGCAACTTCGTCCCGGCGCCGGACACCGCGAAGTACGTCCTTTCGCGAGTGTCCCCTTCGGACGGTCCGCTGCTGGAGGTGCTCGGCCGCGAGCTGCGCGCCCTGCGGGGCATCACGGTGCCGTACGCGGACTGGGACCTTTCGTCGGTGCCGGAGCACCTGAAGATGACGTTCCGGGTGGTCGACGAGCGCGGCAAGAAGGTGGCCGAGGGCAAGGACGTCTCGGCGTTGCAGCGGCGGCTGGCGCCGAAGGTCCGGGAGACGATCTCGAAGGCGGCCAACACCCTCGAAAAGGCCGGGCTGACCAAACCTTCGTTCGGCTCGCTGCCCCGGGTGTTCGAGTCGACCCAGCGCGGCCACGACGTCAAGGCGTACCCGGCTTTGGTGGACGAAGGCGCGTCGGTGGCGGTGCGGCTGCTGGACACGCCGGGCCAGCAGCAGCACGCGATGTGGGCGGGCACGCGGCGGATGCTGCGGCTGAACCTGAACTCGCCGATGAAGTTCATCACGCGCTCGCTGTCGAACTCGTCGAAGCTGGTGCTGAACCGGAACCCGCACGGCAGCGTGGCGGCGCTGCTCGAGGACTGCGTCGACTGCGCGGTGGACGCCCTGATGGCCGCCGGCGGCGGCCCGGTGTTCGACGAGACCGGGTTCAAGGTCCTGCTGGAGAAGGTCCGAGCGGGCCTGCACCCGGTGGTACTGGACGTACTGACGGACGTCGAGAAAATCCTCCGCGCGGCGAACGACGTCGAGGTGGCGTTGCCTGGTACGCGCGGCCCGGCGGAGTCGCTGTCGGACATCCGGAGTCAGCTGTCAGGCTTGGTGTACCCGGGTTTCGTGACGGCGGCGGGTGCTTCGCGGCTGCGCAACGTGGTCCGGTACCTGCAGGGAATCTCGCGCCGGCTGGAGAAGCTGGTTTCGGAGCCGACGCGCGACCTGCAGCGGACAGCGGACATCGCGTGGATCACGTCGGAGTATCGCGAGGCGCTCGCTTCCCTTCCGCCGGGAACGTCGTCCCCGGCACTCGACGAGGTCCGCTGGATGATCGAGGAACTGCGAGTTTCGTTCTTCGCCCAGACGTTGGGGACAGCGCACCCGGTATCGCTGAAACGGATCACGAAAGCCATCGACGACGCCCTCGCCTGACGCCGTGTCGCCCCTCCAATCACGAGTGTCGGCTCCCCGATCACGCGAGTTACGCCTTCAATCACGCGAGTCACGTCTCCGGTCACGCGAATTCCGGCCATCGCACGTGATTGAAGGGGCATCACGCGTGATTGGAGGGTCGACTCGCGTGATCAGAGGGTCGACACGGGTTACTTCGCGTCGGCGTAGGTGTCGACCGGGGCGATGTGCAGGGGGAAGCGGACCGGGCAGGCCGGGCCGAACAGCATCCTTGCCGCCTCCGTCACCGCGTCCGTGATCGCCGTGGACACCTGCTCGGCCAGCTCGGCCGGGGTGTGGACGATGACCTCGTCGTGCTGGAAGAACACCAGGTGCGCCGGGGCCGGGAGGCTGCGGCGCAGCGTCGCCAGCATCACCGCCGTCATGTCGGCCGCGCTGGCCTGGACGACGAAGTTGCGCGTGAACCGGCCCCAGCCGCGGGACGCCCGGCGGGCCTTCACCTCGCCGGCCTCGTCCGAAGCCAGGCCGCCGGTCAACGCCCGCCAGGCGGCCGACGGCGCGGGAGAGGTCCGGCCCAGCCGGGAGCGGACCCGCTCGCCGCGCTCGCCCGCCTGTGCGGCGTGCTCCACATAGGACACCGCGTCCGGGAACCGCTGGCGCAGCAGGGCGAGCAGCGGTCCTGCCTCGCCGGACGTGCCGCCGTACATCGCCGACAGCATCGCGATCTTCGCGCGGGCCCGGTCGTCCCGGTCGTCGTCCGGTGACAAAGGGACCCAGTGCGCGCCCGAGAACAATGCCTCGCCGAGCCGCGCGTACAGGTCCGTCGCCGCCGCGACGTCGGCCAGCCTGCGGTCGCCCGACAACGCCGTCAGCACCCGCGGTTCGAGCTGGGCGGCGTCGGCCACCACCAGCTTCCAGCCCGGGTCCGCGCGGACGCACGTGCGCAGCACCTTCGGGATCTGCAGCGCCCCGCCGCCGCGGCTGGCCCAGCGCCCGGACACCACCCCGCCGACGACGTAGTGCGGGCGGAACCGGCCGTCGGCGACCCACTCTTCGAGCCACGCCCAGCCGTTCGCCGTGTACAGCCGGGACAGCTCCTTGTACTCCAGCAACGGCGCGACAGCCGGATGATCGATGCCCTTCAGCAAGTACTTCCGCGCCGCCGGCACCTCGATCCCGGCGCGGGCCAGCGCCCGGACCACGCTCGGGGGCGAGTCCGGGTTGACCGCGCGCCCGCCGAACGCCTCGGTGATCTTCGCCGCCAGCTCGACCAGCACCTTCGGCCGCTCTCCGGCGCGCACCCGTGGACCGAGCCGGGAAACCAGCAGCGCCTCGTGTAGGTCGGCGCGCCACGGCAGGCCGTCGGCCGACATCTCCACCGCGGCCAGCGCGCTCGCCGACTCGGCGGCGAGCAGCAGCCGCATCCGGTCCGGGTGCTCGGCGGCGGCCACCCGCCGCTCCTGCTCCGCGAGCACGCGCCGGACCGCCGTGACGACCGTCACGCCCTCGGGCAGCGTCGGCACGCGGGTCTCGAACAACGTCGGCTGCGCCAGCTCGACGGCGGTCGAGTCGGGCGGCGGTTCCTCGCCGTTCGCCCTGGCCCAGGCCGCGCGCAGGCTCCGCGACTGTCCTTCCTGACCCTCGTACGCCAGCAGCAGCCCTTCGGCCAGCGCGAGGTCGTAACAGCGTTGGACGCGCAGCCCGGCCGCGACCAGCACTGGGTACACCGCCTCCACCGAGGGGAACACCCACCGCGGGTCGAGCGAAGCCTCCAGCTCCCGGGCCAGCGCCACGAAACCCGCTTCGTCCAGGCCGTTCGCCGCCGAGGACGGAGAATGCACGGTGAAGCTCCCGTCCTCCTCCCGCCCGGCGATCACCTGCACGAACACATTGTGCCGACCACCACCGACAGTTTCCGCGCGGTCGCGGCTGGTGCGTTTGCCGCGTGGTTGGTTTACTCTCCAGTAGCCCCCATACCGCCGGTACGCCTGCCGTCGGCATGGGCTCTCTTCCCGCAGCAACGGAGGTGCCTGGATGAGTCTGGTCGCGCTCGCCACGCAAGTGGCGGACAAGGTGGCCGAGACGGCCCGCAGCGTCGACGTGATGCGGCGGGCCGGTCTGGTTCCCTTCCCCCGGCTCGACGAAGGGGTCCGCTCCCTGGTCGCGCTCCGCAAGTTCGGCCCGTTCGCCGGCGCGAACCACATCTCGGCGCGCCGCGACCCGACCGCCGTCGGCATCGTCGACGAGCTCGGCCCGCTGACCTACAAGCAGCTCGACGACCAGTCGAACGCGCTGGCCAGGGCCTGGTCGGAGCGCGGGATCAAGCCGGGCCAGGTCGTCGCCGCGCTCTGCCGCGACCACCGCGGCCTGGTGATCACCATGGCCGCGTCGGGCAAGCTCGGCGTCCGCCTGCTGCTCATGAACACCGGCTTCGCGAAGCCGCAGCTGGCCGACGTCGCCAAGCGCGAGGGAGTCACCGCGCTGGTGTACGACCAGGAGTTCACCGGCCTGCTCGACGCCATGCCCGACGGCGTCGAGCGCTACCTGGCCTGGGTCGACCCGGACAGCGACCTGACTGGCCGGGACGTGCCGGTGCTGTCCGAGATCATCGCCAGCACCGACGACCGGCCGTGGCCCGCGCCCGCCAAGCCGGGCGGTTTCGTGCTGCTGACCAGCGGCACCACCGGCACGCCGAAGGGCGCGCCGCGGCCGCACACCTCGGCGCTGGCCTCGGCGCAGTTCCTCGACCGGATCCCGCTGCGGTCCAACGAGGCCACCTACATGGGCGCGCCGCTGTTCCACGGCACCGGCCTCTCGCAGTTCATCCTCTCCTTCGCGCTCGGCTCGAAGGTCGTGATGCGCCGCAAGTTCACACCGGAGGAGGCGCTGCGCGGCGTCGCCGAGCACAAGTGCACCGCGCTCGTGCTGGTGCCGACCATGCTGCAGCGCATCGTCGACCTCCCCAAGGACGTCCGGGAGAAGTACGACACGTCGGCGCTGCGGATCATCTTCGTCGCCGGCTCGGCGCTGTCGCCGGACCTGGGCAACCGCGCGAACGAGGCGTTCGGCCCGGTCGTGCACAACCTCTACGGCTCGACCGAGGTCGCGGTGGCGACGGTCGCGACGCCGGAGGACTGGGCGAAGGCGCCGGGCACGGTCGGCCGCGCGCCGGTCGGCTGCAAGGTGGCGCTGTACGACGAAAAGGGCGGTCGCGTCACCGAGCCCCACGTCACCGGCCGGGTCTTCGTCGGCAGCGGCCTCAGCTTCGGCGGCTACACCGACGGCCGCCACAAGGAGATCATCGACGGCCTGCTCTCCAGCGGCGACGTCGGCCACTTCGACGCCGACGGCCTCCTGTTCATCGACGGCCGGGACGACGAGATGATCGTCTCCGGCGGCGAGAACGTGTTCCCGATCGAGGTGGAGAACCTCCTGGTCGAGCGGGAAGACGTGCTGGAAGCGGCGGTGATCGGCGTCGAGGACCCGGAGTTCGGGCAGCGCCTCAAGGCGTTCGTGGTGCTGGCGGACGGCGCGAAGCTCGACGTCGAGGGTGTCCGCGACTACGTCAAGGCGAACCTGGCGCGCTACAAGGTGCCGCGGGACGTCGAGTTCCTCGATGAGCTGCCCCGCAACGCGACCGGGAAGGTGCTGCGGACCAAGCTGTCATGAGCCGCGCTGGACGTTGACGATCTGCCAGCCGCCGGCGCGCCGGGCCGCCACCACCGTGCAACCCGCGCCGTCTCGGTGACCCGTCGCGACGCCGATCGACGGCGTCACCCGCAGGTCCGTCCACCGGAACGCGCCCGCGGGGGCCCGGCCGGGCCAGGCGTCCCGGTCGAGCACGCGGCCGTCCGGGCCGTCGCCGCGGAAGTCCGCGGCCAGCAGCGGCTCCCACGCGGGCGCGTCGCCGCGCGCCTCGGCGTCCCGCCAGCGGGTCAGCAGCTCTTCGAACGTCTCCACGTCCTCGAAGGTCGCAGCCGCCGCGCGCCAGGACATCTGCCACCTGGCCGAGATCCGCTGGCAGACTGGCCGGGCCATGACCGAGACGAAACTCCTCCCCGCCGGCACCGTGACCATCCTGTGCGCCGGTGACGCGCCCCCGGTCGTCTTCGCCACGCCCGAAGAAGCCCTCGCGAGCCTGACCGCCGGACCCGCCGCCCTCCACACCGGCGAAGCGCTGGTCCGCGACGACGGCACGCCCACCGGACCCGCCGTCCGGCGCTGCGAACTGCTGCGCGACCTGGCGACCGACGGCCGGACGCTCCTCTCGGCCCCGGTCGCCGCGGCCCTGCCCGGCGCCACGCTGCACGACCTCGGCGTCCACCGCCTGCCGGACCTCACCGCGCCGGAGCGGATCTTCCAGCTCGGCGGGACCCCCGGGCCGCTGCGCTCGCTCGACGCGGTCCCGAACAACCTCCCCGTGCAGCTGACCGGGTTCGTCGGCCGCGAGACCGAGGCCGGCGAGGTCCGGGGACGGCTGGCCGGCGGCCGGCTCGTCACGCTCGCCGGGCCGGGCGGCAGCGGCAAGACCCGGCTGGCCGCCCAGGTCGCGGCCGCGGCGGCCGGGCGGTGGCCCGACGGCGTGTGGTGGGTCGAGCTCGACGCCGTCACCGGGCGCGCCGAGGTCGCCGAGCTGGTCGCCACGACGCTCGGTGTGCCGGTGGAACCCCGTGCGGGAGCCGCCCGTTCGGTCGCGACGGAGCTGCGCGACCGGCGCGTCCTGCTCTGCCTCGACAACTGCGAACAGGCCCTCGACGGCGTCGCGGACCTCGCCGTCGAACTGCTCCGGTCGTGCCCCGAGGTCGCGGTGCTGACGACCAGCCGGGAACCCGTCGGCGTGCCGGGGGAGACGGTGTGGCGGGTGCCGCCGCTGGCCGTCGAGGAGGCCGTCGCGCTGTTCGTCGAACGGGCCGGCGCGGTGCGGCCGCTGTTCACTTTGGACACTTCGAGCGCGGCCGCCGTCCGGTCGGTATGCACCCGGCTCGACGGCATCCCGCTGGCCGTCGAGCTCGCCGCCGCGTGGCTCGGAACCCTTACCCCGCACCAGATCGACACCGGTCTCGACGACCGGTTCGCCCTGCTCACCCGTGGCCCGCGCGGGGTGCCGGCACGGCAGCAGACCCTGGCCGCGTCGATCGCGTGGAGCCACGACCAGCTCGGCGAAGACGACCGCGCGGTGTTCCGCCGGCTCGCCGTGTTCGCCGGCGGGTTCACGCTCGACGCGGCGGGCGGCCCGGCCGCGCTGCCCGCGCTGGGCCGGCTCGTCGACAAGTCCTTGGTGCTGGCCGAAAACGGCCGCTACCGGCTGCTGGAGACGCTGCGCGAGTACGCGGCGGCGCGGCTGGCCGAGGCGGGGGAGGCCGACGCCGCCCGCGATCGCCACCTCGGCCACTTCCTCGCCCTCGCCGAAGCCGCCGAGCCCGACCTCGACCGGGACAAGGACGCTTGGCGCGCGCGGATGGAACCCGAGCGCGACAACCTCCGCGCGGCCCTGGAATGGGGGCTGGCGCAGGAAGATCCCACGCGAGGCCGCCGGCTCGCCGCCGCCGTCGCGTGGCTGTGGAACCTGCGGGGCCGCGGCCACGAGGGCCTGGCGTACCTGAAGCGCGCGGTCGCCCGCTGCCCGGACGAGCGGTCGGCGTTGCAGGCCCGGTTGCTCACCGGGATGGGTCTGGTCGCCGACACGACGGCGCCGTTCGACGGCGAGGCCGCACGCCTGGGCCTGGAGATCGCCACCGAACTCGGCGAGGCGGGGCTTCGCGCGCGATGCCTTTCGCTGACCGCGCTCGGGCACCTGTACACGGACTTCGACGCTGCCTGGGACCTCGCTCTCGAAGCCGAGAAGGTCGCCGAAGCCGCCGGAGACGGCTTCGCGCGCGACAGTGCGTTGATGCTGCGCGGGATCATCCTCCACGCCCGGGACCGGCACGACGAAGCCGATCCGTTGTTCGCCGAAGCGGCCGAAGGGCTCCTTCGCCGCGGCGACCGCGGACTCGCATCGACGGTCCTCAGTGCCCAGTCGGCGAGCGCGCTCGTGTCGGCGGACCTGCCGCGGGCGCGTGAATTCGCCGAGCGCGCCGTCGAGGTCGCCGCGCCGCTCGGGGACTTCCACCGCGTCAACACGACGTTGTGCCGGCTGGCGATCGTGCACTGCCTGGCCGGCGACGTCGACGCCGGGTTCCGCGTGATGGAACCGTTCCTGCGGCTCCTCGAAACCGCGGGCGACGTCTTCGTGCCGGGCATGGCCGGGGTGATGGGCGAGCTGCACCGGCGTCGCGGCGAGTTCGAAGAGGCCGCGCGCTGGTTCGAGCGCGAAGCCATCCCCGGGACGTACATGGCGTCGCAGGGGCTCGCCGAACGCGGTGCCATCCTGCGCTCGCTGGGCCGCGCCGAGGAGGCCGCGGAGGTGCTCGCCACCGCCGTCGAGCTGACCCGGCGCTGGGGCCTGCGGTCGGCTCTGGCCGAGGTCCTCGACCAGCAGGGATACCTGGCCGGCCCGGAGCAGGCCGCCGAGCTGCACCACGAGGCGCTGGCGCTGCGCCTCGACCACGGCCTGCGCCTGGGCGTCCTGGGCAGCCTGGACGCGCTGACCACGCTCCTCGCCCGCACCGGCCGCGACGCCGACGCCGCCCGGGTGTTCGTCTCGGCCTCCCGCGTCCGCGCCGAGCTGGGCTTTCCGCGCCGCGCCGGGGAGCAGGCCGAGCTGGACGCGCTCGGGCTCGCGACCGGCGAAGCGCCGATGAGCCTCGACGACGTCGTCGCGTTCGTCCGCCGGACCCGGGGTGCGCGCGGCCGGCCGTCGAGCGGCTGGGGCAGCCTGACGCCGACCGAGCTGGAGGTCGTGAGGCTCGCGGCCGAGGGCGGCACGAACCCGGAGATCGGCGCCCGGCTGTTCATGAGCCGCGGCACGGTCAAGACGCACCTCGCGCACGTCTACGCCAAGCTCGGGATCGCGAACCGCACCGAACTGGCCACCCTCGCGGCCACCCACCTGGGCTGACGCCGTACCCGGAGGGTCGGCTCACGTACCGGAAGAGTCGGCTCGCGTACCTGGAGGGTCGGCTCACGAACCGACTGCCCAGGTACGCGAACCGACTGTCTGGGTACGCGAACCGACTGTCCGGGTACGTCAGTCCCAGTCGATGCCGAAGACGCCGGGGCCGAAGTCCAGCGCCACCGCGTGCACGCCGTCGCCGCCGTCGAGCTTGAGCTGGCGGCGGGTGCCGGAGCCCGTCGCCCCGTTGCGGGTGTACTGCCAGCACCGCTCGGGTGCCGTGCCCGGGGCGAACCGGACCTCCAGCAGGTACTCCCGGACCGGGCGCCGGAACTCGCGGTAGCAGGTGTTGCGGCACTCCGGGTACGGCGGCCCGCCGTTGGTCAGCGTGTACTCGATCAGGTGCGTCTCGCCCCGGTCGATCGGCTCGTCGAAGATCAGCTCGGCGACGATGAGCCCGTGGGCCTCGTCGACCTCGGCGCGCCCGACCCGGCAGTTGCGCACCGCGTGCAGTTCCGGCGCGCCGGCCGCCGGGTCGTCCTGGGTGTAGACGAGCAGCCAGCGGTCCTGGCCGTCGGCACCCGCCTGGAACACCGCCCGCGCGGTGACCGCGCGCTGGCCGCCGTCCTCGGCGATCTCGCACAGGTCGTGCAGCCCGACCAGCTTCAGCGGGTGCTGACGCTCGAGCGCGTCCGGCGCGCCGACCTTGTCCAGCAGCGGCTGCAGCGTCTCGCGCGGGAACGACATGGGCTCGCCGCCCGCCTGGCGCCGGCCGGCACCGCCGCGGGGCCGGGGCGGGGGCAACAGCCCGAGCAGGGACCCGGCCGGGACGTCGAGGATCTCTTCCAGCGTGCGGACGGCCGAGAGCGAGCTCTGCCGTTCCGGCTGGCGCTTGCCGGACTGCCAATAACTGAGGGCGGTGACGCTGACGACGACGCCGCGGGCACGCAGCCGCGCCTGGATCCGGTCGAGGGACAGGCCGCTGGTGGCGATGGCCGCGCGCAGGTGGGTGGCGAACGCGGTGCGCTCACCCTGCTGACCGCCCGCCGTGCTGCTCGCCATTGCCGATCCGACCCGCCCCGTGCCGTCCCCCGACGATCCCCGACATCGTGCACGTTAGCAGGATCTCCCCGGCCGTCCGCGCCCGTCTTCGCCCGGGTTGCCGGTGGCCGGGCCCCGGCGGCCGATCAGGCGAACGGGCTAGTACTGGCAACTGTGAACCATTGCCCCGGCCTGGGCGGACGCGCTTGTATGACCTTGCCCGCGCCGGTGGCTCCGCCTCCCCCTCACGGCCCATCCGGGTGCGGGCACAAGCCGTGGACAACGGCTCCGGCTCACCCGGCCGCGTTGTGCGACCGGCCGGGGTGGCCGCGCGATGACCGGTGGCCCGGCGACGCCCCCAGCGCCGGGCCACCGGTCTTATTACTTCCGGGTAGCCTCCACCTTCCTCCCCTCCACCACCCTCAACGGAGGCGCTTCGCGCCGCTGTAAGTTCTGGGCATGACGGTCCGGAAGAACATCCTGATCACCGGCGCGAGCAGCGGTTTGGGCGAGGGTATGGCCCGGCAGTTCGCGGCGAAGGGGCGCAACCTGGCCCTGTGTGCCCGGCGCACCGAGCGGCTCGAGAAGCTCGCGGCCGAACTGACCGCCGCGCACCCGGGGATCAAGGTCGTCACGCGCACCCTCGACGTCACCGACCACGACCGCGTGTTCGCCGTCTTCGAAGAGTTCCGCGCCGAGCTGGGGTCCCTCGATCGGGTGATCGTGAACGCCGGGCTCGGGAAGGGCCAGCCGGTCGGGAAGGGCCGGTTCGACGCCAACCGGCAGACCCTCGAGGTCAACTTCGTCGCGGCCGCCGCCCAGATCGAAGCCGCCGCCGGGATCTTCCGCGAGCAGGGCGCCGGGCACCTCGCCGTCGTCTCGTCGTTCAGCGCGATCCGCGGCCTGCCGGGCAACCTCACCGCGTACGCCGCATCGAAAGCCGGGATCTCGGCGTTCGTCGACGGCACCCGGCTGGAACTCAAGCGCAAGGGCATCACCGTCACCGACATCCGGCCGGGCTACATCGAGTCGGAGATGAACGACCGGATCGGCAAGAACCCCTTGCTGGCCAAGGCCGAAAGCGGGGCGCGGGCCCTGGTCAAGGCGATCGAGGCCGAGCGCGCCCGGGCCTACGTCCCGGCGTGGCCGTGGGTGCCGCTGAGCCTCGCGATGCGCGTGGTGCCGGCGTCGGTGCTGCGGAAGTTCGCATGACCACCGTCGAGGTGCGCGAGGAAGACGCCTTCGACCCGGCCGCGGTGCACGCCTGGCTGGCCGGGCGGGTCGAGGGCCTCGGGGCCGAGCCGCCGCGCGTCCGGCAGTTCCCCGGCGGCGCGTCGAACCTGACGTACCTGCTGACCTACCCCGGCCGCGAGCTGATTCTGCGCCGCCCGCCCGCCGGGCCCAAAGCGGCGTCGGCGCACGACATGCGGCGCGAGTACCGCGTGCAGCACGCGCTGCGGCCGGTGTTCCCGTACGTGCCGCGGATGCTGGCGTTCGGGGACGACCCGGCCGTGCTCGGCGGCGACTTCTACGTCATGGAGAAACTGGACGGCCTGATCCTGCGGGGCGACCTGCCCGACGGCGTGACGCTCACGCCGGAGCAGGCGCGGGCGCTGTCCGGCAAGGTCGTCGACCGGCTGGTGGACCTGCACGCCGTCGACGTCGGGAAGGCCGGGCTCGCCGACCTCGGCAAGGGCGCGGGGTACGTCGGACGGCAGATCCGCGGCTGGTCGGACCGGTACGTCGCGGCGCGCACGGACAACGTCGGCGACTTCGCCGAGGTCCGCGCGTGGCTGGCCGCGAACCAGCCCGGCGAGGTGAAGATCTGCCTGATCCACAACGACTACCGCCTCGACAACCTGGTCCTCGACGGCCCGTCGACGCTGAACATCGCCGGGGTCCTCGACTGGGAGATGGCCACGCTCGGCGACCCGCTGATGGAGCTGGGCAGCATGCTCGCCTACTGGGTCCAGGCCGACGATGACGACGTCATGCAGGCGAGCCGCCGCCAGCCGACGCACCTGCCCGGGACGTTCACGCGCGAAGAGTTCGTCGCGCGGTACGCGGAGAAGACCGGGCTCGCCGTGGGCGACTGGCGGTTCTACGAGGTCTACGGCCTGTTCCGGCTCGCCGCGGTGCTGCAGCAGCTGTACCGGCGCTACCACGACGGCGCCACCCGCAACCCGGCGTTCAAGGACTTCTGGCAGTTCGTCGGGTACCTCGACTGGCGCTGCCGGGAGATCATCGCGAAGGGGAGTGCCTGAGTGGGCGCGATCTACCTGGTCCGGCACGGGCAGGCGTCGTTCGGGGCCGAGGACTACGACGCGCTGTCCCCGCGCGGCTTCGACCAGTCCACTGTGGTCGGTGCGGAACTCCTGCGGCGCAACGTCTCCTTCAGTCAGGTCCGGTCGGGAACGCTTGCGCGGCAGCGGGACACCGCGGCGACGGCGCTGAAGGTCGTCGGCACCGATGTCCCGGTCGTCGAGGACGCGCGCTGGAACGAGTACGACCACGTCGACATCGCTCTGCACCACGCCGGAGGTGCGCCGCAGGAGGATTCCCGCGCGTACCAAGGGCTCCTGGACGCGGCGCTGACGGCGTGGACCTCGGCCGGAGACGGTGGCCCGTGCGCCGAGACGTGGCCGGCGTTCCTAGCCCGCTGCCGGGACGCGCTCACGGACCTGGTGGCGTCGCTGGGCAAGGGCGAGCACGCGGTCGTGTTCACCTCCGGCGGCGTGATCGCCACGCTCTGCGGCCTGCTGATGGGGACGCCGGAAGCCGGGCTGCTCAAGCTCAACCGCGTCACGGTCAACGGCGGGATCACGAAGCTGGTGTCCGGCCGTGGTGGCGTTACCCTGTTGTCCTTCAACGAACATCCGCACTTCGAGGCGGACGCGGCCCGGTTGCTCACCTATCGGTAGGAGGCGCTCGATGCGGTTCGGCGAGGTCACGGTCATCCCGGTGAACGGGCACGGCCCGGAGGACGTCGTGGTCGACGGCGAAGGCCGGATCTACGCCGGCGTCGACGACGGCCGCATCCTGCGCCTGTCACCCGACGGCCGGCGCATCGACGTCATCGCCGACACCGGCGGGCGGCCGCTGGGGCTGGAGCTGTACGGCGAGGACGAGCTGCTGATCTGCGACGCGCGGGCTGGCCTGCTGGTGGTGCCGCTGGCCGGCGGCGCGGTTTCGACCTTGGCCACTTCCGCTTTGGGTCTCGACTTCGTGTTCTGCAACAACGCCGCGGTGGCTGCCGACGGGACGGTGTACTTCACGGACTCGTCGCGCCGCTTCGGCATCGACAACTGGCGCGACGACCTGATCGAGCAGACCGGCGGCGGCCGGCTGCTCAGGCGTTCCCCGGACGGCTCGATCGACCTGCTCCTCGACGGCCTGCAGTTCGCGAACGGCGTGGCCCTGGCCCCGGACGAGTCGTTCGTGGCGGTGGCGGAGACGGGCGAGTGCCGGGTATCCCGGGTCTGGCTGCGCGACGGCCGGTCGGACGTGTTCGTCGACGGGCTGTGGGGCTTCCCGGACAACATTTCGACGGGCACCGACGGGCTGATCTGGATCACGCAGGCATCCCCGAAGGTGCCGGCGCTGGACGTGGTCCGCCGGATGCCGGCGTTCCTGCGGGCGGGCGTCCGCGCGCTCCCGACGTCGTTGCAGCCCCGGCCCGGGCGTGAGGTGGGAGTCCTGGGCGTCGCGGCGGACGGCAAGGTGGAGCGCGAGCTGCGCGGCGAGATCGACGGGTTCCACATGCTCGTCGGGGTGCGGGAGTGGCAGGGGAAGCTGTACTTCGGTTCGCTGGAGGAAGACGCGATCGCGGTGACGGCAACCCTCAGGTGATGCGTCAGGACCAGGTGCGGCGCAGCCGTATGACGATGCGCCAGAATGTCATGCGCGTTCGACGGAAGACGCGTCCGGCGATCGTATCGAGCCGGACGAGCTGTGACCCATACCTCGACCACCTGCGTCCGGCGGCGTCGACGAATTCGAGTCCGCGGACTGCGCAATCCTCACTTGTCTCGAGCAGGACGATGGTTTCACCCGGACCGACGGCGTGCTCATAGTCGGGCTTCTTGCCACCTCTGTCTGTATCTTCGCCGAAGGTCTTCGAGAGGCGTAGCGCTGACGGGTTGCGGTAGCCGACTGTTGACCAGATGAGCAGACTCGTGCACGGAAGGTCGCTCGCGTTTTTGATGAGGATGCGGTGTGGTTCATTCTCAGTGCGGGATCGCTGCACCCAGGCGGCTACTTTGTTCGCTTGGTCGCGCACCTTCTCGCGCCGATCACGCTGGACAACGGTCAACGTCAGCACGAGCGCGAGCCCGCCGAAGTACGCCGGAACATTGCCCCAGTCGACCATCGAGCAAGCATATGGGGCGCCACCTAGCATGAGAACATGCTGAGCAATGTCCGGTTCGAATCGCGTCTCCCGACCCAGGACCTCGAACGCGCCCGGCGCTGGTACAGCGAAAAGCTGGGCCTCGAGCCGGTCGAGGAGCGCGAAGGCGGACTCCGCTACGAAGGCGCGTCGGGAGTCTTCTGCCTGTACGCCTCGGCAGGCGTGTCCGACGGGTCCTTCACCCAGGCCGGGTTCTACGTCGACGACCTCGAAGCGGCCGTCGCGGCCCTGCGCGAACGTGGCGTGGTCTTCGAGGAGTACGGGGACGGCGGCATCGTCGAGATCCAGGGGAACTACCCGAGCAAGGGCAGCGGCGAGCGGGCCGCGTGGTTCCGCGACAGCGAAGGCAACCTTATCGGCCTCGCCGAAGTCGTGCCCTGAGCGACCCAACCGGAACGGTGGCCGACGCGTCCTGCGGACATGACCGGTGGCAGAGAGCTTTTGTGGGACGGGTGTGTCAACGTCCGTGATCTGGGCGGGCTGGGGCAGGTCAGGCCGGGCGCGATCGTCCGGATGGAGGCGCCGGATCGGTTGAGCGAGGCCGGGTGGGCGGCGGCCTGGGCCTACGGGGTCCGGACCGTCGTCGATCTGCGGAATGCCGACGAATGCGGGCCGGACCGCGCGCCGAGGCCGACCGGGATCACGACCGTGCGCGCACCGCTGGACCCGGTGGGCACGCCCTTCTACGAGCACTGGGAAAAGATCGACAACCTGGGCTCTCCGCTGTACTACCCGGCCCTGCTGGCCGAGCACCCGGAACCGGTGATCGCCGCCGTGCGGGCCATCGCCGGCGCCGCGCCCGGGTGCGTGGTGATCCACTGCGCCGGCGGCAAGGACCGGACCGGGCTGCTCGCCCTGGTGCTGCTCACGCTGGCCGGCGCGGCTCCGGAGGCGATCATCGCCGACTACCTGCTGACCTACGACCGGATGAAGCAGCGGTACGACGAGCTCGGGGCCCGGGACCAGCTCACCGCGGTGACCGAGGTCCTCGCGAGCCACGACACGACCATCGAAGCGTCCCTCACCTCGACGGTCGCGTCGCTGACGATGCCCGGCTTCCTCCTCGGGAACGGGCTGTCCGAACCCGAGCTCGCGACCTTGCGAAACCGCTTGCTCGCTTGAGAGGTCAGCGGCCGGTCCACCGGGGTTCGCGCCCGGCGGACCACGCCGCGTAGAACTCCTTGTGGTCCTTGGCTGTCATCAACAGTGCCTGCGTCATCGCTTCCAGCTCGATCGCGCTGCCCAGGTCCATGTCCAGCTCGCGGGTCAGCAGCACCTTCGTCGTCGCGTACGCCAGCGCCGGGCCGTCCGCCAAGCGGCGGGCCAACGCCGAAGTGGTGGCCGCCAAGTCAGTATCGGGAACCACCTGCGTGGCCAGACCGATCTCGGACGCCCGCGACGCCGACACCTTGTCGCCCAGGATCAGCAGCTCCGTCGCGCGGCCCAAGCCCACCAGCCGGGGCAAGAGGTACGCCGACCCCATGTCCGCCCCGGCCAGCCCCACCTTCGTGAACAGGAATGCGAACTTCGCCGACTCCGCCAGCAGCCGGAAGTCACTCGCCAGGGCGATCACCGAACCCGCGCCCGCCGCCACGCCGTTCACCGCCGCGATCACCGGCAGCGGGCACTCGCGCAGCGCCTTCACCACCGCGCCCGTCATGCGCGTGAACTCCAGCAGCTCCGCCGTCTCGAACTTCTGCAGCTCGCCGATGATCTCCTCGACGTCGCCGCCGGAGCAGAACCCGCGGCCCTGCCCGGTGATCACCAGCACCCGCACGTCTTCGTGCTGCGGCAGCTCCAGCACCAAGTCCCGCAGGTCGGCGTAGACGTCGAACGTCAGCGCGTTCAGCTTCTCCGGCCGGGTGAACGTCACGGTCGCCACGCCGTCGGAAACGGTGAACCCGAAGTGTTCCCACTCCTTCGTCAGCGGTGCGGTCGCGCGGAACGGGCTCATGACTGGATTCCTCCGCCGTCGAGTACGAGGGTCTGGCCGTTGATCGCGGCGGCTTCGGGCGCCGCCAAGAAGGAGACGGCGAACGCCACCTCCGAAGGTTCCAGCAGCCGGCCCAGCGGGGACGCCGCCGCCAGCGCCGACTCCGCGTCGTCCACCGAACGTCCGGTGCGTTCCTGGATGCGCGCCACCGAAGTCGCCGTCATGTCGGTGCGCACGAACGCCGGGCAGACCGCGTTCGCCGTGACGCCGGTGCCGGCCAGCTCCGCCGCGACCGCCCGCATCAGCCCGGCCGCCGCGTGCTTCGACGCCGTGTACCCGGCCGTGTAGCGGTAGCCGACGTGCGACGCCGTCGACGCCACCGTGACGATCCGGCCGCGGTCCCGCGAGCGCATCCCCGGCAGCACCGCGCGCGTGCACAGGAACGCGCCGGTCGCGTTCACCTCGATCTGCTCGCGCCAGTCGGCCAGCGACGTCCGCGAAAGCGGTGCGCTGGAAGAGATCCCGGCGTTGTTCACGAGCACGTCGACCGGTCCCGCCGCCGCGAAGTAAGCCGTGACGGCGTCTTCGTCGGTGACGTCGCATTCGGCCCGGCCCGGCGCGAGCACCTTGTCTCCCGCGGACCGGAACCGCTCGGCGATCGCGGCGCCGATCCCGCGCGTGCCGCCGGTGACCACGACCAGGCGGCTCATGCCGGGCCCGCCAGCGCGCGCCGGTCGAGCTTTCCGTTGGCGGTCCGGGGAAGTTCCGTCATGAACACCACTTCGCGGGGGTACTTGTGCTTGGCCAGGTGGGCTTTCGCGTGGTCCTTCAGCTCGTCCGCGGACGCCGCCGCACCGGCCCGCAGGACGACGTACGCGCGCGGCACGACCAGGCCGTCGACCTCGTGGCCGACCACCGCGCAGTCCACGACCGCCGCGTGGCCGAGCAGGCAGTCCTCGATCTCGCCGGGCGCGACGAACACTCCGCCGACCTTCAGCAGCGCGTCGGCGCGGCCGTGGTGCCGGAAGAACCCCTCGGACCGGCTGAACAGGTCGCCGGACGTCAGCGTGTCGCCGTCGAACGTCTTCTTGGACTTCTCAAGATCGCCGAAGTACTCCAGCGCGATCGTCGGCCCGGTCACCCGCAACGGCCCGATTTCCCCATCCGGCAACGGGTTTCCCAGCTCGTCGACGACCTGCGCGCGGTAGCCGGGCACCTCGGTGCCGAGCGTGCCGGCCCGCGCGGCACCCGGGCGGTTGGACAGGTAGATGTGGTAGGCCTCGGACGAGCCGATCCCGTCCACGACCGGCACCCCGAAGGTCGCGTCCCACCGCCGGTGCAGCTCGGGGGGCAGCGCCTCGCCGGCGGACGTCGTCATCCGCAGGCAGCTCAGGTCCTGCTCGGCGGCGGCCGGGTGTGCGACCATCGCGCTCATCATGGTCGGCACGTTCACGAGGACGGTCGGGCGGTGGCGGGCGATCAGCTCGAACATCAGGTCCGCCGTGCTGCGCTCGGGGAACGCGATCCCGGCCGCGCCGACCCCGAACGGGAACAGCGCCACCAGGTCGCGCGCGTAGCCGAAGAACAGCTTGGGCACGGCGAGCACGCGATCGTCCTCGTGCAACCCGAGCACCTGGACGGCGTACCGCTGGAAGCTCTCGATGGGGCTGCGCAGGGTGTGCACGCACGCCTTGGGCGCGCCGGTACTGCCGGTGGTGAACTTCCAGATCCCGACGTCGTCCACAGTGGTCGGCGCCGCTTCCAACGTGTCCGGCGCGGCGTCCACGAGTGTCCGGAATGGACGTTCGCCGGGGAGCAGCTCGCTCTCCGGAACTCCGGTGACCAGCAGGTTCCGCGCGCCCGCCGAGCGCAGCGCGGGCAGCGTGACGGCGTCGGCGACCACCGCGACGGCCTCGGTGTAGCCGAGGTAGTACGTGTAGTCCTTGGGCTGGAGGAACGGGTAGACCTCGGCGGTGACCGCGCCGATCTTCTGCGCGCCGTACCAGGTCGCGACGAACTCTTCGCCGTCGCTCAGCGCGAGCAGCACGCGCTGTCCTTTGCGGACACCGGCGTCCCGCAGCACGTGCCCGACGCGGTTGGCCAGCCGCGCCAGCTCGTCGTAGCTCACCGACCGATCCCCGACGAACAGCGCGGTCCGGTCGCCTCGCCCCGAAGCCACGTGCCGGTCGAGGAAGTACGTGGCGAGGTTGAACGGCTCACTCACGGGCCAGCTCCCGGATCGCTTCCACCAGCAGGTCGGTCAACGTCGAGAAGGTTTCGAGGCCCTCTTCCGCGGTCGCTTCGGCGGGCTGGCCGCAGTAGGCGGCGGACATCCCCATCTCGCGGAAGCCGCCATCCTCGGGGGCCGAAGCGAGGCTCACGGGCACGTGCGGCAACGTCCGCATCAGCGGCTGGTCGACCAGCTCGGGCCGGTCGGCGAGCACGAGCGACGTCTCGTAGCGACCCGCGTGGCACTCGCCGGAGCGGAACTCCTCGGTCAGCCGCTGCGCGTGCCGCCGCCGGACCAGGTCGAGCAGGGCGACACGCCCGTCGTAGGCGAAGTTCAGCGTCTCGACCGCGCGCCTCAGCGTGATCAGGTGCGCGGGCTCGAAGTGGTTGTTGACCAGCAGGATCCGCCGGAGCCGCTGGCCGATCAGCGCGGCGCCGATGTCGACGAGCAGCGAGTGCAGTGTCTCCTCGCCGATGTGGACACCGCCGGCGAACCCGGCCGCGAACCGCGTCACGCCGTAGGGCACTTCGGGCAGCACGAGCACGTGGACGTCCTCGTCGGCGGCCAGCCGGTCGGCCGCGCGCTCGCACATCCCGCGGGAGATCAGCGGGTCGGTGCTCAGCGGCGCGTGCGGCCCGTGCGGCTCGATCGCGCCCAGGGGGAGCAGCAGCACCGGCGTGCGGTCGCCGTCCGCCAGTGCCGCGACCTGCCGCGAGCTGAGGTCCGCGAAGTACGTCACGCAAATCAAGCTACACCGCAGCGGCCTGAGGTGTATAGAGTTGCCGCATGCCCGGAGATGCCTTCGACGCCAGCCCCCAGGAGCTGGTCGTGACGTTGCTGGGCAGCTACGTGCACCCGCGCGAGACGCGCCGGGTGTGGTCGGGCGGCCTGGTCGCGGTGCTCGCCGAGCTGGGCTTCTCCGACGGCGCGGCCCGGATCGCGCTCACCCGCCTGGTGCGCCGCGGCCTGCTGCAGCGCCACCGCGAGGGCCGCACCGTGCACTACTCGCTGACGCGCCGCACCATCGTGTTGCTCGACGACGGCGACCACCGGATCTTCTCCCTCGGCCGCCGCGAGCGCGCCGCCGGCGAGTGGACCGTGCTCTGGCAGAGCATCCCGGAGAGCCGCCGCCAGGCCCGGGAACGCCTGGTGCGGCGGCTGCGGTTCCTCGGGTTCGGGCCGTACCAGGACGGCACCTGGATCGCCCCGCACGACCGCGAGGCCGAGGTCATCGCCCTGCTCGGCGAGTTGGACGTCGCCGAGCACGCCGGGCTGCTGCTCGGCCGGCCGTCGGCCGCGCTCGACGTCCGCCGCTTCGCCGGCCGGGCCTGGGACCTCGACGAGCTGGCCGCGCGCTACACCGCGTTCGTCGGGCAGTTCGGCGGGCACGCGGGCAAGGACACTTCGGACGCCGAAGCGTTCGAGGTCCACGCCCGCCTGGTGCACACCTTCCGGGCGTTCCCGTCGCTGGACCCGGAGCTGCCCGCCGACCTGGTGGCCGCGCCGGCGTGCCGGGCGGCGGCGGTCGAGTTGTTCCACGATCTGTACACCGCGCTGGCTCCCGCTGCCCAGCGCCATTTCGACGAGGTGACCAAGGGATGACCGAAACCAGCCAAGCGACCCAGGAAGCCTTGAGCTACACCTCGTACCTTGCGCTGGACGAGGTGCTGGAGGCCCAGCGTCCGCGTTCGGACGAGCACGACGAGCTGCTGTTCATCGTGATCCACCAGGTGTACGAGCTGTGGTTCAAGCAGATCCTGCACGAGGCCGAGTTCCTCCAGGAGAACCTGGCCGCGGGAAAAACCGCGCACTCGATGCGGATCCTGCGCCGGATCCTGACGATCCTCAAGGTCGCCGTCGCGCAGATCGACGTGCTGGAAACCATGACGCCCAGCCAGTTCACGAGTTTCCGCACCCGTTTGGACGCTTCGAGCGGCTTCCAGTCGGCCCAGTTCCGCGAGCTGGAGGCGGTGCTCGGACGGCGTGACGAGCGCGTGTTCGCGCACTACCCCGAGGGCGGCGAGCAGCGGAAACGCATCGCCGAAGCGATGGCCCGGCCGTCGTTGTTCGACTCTTTTCTCGCGTACCTCAAGGTTTCTGGCTACGCGGTCGAGTGTGACCGAGACGTCACTCGACCGGTGGAGCCCTCCCCGGCCCTGCAGGCGATATTGCTGGACGTGTACAGCGACGACGGCGGACCGTCGGTCGTCGCGGAATGTCTGGTGGATCTCGATGAAGGGATGCAGGAGTGGCGCTACCGGCACGTGAAGATGGTCGAACGCACCATCGGCGACAAGACCGGGACGGGGGGATCATCCGGCGCGACCTACCTGCGTACCACGCTCTTCCAGCCGATGTTCCCGGATCTCTGGGCCGTACGGAGCCGACTGTGACCACTTTGGACGACCTGCGCGCTGACCACAACGCGCTCGCCCCGCACTACTCCCGGTTCGGGGTGGCCGACCGCCTGCTCCTGTCCGGGCACTCGCACCAGGCGTGGCCGGACGTCGCGGAGGAGGGCCTGCGCGAGTCCTTCGCGGACGCCGCCCGCGACGTCGACGAGAAGTGGGGGCGCGCGTTCGCCAAGGCCGACGAACTGCGCGCGGGGTTCCGCCTGCTGCTCGGCGACCCGCACGGCGAGTACGCGCTCGGCGCGAGCACGCACGACCTGGTGCTGCGCTTCCTCTCGGCGATGGAGCTGCCGCGAAGACCGCGCCTGGTCACCACCGACGGCGAGTTCCACACCCTGCGCCGCCAGCTCGCCCGCCTCGAGGAGGAGGGCGTCGAGGTCGTGCGGGTGCCCCTGGAACCGGTGACGACGCTCGCCGAGCGCGTCGCCGGGGAAGTCGACGACAACACCGCGGCGGTGCTGGTGTCGGCCGTGCTGTTCGAGACGTCCCGGCTGGTCCCGGGGCTCGCGCACCTGGCCGACTCCTGCCGCGACCGGTCGATCGAGCTGGTCGTCGACGCCTACCACGCGCTCGGCGTCGTGCCGTTCCCGCTGCACGACCTCGGGCTCACGAACGCCTGGGTGCTCGGCGGCGGCTACAAGTACCTGCAGCTCGGCGAGGGCAACTGCTTCCTGCGGCTGCCCGCGCACGCCCAGGAGCTGCGGCCGGTGATCACCGGCTGGTACGCCGAGTTCGGCGCGCTCGCCGACGAACGACGTCCCGGCGGCGTCGCCTACGCCATGGGCGGTGACCGGTTCGCCGGCGCCACCTACGACCCGGCCAGCCACTACCGCGGTGCCCGGGTCCAGCGGTTCTTCGCCGAGCAGGGCCTCACGCCGGAGTTCCTGCGCGAGGTTTCGCAGCACCAGGTGGGGCTGCTCGCGTCGGTGTTCGACTCGCTCGGGTTGCCCGAGGACGCCGTCACGCGGGACCGCTCGGTGCCGCCGGAGCGGCTCGGCGGGTTCCTCTCGCTGCGCTGCGCCGACGCTTCCGGGCTGCAGGCGGCACTGGCCGCCCAGGGCGTCCGCACCGACAGCCGGGGCGCCCACCTGCGCTTCGGCCCGGCGCCGTACCTCTCCGACACCCAGCTCGAGACGGCGATGAACGCGCTCGACAAGGTGGTCCGCGGCTGATCACTCCCTTACCCGTCCGTATCGCGGGACCTCTACTGGTCTGCGTTCCGGAAGGGATCTAGGTTGGTGCCGGGAACCCGGGGCGGACGACCTCCGCACCGGCTCCCGACAACCGCTGAAGCGCGTCCCGGCCACGAACCGGACGCGGGAGACAAAGGAGTCACCACCGTGACCGAAGGAGTGTTCGCCCGGTCGTCCGGGCACGAACAGGTCGTGTACTGCCACGACCAGGCCAGTGGCCTGAAGGCCATCATCGGCATCTACTCCACGGCGCTCGGCCCCGCCTTGGGCGGGACGCGCTTCCACCCCTACGCCACCGAAGCGGACGCGCTCGACGACGTGCTCGCGCTGTCCAAGGGCATGGCGTACAAGAACGCGCTGGCCGGGCTCGACCTCGGCGGCGGCAAGGCCGTCATCATCGGCGACCCGAAGACGCTCAAGTCCGAAGCGCTGCTGCGCGCGTACGGGCGCTTCGTGCAGTCCCTGAACGGCCGCTACATCACCGCGTGCGACGTGGGCACGTACGTGCAGGACATGGACGTCGTGGCCCGCGAGAGCCAGTACGTCACCGGCCGTTCGCCCGAGGACGGCGGTGCCGGCGACTCGTCCGTGCTCACCGCGTTCGGCGTCTTCCAGGGCATGCGGGCCTCGGCCGAGCACGTCTGGGGCAGCCCGGACCTGGCCGGCAAGCGCGTCGGCGTGGCCGGCGTCGGCAAGGTCGGGCACATCCTCGTCGGGCACCTCGTGGACGCCGGCGCGCAGGTGACGATCACCGACGTCTACGCGCCCGCGATCGAGCGGACCCGGACCATCTACCCGTCTGTCCAGGTTGTGTCCGATGTGGACACGCTGCTGCGGGCCGAGCTGGACGTCTTCGCGCCCTGCGCCCTGGGTGGCGTCCTGAACGACGAGACCGTGCCGGTGCTCGGAGCCCGGATCGTCTGCGGCGCGGCGAACAACCAGCTCGCGCACGCCGGCATCGACAAGCAGCTCGCCGACCGAGGTGTGCTGTACGCGCCGGACTACCTGGTCAACGCGGGCGGCGTGATCCAGGTCGACGACGAGCGCCACGGCTTCACCTTCGAGCGCGCGAAGCGCAAGACGACGGCGATCTACGACACGACGAAGGCCGTGTTCGCGCTGGCCGAGACCGACGGCGTGCCCCCGGCAACGGCGGCCGACCGGCTCGCCGAGCGCCGGATGGCGGAGGTCGGGCGGCTGCGGTCCATCATGACCGGGTGAGTCTTTGTCCCGAAGAGATCTTCTCGGCGGTGGGCGTGCGGGGTTTCCTGCACGCCCGCTGTCTCGGTTCCGCTGCTTCCGTCGGTGTGGACGCCGATTCCCTCGTCGTCCTGGCGTCGGTGGTGAAGGTGCCGCTGGTCCTGGAGTTCGCCCGCCAGGTGGCGGCGGGCCAGCTCGACCCGACGGACCGGGTCCGCGCTTCGGCGGCCGACCGCCTCGGCGGCAGCGGTACGGCGGGCTTCGCCGACGACGTTTCGTACAGCTTGCGGGACGCGGCTTTGCTGGCGTTGTCGGTGTCGGACAACACGGCCGCGGACCTGCTGTTCGACTGCGTGGGCGTGGAGAACGTGCGGTCGCTGCTGGCGGAGCTGGGCTTGACGCGGACTTCCGTCATCGGCGCCCCGCGGGATCTCCTGCGCACGATCATCGACGACACCGCGGCCGGACTTCCCTTGCGGGCGTTGGATCCTTTGCGGACTTCCGCGACGACACCGCGTGAGATGACTGGCTTGTTGTCGGCGATCTGGCGCGACCCCGGGCCGGGCGCGCAGGTCCTCGAATGGATGTCGGCGCAGGTCAGCTGGCACCGGTTGACGGCCGGGTTTCCCCCGGAGGTCGCGGTGGCGGCGAAGACGGGGACCATGCCGGGGATTCGCAACGAGATCGGCATCGCGACGTACCCGGACGGGAGTGCGTACGCGGTGGCGGTGTTCACGGTGGGCGGAGCGGAGACGTTGCGACGACCGGACATCGACCGCGCGATCGGCGACGCGGCCCGGGCGGCGGTGGATCAGCTGCGGTCGTAGAACACGTCCCACGGGCGTGCCGCGCCCGGGTCCGGCGGCACGAGGCTCGAGACGCCGTCGTCCCTGAGGACGCCGGCCGCGATTTCGGCGAGTCTCGACGCCTGCGGGTGCGGGCTCGTCGACGGCCACGCGAACGCCGTCCGCGCCCGGAGGACTTGGTCGGTCAGCGGCCGCCAGACCACCCGCGGCTCCTTGCGCGCCCGCGGCTCGAACGCCACGCCGTGCCCCGCCAGGACCAGGCCGAGCACGAACTCCGGGTTGCGCGCGTGCCGGATGGACGCCGGGCGGAAGCCGTGGTCCCAGCACGTGCGCAGCAGCGCGTCGTAGCTCCCGGGCGCCGCCGCGCGCGGGGCGTGCACCAGGCCTTCCCCGGCGAGGTCGGCGAGGGCCAGCTCGGACCGGCGGGCCAGCGGCGAGTCCCGGGGGAGGACCACTCCCAGCGGCGTGTCGACGGCCGGCCCGAGGTCGAGCCCGACGACGTCCACCGGCAGCTGCAGGAGGCCGGCGTCGAGCTCGCGGTCGGCGAGGAGCCGGGCCTGCTCGGCGGTGGTCAGCTCCTGCAGGTCGAGCCGGACGGCGGGGTGCTGCGCGGCGAACTCCGTGAGGATCGCGGCGAGCACCCGGCCGGGCAGCTCCGGCGGCACACCCGCGCGCAGGGCGTCCAGCTCGCCGCGTTCGGCCTTCGCGACGAGCGCCGTCATCCGGTCCCAGCGGCTCAGGAGATCTCTTGCTTCGGCGCGCAGCACCTCGCCGGCTTCGGTGAGCGTGACGCGGCGGCCGCGGTCGAACAGCTTCGCGCCCAGCTCGGCTTCGAGCCGCTTCACGCGCTGACTCAACGGCGGCTGCGCGATGCCGAGCCGGTCGGCGGCGTGGCCGAAGTGCAGTTCCTCGGCGACGACCAGGAAGTAGCGCAGCGAACGGAGGTGGTCCACGCTGCGATGATACCCGTCCGCATATCGACATGCCGACGTCTCGATCTTGGACAGCCGCGCCGGGTCCGTGATCGGGTGCCCGGTATGAACACAGGACTCAGCAGACGCGGGCTGTTCGGCGCGGGCGCGGCGGCGGCCACGATCCTCGCCGGGGTTTCGGCGGCCTCGGCGGCTCCGGTGCCCCGGGGGACGTCGCGGATGACGTTGCGGTGGTGGGGAAACAACGGCTGGGAGATCCGCGTCCCCGGCTCGACCGGGACCAAGACGGTCCTCATCGACCCGTGGTTGACGAGGTTCAAGACCGGGACGTACACGCCGGCGGGCGCGGACCCGCGCACCCCGCTCTCGGTGAACAAGGCGCTGATCGACGGCTACCTGGACCGCGGCGAGCTGCGCGCGGACCACATCCTGGTGACGCACGGCCACTACGACCACCTCACCGACGTCCCCTACCTGGCCAAACGCACCGGCGCGACGGTACTGGGCACCGAGACTCATTTGAGTCTCATGGCCGCGCTGGGCGCACCCGAGGACCAGCTGGCGATCGCGACCGGCGGCGAGGACCTGACGTTCGACGGCTACTCGATCCGCGTCTTCAGGTCCCTGCACTCGGCGACGGGCGAGCGGGCCCGGGTGCCGTTCCCCGGCTCGAGGCCGTTGTCCCGCCGGGATCGTCCTCGCGTGATCGAGGACCTGTACGAGGGTGGAACGCTGGCGTACCAGGTGACCGGCGGCGGCGCGAGCGTCCTGGACTTCGGCGGCTCGAACTACGTCGAGTCCGAGCTGGCGGGGTTGCGCCCGGACGTGGTGCTGGTGCCGGCGGGCGGCGCGAAGGTGACGCAGTACGTACCGAGGCTGCTGCGCACGCTGGGCAACCCGCGGTACGTCGCGGCGACGCACTGGGACGACTTCGACCTGCCGCTGGGCCAGGCGAAGGACCCGAACGGCGGCTTGGAGGTACTGCGGAAAGCCGTGGCGGCGGCGAGCCCGGCGAGTCAGTTCGTGGCGTTGGACCACCTGGGCGAGCTCACGCCGTAAACGCAGCGAAGGCCCCCACCGCGTGCGGTGGGGGCCTTCGGCACCAAAAGCTCAGCCGCTCTTGCGGCGGAAAGTCCTCTTGTTGGCCGCCGGGCCGTGGGCGTGCTGGTTCTTGCCGCCGGCGTTCTCGTGGGACGCTCCCGAGCGGGCGTGGGCCTGCTTGCGCTCCAGCGCTTCCCGGAACTTGCGCTTGACGTCGTCCTCCTCGCCGCTGGGCGACGGATTCGGTTCACTCATGCTTACCTCCGGAACTGACGACGTGTGACCGCTCCAGCCTGGCATCAGACATACCGCTTGGCGAGTCGATTACGTCACTCGGTCAGCGTTTGGGGGTGGGCACTCCGCCGAACTGCACCGACTGGCGGGTCAGCGGCCGGCCACAGTGGTCGCACAGCAGCATCGGCTGCAGCCGGTTGCCGCATTCGACGTGGTTCAGCGTGATGTCCGGCTCCTGGCCCACCACC
Organism: Amycolatopsis sp. NPDC048633; assembly: GCF_040650695.1. NCBI lineage: Bacteria > Bacillati > Actinomycetota > Actinomycetes > Pseudonocardiales > Pseudonocardiaceae > Amycolatopsis > Amycolatopsis sp. NPDC048633. Next base: position 129,410 of record NZ_JBEZHS010000017.1, read on the forward strand.
TCGAACCCGCGCGACCACTCCGCGATGAACGCCAGCGCCGGGAAGAACGCCAGGCCCTTCGCCGTCATCCGGTAGTCGCGTGCGTCCGTCCGGGTCGTGGCCGTGCCGGTGCGCAGCACGCCGACCTCGACGAGCTTGCTCAGCCGGGCCGACAGCACGCTCGGCCCGATGCCCAGCTCGCGTTCGAACTCGGAGAAGTGGTGGCAGCCGAGCAGGGCCGACACCAGCAGGCCCGTCGACCACCGGTCGCCGAGCAGTTCCATCGTGTCGGGGAAGAACATCATCGGGTCGCCGGCCAGCGATTCGGCGTCCTTGCGGCGGAAGCGCTTGGACGCCGTCGCCGCCGCGACACCCGTGCTGTCCAGTCGCGAAGCGCGCACGTCCCGGGCGTCGACCCGGCGGCCGCAGGCGCCGCAGCCGAGGGGTGCTGATGTAGCCAGCTCGCAGTCGAGGTGGATCAGCGTCGGCAGCACCTCGCGGCGGCCGTCGACCCACTCGCGCTCCCAGGCCCAGATCGAAATCAGCAGCGGCCACAGCTCCAGGCCGCGCTCGGTGAGCCGGTACTCGTGCCGCGTGCGGCGCGCGTCCCGGTACGGCACGCGCGCGAGCATGCCCGCGTCCACCATGTCCCGCAGCCGCCCGGAAAGCGCGGTCGGCGAGATGCCCAGCCGCAGGCGCAGCTCTTCGTACCGCCGGAAGCGCAGGAACAGGCTCTGCAGGATCAGCAGCGTCCACTGGTCACCGACCAGTTCGAGTGCCCTGCGGAGCGGATCGCCCGCGGGCCGCACGCGCTGTGCAGTCGCTTCTGTCACCGACATCCCCCTTGTTACCTCGTGGCCCAGCGTACACCTGGCTACAGCAAAAGAAGCCTATTGACACCTGGGTACACAAATCATAGTCTCATCCTCATCAGCCAGCGCGGTGAGCCCGAGAGTCAGGGAGCAGCCCGATGACCAGCACCTCCGAACAGCCGCTGATGGTGGCCCGGACGGCGGACACGGACGAGGCCAACCCCTACCTCCTGGGCGTCTACGCCCCGGTCGGCACCGAGATCGACGCGGAAGACCTGCAGGTCATCGGCGAGATCCCGAAGGACCTCAACGGCGTCTACCTGCGCAACGGCCCCAACCCGCGGTTCGCCCCGGAAGGCCGCTACCACTGGTTCGACGGCGACGGCATGATCCACGCCGTCCACCTGGAGAACGGCAAGGCGCGCTACCGCAACCGCTGGGTCCGCACGAAGGCCTTCGAGGCCGAGTCCGAGGCCGGCCAGGGCCTCTGGACCGGCGTCATGGAGAACCCGGCGGACAACCCGTTCGGCAACGCGCACGGCCTGGGCCTCAAGGACAACGCCAACACCGACGTCGTCTTCCACCGCGGCCGGATCCTCGCGACCTGGTACCTGTGCGGCTCGCCGTACGCGGTCGACCCGCTCTCGCTGGAGACGCTCGGCGCCGAGGACTTCCTCGGCACGCTGGTCGGCGACATGATGGCCCACCCCAAGGTGGACGAGGCCACGGGCGAGCTCTTCTGGTTCGACTACGGCCCGCGCCCGCCCTACCTGCGCTACGGCGTCATCAGCGCGGACGGCAAGGTCGTCAAGACCACCGAGATCGAGCTGCCCGGCCCGCGCCTGCCGCACGACATGGCCATCACCGAGCACTACGCGGTGCTGATGGACCTGCCGCTGGTCCAGGATCTGCAGGCCGCGAAACAGGGCCGGCACAAGCTCCACTTCGACCGCTCGATGCCGAGCCGCTTCGGCGTCATGCCACGCTACGGAGACGGTAGCCAGATCAAGTGGTTCGAAGCGAGCCCGTGCTACATCTACCACGTCGTCAACGCCTGGGAAGAAGGCGACGAAGTCATCCTCGACGTCTGCCGCGTGCGGAAGCCGCAACCGCGGGCCGACGCCCACACGCCGCTGGCGAAGATGCTCTCCTACCTGCGGCTCGACGCCCAGCTGCACCGCTACCGCTTCAACCTGCGGACCGGCGTGTGCCGCGAGGCCCCGCTCGACGACGACAACACCGAGTTCCCGACCGTCGACTCCCGTGGCGTCGGCACGCGGAACCGGTACTCCTACGCGGTGCACATCTCGCCCGAGTCGACGCTGAAGTTCGACGGGCTCGTGCGCTACGACAATCTTGCCGGCTCCAAGACCGAATACCGGTTCGGTCCCGGCCGGTGGGGCAGTGAGGCGCCCTTCGCACCCCGCGATGGCGCATCCGCCGATTCGGCGGACGGTTATCTGGTGACGTTCGTGCAGGACGAGCGTGAGGGACGCTCGGAACTGGACATCTTCGACGCCGCCGATCTCGCTGCCGGACCCGTGGCCAGGGTCCTGCTTCCCCAGCGTGTCCCGCTCGGTTTTCACGCGACCTGGGTCCGGGCGGACCAGCTGGAAAACCTCCGTTCATGAGATGCCATCGAGAGGGTCGCGCCCGGGATTTCCGGACGCGGGGATGGTGGAGTGCGGAGACGATCGACCGGCTCGTGAAGGAGCGGGTAGGTGCCGACCCGGAGGGTCTCGCGCTGGTCGATCCACCGAACACCACCGCACTGGTCGGACGCGACCCGGTGCGGTGGACCTGGAACCGGCTCGACGAACGTGTCGACGTCCTGGCCGCGTTCCTGCTCGCCAGAGGGGTGCGAGCAGGTGACGTCGTGGCCGTGCAGCTGCCGAACTGCTCGGCCCTGGTCCAGGCGTTCCTCGCGATCGTGCGGATCGGTGCCGTGGTCACCCCGTTCCCGGTGTCCTACCGGGAACACGAGATGGGTCCGATGTGCCGGCGCACCGGGGCTGTCGCGGTGGTGACCGCAACCAGATACGGCGAGCACCCGCTCGCCGGGGCGGCCCTTGGGCTAAAAGGCGCTTCGGCGCCGTCGGTCCGGTTCGTCGTCGCCCGGGGGGACGACGAACCGGCCGGCGCCCTGGCCTGGCCCGAAGCACCACTGTCCACAGCGGAGCAATCCACTTTGGACGCGTACTTGAAAACGCTCGACACCGACGTGAACGACTGCGTGACGATCTGCTGGACGTCCGGCACCGAAGCCGAACCGAAAGCCGTCCCGCGCTGCCACGGCGACTGGCTCGCGACGGCCGCGGGCTGCGCGCAGGCGGCCGGCCTGACCAGCGACGACGTCCTGCTGTCCCCGTTCCCCATGACGAACATGGCCGGCATCGGCGGGATGTTCCTGCCGTGGCTGCTGACCGGCGCCGTGTTCGTCCCGCACCACCCGTTCGACCTGCCGGTGTTCCTGGGGCAGCTCGCGACCGAACGCGTGACGTACACGCTCGCGCCGCCGGCGTTGCTGACCATGTTGCTGCACAACGAAAAGATCCTGTCCGGAGTGGACCTCTCCGCGCTCGGGAAGATCGGCTCCGGCTCGGCGCCGCTCTCGCCGTGGCTCGTGCGCACCTGGGCCGAGCGGTACGGCATCGACATCATCAACTTCTTCGGCTCCAACGAAGGCACCGCGCTGCTGTCCGGTCCCGTGGACATCCCGGACCCGGACCAGCGGGCGAGCTTCTTCCCGAACTACGCCTCCGATGTCACCTGGTCGACCCCCGTCGCCGGGTGGACGTCGGTGCGGTTGCACGACCCGGTCACCGGCGAGCGCGTGACCGGACCCGGGCAATCCGGCGAGCTGCACATCGCCGGGCCGACGGTGTTCGCCGGCTATCTCACGCAGGTCGGCGAGTCGCTGGACACGTCGTCGTTCGACGAGGACGGGCACTTCCGCACCGGCGACGTCTTCGAGATCGCCGGCGAGCGCGGGGAGTTCCTCCGGTACGTCGACCGGATGAAGGACCTGGTCATCCGCGGCGGGATGAACATCTCGCCGGCCGAGGTCGAGGGCCTGCTCGCCGGCCACCCGGACGTCGCGGACGTCGGTGTCATCGGCGTGCCCGACGACGTCATGGGGGAGCGGGTGTGCGCGGTCGTCGTGCCGGGCGAGCGCAAGCCGTCGCTCGACGAGCTGGTGGCGTACCTGCGCGAGAAGAAGGTGGCCGCGTTCAAACTGCCGGAACGGCTCGAGTACGCCGACGCCTTGCCCCGCAACCCGGTGGGGAAGATCCTGAAACGGCAGCTGCGGGAAAGTCTGGAGTGAGGCCATGACCGTGTTCGTGCTGGGTGGGGCGCAAACCGACTTCGCGCGCAACTACGCGAAGGAGGGACGCGGGATCCTCGAGCTGTTCGCCGAGGTCGTGCCCGCCGCCCTCGCGGACGCGGGCGTGAGCGCGGCGGACGTCGGGGTCGCGCACGTCGGCAACCTCGCGGCGGAGCTGTTCACCGGCCAGGCCCAGCTCGGCGGGCTGCTGGTGGCCGCGGTGCCGGAGCTCGACGGCGTGCCCAGCACCCGGCACGAAGCCGCGTGCGCGTCCGGCAGCACCGCCGTCCTCGCCGCGTGCGCGGACCTCGAAGCGGGCCGCTACGACCTGGCGCTGGTCGTCGGGGTCGAGCTGATGCGCAACGTCGACGGGCAGCGGGCGGCCGAGCACCTCGGGTCCGCCGCGTGGGCCGGGCACGAAGCCGTCGGCGCGAAGTTCCCGTGGCCCGCGCTCTTCGCCGACGTCGCTTCCGCGTACGACGAGCGGTACGGACTCGACCCCGACCACCTCGGGCAGTTCGCGGAGCACGCTTTCGACCGCGCGACGCTGAACCCGCTCGCCCAGGCCCGGGACTGGCGCTTCCCGGCCGGCGCCTTCGGGGCCGACGACGAGCTGAACCCGCTGATCGAAGGCCGCCTGCGCAAGCAGGACTGCGGCCGGATCACCGACGGCGCCGCGGCGGTCCTGCTGGCCTCGCCCGCGTTCGCCGAGCGGCTCGGCGGCGGGTTCCCGCGCATCGCGGGCTTCGGGCACCGCACCGCGCACATCGGCCTCGCCGGGAAGATCAAAACCGACGGCGAGTACCTGTTCCCGCACCTGCGCGGCGCGGTCGTCGACGCCTACGAGCGTGCGGGCGTGCCCGGGCCGGACGCGCTCGACGTCGTCGAGCTGCACGACTGCTTCACGATCACCGGGCTGGTCGCGCTCGAGCACCTCGGTGCCGCGCCGCCCGGGGACGGCGGGAAGTTCATCGCCGACGGCGGCCTCGACACCGCCGGGATCAACCCGGGCGGCGGCCTGATCGGGCTCGGCCACCCGGTCGGCGCGACCGGCGTCCGCATGCTGCACGACGCCGCCCGGCAGGTGAGCGGGACGGCGGGCGCGACCCAGGTAGAAGGCGCGCGCACGGCGTTGACGCTCAACGTCGGCGGCTCGTTCACTACGGTCGTGACCATGATCGTCACGGGAGAGACTGCGTGAGGCTTTCGGTGTCGCTGGGGCTCTGGCAGGACCGCCCGCCGGAGGAAGCCCTGGAAACCGCGCGCGCCGCCGAGGCCGCCGGGTACCCGGAGCTGTGGATCGGCGAGATGGCGACGTGGGACGCGTTCGCGCTCGGCACGGCGATCGGCGCGGCGACTTCGCACATCTCGTTGACGTTCGGGCCGCTCGCGGTCACGGTGCGGGACCCGGCGACGATCGCGATGGGCGTCGCGTCGGTCGCGGCGCTGACCGGCCGGTCGACCGGGGTCGCGCTGGGCACCTCCAGCGACGTCGTGGTCCGCGGCTGGCACGGCCGGTCCCGTTCGCGCGCGGCCACCGCGCTCGAAGAGTCCGCGATCGCCGTGCGGCAGCTGGTCTCCGGCGAAAAGTCCACTGTGGACGGATCCGTGGTCGGTTCGCAGGGCTACCGGTTGCGGCTGGCCGCCCCGAAGTCGCCGCTGACGATCGCCGCGTTCGGCCCGCGCGCCCTCGCCGTCGCCGCGCGGCACGCCGACCGGATGGTGGTCAACCTGGTCAGTCCCGCCGCGGCGGCGACACTGGTGCGCGGCATGCGGGAAGCGGCTTCGCGAGCGGGCACCACGCCGCCGCCGGTGGCCGCGTGGGTGGTCGGCGCCGTCGACCCGGGGCAGGCCGAGATCGAGCAGCTGCGTCGCGGCGTGGTCGGGTACCTCGCCGCGCCGGGTTACGCCGACATGTTCCGCGCGGCCGGCTTCGGCGACCTGATCGACTTCGCGCGCACCCGGCCGCACCCGCGTGAGCTGCTGGCGGCGGTTCCCGTCGAGGCCATCGCCACGGTGGGCCTGCTGGGCTCGCCGGCGGAGATCGCCGCGAAGGCCCGGGAGTACGCGGAAGCCGGGATCGACGAGCTGGCGATCGTGCCCGCGACCAGCGACAACGACCCCGGCGGCGAAAAAACTCTCGTTGCGTGTCGATCCGCCGTCGTCCCGTTCGACGCGTAAGCATGACTGAGCCGACGAAGACCAAGAACCTCGACCAGAACGGCCGCCCGGCGCTGCCGTGGAGCCGGGCGCGCGACGCCCTCGCGACCCAGACCCCGCACGAGAACCTGACGTTCTTCGTCGGGACGGTCCGCCCCGACGGCCGGCCGCACGCCGCCGGTGTCGGCGCGATCTGGGTCGACGACGCCCTCTACTTCGTGAGCGGGCCCGGCACGCGCCGGGCCCGCAACCTGGCGGCGAACCCGGCGTGCAGCGTCTCCGTCCGCCTGAGGGACCTCGACCTCACCTTGGAGGGCGAGGTCGAGCAGATCGCCGACCCCGCCACCCTCGAACGGGTGGCGGCCGTCTACCGCGAGGGCGGCTGGCCCGCGACGGTGTCCGGCGGCGGGTACGACGCGCCGTTCATGGCGCCGAGTGCGGGACCCGCGCCGTGGCTGCTGTACCGGCTCCGGCCGACCCGGGCGATCGGCGTCGCCGGCGCCGAGCCGAACGGCGCCACCCGCTGGGACTTCACCCCCTGACGGTCGCCGCGACGAGCGCCCCGATGCCCCGCATGCCGGTGGCGTTGGGGTGCAGCGGTGCCGCGACCGACGTCGGGATCACGCTCTCGAACCACTTGACGCCCGGCAGCTTGCAGACGTCGTGCCCGATCGACGCCGTCCGGACGTCGACGTAGTGCGCGTTGTGCGCCGCCGCCTGACGCGCCAGGGCCGCGTTCGTCTTGTCGATGCTGCCCTGGATGTAGTTGGCGTCGCGCGGGGTCAGCGGCGCGATCGGCCAGCACCCGTTGCGGGGCAGGTAGGTGCCGTACCCGGCGACGTAGACCTCGGCGTTCGGCGCGTGCGCGTGGATGGCGTCCAGCAGCGCGCCCCACGTCGGTTCGAACGCGGCGATCTTCTCGGCCAGCTGGTCGTGGCCGCCGGCGGTGTACCTGTCCACGCAGTCGGGGTTGATGCCGGGCAGCAGGTTGATGCAGCTGGTCGCCGCGCCGACCAGACCGACGTCGTTGCCGCCGATGGTCAGCGTGACGGTCTTCGTGCTCGCGCCGAGCGCGTCCAGCTGCGGCGGGACCGCGCCGGTCTCCGTCGACTGCGGCGCGTACATGTCCGCGGTCGTCGCGCCGGAGCACGTGACGTCCTTGAGCGGGACGCCGAGCCGCTTCGCGGCGACGTGCGGGTAGTCCGCGAGGGACCGGAGACAGCCCGGGGACGAGAGGTCCGGGGGCAGGATCAGCGGGCCGGCCGCGGCCGAGTCCCCGAGCGCCACGTACTCCCCGGCGGTGCTCGCCTCCGCCGTACCCGCCGTCGTCGCCAGCGCCGCGACCATGATCGTGATGAACGCCGTTGTCCTCACTCGCACGCCGTCCTCCTTGACGTTGTGCTTACGGTTGGTCTCCGTGACACCATCGGCACCGAGGGTGGCCGGATCGACTGGGAATCCGCGCAGAGATCGAGGGGATCGGTTGTGACGGAGCACAAACCCGGCGGGGACCTGGCCCTCGGCGGGCAGCGCGTCCACGAGCGGCTCACCCAGGAGGAGCCGGAGCTGATCGCACGGGTGCTGACGCGCATCCAGGAGGACGTCGCGGACTACCGGCGGCTGCCGGTCGAGGAGCTCGCCGGCGACATCGCGCGGATCACCCAGCAGGCGGTGCGCGCGTTCGCCCGGAGCCTGCGCGAGGACCGGCAGCTCAACGACGCCGAGCTGCGGCAGATCGGCGCGTCCGCGGTGCGCCGGGCCGAGGAGGGCTTTCCGCTGGAAGCCGTGCTGACCGCGTACCACGTCGGGGCGCGGGAGATCTTCGCCGTCGGCTCGGCCGACGCGGGCAGCACGGACGTCGCCGACCTCCTCGACGTCGCGGACCGGGTGCTCGCGTTCGTCGGCACGGTCACCGGCGCGGTCACGCGGGGCTACCTGGAGGAGCTGCGGACGAAGGTCGGGCAGGAGCACACCGCGCGTCGCACGCTGCTTTCGGTGCTGGCCGACGGCGGGCCGGTCGACGTCGTCGCCCGCAGTGCCGGGATCACGCTGCCGGCGCGGTACCTGGTGCTGAGCGTCGAGCTGGGGCCGCACGCCGACGAGGCGTCCCCGGGTGTCGACGCCGACATCGCGATCCGCCGGAAGCTGCGGCGGTTCCTGGCCGCGTTCGAACGTTCCTGCGGCGACGGCGTCCTCGCGTCGTTGGACGGCCCGGGTGGGCTGGTGCTGCTGCCGCTGGCCGGGCGGCTGTCGGCGGTCTCGGAGTGGGGTTCGGTGCTGGACACGGCCGGGCGCGCGGCGGGCGTGGACGTCCTGGCGGCGGCCGACACGGCGACGCCGCCGGAGGTCCGGCTCGTGGCGGGCCGCACCGGCGAGGTGCTGGAGGTGCTGCGCTGGTTCGGCCGCCCGCCGGGGCTCTACCGCCTCGACGACGTCCTGGTGGAGTACCAGCTGACCCGTCCGGGCGAGGCCCGCGACCGGCTGGCGGCGGTGCTCGCGCCGCTGGACGCGCACCCGGAGCTGGTCGAGACGCTCTCGACGTACCTGGAGCTGGACACGAACCGCCGCCGCACGGCGGCTCGCCTGCACGTCCACCCCAACACGGTCGACTACCGCCTGCGCCGGGTCCGCGACCTCACGGACATCGACCCGCTCCACCCGGCCGGCCTCCCGCGCATCATCGCGGCCCTGGCCGCCCGCCGAGCCTCACTCCCACGAACCTGACCGACCCCCCCCCAGGTACGCAACCCGACCCTCCAGGTACGCGACCCGACTCTCCAGGTACGCGACCCGACCCTCCAGGTACGCGAGCCGACCACCGGGGTACGCGTGTCGTCCGTTCAATCATGCGAGTCGACCCTCCAATCACGCGAGTTCCGCCCTCAATCACGCGAGTTCCGGATCTGATCACGCGAGTTCGGTGTACCGGAACGGACGACTCGCGTACCCGGACGGTCGGCTTGCGTACCTGGAGGGTCGGCTCAAGTGATCAGGCGCGGGACTCGCGTGATCGGAGACGGAACTCGCGTGATTGGAGAGCGATCTCGCGTGATTGGGGGGTCGACACGGGGTGGCGGGGGGCCGGGATGCGGACCGGCACCGGAGTGCGGGAGATGAGCCGGGCGAGGAAGCCGAAGGCGACGAGCACGGCGAAGGCCAGGGCCGCGGCCGCCGAGGTGGGGGTGAAGGTGAGTTCGCCGGCTCGGCCGAGCACGAAACCCGAGTCCAGCGCCCACGCCACCGCCGCGACCCCGATCGCGGCGGCAACCGAACTCCAGAACGCCGTCAGCAGCACCACCGCACCGAGCGCGACCAGCGCGTACCACGGGTGACCTGTCGCCCCGCACAGCTCTGCCGAAAGCACCGCGACCACCGCCGCGACGCAGCCGAACGGGAACCCGAACCCACCACTCATGCCGTCCAGGAAACCCCCGGCCGGAGACCGGGAGAATGAGCCAGGACGCCTTCCCTACGCCCGGACCCCGGGATCTTGACGCGCTATTGACCGGTCACGCGGCCGATCGCCTCCGCCAGCGTGGGCCAGACCGCGCGCGGCAGGTTGTGGCCCATGCCCGGGACGACCAGCAGTTCCGCGCCCGGGATCGCCTCCGCCGTCGCCTTGCCGCCGCTGACGTCGATCAGCGGGTCGGCGTCGCCGTGCACGACCAGGGCCGGCAGCCGCACCGAACGCAGCCCGGCCGTCCGGTCGCCGGAGGCCAGCACCGCCGCCGCGTGGCGCAGCGAGCCCACCGGGTGGCGGGCGCGGTCGTAGTGCAGCGTGGCTTTGGCCAGCAGGAACGCCTCGTCGTCCGGGTATCCGGGGGAGCCGAGCCGCTGATACCCGTCGACGCTGTCGGCCAGGGCCTGCTCGCGGGTCGACGCCGGCGGCCGCGTCAGCATCGCCAGCGCCCACGGCTGCGCCCGCCCGACCGCCGGGTCGCCGGTGGTCGACATGATCGACGTGACCGAAAGCAGCCGGTCCGGGTGGTCGATGGCCAGCTGCTGCACGATCATCCCGCCCATCGACGCGCCGACGACGTGCGCGCGTCCGATGCCGAGCGCGTCGAACAGCCCGACGGCGTCGTCGGCCAGGTCCGAAAGGCGGTACGGCGCCGTCGTCAGATCGCCGCCGGCCAGCGCGGCCAGGTCCGGCGCGGGAAGGTCGTCGAGCCAGGTGGAGAGCCCGACGTCCCGGTTGTCGTACCGCACGACGAAGAACCCGCGGGCGGCGAGCAGCTCGCAGAAGCCGTCCTCCCAGGTGATCATCTGGGCGCCCAGGCCCATCACCAGGACCAGCGGCGGACCGCCCGGATCGCCGAAGGTGTCGTACTCGAGCTCGAGACCGTTGGCCTGTGCGCGTGCCATATCCCGATCCTGCCGTACCCGTGCGGAGCTGGCACCGGTCCCACCCGTGCCGTTACCGTTACCCCCCATGCCGACCTCATCCTCGGGTACCGGACAGCGCCCCCGGTCGCGAGCCGCGGCGGGACTGCCGGCGCTCACGGCCGACCGCATCATCAGCGCGGCGACGACCCTGACCGGCGAACGCGGCCTCGACAACTGGACGCTGCGGGAGCTCGCCCGCGCGGTCGAGGCCTACCCGGCGGTGATCTACCACCACGTCGGCGACCGGGACGCGGTGGTGAACGCCGTCGTCGACCGGGTGGTCGGCCTGCTGGAGCTGCCCGATCCGGACCTGCCGTGGCAGGACTGGTTCACCGAGCTGCTGGCGAACCTGCGCGCGGTGCTGCGGGCCTACCCGGGCTGCGCGCGGCGGCTCGCGCTGTTCGGTCCGTCCGTCCAGGCGGCCGCGCGCAGCATCGACGCGGGCATCGGGGTGCTGCTGAAGGCCGGCTTCGGCCGCGAAAGCGTGCTGGCCTACAACCTGCTGGTGATGACCGCGTGCCAGTTCGTCGCGATGGAGGACGACCGCGACGGCGCCCTCGCGCTGCGGATCGACAACACCGAGACGTACGCGACCTACCGCGAGCGGGCCGACCTGCCGGGGATGGCCGAGCTGGGCGCGGCGATGCACGACCTGATGGGCGATCCCGACCTCGCCGCGGGGTACTACGCGCAGCTGTACGACTACGCGGTCCGAAGGTGTCTCGACGGACTTGCCCACCGGCTCGGAGAACTTCGCGAATCGGACGGCGAATCGGACGGCGAAGGGCTGACAGCGACTTGACAGTGCCCCGGCGTACCGTGAGCGTGCGTCGGCGGTTCGTCCGCTGACCCGGAGCCCCTGGCGCCCTCCTCCCCCTCGTGGCGCCGGGGGCTTCGGTCTATCCGCGGCCGTCCTGGCGCGGCGGTTCCGCCTGGATCGCCGGGAAGATCTCGCCGACCAGCGTGACGAGCGACTTGGACAGCAGCAGGTGCACCTGGGGGCGGGTCAGGGAGCCGCGCACGAGCCATTCGCGGCCGGCGGACTTCACCATCCCGCCGAACGCCCGCACGAGCGCGTTCAGCTCGAGGCCGTGTTCGCTTTCGCTGGACAGCCCGACGGCTTCGAGCACGCGGTCGGCGGATTCGCGGTCGGCCTCTTCGAGGATGCGCTCCACCTCGAGGTCGCGGCCGATGCCTTCGGGCGCGATCGCGGCCAGCCACATGCGCTCCTGGCTGGTGACCATGTCGAGGAACCACTCGATGGCGACGTCGGCCCGCAGCTCCAGGGGCCCCTCCGGCAGGATTTCGACGGCCAGCCGCGGCACGGTCAGCGCGCGCCGGATGATTTCCAGGTACAGCTCGCGCTTCGTGCCGAAGTAGTGGTTGATCAACCCCCGCGCGACGCCGGCCGCCGCGGCGATGTCCGAAGTGGACACTTCGGAGTAGGGACGGTCACCGAACAGCCGCGCCGCGCAAGCGAAGATCTGTTCCTTCCGTTCGTCCGGTTCCAGTCTTCGCCATCTCGGCGCCGGCTCGGTGTTCATGGTCCCATCGTCGCATGGCCGGTTGAGCCGGGCAGGACAGTCTCCCGCGTTGCCGGCACCGTGCCACGATCGGGGCACGGTCAGTCCGGCAGCGTGATCGGGGCGAGGTCCGCGAAACTGTCGCCGGGGCCCGGGTTCGCGGGGTGCGTCTCGCCGCCGAAGTGGTGCAGCACGCCCCAAACCGCGTTGAGCGCGGTCTGGACCGCGCCCTCGGCCCAGCCCGCCGTCCACGACACGTCGTCACCCGCGAGGAAGAGTCCGCGGTGACGCTCCGCCAGCTCGTCTTGCATGAAGTGCGTGAAGAGCCGGTGCTGGTAGCGGTAGTGCCCGGGCAGGTTCGCCTTGAACGCGCCCATGAAGTGCGGTTCCGCTTCCCACGACACCGTCACCGGGTCGCCGATGATGTGCCGCCGGACGTCGACGCCGGGGTAGATCTCCCGCAGCGACTGCAGCATCACTTCGACGCGCTCGGTCACCGAAAGCGGCAGCCACTTCAGGGAGTCGTCGGCCCACGTGTAGGACAGGCAGATCACCGCCGGCTTGGCCGGGTCGTCGCCGAGCAGGTAGGTGCCGCGCGGCATCCGGTCGGTGAGCGTCATGCTCATCGTGTCGCGGCCGGTCGCCGGGTCGCGGTCGAGCCAGAACGGCCGGTCGACCGGCACGAACACCTTCGACGACTCCATGTAGTGCGTGCGCTCGATCGCCGTCCAGTGGTCGATCGGGAACAGCGCTTCGTCGCATTCGATCTTGGACAGCAGCATCCAGCTCTGCGCGGTGAACACGGCCGCGGGGTACGTCCGGATGTGCCCGGACGCGTCGGTCACCGTGATGTTGTTCGGCGCCGTCCGGTGCAGCCGCGTGACGCCCGGGCGGGGCCCGCCTTCGTGCAGCGAGGCCAACGACGTTCCCGCGGGCCAGAAAGCCAGCTCCGACGGCGCGTGGTCCCACAGCCGCAGCGGGAGCTGCCGGCTGCCGCCGGCGATGCTGCGGTGCTCGTCGTCGGCGCCGGTGTAGACGACGCGCAGGATTTCCAGGATGGAGTTGGGGAAGTCGGTGTCCCAGCCACCGGTGCCGAAGCCGACCTGGCCGAAGATCTCGCGGTGGCGGAAGGAGGCGAACGCGGGGGAGGCGCAGAGGAAGCCGTAGAACGTCTGGTCGTCCAGCTTCGGGACGAGCTCGTTCCACAGCCGCTTGATCGTCTTCGCGTCGCGGTCGCGGATCGCCGTCTGCATCTCGGCGAACGACGCGTGCTCGGCCAGGGTCCGGTCCCACGCGGCGGCGACGTCGGCGAACACCGCGGGCAGGTCGGCCGGCGTCCGCGCGTAGTGGCTCTGCCCCTTGAGGTCGACGACCGTGCTCGGCGTCTCCGGCGCCAGCGGGTTGGGGAACGGCGTCGTCTCGAGGCCGACCTTGTCGATGTAGTGGAACAACGCGGTCGACGCGGGCGGGAAGCGCATGGCGCCCATCTCGGCGACGACGTCGTCCGGGCAGCCGGGGAACCGCACGGTGCGCAGCCGGCCGCCGATCTCGGCGATCTCGTGGACGACCGGCCGCAGGCCCAGTTTCATCAGCTCGTACGCGGTGACGATGCCGGAGAGCCCACCGCCGATCACCGCCACCTCGGTGCCGTGCCGTTCGGCCGGCACCGCACCCAGCCCGGCCGGGTGGGCGAGGTAGTCATCGTAGGCGAACGGGAAGTCGGGGCCGAACATCGTGATCGGGCGGCCCGCCGGCTCGTCGTGGTGGATCGCGGTCGGGACAGCGGAGGTCATGCGGTGGTTCCTCGGTACAGTTCGGGCCGCCGGTCGGCCAGGTGGGTGTTCTCGAGCCGGGACGCGGCGAGCGCGGCACGGGTGACTTCGGCGGTGATCAGCGCGGGAGCCGTCTGCGCCCGGGCCAGCACCTCGCCGGTCGGGGCGACGACGCAGGATCGCCCGCAGTAGGTCAGCTCCTGTTCGACGTCACAACGGTTGGCGTAGGCAACGAACAGCTGGCTCTCGTACGCCCGCGCCGGCACCACCGTGTCGGCGACCAGCTCGTACGGGCTCATCAGCGCGGTCGGTACGGCCAGCAGCTCCGTGCCGGCCAGCGCGTGCGCCCGCACCAGCTCGGGGAACTCGACGTCGTAGCAGATCAGCAGCCCGACCCGGACGCCGGCGACGTCGGCCTGCACCACCGGTTCGTCGCCCGGGGTGAACCACGCTTTGTCGAGGTCGCCGAACAGGTGCGTCTTGCGGTAGTTCGCCAGGCGCCGCCCGGTCGCGTCGACGAGCTGGACGCTGTTGTGGACGTTCCCGCCGTCGGCTTCCGGGTAGCCGTAGGCCAGCGCGACGCCGGTTTCCCGGGCCAGCGCGGACATCCTGGCGGCGGTCGGGCCGTCGGCGGATTCCGCGAGCTCGTGCGTCCGGGCGCCGATGTGGTAGCCCGTCGTGCTCATCTCCGCCGTGACGACGAGGTCGGCGCCGGACGAGGCGACGGCCTCGGGGAGCGCGTCGAACGGGCCCTGGTGGATCGCGACCTTCATGCGAGCCTCGACCGCCGGATGCCGTAGCCGAAGTAGATCAGCAGGCCCAGTGCCATCCAGGCGCCGAAGACCAGCCAGGTGGCGCCGTCGAGGCTGAACATCATGTAGCCGCAGCACAGCACGCCCAGCAGCGGCGTCACCGGCGAGAGCGGCACGCGGAACGAGCGCGGCCGGTCGGGCTGGCGCCGCCGCAGGAGCAGGACGGCGATGTTGACCAGCAGGAACGCGAAGAGTGTCCCGATGCTGGTGGCGTCGGCGAGCTTGCCCAGCGGGATGAACGCGGCCAAGGCGGCGACGAAGGCCGAGACCACCAGGGTGTTGATCCGCGGCGAGCCCGACTTCGGGTCCACTTTGGACAGCGACGGCGGCACGAGACCGTCGCGGGACATCGCGAACAGGATGCGCGTCTGTCCGTAGAGGACGGTCAGCACGACGCTGGAGATCGCCACGATCGCGCCGACGGCGAGCAGGCCGGCCCAGAACGGGCTGCCCGAAACGACGGAGAGCACGTGCGACAGCGCGGCTTCCCGGCCGTCGAACTCCTGCCACGGCAGCGCGCCGACGGCGGCCACGGCGACCAGGCAGTACAGCACCGTGACGATGCCGAGCGAGAGCAGGATCGCCCGCGGCAGGTCGCGCTGCGGGTTCTTCGCCTCCTCGCCGGCGGTGGACGCGGCGTCGAACCCGATGTAGGAGAAGAACAGCTTGGCCGCGCCGGCACTCATCCCGGCCAGGCCGAGCGGCAGGAACGGCGTGAAGTTGCGCGCTTTCACCGCGGTGAAGGCGATCGCGCAGAACAGCACCAGCGTCACGATCTTGACCGCGACCATGACGGCGTTGGCCCGCGCGCTCTCCTTGGCTCCGGACAGCAGTAGGAGCATCGCGAGGAGCACGACGACGATGGCGGGCACGTTGACGATCCCGCCCGAGCCGGGCGGCTGGCTCAGCGCGTCCGGGATGGCGAACCCGAAAGCCAGCCGCAGCAGCTCGTTGAGGTACTGCCCCCACCCGACGGCGACCGACGCCACCGAGACGCCGTATTCGAGGACCAGGCACCAGCCGCAGACCCAGGCGACCAGCTCGCCGAGCGTGGCGTAGGTGTAGGAGTAGGACGAACCGGACAGCGGGATCATGCCGGCGAGCTCGGCGTAGGAGAGCGCGGAGAAGAGCGCGGTGACCCCGGCGAGCACGAACGACAGGACCACGGCCGGACCGGCCACCGGCACGGCTTCGCCGAGGACGACGAAGATCCCGCTGCCCAGCGTCGCGCCGATGCTCAGCATGGTCAGCTGCCCGAGCCCGAGCGACCGCTTCAACGTGCCATGATCACTTTCGGCGACCAGGTCGGCGACCGGTTTCCGCCGCACCGTCGCGGCCCGCAGATTCATGCCGACGACGGTATCTGCCGTCTCCGGCGGGCAAAACAGGACAACGTTGCGCGTACAGATGAATCACAGGTGATTCATTGCACAGAACGTGTAGATCGTGGCGAATCGTTCCGTTCGCCACCCGGTTCGTCGGTCGGGAGGAGCAGGGTGAACGTCGGCGGGTCCGGCCGGCTCAGCCGTAGCCGGCCGCCTTCGGCCTCGGCGAGGCTGCGGGCCAGCCGCAGGCCGATGCCGTGCCCGGCCGCCGCCGTCGCGAACGGGTCCGTCTCGCCCAGGTCGGGGCCCTCGTCGGCGACGTCGATGGCCAGCGCGCCCCCGGCGTCGCGGGCGACCAGCGTCACCGTGCCGCGCCCGTGCGTCGCCGCGTTGTCCAGCAGGACGCCGAGCACCTGGCGGACCGCCGCGGCCGCCACCCGCGCCGGCGGCGGGTCCTGGCGGGTGATCCGCAGCGTGCGCCCGTGCGGCGCGAGCAGCGCCTCGCCGGCCTGCCGGACCTCCTCCAGGAGAGCGTCGAGAGCGAGCTCGGCCCGCGGCGCCCGGCGTTCGCGGCCCAGCGCCAGGAGGTCCTCGATGGTGCGTTCCAGCCGGTCGGCGGACGCGATCCCGGCGCGGATCGCCGCCCGCGGGTCCGCGTCCGGGGTCTCCAGCGCGGCCTCCAGCTGCAGGCGCAGCCCGGTCAGCGGGGTCCGCAGCTGGTGGGACGCCTCCGCGGAGAACGCCCGCTCGCGCTCGAGGGTTTCGGCGATCCGGGCCGCAGTGGCGTCCAGCGCCTCGCCGACGCGGTCGATTTCGGCGATCCCGGCGCGCGGGCTGCGGGCGGTGAAGTCGCCGGCGCCGAGCTGCCCGGCCGCCGCGGCCAGCTCCTCCAGCGGCCGGACCAGCCGCGTCGTGAACCGCCGGGCCATCAGCCAGCTCGCCCCGATCGCCACGATGCCCAGCCCGGCCATGCCGTGCCAGGTGAGCGCGATCCGCAGGGTCAGGGTGGACTCCGGCAGCGCGGCCCGGACGACCCCGGTCACGCGGGATCCGCTGAGCACCGGGACGGCCAACACGAGGTCGTCGCCCTCGGTCCCGGTGACGACGTCCACGGTCGCGCTCGCCGCCTGCCGCTCGATCGGCCCGCCGGCGGCGGGCCCGTGCCCGGCGAGCAGCCGCCCCTCCGGGGAGTAGACCCCCACCTCGGTCTCGGCTTCGTCCTCGTCGGCGGGCGGCGGCACCTCGGGTGTCAGCCCCGCGCTCAGCTCGTGCGACACGGCGAGCGCGGCGGCGTCCGCGGCCCGTTCCAGGCCGGTCGTGGCGTCGTCGTGGTAGTACTTCATCACCGCGATACCCAGCGGCAGCGCGAACAACACGGTCGCGACCAGAGCGGCCAGCACCGTCAGGGAGATGATCCGGCGGCGCACGGCTAGCCTTCGGCGACGGTCCGGGCGGGGTCCTCCAGCCGGTACCCGTGGCCGCGCAGGGTGGCGATCCGGGGCACCTCGGCGTCGGGCCCGGCCGCCGACGCGAGCTTGCGGCGCACCGCCGCGATGTGCACGTCCAGGGTCTTCGTCGAGCCGTACCAGTGGGCGTCCCAGACCTCGGACATCAGCGTCTCGCGGCTGACGGCGACCCCGGGCTGCTCGGCCAGCCGGGCCAGCAGGTCGAACTCCTTGGCCCGCAGCACGACCTCGTGCCCGCCCAGGGTGGCGCGGCGGCCGGCGATGTCGACGGTCAGCCCGCCGACGGTCACCGGGGGCCGGGCCCCGGCCGGCGCGCCGCGGCGCAGGTGCGCGCGCACCCGGGCCAGCAGCTCGCCCAGCCGGATCGGCTTGGTGAGGTAGTCGTCGGCGCCGGCGTCGAGGCCGACGACGACGTCCATCTCCTCCTGCCGGGCGGTCAGGATGACCAGCACCGAGGCGGGCAGCGCGGCCCGCAGGCGGCGGCAGACCTCGACGCCGTCCAGGTCGGGCAGGCCGAGGTCGAGGAGCACGAGATCGAAGTCGCCGGCCTCGGCCGCCTGCAGGGCGGTGCGGCCGTCGCGGCGCCGGCACACCTGGTAGCCGTGCAGTCGCAGGGTCGATTCGAGCACGCTGCCGATCGCGGCGTCGTCTTCCACCACCAGCAGGTTCGGCATGCCGGGAGCCTACGTTCTACTCCGGCCGGGCACCGAAACCGATCCGCGAAATGCGGCGTGAGGCTTCCGTCACGCCCGCCCCGAACTCCGCGACCGCCTCGGCCGTGAATCGGGTGGTCGGGCCGGTGACCGCCAGCGCGGCCAGCAGCCGTCCGTCGGCGTCGAGCACGGGGGCGGCGACGCTGGAGGCGCCCGGCTCCGGCTCGCCGTGGCTGACCGCGGTGCCTTCGTTCGTGCCGGAGAGCACCCGCCCGGCGGCCCCGCACCCGAGCGGCAGCTCGTCCCCGACGTGGCCCACGTGCCGGATGGCCCGCGTTCCGTCCTGCTGGGCCACGCAGACGAGCACCTCGGTGCCGCGGACGTACAGGCCGACCGTCTCGCCGTGCTCCCGGGCCAGCTCGCGCAGGACCTGGCGGACCGGCTCGGGCAGCTGCCACGCGGTGGTCGCGAGCTGGGCCCAGCGCAGCAGCCCCGGCCCGACGGTGACCCGCCCGTCCGGGCGCGTCCACAGCAGGCCGCGCTGCTCACAGGTGGCGACCAGCCGCAGCACCGTCGTCTTCGCCAGGCCGCTGGCGGCGGTGAGGTCCTTGACCGCCCACGTCCGGCGCTGTTCGGTGAAGAGCGCCAGCACGTCGAAAGCGCGCAGCACGCTCCGGACCGCTCCGTCGTCTTCCGCCATCATCGAGCGACCCCCCGTCCGCTGATGGACCCAGGGTACGGGCGGACGGCCGGCTCAGGCCACGAACCGCTCGAACGCCGCAACGGTCTCGGCGAGCACCTCCGCCCCCGGGCGGGCCCACAGCGCGGCGTTGAACACCTCGACCTCGATCGGGCCGGTGTAGCCGGCGGCCTCGACGCGGGCGCGCAGGTGGCGGTGGTCGATCGGGCCGTCGCCCGGCAGCGCCCGGCCCAGCAGCGGGTCGGGCAGCGGCACGAGGACGTCGCACACGTGGAACCCGGCGATCCGGCCGGCGGCCGCGGCGATCGACTCCTCGATCCGCGGGTCCCACCAGACGTGGAACTCGTCGACGATCACCCCGACCTGCCCGGCCGGGTGCTCGGCGGCGATGGCCAGCGCCTGGTCCACAGTGGACAGCACGGACCGGTCCGCGCACTGCATGGGGTGCAGCGGTTCCAGGCCGAGTCGCACGCCGCGTTCCCCGGCGTAGGGGGCCAGCTCGCCCACGGCGTCCGCGACCCGCTGCCGGGACGACTTGAGGTCCTTCCCCGCGACCCCGCCGACCACCAGCACGAGGACCTCGGCGCCCAGTGCCGCGGCCTCGTCGATCGCCTCCCGCGTCTGCGCCACACCGTCCACAGGGGACCCTTCCGGTGTCACGCCGGTGAAGAACCCGCCGCGGCACAACGACGAAACCCGGACACCGTGCTCCTTGAGCAGCCGCGCGGCCTCCTCGACGCCGGTTTCCGCCACCTTGTCCCGCCACAACCCGATCCAGCCGACGCCGGCCTCGGCGCACCCGGCCACCGCTTCGGGCAGCGACCAGGCCTTGGTGGTGATCTGGTTGAGGCTCAGCCGCGGGTCCATCACGCCACCCCCGCGACCTGCAGCAGGGGCCGCATCCGGGCGATGGCCAGGTCGGGGTCGGCGAGCACGCCGGCCTCGTCGGCCAGGCGCAGCAGCGTCGCGAGGTGGGTGATCGTGCGCGCCGACTCGGTCCCGGCGAGCATCCGGAAGTGCGCTTGATGGCCGTTCAAGTAGGCGAGGAAGACGACGCCGGTCTTGTAGTGCCGGGTCGGGGCGCGGAAGATCTCGCGCGCCAGCGGCACGGTCGGGTCGAGCAGGGCGTGGAACCCGGCGCGGTCGCCGTCGTCCAGCCGGCGCAGCGCCGCCGCGGCGACCGGCGCGATCGGGTCGAAGATGCCGAGCAGGGCTTCGCTGTGGCCCTGCTCGTCGCCCGCGATGAGCTCCGGGTAGTGGAAGTCGTCGCCGGTGTAGCAGGCGACGCCGGCGGGCAGCGCGCGGCGGAACTCGGTCTCGACCTCGGCGTCGAGCACCGAGACCTTCACCCCGGCGACGGTGCCCGCGTGCTCGGCGCACAGCGCCGCCAGTTCGCGCGCGGCGGCGCGGACGTCGTCGTGACCCCAGTAGCCGGCCAGCTCCGGGTCGAACTGCTCGCCCAGCCAGTGCAGCAGGACCGGGCCGCTCGCCCCGGACAGCAGCTTCCCGTAGGCCGCGTGGTAGTCGTCGGGGCCGTTCGCCGCCGCGGCCAGCGCCCGGCTCGCCATGACGACCGGGACCGCGCCCGCGCCGCCGACCAGGTCCAGCTGCTCGCGCCAGGCGTCCACAATGGACGCCGGTGTCGCCGGTCCGGTCGGGAGCTGGTCGGTGCCGACGCCGGCACACCACCGGCGGCCGGCGGCGATCGCGCCGGTGCGGGTGACCAGGTCCTTCGTCGTGGCCCAGTCGAGGCCCATGCCGCGCTGCGCGGTGTCCATCGCCTCGGCGACGCCGAGCCCGCACGCCCAGAGGTGCTCGCGGAAGGCCAGCGTCGTGTCCCAGTCGACGGCGCCGGGCTCGTCGGCGAGCGCGTCCGCCACGACGTGGGCGGCGGCGTAGGTGATCCGCGACGCCGGTGGCGTGGCCGGCGGTTCGGGCCGCGGCGGGCCGGACGGGGACCACTGCGCGAGCCCGCCGCCGGGAACCGGGAGCAGGAGCATCGGGAGACCTCCGGGAGTCGTCAGAAAGCGCTTTCTCGATTCCACGGTAGGGCCTGTGCCGGGGCACGACAAGGCCCTGCCGAGATGGCTTTTCGGGTGACGCCGTCAGCGCTTGGGACGCGCGGTGCTCTCCCGCAGGACGACCTCGCCGGAGAGCCGGACGGTCCGCGGCCGGGTGCCCCCGGCCCCCTTGATCGCCAGGTCCATCGCCCGCTCGCCCAGCTCCTCCAGCGGCAGCCGGACCGTGGTCAGCGCCGGGGCCAGGTCGCGGACCACCGGGATGTCGTCGAAGCCGGCGATCGAGATGTCGTCAGGCACGGACAGGCCTTCCTCGCGCAACGCCGTCAGCGCGCCGATCGCCATCACGTCGGTGACGGCGAAGACGCAGGTCGGCAGCTTGCGCTTGCGGCCGGCGAGCAGCCGCTTCGCCGCGTCGTAGCCGCCGTCGCGGGTGAAGGCGGTCTCGACGACGTCGTCCTCGTGCAGGGTGATGCCGTGTTCGGCGAGACCGTCGGAGAACCCCGCGAGCCGATCGACGACCGTGCTCAGCTGCCGCGGCCCGGCGAGCACGGCGAAGCGCTTGTGGCCGAGCCCGACCAGCGCCTTCGCCAGCGCCGCGGCGCCGCCCTTGTTGTCCGGCTGCACGGTGTCGATCTTGAGCCCGCGGTGGCGGCTGACCGCCGCGACCTGCCCGCCGCCGCGGCGGTAGGGCTCCAGCTCGGCGGCCATCGCGCGTTCCCACGCGCGGTCCTCGAACGCCGAGCCGATCAGCAGGATCGCCGCGGCCCGCTGCGCGCGCAGCGTCGAGACGTAGGCGACCTCGCGGTCGGGGTCGCGGAAGGTACCGGCCAACATCACGAGCAGGCCGTTGTCGGTGGCCACCCGCATCACCCCGCCGGCGATCGCCGCGAAGTACGGGTCGCCGACGTCGTGGCAGATCACGCCGACCGTGCGGTGGGTACCGCCGGCGAGCGCCTGCGCGTGCGCGTTCGGGGCGTAGGCCAGCTCGGCCGCGGCGGCGGACACCCGCTCCCGCAGGTCGGCGCGGACGGACGCGGTGCCGTTGAGCACCCGCGACGCCGTCGCGAGCGAGACGTTCGCGCTGCGTGCCACGTCTTCCAGTGTCACGTGCGGCCGGGCCTTCATGGCTGGCTCCTCCAGGTCGGTCTCGAGTGTCTCCGCATGCTCGGTCGGTGCAATCTACTGGGAGGGGGGTGGGCCGGGAGAAGCCGCTGGCCGGGGGACCTGACCCGTTCGAGTGAATCGGGCGGGGAAGATCGGTGGCGGCACGTGTGTTCGAAACAAGGAGAACTTTCAAGTGGTGAGTCCGCCACTGCCGATCGACCGCGAAAGGAACCACGCATGCTGTTCGGTGACGAGCACGTCCGCCGCTACGAGGAAACCGACGGAGAGGTCGGCCACGAGTGGAAGGAAGGCGTCCCGACGCTGGTGCTGACCACCAAGGGCCGCAAGACCGGGCAGGAGCGCAAGTTCGCCCTGATCTACCAGGAGGTGGACGGCAACCCGGTGATCGTGGCCTCCAAGGGCGGCGCCCCGAACCACCCCGGCTGGTACTTCAACCTCGTCGAGACCCCCGAGGTCGGCGTGCAGGTCAAGGCGGACAAGTTCACGGCGACCGCCCGTACGGCCGAGGGCGAAGAGCGCGCGAAGCTGTGGGAGAAGCTGGCCGCCGTCTGGCCGGACTACGACGAGTACGCGAAGAAGACCGACCGCGAAATCCCCGTGGTCGTGCTCGAGCGCGTGTGATCTGCGCCGCGTTCGGCGTGCGGGGGGTCCGATCCACCCGGTCGTCGGCTACGGATGACAGTCATGGACCGCTGGACCGCCCTGGACCTCGAGGGTGAGCTGCTCACCCGACGCCGGATGATCGCCTACGGCCGGCGCTTCGCCCGCGCCGGCCGGGGCGCCTGGTACAGCTTCGCGATCGAGGTGGTCTGGCAGTTCCTCGTCCAGACGACCCGCTTCCGGGTGCGCGGCTCGCACCACATCCCGAAGTCCGGGGGCGTGCTGGTGGCGTCGAACCACCTGTCGTTCGCCGACCCGGCGACGCTGACGGCGTTCTGCCTGGCCGCCGGCCGCGTGCCGCGGTACCTGGCGAAGGCCTCGCTGTGGAAGCTGCCGGTCCTGGGCCGCGTGATGCGCTCGGGGCGCCACATCCCGGTCTACCGCGGCGCGGCGACGGCGGCGGAGGCCTACCGCGACCTGGTCGCCTCGGTGCGGGACGGCGAGTGCGTCGCGGTCTTCCCGGAAGGTACGTTCTCGAAGGACCCGGCCGGCTGGCCGATGCGCGGCAAGACCGGCATCGTCCGCGCGGCCCTGGAGACCGGCGCGCCGGTGATCCCGGTGGCCAACTGGGGCACCCACCACCTGCTGCCGTCGACGGCGTGGTTCCCCCGCGGGCTGCCGCGCAAGACGGTCGACCTGCTGGCGGGACCGCCGGTCGACCTCTCGGACCTCGTCGGCCGCGAGCTGACCCGCGAGGTGCTGGAAGAGGCGACGGCGCGGATCATGGCCGCGATCACCGAGCTGCTCGTCTCGCTGCGCGGGGAGCGGCCACCGGTCGCCGCCTGAGTCCCGGGTCACCCCGCCGCGGGGTGCCGGGAAGGGTAGCTCCGCCTTCCTCCCCGCCGCCACCCTCAACGGAGACGCTTCGCGCCGCTGTAGATTCGAGGGTATGAGTGCACAACACTTCGATGTAGTCGTTCTGGGGGCCGGAGTCGGCGGGTACGTCGCGGCGATCCGCGCGTCGCAGCTCGGGCTGAGCGCCGCGGTGGTCGAGGAGAAGTACTGGGGCGGCGTCTGCCTGAACGTCGGGTGCATCCCGTCGAAGGCGCTGCTGCGCAACGCCGAGCTGGCGCACGTCGTGACGCAGGAGGCGAAGGCGTTCGGCATCTCGTCCGACAGCCCGATCAAGGTCGACTACACGGCCGCCTACGAGCGGAGCCGGAAGGTCGCCGACGGGCGCGTCAAGGGCGTGCACTTCCTCATGAAGAAGAACAAGATCACCGAGTTCGACGGCCACGGCAACTTCGTCGACGACCACACCCTCGAGGTGAACGGCTCGCAGGTGACGTTCGGCCACTGCATCATCGCGACGGGCGCGACGACGAAGCTGCTGCCGGGCACCTCGCGCAGCTCGCGCGTGGTGACGTACGAAGAGCAGATCCTTTCCAGTGAGCTGCCGTCGAGCATCATCATCGCCGGGGCCGGCGCGATCGGCGTCGAGTTCGCCTACGTGCTGCACAACTACGGCGTCGACGTCACGATCGTCGAGTTCCTCGACCGGATGGTGCCCCTGGAGGACGCCGAGGTGTCGGCGGAGCTGGCCAAGCGGTACCGCAAGCTCGGCATCAAGGTGCTGACGTCGACCCGCGTCGAGTCGATCGACGAGTCGGACGCGTCGGTGCACGTGACGGTGTCTTCGGAGAAGGACGGCAAGCAGGTCCTCGAGGCGGACAAGGTCCTGCAGGCGATCGGCTTCCAGCCGCGGGTCGAGGGCTACGGGCTGGAGAAGACGGGCGTCGCGCTGACCGACCGGGGCGCGATCGCGATCGACGGCCGCGGCCGCACGAACGTCCCGCACATCTTCGCGATCGGTGACGTGACGGCGAAGCTGATGCTGGCGCACGCGTCCGAGTCGATGGGCGTGGTCGCGGCGGAGACGATCGCGGACGCGGAGACGATGGAGCTCGACTTCCCGATGATCCCGCGCGCGACGTACTGCCAGCCGCAGATCGCCAGCTTCGGGTGGACCGAGGAGCAGGCGCGCGAGAAGGGTTTCGACGTCCAGGTGGCGAAGTTCCCGTTCACGGCCAACGGAAAAGCCCAGGGGCTCGGGGACGCCGGCGGGTTCGTCAAGCTGATCAGCGACCGCACCCACGGCGAGCTGATCGGCGGGCACCTGATCGGGCCGGACGTGACGGAGCTGCTGCCGGAGCTGACTTTGGCCCAGCAGTGGGATTTGACGGTGCACGAGGTTTCGCGGAACGTCCACGCGCACCCGACGCTGGGCGAAGCGGTGAAGGAAGCCCTCCACGGCCTCGCCGGGCACATGATCAACATGTAGGGATGTCGAAGCGCAGCTCCGGCCGGTCCCACCGCACCTTGGGTGGGACCGGCGGGATAGTGCCGACGCGCCGTGCGCCCATGCGGAGGTAGAACGGCAACGCGGGCGGGTGCGAGACGACGCGGACGCTGCGCATCCCTCGCTCGTGGGCTTGTCCGAGCATGTGCGCGATCAGGCGCGCCCCGAGGCCGAGCCCCTGCGCGGTGTCCGCCACGAACAGGATGTCGAGCTCCGGCGGGTCTTCGAGCAGCGAGTAGAAGCCGAGAAGCTCGCCGCCGGCCATGGCGGCGAAGGTCGGATTGCGGTCGACGTAGCCGGGCGTGACCGCGTAGCCGTCGAGGATGGACGCGTAGTCGCCTTGGTAGGCGGAGGAAGCGTGCATCAGCGCGGTCAAGGCGCCGGCCTGGGCAGGCGTGGCGGCGAGGATTTCGGGCTGGCCCATGCGTAGCAGCCTACGGTGGAACCATGACGTGCTCGGGCGGGCGCGAAAACTCGCGCTCCCGCAACCGAAGACCAAAGCTGCCCGCTGGAAACGGCGATGGCCGGAGCTGACCGTCTTGACTTCAAGGTAACTCGAAGTATCAGACTGGCGTCATGAAAGCCGCAGCGTTCACCGAGTTCGGTGGCCCCGAAGTCCTTCGCGTCCTCGATCTGCCCGAGCCGCACGCCGGGCCGGGACAAGTCCGCGTGCGCGTCAGAGCCGCCGGGGTGCAGCCCTACGATGCCGCCGTGCGGGCCGGGTGGGAGCCGCCCGGTCTTGCCTTGTCCTGGCCTCGGGTGCCCGGCAACGAGTTCGCCGGCGTCGTCGACGAAGGCGATGTCGAAGCAGGTACGGAAGTCCTCGGCTTCACCGCCGTCCAGGCCGCCGCCGAGTACATCGTCGTGCCCGCCACCGACGTCACGCCGAAGCCGCCGGAAATGCCGTGGGAGGTCGCCGGCGGGTTCTCCGCCGGCATGCAGACCGCGTCGATCGCCCTGGAACTGTTGCGGGTGCGGGAAGGTGAGACGCTGCTCGTGCACGCCGCCGCCGGGTCGGTCGGCACCGCCGCCGTGCAGCTCGCGATCCTCAAGGGCGCCAAGGTGATCGGCACCGCGAGCGAGGCAAACCAGGACTACCTGCGCGAGCTGGGCGCCACGCCCGTCGTCTACGGCGAAGGGCTGAGGGAGAGCGTCGCGTCGCTGGGGGTCGACGTCGTGCTCGACGGGGCGGGCGGAGAAGCGCTCGATCTCTCACTCGAACTGGTGACGGACCGGACGAGGATCCTCACCCTCGTCGACCACGGCCGGGCGGCGGACCTCGGCGTGCTCGTCTCGAAGTCCGGACGCTCCGCCGCGCGTCTCGCGGAGCTGGCGGCGCTCTACGCGAAGGGTGACTTGCGGTTCCACGTCCGGCGCGCCTACTCGTACACCGAGGCCGCGGCGGCTCATCGCGAGATCGAGACCGGGCACGGCCGGGGAAAAATCGTTCTCACGTTCCCCTGATCGTTCCAGCATGTGGGCGGGCGGACGTTCCCGACTTTGGTCGCTGGTTCCCCGCCCGGTCACTATTTAGATTCTCCCCATTACACCCGGTCGGGTGTCATTCGGTCGAGCGACCGAGTACCGCAGGGAGAAATCGATGGTGAGATTCAGCCGGGTCGCCGCGCACGCGGTTCCGCTGACGGTCGGCGCGTTGCTGCTGACGACGGGGGTTTCGGTGGCGCAGCCGTCCACGGTGGACGCGGCGGCCGCGCGCACCGAGGCGGGCATCACCGCGCTCCAGGGCATTAAGAAGAGCCTGACCCCCGCCGAGCGCAAGCAATCGAGCCAACTGGTCGTCGAGAAGCGGTTGCGAGCCGACCGGTCCCTGGCCGCGAAGCTCCCCGACTACCGCTCGGGCGTCGGCGTCAGTACCGCGGGCACCGTCTCGGTCGACATCGCCGCCACCCGCGACCAGGCCGTCGCGAACGCGGTCAAGGCCGCGGGCGGCACCGTCCGCTTCGCCTCGCCGGACGGTTCCGTCCGCGCCGACCTCCCGCTGGCCGCGGTGGACGCGATCGCCGGCCGCGCCGACGTCGCCGAGATCAAGCCCGCCGCCCAGGCGACGACCTGGAGCGAGCAGGGCAACCGGGACTTCGGGGTGGCCGCGCAGGCCGCCGCCGCGACCCAGGTGTCCGAAGGCGACAAGGCGCACGGTGCCGACACCGCCCGCGCGACCTACGGCGTCAGCGGCTCCGGCGTCAAGGTCTGCGTGCTCTCCGACGGCGTCGACTCGCTCGCGAAGTCGCAGAGCGCCGGCGAGCTGCCGACGGTCGACGTCCTGTCCGGCCAGAAGGGCAGCGGCGACGAGGGCACCGCGATGCTGGAGATCATCCACGACCTCGCGCCGAACGCCGCCCTCGGTTTCGCGACCGCGTTCACCAGCGAAGCCAGCTTCGCCGCGAACATCCGCGCGCTGCGCACCACCGGCCACTGCACGATCATCGTCGACGACGTCGCCTACTTCGACGAGTCGCCGTTCCAGGACACGCAGGTCGCGCAGGCCGTCAACGACGTCACCGCGGCGGGCGTCCTGTACTTCTCCTCGGCCGGCAACTCGGGCAACGCGACCGACGGCACCAGCGGTTACTACGAAGGCGACTTCCGCGCCTCTGCGACGAAGATCAGCGGTATCACCGGCACCCCGCACGACTTCGACCCGAGCGCCACGACGCAGAACTTCGACGCGCTGTCCGCCGGCTCGCTCGGCAAGCCCGTGACGCTGTTCTGGTCCGACCCGTGGGGCAAGTCCGCCAACGACTACGACCTGTTCGTCCTGAACTCGTCGGGCAGCGTCGTGGCTTCGAGCGAGAACGGCCAGTCCGGCTCGCAGAACCCGTACGAGATCGCGAGCGTGCCTGCCTCGGGCTCCGGCTACAAGGTCGCGGTGGTCAAGTACAGCGGCGCCGACCGCTTCATCGCGCTCAACGTGATCCGCGGCCGCTTCGTCGGTTCGGGTTCGCTGAAGGCGTTCAGCACCAACGGCGTCACGAACGGCCACTCGTCCGCGGCGAACGCGTTCAGCGTGGCGGCGGCCCCGGCCGGCCCCGCGTTCACGCGGCCGCTGGAGACCGGTGACCCGGCCAACCCGACCGGCCCGTACCCCGGTCTGTTCACCGCGTCGAGCAAGTGGGAGCGGTTCTCCTCCGACGGCAAGCGGCACCTCTTCTACAACGCCGACGGCACCGCGCTCACCCCGGGCAACGTCTCCTCGACCGGCGGCACGACCCGCACGAAGCCGGACATCACGGCCGCCGACGGCGTGGCGACGTCGGTGACGGGATTCCAGCCGTTCTACGGGACGTCGGCGGCGGCCCCGCACGCGGCGGCGATCGCGGCGCTGCTGCTGTCGGGCAAGCCGACGGCGACCCCGGCCCAGATCCGGTCGGCGCTGGTGTCGTCGGCGATCGACCTGGGCACGCCCGGGTTCGACACGGTGACCGGCAACGGCGTGATCATGGCCGGCCCGGCCCTCGCGGCACTGGGTGTGGCGGCCAAGTAGGTTCCGTTCGTTCGAAAGAGGGCCCGGTGTTCGCCGGGCCCTCTTTCGTTAGGGTCGGGGCATGGTGAAGACGGCAGTCGTGACCGGGGCCGGTTCGGGCATCGGCCGGGCGGTGGCGCGCGCCCTGCTCGACGACGGCTGGTCCGTCGCCCTCGCGGGACGGCGCTCCGATGCCCTCGCCGAAACCGCCGGCCGTCACGAAGACGCGCTCGTGGTGCCCACCGATGTCTCGGACGAGGAGTCGGTCGCCGCGTTGTTCACGGCGGTCCGCGACCGGTGGGGGCGGCTCGACCTACTCGTCAACAACGCCGGGATCGGTGCCGCGGGGACCGTGGCCGACCTGTCCGTCGAGGACTGGAAACGGACCGTCGACATCAACCTCACCGGCATGTTCCTCTGCGCCCGCCAGGCGGTGCGGCTGATGCGGGACCAGGACCCGCGCGGCGGCCGGATCGTCAACAACGGTTCGATCTCCGCGCACGCCCCGCGGCCCGCGAGCGTCGCGTACACCGCGACCAAGCACGCGATCACCGGCCTCACCCGGTCGATCTCGCTCGACGGCCGCGCGTGGAACGTCGCCTGCGGGCAGATCGACATCGGCAACGCCGCCACCGAGATGACCGAGCGGATGGCCGCGGGCATCCCGCAGGCGGACGGCCGGGTGATCGCCGAGCCGACGTTCGACGTGCGCCACGTGGCGGACGCGGTGTTGTACATGGCGGGGCTGCCGCTCGACACCAACGTCCAGTTCCTCACCGTCACCGCGACGACCATGCCGTTCATCGGCCGCGGCTAGGGGATCACCCGCGCCTTCCGGAACTCGTCGAACAGCCGGTAGAACATCTGCTCCGTCTCGACGTAGGTGTGGAATCCCGCGCGGCGCGCCTTCGACGTGTCCGCGAACATGTCGTAGTCCCAGCCGAACACGAAGTCGCCGAACGACCATGAGGCCGACACGTCAGCGTACGACGCCGAAAGGCCGTGGCGAGCGGCCATGGAAGTCCACAGTGGAGCCTTGTCGGCCATGACGTCCACAAGGGACATCCGCAGCGGCGGCGCCACCTCCAGCCCGAAGTACGCCGCCAGCTTCGGCCACAGCTCGCTCCACCGGAACAGGTCGCCGTTCGCGATGTTGAACGCGCCCTCCTGGCCCGTTGCCCAGACCGTCGCCTCGGCCAGCAGGCCCGCGTCCGTCATCTCCAGGAGGCTGTCGTACGCGCCCGGCTTGCCCGGGAACCGCAGCGGCAGGCCGAGCTCCTTCGAGATCGACGCGTACACCGCGATCACCAGCGCCAGGTTCATCGGGTTCCCCAGCGCCGTGCCGCCGACCACCGACGGCCGGATCGCCGACCACGTCCACGAGCCCGCCCGCCGTTCGAGGAACGACTGCTGGTCGACGTTGAACTCCGGCGGCATGTGCCCGGCGTCGGTCTCGCGCGCCGGCGTCTTGAACGGGCCGAGGTGCGCGCCGTAGACCTTGTACCCCTGCAGCAGGCTGACGTGCTCGAGGGCGGCCGGGTCCACCGCGTCGACGAGGTTCGTCAGCATCGCCAGGTTCGGCGGGACCAGCTCGGCCCACGTCGGCCGGTCCTGGTACGCCGCGTAGAAGAGGTGCGTGACGCCGGTCAGCGCCCCGACCTTGGCCCGGGTGTCCGCCGGGTCGAGCAGGTCGACGGCGAGCCCGCCGCGCCGGGAGAGACCGATGACGTCCCAGCCGCCGTCCGCCCGCAGGTGCTCGACGAGGTTCCGGCCGATGATCCCGTTCGCCCCGGCGACCAGGGCTGTCTTGCGTTCCATGGCTTCGAGCCTGCGCGCGCCGGTGCAATAAGTCCAAGGCATAGTTGTCACGTCGGCGATAAGCTGAGTTCATGACAAGCTTGCGGCAGCTGGAGTACCTGGTCACGGTGGTCGACACCGGCTCCTTCACCCGCGCGGCCGAACAGCTGCACGTGACGCAGCCCGCGTTGTCGCACCAGGTGCGGGCCCTCGAACAGGGCCTCGGCGGGCCGCTGCTGGAACGCCTGCCCCGCACCGTCCGGCTCACGCCGATGGGCCGGGCGATGCTGCCGCACGCGCGGGCGGCGCTGGCCGACGCCGAACGCGCGCGCTGCGCCGCCCGGCTCGCGTCCGGCACGACGGCGGGGGAGCTGCAGGTCGCGACGGTTTATTCGATGAGCCTCGGCGTGCTGCCGCCCGCGCTGCGCGTGTGGCGGCGCGACCGGCCCGCCGTCGACGTCCGGCTGATCGAGTTCCGGCACGCCGCCGAGCTGCGTGACGCGATGGCCGCCGGCGAGGCCGACGTGGCGCTCGGGCCGCTGCCTACGGACTGGTCAGGCCCCGTGCGCCCGCTCGGTGTCGAGGAGTTCGTCGTCGTGCTGCCGGCGGACGGAGCCGGCGAGGACGACAAGACCGGCGTCGTCGACCTGGCGACGCTCGTGGACTGCGCGTGGGTGCACTACGCGCCCGGCAACGGCCTCGCGGAGCTGGTCGACGCGGCCTGCGCGGCGGCCGGCTTCCGCCCGCGCGCGGCGGTCCGCACCGAGCAGACGGCGGCGGCGCCGATCCTCGCCGCGGCAGGTCTCGGCCCGGCCCTGGTCCCGGCGAACGTCCTCCCGGCGCGGTTCGACGGGCGTGTTTTGCGGCCGAGCGTGCCGGTCCGCCGGACGCTGGCCGCCTACACGCGCGCCGCGCCGGACCCGCTGACCACGGCGTTCATCGAGACGCTGGTCGAGCACGCCGCGGTCTAGAGGCGCGCCGGCCACGGGTGCCCGCCGAACGTCTTCCCGAGTGCGTCCGCCAACGGTGCCAGATAAGGGATCCCGTCCGCCGAGACATTGCCGAGGCCGGCCACCGCGCGACGTCCGACGGCCGGCACCAGACGTCGTCCACGCCGGCCGGCAGGACCTCGCCGCGCTGCGCGGCCGGAGCGTGTCCGGCGGGTCCGCCGCCCACCACTCCCACGACGCCCGCGCCTCCCGGGCCGCGAGCTGGCCCGGGGTCCCAGGTCACGAAACCCCGATCCCCGCCAGTACCGGCCCCGCGAACGGCGTCGTCCGGACGTCGTGGACCCGCGACGACCAGACCGCGTGGCCGTGGCCGGACCACAGCGGGGCCACCGGGAGGTCGCGCAGCAGCTGGTTCTCCGCCAGGCGGTACAGCTCGCCCGCTTCCTCCGGTGTGGCCGCGGCGTCGGCGAGCTCCAGGTTCTGGCGGAACACCTCGTCGGTGTAGCCCGACTCCGACGCCAGCCGCGACAGCAGCTCATACGGGCTCGCGGTGACCAGCGAGATGTCCAAGGTGGACGGACCGTCCGACTGGCCGGTCGTCGGGGAAGCCTGCGCCGTCACGGAAACGTCCAGGGACTTGTGCAGGCCGACCACCAGGGTCCGGGTCCAAGCCTCGGTCGAAGGTCCGAAGTAGACGGTCGCGCCGCCCGGGAAGGCGGCCTGCTGCAGCAGCGCCTTGCCCGCCGCCGCGTCGAACGTGCACGGCCGGCACGTGCCCGAACGCTCGCCGGGGGCGTCCGCCGGGGGCAGCAGTGCCCTGGCCGGGTCGGCCTGGTGCGCGAGCGGGCCGGCTTCGAGTGCCGCGCGGTCGACGCCGAGCGCGAAGCCGTGGCGGACCGTCGCGTCGGCGAACCGCGGGTTCGCCACCGGGAACGCCAGGTAGCCGGCTCGCGGCAGTGCCCAGGTCGCGTGGTGGTCGTCGCCGAAGTCGACGTGCATGGCGTCGTGCTTCTCGCCGGGGACCTCGGTGGCGAGGTCGAGGGTGCCCGCCTTGACCGCGTCGTACTGGGCGGCCGGATCGCCGACGCGCAGCTCGATTTCCCCGGCCTGTCCGGAACCGACGCGCTTCAGCGTGCCGCCCGAGCCGGGCCGCCACCCGCCGTCGAGCCGGTACGGGCCGTTGCCGACGGGTGCCGCGGCGAACCCCTTCCAGTCGCGCGAGGCGAGCACCGACGCGGGCAGCGGCACCAGGCCCGGCGCCGAGAGCAAAGCCGGCACCTGGCCGGACGGGCGATCCAGGACAAGGGTGATCGTGTCCGGCGCCGAGGCCTGGATCTCGCGGGCGCGCAGCAACTTCGTCAGCACCGGCGCGGAAACCCACTGCGAAGCCGCGACCGCCCGCCAGGTGTCCACATAGGACTGGGCGGTGACCGGGGTGCCGTCGTGGAACGTCGCCGGCCGCAGCTTGACCGTCCAGTGCACCCGGTCGGTGCTCTCGATCGACTCGGCCGCGCGCGGCGTGAGCTTCCCGGTTGCCGCGTCGTAGTCGGCGAGCGGGGTCCACAGCACGCCGGTCACCAGCCGGCCCGCCGGGTCGGCGACGTCGGCGGGCAGCAGCGTCGCGGGCTCCCGGATGCCCGCGGACAGGACGCCGGGGCGGGCCGGGCCGGCATCGGAACAGCCCGTGACCGCGAGGGCCACGACGGCGAGCAAGACGAGCAGGCGCATGGGCCAGTCCTACCAGTCAGCCGCCAACCAAAGGTGCTTGTGTCCGGTTGATCTCCGTCGTACCGTTCCCCGGGGATCACGCGTTCTGGGAGGTTTCGTGCGCACCTGGCTCCGGTCGTGCTTCGCCGCTGTCACCGTCAGCGCCACGCTGGTCGCGACCGGGCTCCCGGCCGCTGCCTGCGGCGAGGACGACAAACCCGCTGCTCCCGCCGCCCGCACCCTGGGCGACCCGGGCGCGATCAAGAACGTCAAGGCCGTCGGCAACGTGCCGGACGCCGCCGGCGCCATCTCGGTCAACTTCCTCGACTACGGCCGCCGCGACGTCATGGTCGTGTCCGGCGAGTTCGGGCTGAAGGTCTACGACCTGACCAAGAACCCGGCCGCGCCGAAGCTCGTCGGGCAGGTCAGCCTGCCGGGCCTCTGGGAGACCGAGGACACCGAGGTCGACCAGAACCGCAAGCTGGTGTTCCTCTCCCGCGACCCCCGCGCGTTCGGCGGCACCACGCAGACCGGCGAGTCCGGCATCTACGTCGTCGACGTCGCGAAGCCCGAAGCGCCGAAGATCATCAGCTACGTGAAGTCGCCCGCCGGGCACACCACCAGCTGCGTCGACGGCTGCCGCTACCTGTGGACGGGCGGCCCGTCGAAGGCCGCCGACCAGCCCGCGGAGTGGGGCGGCCGGCCGATCTGGGTCACCGACATCCGCGACCCGCGGCACCCGAAGGTCGACCCGGAGCCGATCGAGCTGGCCCGCAACGACGGCAAGACCGACTACGTGCACGACGTCCAGGTGGACGGCAACGGCGTGGCCTGGGTGTCCGGCCGCGGCGGCGTGCGCGGCTACTGGACGGACGGCGTGCACCGCGACCCGCTGACGAACAAGGTCCGGCGCGCGACGGCGCACGAGCCGATCCCGTACGCCGGCGGCGGCATCGCCGAGACGGCGGCGCCCTCGCGGTTCATGCACAACAGCTTCCACCCGGCCGGTCACCGCGTCGGTGACGGCGCCTGGCGCGGCCAGGACCTGATCTACGCGACGGAGGAGAACTTCGTCGACGGCTGCGCGGGCGACGGCGTCCTGACGATCTCGTCGCTCAAGGGCTCCTACCACGGCGAAGGCTGGCGCTCGACGCCCGAGCAGCCGTTCCGCCTGGAGAGCGTCGGCACGTGGGGCGTCAACGGCCAGGAGGGCAGCGACCCGGCGTCGGCCGACTGCTCCGCGCACTACTTCGACGTCCGCGGCAAGATCCTGGTGCAGTCGTTCTACGCGCAGGGCACGCGGTTCCTCGACGTCAGCGACCCGACGAACCCGCGCCAGATCGCCTACTACCGCCCGGGCGACGCGAGCGCGTGGGCGCCGTACTGGCACGGGAAGTACGTCTACGTGGCCGACAACGCCCGGGGCATCGACGTCCTGCAGCTCACGAAGTAAGCGGCTCACCGGTCGGGCACCAGTAGCGCAGGCGCCCGGCCGGGCTGGTGTCCGTGAGCACGCCGCCGTTGCGCTCGATCACGCGCCGCGACGCGTGGTTGTCCGGCGCGCAGGTCAGCAGGGCGCGGTCGATGCCGGCGGCCCGGGCGGCCCGCAGGACGGCCCGCAGCAGCGCGGTGGCGTGGCCCCGGCCTCGCGCCGCCGGCCGGATGTCGTAGCCGATGTGGCCACCGAACTCGCTCAGCTCTTCGGTGAGCCGGAGGTTGAGGCGGGCCCGCCCGAGGTAGCGCGGGCCGGCGACCCACCAGTAGACGCGATGGGCAACCCGGTCCCGGGCGACGGCGGCCGTGCCCCGGAGGCCGGCCTCGAGCAGGCTCTCGGTCCACTGCCGGAACGCCGCCGGGTCGGCGAGGGCCTCCGGCCG
Source organism: Amycolatopsis sp. NPDC048633 (assembly GCF_040650695.1). Lineage (NCBI taxonomy): Bacteria > Bacillati > Actinomycetota > Actinomycetes > Pseudonocardiales > Pseudonocardiaceae > Amycolatopsis > Amycolatopsis sp. NPDC048633. The sequence goes on from NZ_JBEZHS010000017.1 coordinate 164,240, forward strand.
GAGGTCGGTGTGCAGCCCCTCCTGGTGGTACTCGCGCAGGGCACCGACGAACGACTCGCGGTAACGCGCACCGGGGACGGCCAAGCGGGGTTCGGACACCGTCCGACCCTCGCGAACGGCGACGGCCGGCGCAAAGCATTTTCGGCGTGATCCACCGGAGGCCGCCGCCGGGTCGCGGCGGCGACGGCCTCCGGTGAGCCTTCGTCAGCGGCGCAGCCAGACCGCCGTGTCAATGGGCAGGGAGTCCGTGACCGGGCCGCTGGCCAGCAGGATCTCGCCGTCGGGGAGAGGGACCGGCGCGTCCGAGAAGTTCAGCGCGAACGTGAACCCCGGTTCGATCCGGAACGCCAGCACCCCCTCGCCCAGGGAGAGCCACTCCAGCTCACCCGTGGGGAGGTCCCGCCGCAGCCGCAGTCCCGAGCGGTACAGCGACAGCATCGACGCCGGGTCCGCCGCCTCGGCCTCCGCCGTGTAGTCCCGCCATTCCGGCGGCTGCGGCAGCCACGCGTCCCCGGTGCCGAAGCCGAACGGCGGCTCCGAACCCGACCACGGGATCGGCACCCGGCAGCCGTCGCGGCCCGGGTCGGCGCCGTTCGTGCGGGCCCACACCGGGTCCTGGCGCAGCTCGTCCGCGATGTCCAGGACCTCCCACAGGCCCAGCTCTTCGCCCTGGTAGACGTACAGGCCACCGGGCAGCGCCAGCGTCAGCAGCGCCGCCGCCCGGGCACGCCGGGTGCCCAGCTCCCGGTCCACCGGCAGCTCGTGCAGCCGGTTCGCGAAGCTGAACCCCGTGTCGCCCTGCCGGCCGTAGCGCGTGACGTGCCGCGTGACGTCGTGGTTCGACAGCACCCACGCGGCCGGCGCCCCGACCTCGTCGTGCGCCCGCAACGTCCGGGAAATGACGTCCTGGAAGCGCGAGGCCTCCCACGGGCAGACCAGGAAGTCGAAGTTGAACGCCGAGTGCAGCTCGTCGCGGCGCAGGTAGCGCGCCGCGCGGGACATGTCCGGCAGCCACATCTCGCCGACCAGCACGCGCTCGCCGCCGTAGCTGTCGGCGATCTTGCGCCACGACCGGTAGATCTCGTGCAGGCCCTCCATGTCGGAGAACGGCGTCTCGTCGCCGTTGTCGACGTCGGGCAGCCGCGGGTCCTTGACGAGCCCGTCGGCGACGTCGATGCGGAAGCCGTCGACCCCGCGGTCGAACCAGAACCGCAGCACGTCCTCGAACTCCTGGCGGATGTCCGGGTTCTCCCAGTTGAAGTCCGGCTGGCGCGAGCTGTAGAGGTGCAGGAACCACTCGCCGTCCGGCACGCGCGTCCACGCGGACCCGCCGAAGCGCGACTTCCAGTTGTTCGGCGGCTCGGCGCCGTCCGGCCCGCGGCCGGGGCGGAACCAGAAGCGTTGCCGCTCCGGCGAACCCGGGCCCGCCTCGAGCGCGGCCTGGAACCACCGGTGCTCGTCGGAGCAGTGGTTGGGCACGATGTCGATGATCACCCGGATGTTGCGGGCGTGGGCCTCGGCGATCAGGTCCTCCGCCTCGGCGAGCGTGCCGAACAGCGGCTCGATGTCGCGGAAGTCGGCGACGTCGTAGCCGCCGTCGTCCATCGGCGACGGGTACCACGGGGTGAACCAGATCGCGTCGATCCCCAGGTCGGCCAGGTGGTCCAGCCGGGCGCGGACGCCGGCGAGGTCGCCGACGCCGTCACCGTTGCCGTCCGCGAAGCTGCGGATGTAGACCTGGTAGATCGCCGCGCTCCGCCACCAGCCGGTTTTGTCGGTCACGAAAGTGCCCTCCTAGTCGTCGTGTAAACCCGGCTCAGCCCTTGACGGCGCCGGCGGTCAGCCCGGCGAGGATCTGCCGCTGGAAGGCCAGGAACAGCGCCACCATCGGCAGGCTGGCCAGCACCATCCCGGCGACGAGCACGTTGAGCGGCATGTCGATCGCCACCCGTTGCAGCATCACCGAGAGCGTCTGCTTTTCGGTGTCCGGGAACACCAGCAGCGGCCAGATGAAGTCCTTCCACGCGGTGACCACCGCGAGGATCGACACCACGGCCAGGATCGGCCGCGAGATCGGCAGGATGATCCGCCAGAGCGTGCGCACCGGCCCGGCGCCGTCGATGCGCGCCGCCTCGATCAGCTCGTCCGGGATCTGGTCGAAGAAGCGCTTCAGCAGGTAGATGTTGAACGCGTTCGCCGCGGCCGGGAGCCAGACCGCCGTCGGCGAGTTGATCAGGTTGAGGTGCACGAGCGGCAGGTCCGTCACCGTCACGTACGTCGGGACGAGCAGGGCCGTGGCCGGCAGCATCAGCGTGGCCAGCATCAGGCCCAGCACGACGTTGCCGAACTTGGGGCGCAGCTTCGACAGCGCGAACGCGGCCGGGACGTCGATGGCCAGCTGCACCAGCCACGCGCCGCCGGCGACGATCAGCGTGTTGAGGAAGTACTTACCCAGGCTCAGCTGGTTCCAGGCGTCGGCGAAGGTCTCCGGGTGCCACTCGTGCGGGATGAGCGTCGCCGGCGTCTGCGCCAGCTCCTGCGGTGACTTCATCGCCCCGGTGATCACCCAGTACAGCGGGAACATGAACGCCAGCAGGAACACCACGAGCGTGCACGCGAAGACGACGCCGTAGACGACCTTGCCGCGCGGGCTGCGCAGCGCGCCGGGGGAGACGAGGGTTCTCATGACTGGTCCGCCTTCCGCGTCAGCCGGACGTACCACGCCGAGAACACGCCGAGCGCGATGAACAGCAACAGGCTCATGGCGCTCGCCGCGCCGAAGTCGTTGTAGACGAAGGCGTACCGGTAAAGCAGCAGGAGCACGGTGACCGTCGAGTCGTCCGGCCCGCCGCCCGTCATCACGTACGGCTCGGTGAACACCTGCATCGTCGCGACGATCTGCAGCAGCAGGAGCACCAGCAGGACGAACCGCGTCTGCGGGAACGTCACGTGCCGCAGCCGCTTCCACAGCCCGGCGCCGTCGAGCTCCGCGGCTTCGTACAGCTCGCCGGGGATCGTGCCGAGCGCGGCCAGGTAGATCAGCGTGGTACTGCCCATGTTGGCCCACGTCGAGACGAACACCAGCGACAGCATCGAGGTGGTGGAGGAGTCGAGCCACTGGCCGCCGGGCAGGCCGACCGCGCCGAGCGCGGAGTTGAACAGCCCGGGACCCGGGTCGTAGAACCACTTCCACATCAGCGCCGTCACGACCGGCGGCAGCATCACCGGCAGGTAGACGGCGAGCCGGAAGAACGCCTTCGCGTGCCGGACTTCGTTCAGCAGCACCGCCGTCAGGAACGGGACGGCGAAACCGAAGACCAGCGCCAGCCCGGTGAACAGCAACGTGTTGCGCCAAGCGACGCCGAACAGCGGGTCGTCGAACAGCCGCGTGAAGTTGTCGAACCCGACCCACGTCGGCGCGTTGACGAAGTCGACCTGCTGGAAGCTCAGCAGGACACCGCGCACGATCGGGTACCAGGAGAAGAGGGCGAACACCACGAGCGCGGCGCAGAGCAGGCCGTACGCGGTGAGGTTCTCCTTGAGCTTGCGCTTGAGCCGGGTCCGGCGGCGGTCCTCCGGGGACGCGACCGGGCGCCCGGCCCGCGACGAAGACGTCGCGGGCCAGGCGAGCAGGCTACTTGACCTGGGCGAGGACACTGTTGACCTTCGACGAAGCCGACGACAGCTGCTGGTCGATGTTCGCGTTCTGGTCCGTGAGCACCGCCTGCATGACGCTGTCGAGCGCGGCGTAGATCTGCTGCGCGTTCGGCGGCTCGATGCTGCCCTTGATCTTGCTGGTCGTGTCCACGTAGGACTGGTAGTTCGTCGCGGGGACGTTGGCGAACTTGGCCTTCAGGGCCAGCTGCTGCTCGCGGACCGAGCCCGTCCAGACGTCCGGGGTCGGCTCGGCGGGCAGGCCGACCGGCTGCTTGCCGTCGACGTACTGCTGGATGTGCTTTTCGAAGCGGTCCGGGTTGAGGTACTTCCACTGGATCCACTCGAGGCCGGCCTTGACCTTGTCCGGCGAGGCCTTCGGGTTGATCATGTAGCCCTCGCCGCCGAGCAGCGTGCCCTGGCCGCCGGGCATGCCGGCGATGCCGTAGTCCTCGTACTTGCCGTTGAACTGCTTGACGAGCACCGGCACGTTGTCCGGGGCGGCCATGTACATGCCGAGCTGGCCGGCACCCATCATGCGCTGCACGTCCGTGGCTTCGAGGAGCTGCTTGGCGCCCATCGAGTTGTCGGTCCAGCGCATGTCGTGCAGGTACTGCAGGGCTTGCTTGCCCTTTTCGTTGTCGAAGTCGGCGACCCACTTGTCGCCGTCCTTGCGGGCGATGTCGCCGCCCATCGAGTACAGCCAGCCGGTCATGTGCCAGCCGCCCTGGTTGTTCTTGCTGTAGTCGGCGTACCCGACGGTGCCGTTGCCCAGCGCGGAGATCTTCTTCGCGGCGTCGCGGACCTCGTCCCAGGTCGTCGGCGGCTTGTCCGGGTCGAGCCCGGCCTTCTGGAACAGCGGGCGGCTGTAGACCAGGCCCATCGTGTAGTTCATCGTCGGCAGGCCGTAGAGCTTGCCGCTCGCGTCCCGGAAGTTGTCCAGGAGCTCCGGCTTGATGTCGTTGATGTGCGGAACGCTCTTCGCGGCTTCCGTGATGTCGGCGGCTTGGCGGCGCGCGATGATCTGGGCCGGATCGGTGAAGTAGACGTAGTAGACGTCCTCGAGCTGCCCGCCGGCGAGCTTCGCGGAGAACGTCTTCGGGTCCATGAAGCCTTCGTGCGGGTCGATGTCGATGTTCGGGTGGGAAGCCTCGAACTCCTTGACGTCGGCGTCGAAGACGCTGCGCTCGAACGGCTGGCTGGTCGGCGGCTGGCCGGTGACCGTGATCTTGACCTTGGCCCCGGGCGCGGCGGCGGTGCCGTCGTCGCCGCAGGCGGCCACCCCCAGTGCGAGGCCGCCTGCGGCCAGCAGGCAGAACGTTCGGCGGGGCAAGGATCGGGACCAGGGACTGCTCATCTCAAGCCTCTTCTCGGGTCGCGACGGCTGTCACGTGATTGCGGTCACTCTAAAGTGTGAGACCGGATCGACGCAATAAGCCGACGAGACTTTGCAAGTTACGAACAGGCCGCGACGGCCCGCGAACCTGGAGAGTCGGCTCACGTACCTGCAGGGTCGGCTCGCGTACCTGGAGGGTCGGCTCGCGTACCGCGATGGACGACTCGCGTGCCTGAACGGACGACACGCGTGCCTGAACAGACGACACGGCCCGTGGTTTTGTCGTCCACCTGGGTACGTGAGCCGACTGTCTGGGTACGTGAGCCGGCTGTCTGGGTGCGTGAGCCGACTGGCTGGGTACGTGAAAGAGCGCGACGGCCGGCAGGCCGTCGCGCTCTGGAGGGGGACTAGGCGGTGCGGCGGGCCGTGGAGCCTCGCACCACCAGCTCCGGCGCGAACAGCAGCTCCTCCGCCGCCACCTCGCCGCCGTTGATGCGCTTCACCAGCAGCTCCACCACCGCGCGGCCCATCGCCTCGATCGGCTGACGGGTGGTCGTCAGCGGCGGGTCGGTGCAGTTCATCAGGGCCGAGTCGTCGTAGCCGACCACCGAGACGTCGTCGGGCACCGACAGCCCCTGCCGGCGGGCCGCGCGCACCGCGCCCAGGGCCAGCAGGTCGCTTGCGCAGAGCACCGCCGTCGCGCCTCGGGGGTACAGGCGGGCCGCCGCCGCGTGGCCGCCTTCGATCGAGAACATGCCGTGCTCGACCAGCTCGTCCAGCACCGGCAGGCCGAGCTTCGCCGCGTACGACTGGAACGCCGCGAGCTTCCGCCGCGACGGGATGTGGTCCGAAGGCCCGAGCACCAGCCCGATCTTCTCGTGCCCGAGCGAGCTGAGGTGCCCGACGACCTGCTCGACGGCGACCGCGTCGTCGCACGAGACCTGCGGCAGCCCGAGGTGGTCGACCGCGGCGTTGATGAGCACCGTCGGGAGCCGCCGCTCCACGAGGTGGTGGTAGTGCGTGTGCACCGCGTCCGCCTGGGCGAACAGCCCGCCGGCGAACACCACGCCCGACACCTGCTGCTGCAGCAGCAGCTCGACGTACTCCGCCTCCGACACCCCGCCCGCGGTCCGCGTGCACAGCACCGGCGTGAACCCCTGCTGCGCGAGGGCGTTGCCCATGATCTCGGCCAGCGCGGGGAAGATGGGGTTCTGCAGCTCCGGCAGCACCAGCCCGACGAGGCGGGCCCGCTCGCCGCGCAGCTGGGTGGGGCGCTCGTAGCCCATCACGTCCAGCGCGGTGAGCACGGCGGCCCGGGTGCTCGCGGACACCCCGGACCGGCCGTTGAGCACCCGGCTGACCGTGGCTTCGCTGACCCCGACCTGGCGGGCGACTTCGGCAAGACGACGCGTCATGAGTGAAACTTTACAGCAACTGGGCGCAAAAGCGTGACAAGCCCGTACCGGTGTCAGCCACCGGTACGGGCTTGCCGACTGACCAAGCTACGAAGCCGCCACTTCGAGCTCGGACACCTGACCGGCGGGCCAGCCGGTGTTGCCGGTGAACGTCAGCCGCACGAAACGCTGGGTCGTCGCGGTGAAGGACGCCGACGCCGTGTTGCCGGAAGCCGGGTCGAACGCGTACCCGCGCGAACTCACCAGCGTCGTGTACGCACCGCCGTCGGTGCTGCCGGAGACCGTCACCGTCTCCGTCCGCGAACCCCACGCCGACGACGGCGGCAGCTTGAGCGTCACCTTGTTGATCGACGCCGCCGCGCCCAGGTCCACCGTCAGCGTCTGCGGGAACGCGTTGTTCGCGCTCTCCCAGTACGTGTCGGCGTTGCCGTCATTGGCGTTCGACGGCGGGAAGCCGCCCTGCTGGGACGACGAGCTGATCGCCTTGCCGCGCGCGAGGTTGCTGCCCGACTGCGGCGGCTGCGGCGGGCCCGAGTTCGGCGCGGGCCACGTCGAGCAGTCGCCCCAGGTGCCGGTCCAGCCGCTGTTGCCCGACCCGCCGAAGGTCATGCGCGGGATCGACGTCGGGTACGGGCAGTTGTACGTCCCGGTCACGCCGACGCCGGACGCGGTCAGGTTGCTGATCGACACCGAACCCTGCGTCTGCGACTGCGCCACGAACGTCCCGACGCCCTGCACCGTCACGCCGTCGATCGTGACGCCTTGGATCGGCTTGCCGGCGCCGTTGCCGTCGATGAACTGGATCGCCTCGTACGGGCTCTGGATCGCGGTGAACCCGGTGACGCGGATCGTGACGCCGGTGATCGCCTGGTCACGCGCGTCGAACCACAGCGCGCCGACGCCGAACTGCCAGTTCGGGTCGAGCGCCCCGGCCCGCAGCGCGGTATTGTTCGACAGCGTTACCGTGCCGCCGAGCGGGACCGAGCTGAACCGGTTGGCCACCAGGTACCCGCCGCCGAGGGCGTTCGTGTCCTGCACGAGGTTGCCGCTCACGGTGTTGTTCGAGCCGCCGTAGAGCGCGATGCCGTTGGCCAGGTTCGGCTGCACGATCGTGTTGTTGACCAGGCTGTTGCCGGAGTCGGCCTGGCCGTTCGACCACAGCGCCAAGCCGTCGTCGCCGTTGTTGCGCAGGTAGTTGTTGCGCAACGTCGAGTTCGTGACGGCGCCGTCGAAGTTCACGCCGTCGGCCTGGGTGTCGAGGATGCGGTTGTTCTCGATGGTGACGTTCGACGACGCGCCGTTCATCAGCCACAGCCCGCACTTCGTGTCCTGGATCCACAGACCCGACACCGTCGAACCGTTGCCCAGGACGCCGTGGAACGCGTTGTCCGGGCTGCCGTCGTTGCGTTCGGTCACATCGCCGAACACCGCGAAGTCGTACAGCTTGATGTTCCCGGACGCGCTGCCGTTGTTGAAGATGTTGTTGCCGTGCAGCACCGTGTACCACTGGCCGGCGCCGCGGACGGTGGTCTGGTCGATCTGCAGCGCCGAGCCGATCTCGAACCGGCCCGGCGGCACGAACAGTTCCTTGCCCTGCGACCGCGCCGCGGACAGGCCGGTGCGGAACGCCTGGGTGTCGTCGGAGGAGTCGTTGGCCGTGGCGCCGTAGTCCGTGACCGACAACGCGGCCGACGGCTTCGCACCCGCGCCGCCGACCTGCTCGAAGTCGGCCAGGTCGAGGGTCGCCTGCCCGACGTCACCGGAGTCGGCCTGGACCCGGACCTTCGTCCCGGCCGCGGCGTTCTGGCCGAACAGCAGCCGGGCGTCGTCGAAGAAGTGGTGCGTCTTCGCGCCCGGGATCCAGCTGGTGTCCACATAGGAATACCGGGACGTCACCGAGAGCCCGCTGCCGAGCTTGGTCCCGCCGACGTACACCGAAAGCCGCCCGGACGAGCCGTCCGGGACGCTGTAGTGGACGTTGATCGAGTTGGCCGCCGCGGGCAGCGTGAACTCGACGTACTGGCCGGACCCGATCCGGACGGCCTGCCGCCCGGAGGCTTCCGAAGCCAGGCTGGCCTGCGTGTAGTCCGGGCCGACGGCCGAGCCGTTCGTCGCCGAGCACTCGGCCTCGACGGTCCGGAACGGCACGCTCGCGCCGCCGGAAGCGGTCGTGGGACAGGTGGCCGCCGCGGCCGGCGTACTGCCGGAAAGCACGGTCAGACCGGACGCGGCGAGAGCGGCGGCAAATAAAGCCGCGCCGCGGGGAATGCGGGACATCGTCATCACCTCTCAGGACGAATAGGCTTCGAGTTCGGACAGCTGTCCCGCGGGCCAGCCGGTGTTGCCGGTGAAGGTCAGCCGCAGCGTGCGCGCGGACGTCGCCGGGAACGTGATGGTCGCGGTGTTGCCCGACGCCGGGTTGAACGTGTAACCCGCCGCGGCCTTGACGCCGTCGATCGCGATCGTTTGCGTGCGCGTGCCCCACGCCGAGGACGGCGGCAGCTTCAGCACCAGCCGCGAAACCGATACCGTGCTGCCGAAGTCGACGGTCAGCGACTGCGGGAACGCGTTGTTCGCGCTCTCCCAGTAGGAGTTCGCGTCGCCGTCGACCGCGTTGCCCGCCGGGAAGCCACCCTGGGACGCCGACGCCGTGATGCTCTTGTGCAGCGCCAGGTTCCCGGCCGGCTGAGTCGGCGTTGTCGTGGTGGTCGGCGGGGTGGTGGGCGTGGTCGGAGTGGTGGTGCCGCCGCCGTTGTCCGAGCCGTACACGGGCGTCGGCCACGAGCCGCAGAACGTCGTCGACCAGCCCGAGTTGCCACCCTGGTCGGCCAGGCCGGCGAGAGCGTCCGGGCCCATGCAGTTGTAGACCCCGGCCCGCCCGACGCCGGTCGCGACGACGTTCTTGACCGAACCCGAAGGCTTGGCCTGGATCTGCCAGGCGAAGGTGCCTGCCCCGGTGATCCGGACGTTGGTGAAGTGCACGTCCGTGGTGGCGCTGTCGATGAACTGGATGGCCTCGTAGTTGTTGTCCAGCAGGTCGAGGTCGGTGACGTCGACGCGGCCGGTGATGGCGCCGTCGCGGCCGTCGAACCACAGGGCGCCGACGCCGAACTGCCAGTTCGAGTCGAGCACACCGGTGCGGATGGCGGTGTTGCGCGCGACGGTCGTGGTGCCCGCGAGTGGGACCGCGCTGAACCGGTTGGCGATGTGGATGCCGCCGCCCTGGTCCTGGTTGTCGGCCACGACGTTGTCGGCGACGGTGTTGTCGTGCCCGCCGTAGATCGCGATGTTGTTGGCGAGGATCGGCAGCAGCACGGTGTTGAAGGAGAACGTGTTGTGGTGGTCGGCGTCGTGCTCGGACCACATGGCCAGGCCGTCGTCGCCGGTGTTGCGCAGGAAGTTGTTCGTCACGGTGACGTTGCTGATGCCCTGGTGCAGGTTCAGGCCGTCGGCGGTCTGGTCGAGGATGCGGTTGCCGGACACGGTGAGCCCGTCGAACGGCCCGTCGAGCCACAGCCCGACCTTCGTGTGCTGCAGCCACAGGTTCTGCACGACCGAGCCGCCGCCCAGCGCGCCGCCGATGGCGTTGGACTGGTCGCAGTCGACGCGCGAGTCGACCTGGCCGATGATCGCGAAGTCGTACAGCTTGACCGCGCTGCTCGTGCCCGGGATCGCGCCGTTGCCGGGATACGTCGACGTGCCGCAGCTGGCCGGTTCGCCCTTGCCGAAGATCCCGGCGCGCGGTCCGGTCAGCACCGAGTACCAGGGCCCGGCGCCGCGGATGGTCACCTGGTCGACGGTGATGTGGTGGCCGAGGGTGAAGGTCCCGGACGGGATCCACACCTCCTTGCCCTGGCTGCGAGCCGCGGCCACGGCCGAGTCGAACGCCGAAGCGTCGTCGCTCGTGTCGCCCGCGGTGGCGCCGTAGTCGGTGACGGACAGCGAGTTCGCCGGCCGCGTGGCCGCCGCGCCGACCTGCTCGAAGTCGGCCAGGTCGATGGTCGAGGCCGTGGTGTCGCCGGCGTCGACCTGCAGCTTGATCTTGGTGCCGGCCGGGTACGACGTGCCGAGCAGCGCGCGGGTCTCGTCGTAGAAGTGGTGCGCGTGGCCGTCACCGGGGTTGTTGGTGAACGGGTACGAGCCGTAGTACCAGGCGTACTTCGAGGTCAGCGCGATGTCGCGGTTGTGGGCGCCGCCCACGTACAGCGAGATCGTGCCGCTGGTCCCGGTGCCGTTGCCGGAGTCCGGGAGGCTGAAGCGGAAGTCGATCGAGTTCGCCGGGGCGGTGAGCGTGAACTCGACGTACTTGCCCTGGCCCGAGAGCGTCACGGCTTTGCGGCCGGACGCCTCGCCGGCGAGCGTGCCGGCGTTGCGGTCCGGGCCGATGACCGAGCCGTTCGTCGCGGCGTTCTCCGCCTCCTGTTCGAGGAAGGGCACGCTCGCGCCGCGGCCGGCGGCGAGCGCCGAACCCCCGGCGGGAGCGGCGGCGATCGTCAGGCCGGCCGCGACGGTCACGGCGGCGGCGAGGGCACCGAATCTCTTGGCCCGGAGGCGATCCGGGGCTTTTTCGGGCGCGCTGAAGACAGAGCTGGGAGACATGGGCGGCACTGGCCTTTCCGCAGCAGGGTGGGGACCTCTGTGACCGGGATCATACGAATCCTGGACAAGAAATCGCAATAGTTGAACGAACTTACGCAAGTTTGCGACAGGAATTGACGACTGCGCCGGATGCCCGGCGTTCGCTTACGCCCGGCGGAGCAACGACGGCGTGGCCGGGAAGCGCTGATAGTTTTCCGGCATGAGCCAGCGACGTGCGGACGGCAGCGCCGGGGACGCGGACTACGGCGCGATCGGCGGGGTCTACACCGACTACCGCCGGCCGGATCCCCGGATCGGCCAGTACATCGCCGACGCGCTGGGGGACGCGCGGACCGTGCTCAACGTCGGTGCGGGCGCCGGCGCCTACGAGCCGGCCGACCGGGAGGTGACGGCGGTCGAGCCGTCCGCGTCGATGCGCGCGCAGCGGCGGGCGGACCTGCCGCCGGCGGTCGACGCGGTGGCCGAGAAGCTCCCGTTCCCGGACCGGTCGTTCGAGGGCGCGATGAGCACGTTCAGCGTCCACCAGTGGAACGACCTGTGGACCGGGCTCAAGGAGCTGCGCCGCGTCACCCGCGGCCCGATCGCCATCCTGACCTGCGACCCGGCCCTGCTGCGGCGGTTCTGGCTGCTCGACTACGCGCCCGAGGTGATCGAGACCGAAGCGCGGCGCTACCCCTCGGTCGACGACATCGCCGACGGGCTCGGCGGCCACACGTCGATCGTCCCCGTGCCCATCCCGACCGACTGCACGGACGGCTTCAACGAGGCCTACTACGCCCGCCCGGAACGTCTGCTCGACCCGGGCGCGCGGCTGTCGTGCTCGGCGTGGAGCTTCGTCGACGACCGCGTGCACCACCGGTTCGCCGCCGAGCTGCAGCACGACCTCGACGACGGCACGTGGGAACGCCGCTACGGGCGGTTCCGCGAGCAGCCGACGTTCGAGGGCTCGCTGGTCCTCGTCGTCTCGGATCCCACGGCATGACGCCACCGCCGTTCGACCCGGAGCTGGCCCCCGTCGTCGAAACCCTGCGGGCCCTCCGCCCGCCGCTCGCGCAGCTGACCGACATCCCCGGCCGCCGGGAGCTGAACGCCGCCGAGCACCGGACCGTCGAGGAGCTGGCCGCCGCGTACCCGGCGTACCAGGTCGCCGAGGAGTACGCCGGGGACGTTCCGCTGCTGGTGCTGCGCCCGGCCGAGAGCGTCGGCGTCCTCTACTACGTGCACGGCGGCGGCACGATCGTCGGCAGCCACCTCGGCCAGGACGTGCCCAACCTGCTGGACTGGGCGGGCGGGCTGAACCTGACGATCGTCTCGCCGGGCTACCGGCTCGCGCCCGAGCACCCGTACCCGGTGCCGGTCGAGGACTGCTACGCCGGTCTCTTGTGGACGGTCGAGCGCTGCGCCGGCCCGGTGGTGGTCGGCGGGATCAGCGCCGGCGGCGGGCTCGCGGCCGCCACGGCGTTGCTCGCCCGCGACCGCGGCGGGCCACAGCTCGCCGGGCAGCTGCTGATCTGCCCGATGCTCGACGACCGCAACGACACGCCGTCCGCCGTCGACCTCGACGGCCACGGCCTGTGGGACCGCACGGCCAACAACGTCGGCTGGACGGCTTACCTCGGTGATCGCCGCGGCACGGACGAGGTCCCGGCGTACGCCGCCGCGGCCCGCGCGGCCGAGCTTTCCGGGCTGCCCCCGGCGTTCCTGGACGTCGGCACGGCGGAGACGTTCCGCGACGAGGTCGTCGCCTACGCGAGCCGGATCTGGCAGGCGGGCGGCGAGGCCGAGCTGCACGTCTGGCCCGGCGGCTTCCACGGCTTCGACTCGCTGGTGCCGGAAGCGCAGGTCAGCCGGGCGGCCCGCGCCGCCCGGCTGACCTGGTTGCTCAAGCGCCTGCCAGGAGCTCCTGCAGCTCGCTGACGGCCTTCGCGAGCTCGTCGGCGAAGCGGTACATCTCCGCCGAGACGTGCTTCGGCGTGCTGAGGTAGATGTTCCACCGGTCCGGCAGCAGCACGTACGCGATGCCGATGCACTGCGGGCTCGTCGAGCCGAACCCGAAGTACTGGATGTTGACCGACGGCGCCGAGCTGGTGCTCAGGTAGTCGTCCCGCATCTTCAGCCAGCCCGGCGAGCTGTAGAGCGCCGGGCTTTCGGTGTCCCCACGGCGTTTCCCGATCAGCTGCAGCTCCCACAGGTGCTGCTCCGGCGCGTCCCCGGCCTGACACTCCTTCGCCCGCGAGACGTGCTTCGCCGCCGCAGTACGGAAAGCTTCCCGCTTCTCCTCGAGCGTGCCGGTTTCCATCGCGGCCACGAACCGGAAAACCTCGGGGGTGACGACCCGCATCGCCTCGGTCCGGCCGTTCCGGAACTGCCGGGTGGCGATCGACTCGTACGTCGCGCCCGTCAGTCCCTTCGCCCGCTTGTGCGCGAGCTGGTACGCCATCTGCGCGAAGCCGTCGGGGGACATCCCCAGCTCCTTCACGCGGTTGGCGCCGAAGCCGAACGACACGGTCTGCGTGGCCGTCGCGTCCGCGTACGCCGCGAAGGCCTCCCCGGCCGCCCGGGCGTCTTCGCGGAGCGCGTCGGTCAGCGTGAACTCGACCGGCGTGAAACCCGGGACGCCGCCGGCGGCGTCCCGGGGAAGGCGTTCCCCGCTCAGCAGCGCGTCCGTGAAGCCGAGGATCGTGGTGCCGTCGAGTTCGCAGTGCTCGACGTTGATCCCCGCGGTGCCGTCCTCGAACACGATCAGCGAGACGGCCTTGTCGTACCAGCGGTTGTCGCCGTACAGCACCTGATCACCGGCCTCCTGGGCGTCGGACGGCGTGAAGTCGTCCAGGCACAGGCAGAACAGCGCCGTCTCGATGGTTTCGAGAGCTTCGGCGTTGCCCGCGTCGATCAGCGCCTGACGACTGGCCGCCCACTCCGCGCGGGCCTTCGTGGTGAAGTGCCCGGCCGGGACGTCGGCGAGGTGGTCGTCCTTGAGGATCGCGCGCAGGCCGTCGGCGATCTGCTCCGGCGAATGAGGCCGGCCGTCCGCGGCGATGACGTCGATCCGGAAGGGCGTGCCGCGGTGGAACACGACGATGTGCCGCTCGGGCGAAGGGAACCGCGTGCGCGCGGTGTCCAGCAGCTCGCCCGGGATGCGCGTCGCCGAGAACAGGTACTTGTGCTGCACCATCGACTGCGGCCCGCCGCGCACCAGCACCGGGGGCACCAGCTCTTCGTCGAGCCGCAGCTTGTAGTCCACGGCGGACGCGGTCAGCTCGGCCGCCCGCTCGACCTGCCCCAGCGGAGAGTCCTGGAACAGGAAGAAGAAGTTGGCGTTGAGCGCGATCCGGTCGCGGCGGCCGAGGTAGCGGTACGGCCAGAAGGTATCCAGCCAGCTGTGTACGCCCGGCGACCGGTCGTACTCCTCGAGCGCGGCCTGCAGCCCGTGCGCCGGACTGCCCGGCGCCAGGAACTCCTCGACCGCCGCTTCGGTCTCCGCCAGCTCCTCCGGCGTCAGCAGCGGGCCGCACCACTCCAGGAAGCGGCGGCCGCTGTCGGCGAGGGTGGGCACGGGGACCCGGGGAAGCCGGTCCTCGTTGCCGAACGTGCGGGTGGACCATTCCGGACTGCTCACTCTGTCATCCTCGTTAGTCGACGGAAACCGTGCTGAGCGCGGAAGCCAGTCCGGCGGCCGCACCCTTCTTCGGTCGGGAAACGTACAGCTGCGCGTACAGCCAGCCTTCGGCTTCGAGCCCTTCGGGATCGACGCCGGCCGTGTTCAGCGAGTCGAGGATGTGCGCCTGCTCCTCGTCGGAGGCGAACCGCCGCTGCCGGTACACCCCGTCGATGGCCGCGGTCTCGTAGCCCAGCTCGGCCAGGCTTTCCGCGACCGGGTCGTAGGAGAACATCCGCAGCACGAAGTGCGCCATCCACGGCCGCGAACCGCGCGCGATGCGGGCGATCGTCTTCTCGGTGACGTACCCGACACAGCCGGTCGACACGACGAGATCCACCTGATCGAGCAGCGCCTGCTGCGTCTCGTCCGGGTCGTAGCGTTCGAAGTCGGCGTAGATCGTCTCGTCCAGGAAGCCCGCTTCACGCGCGTAGTCCAGCGCCGCCCCCGCGGCGTCGAGGCCGAAGAACCGGGCGCCGTCGGGGGTCGCGCGGCTGAGCACGAGCCGCTGGTCGCGTTCGAGCAGCGCGGCGCGGTCGAGGTCCTCGACACCGGGCGCGGTGTACTGCTCGTAGAGGTCGTCCAGCGTTGTTTCGCACCGCAGCAACGCGCTGTTGACGCCGTAGGAACAGCCGACGTCGAGCACGGTCGGCTGCGCGATTCCGCGCTCCGCCTGGTATTCCTCGATCAGTTTCGTGAAATACGGCTTCCCCAGCTGCGGAATCTGGTAATCCACGCGTTGCAACGTCTCGAAGAACGGACGAGGGTCGGACGCGGTGTAGATGTGGTCGAACGAGATCTTGCCGGTCGAGTCAAAAGGCACGGGCCAGGCTCCTAGATCTAGTCGAGCAGGGCGTCGCCCCGCACAGCGTGACCAGCCAGGTGCTCGGGCAGGACCCGGCCGAAGAGCTGCCTGGTCCGCTCCGGGCTGCCGATGACGCCGGGGCGCTCGCTGTAGGCGAAGATCGCGGAGTTCCGGGCGATCTTCCCCTCCACCCTAGTGACCCGATGCAAGGCGAAGCGGCCTTTGAACAGTTGCAGATCGCCCGGACGGAGGTCGAGGCGCTGGACCGAACGGGTGCTTTCCCCGGAAAGGACCGCCCGGACGGCGGCGAAATTCTCGGCTTCGGCGGACCGGATGTTCGGGCAGTACTCGAACGTCCCGCCCTCGCTCGCGGCCTGCGTCAGCATGCTGACGGTGTAGGAGTTCGTGTCGAAGTGCCACGGGTGCGCACGGCCGGGCGCGATCACGTTGAGCGTCAGCCCGGACAGCGGGTCGGCGAGCTCGTGCAGTTCCGGCAGCCCGAAGCAGTCGGCGATGAAGCGCTGGAACACCGGGCTGGTGTAGAGCCGGCCGATGAGCGCGCCCGCCGGGATGTGGTCGCGGGCGACGAAGGCGTTGCCGCGCTCCATGATCGTCCGGCCGGGGTGGTCTTCGGGCAGCGGCGCGTCGATCGCGGTGTTGTAGGCGTTGACCTTTTCGGTCTTCGTGTACGCGTGCGGCTCGAGGGCGGCGCATTCGGCGCGCAGGACCTCATGCAGCTCCGGCCGGATGAAGTCGGCGAGCACGCTGCAGCCGACGTCGGCCAGGTCGGCGCGGGTGCGGCCGACGGTCTCCCGCCAGGCCGCGCTTCCCGGTTCGGTGAGCGGATAGCGATCGGTGTCGACCATTTCCAGCGCGGCCACGGAGGTGCTCATCGAAGTCCCTTCCGGTGGGTGCAGCTTCGGTGCTCACCCTGGTCGTGAGGGAAAAGAGTTAGCACAGATCCGGCTGGGTCAACCGTGGGTTTGTGAGCGGTGACACAAGGTCATCAGTTGCCGATTTCGGTGGCCCACGAGCTGACCGTCACGGAGTCCGTGGTGCCCAGATCGGTGTCCAGCGGCTGCTTCTGCGCGGGTTCGCCCGGGACGGGGACGACCGAGATCGCCGCGCCGCTGCGCTTGTCCCCGGTCGTCACGGTCGCCGACCACGCCAGCACGGCCACGACCTTCTCGCCCGGCTTGAGCGTCGTGTCCCGCGGGCCGAGGTCCCGCGCGAAGTACGACGTCCCGTGCTCGACCTTCACCTCGAGCGGGGAGCCGTCACCCGCGAGGATCTTAAGGTCCGGGTAGCCGGTGACCTGGCGTGGCGCCGTGTCCCGGTTCGTCAGCGTGAGGACGCTCGCGCGGTGCCCGAGGCCGGCTTCGACCTGGCCGACCGTGAGCGACAGCCCAGTCGGCGGCGGCGGCGCGTACGTCGGGCTCGGTGTCGTCGTGGGTCTGGGCACGGGCGGCGGAGGCGGCGTAGTGCCGCAACCCGCGAGAAGCGCGACGAAAAGAAGTGGTGCGAAGCGGAAAACCCCCATGATCCGGAAGAGTAGCGGGCGCCCTGGAGCCCGGGCGCCCGCTACCGTCTTACGGCGTCAGCAGGGGCAGCAGCGGCTTGCGCACGGCGGTCGCGACGCCGTCCGAAGCCTCCGCCGCGGCGATCCGCTCGGCCGACGGCCGGCCGTAACCTGTCGTGCGCTGCACCAGCGGCCGGCCCAGCGGCTCGACCATTTCGCGCATGTCGCTGATCGTCTTGTACGACCCGTTCGACGCGCCGGCCATCCGGCTGATCGTCTCCTCCATCAGCGTGCCGCCGATGTCGTTGACGCCGCCCTGCAGCACCGCGCGGCTGCCCTCGGTGCCGAGCTTCACCCAGGAGCTCTGGATGTTGTCGATCATCCCGTGCAGCAGCAGCCGGGACAGCGCGTGCACCGCCCGGTTCTCGTTCTGCGTCGCCCCGGGACGAGCCAGCCCGGCGAGGTAGATCGGCGAGCTCTGGTGGATGAACGGCAGCAGCACGAACTCGCTGAACCCGCGCTTGCCGTGCTTCTCCAGGCCGTCGCGCTGCAGCTTCGCGAGCAGCTTGAGGTGCGCGACCCAGTGCGCGGGCGTGTCGACGTGGCCGTACATCATCGTGGACGTCGTCGGCAGCCCGATCTCGTGCGCGGTGGTGACGACCTTGATCCACTCCGACGTCGGCAGCTTGCCCTTGGTGAGCACCCAGCGGACGTCGTCGTCGAGGATCTCGGCCGCCGTGCCCGGCAGCGAGTCGACGCCGGCTTCCTTCGCCTTGATGAGCCAGTCCTTCAGCGACAGGTTGGTGCGTGAAGCGCCGTTCACGACCTCCATCGGGCTGTAGGAGTGCAGGTGGATCTCCGGCTGGCGGCGCTTGACCTCGGCCGCGAGGTCGAAGTACGCGGTGCCGGGCAGGTCCGGGTGGATGCCGCCCTGCATGCAGATCTCGGTCGCGCCCGCGGCCCACGCCTCGTCGACGCGGTCGCCGACCTGCTCCAGCGAGAGCGTGTACGCGTCGGCGTCGGTGCGACGCTGGGCGAAGGCGCAGAAGCGGCAGCCCGTGTAGCAGACGTTGGTGAAGTTGATGTTCCGCGTGACGACGAAGGTGACGTCGTCACCGACCGTCTCGCGACGCAGGTCGTCGGCGAGCTTAGTGAAGGCGTCCAGCTCTTTGCCCTCGGCGGACAGCAGCGCCAGCGCGGCGTCGTCGGACAGCCCGGCGGGGTCCTTTTCCGCGCTGCGCAAGGCTTCCAGGACGGTGGAGTCGAACTTCTGCGGCCCGGTCTTGATCCGGTCGCCGATCTCCTTCCAGTCCCCGTACACGGAGTCGAAGTCGCTGCGGCGGTCTTCCGTCCGGCCGGTGGTGTCGATCTCGGTGTGCAGGTCGGTGCGCCCGGACTCCTGCCAGCCGCCGTCCGGCTCCTGCCACGGGATGCCGACCGGCATCGCGCCCTCGCGCGCCATCCCGGTGGCCGGGTCGACGAGCGCGGCGACGTGCCGGGTGATCCGCGGGTCCAGCCACGGCTCGCCGGCGTTGACGTACTCCGGGTAGATCGTCAGCCGTTCCTTGAGGTCGAAGCCGGCCTTCTCGGTGCGGCGGGCCAGCTCGTCGATCTGCGGCCACGCGCGCTCCGGGTTGACGTGGTCCGGGGTCAGCGGCGAGACGCCGCCCCAGTCGTCGATCCCGGCGCGGATCATCAGGTCGTACTGGTTGCCGATCAGGTTCGGCGGTGCCTGGATGCGCATCTTCGGGCCGAGCACGAGCCGCGCCACGGCGATGTTCGCGGCCAGCTCCTCGAGGTCGGCGTCCGGTGTCGCGCGCATCTTCGTGTCCGGCTTGGCCCGGAAGTTCTGCACGATGACTTCCTGGATGCCGCCGTAGGTCTTGGCGACCTTGCGGATCTCGAACAGCGCGTCCGCGCGCTCTTCGTGCGTCTCGCCGATGCCGATCAGCACGCCGGTGGTGAACGGGACGCTACTGCGGCCGGCGTCTTCGAGGACGCGCAACCGGACGGCGGGGTCCTTGTCGGGGGACCCGTAGTGCGGCCCGCCCTTCTCGCTCCACAGCCGGGTCGCGGTGGTCTCGAGCATCATGCCCATCGACGGCGCGACCGGCTTGAGCCGCTGGAAGTCCTGCCAGGACAGGACGCCGGGGTTGAGGTGCGGCAGCAGGCCGGTCTCCTCGAGCACCCGGATCGCCATCGCGCGGACGTAGGAGAGCGTGTCGTCGTAGCCGTGCGCGTCCAGCCAGTCGCGGGCGGCCTTCCAGCGGTCCTCGGGCCGGTCGCCGAGGGTGAAGAGCGCTTCCTTGCAGCCCATCTCCGCGCCCTTGCGGGCGATGTCGAGGACCTCGTCCGGGGATAGGAACGGCGATTCGAGCCGGCCCGGGACCGTGACGAACGTGCAGTAGCCGCAGCGGTCGCGGCACAGCCGGGTCAGCGGGATGAACACCTTGCGGCTGTAGGTGATGACGCCCGCGCGCCCGGCCTCGGCCAGGCCGGCGTCACGGATGCGGGAGGCGTACTCGGACAGCTTCGCCAGATCTTCGCCGCGGGCGTGCAGCAGGACGCTCGCCTCGGCTACGTCCAGTGTCTTCCCGTCGCGCGCCCGGGCGAGCGAGCGGCGCATCGCGGAGGCGGTCGGGGTGGTGGCGTCAGGATCGGGTCCCATTCCACCCACGCTAGGACCGTCCTCGCGGGACCAGCCAGTGTGTGTTGCGCACCCGGCTCACCCGATCGGTGCGCGTGCTCGTCGTCGCAGGTCAGCCCGGTGCCATAGTTGTCGATCAGCTTCCCGCGGTGTATTACCTAAAGGGTGGCATCGGTGGTCGGGAAGAAGATCGGCGGACGGACGTACTACTACCTGGCGGAGTCCGGGAGGGTTGACGGCAAGCCGCGGGTGGTGACCCAGCGTTACCTGGGGACGGCCGAGGAGATCGCGCGCGCCGTCCCGGGCGGCGAACCCGCGTCGGCTTCGTACCGGACGTACGGCGACGTCGCCGCGGTGTGGGCGACGCTTTCGCGCCTCGACTTCGTTCGCCGCGTCGACGACGTCGCCGGCCTCCAGCGCGCGAAGCCCTCCCTGGGTCTGACGCTGGCGATCGCCGTGCTGCACCGGGCGACCGCGCCCGAAACGCCGCTGGCCGAGTGGTGGGATTCGGGCGTGGCGGCGGACGTGGTGCGGCCCCGGGTGTCCACAGTGGAGGGGACGTGGCGGGCGCTGGAACGCCTTACCCCCGAACGCATCACGCGCATCGAGGACTCCGTCGCGTCCGCCGTGCTGGAGCTGCTGGACGACCACGCGGCGCTCGCCGTCGACGTCCCCCAGTTCGCCGCGTTCGCCCCGGCCGACTGCACGCTGCCCTCGGCCTGCCGGGGCGTGCTCGCCGGCGCCGGCCTGCGGGTGACCCGCGACGGCGCGATCCCGCTGGCGTCGAGGGTGTACCGGCGCGACGACGGCACGGCGCCGACGTTCGCCTCGCTGACCGCGGAGCTGGGACCCGCGACGCTCGTCTTCCACTCCGGCCAGGCGGCCCAGCTCGACCTGGGCTCACGCAGCGGGTTCGTCGGCTCGTTGCCGCTGACCGACCACCCCGGGCTGCTGACCCAGCCCGCGTCCGCCCGCAAGCGCGTCGACCCCGAGCGGTTCGCCGGCCTCACCGCGCTGGACACGCACGCGGTCGTCGACGGCGTCCGGCGGCGGGTGCTCCTCACGCATTCGGCGACGCTGCACGCGGCGCAGTCCCGCGCGTTCGCCGACGAGCTGGCCACCGCGACCCGTGAGCTCGACGGCCTGGCCGGAGCCCTGGCCGCGGGCACCCACCGGGGCGACCGCGCCCAGGTCCACGCCGAGATCGGCCGGGTGACGCGGGGCCGTCGCATCGAGCGCGTGCTCACCGCCGTGCTGAGCGGGAGCCGGCCCGGCGAGATCCGGCTCGAACGGCGTGTCGACACGGTGGCCATCGCTCGGCTGGACGACGAGTTCTTCGGCAAGCAGGTGCTGGTCACCGACCGGGACTGGCCGATCGGGGACGTCGTCACGGCCTACCGGGCCCGGACGCACCTGGAGTCGACGTTCCGCTGGCTCACCGGCCCGGCCGTCGCCGGGCCGACCCCGCGCTGGGAGTGGACGCGGCAGCGGATCGCCGCGCACGGGCTCGTCTCGGTGCTCGCCGCGACCGTCACACACCTGATGCGGCGCGAGGCCGACCGGGCCGGGATGAACCTGTCCGTGCGGGAGCTGCTCGACCAGCTGGCCGGCATCGGCGAGCTGGTGCTGCGGTACCCGTCGACCGGCGGGCGGCCGCGGGCGAGGCGCCTGCCGACCGAGCGGGACCCGGCCCAGCAGGCGTTGTTCGACCTCTTCGGGCTTCAGGACTCGCGGTAGATCTGCAGCGCCGAGAAGCTCTGGACGACCGGCATCAGCTCGATGACGTTGATGTTCACGTGCGCCGGCTGGTTCGCCGCCCAGAAGACCGACTCGGCGACGTCGTCCGCGGTCAGCGGGGTGGTGCCCTCGTAAACCTTGTCCGCCTTGCCCTGGTCGCCGTCGAAGCGGACCTTCGAGAAGTCCGTGCCGCCGACCATGCCGGGCTCGACGTTCGTCACGCGGACGCCGGTGCCGTGCAGGTCGCTGCGCAGGTTGAGGCTGAACTGGTGGACGAACGCCTTGGTCGCGCCGTAGACGTTGCCGCCGGGGTAGGGGTAGGTGCCGGCGATCGAGCCGATGTTGATGACGTGGCCGCGGCCGCGCTCGACCATGCCGGGCAGCAGCGCCCGCGTCACATGCGTGAGGCCGCGGACGTTGGTCGCGATCATCTCGTCCCAGTCGGTCAGGTCGGCCCGGTGCGCGGGCTCGAGGCCCTTCGCG
Organism: Amycolatopsis sp. NPDC048633; assembly: GCF_040650695.1. Taxonomy (NCBI): domain Bacteria; kingdom Bacillati; phylum Actinomycetota; class Actinomycetes; order Pseudonocardiales; family Pseudonocardiaceae; genus Amycolatopsis; species Amycolatopsis sp. NPDC048633. Next base: position 186,093 of record NZ_JBEZHS010000017.1, read on the forward strand.
AGGCCGGCGTTGTTGACCAGGACGTCGACCTCGCGCCATTCCGCGGGGAGGTTTTCGATCGTCGTCTTGACCGCTTCGGGGTCGCTGACGTCGAGGGTCACCGGGAGCACGGCGTCTCCCAGCTCCCCGGCGAGCTTCTCGAGCTTGTCCGCACTACGGGCGACGGCGATCACCCGGGCGCCCTCGGCGACGAACCGGCGCGCGATGGCGTCCCCGAAGCCGGCGCTGGCGCCGGTCACGAACACGGTCTGCTGGGTCATGGGGTGGCTCCGCTTGTGGTCAGGAAGGTGCTGAGCGCCTCGGTGAACTCGGTCTCGCGCTCCAGGTTAGGCAGGTGGCCCGCGCCGTCGACGACCACCAGGGTCGAACCGGTGATCTCCCGGTGGATGAGCCGGGCGTCCTCGACCGGGGTGAACTCGTCCTCGCTGCCTACTACTACGAGGGTGGGGACGTCGATGCGCTTCAGTCCCTCGGTGTAGTCAGGGCGCTCGGCGCGTCCTCTCAGCGCGGCCGCGGCTCCCTCTTCGGGAGCGTTGCGCATCATCTTCAGGACGTGTGCCTCGACGTCCTGCCTGGTCGCGCGGGTCTGCTTCGAGATCATCTTGGGGAGGAGCTCGTCCGCGTAGCCGTGCATGCCCTCCTCGGTGATCCTCGCCGCGGTGTCGATGCGGGCCTGCTTCGCCGCCGGGGTATCGAGGCCGGGGAAGGTGTCGGCGAGGAGGACGGCTTCCGCCCGGCCGGGGTGGTCCTTCAGCAGGTGCATGACGATCTGGCCGCCCATGGAGAGGCCGCCGAGGACGAAGCGCGCCAGCTCCAGGTGGTCGGCCAGGTCGACGAGGTCCTGGGCGAAGACGTCCAGAGTGGTCTTGAGGTCTTCGCTCTTGGAGGTACCGAAGCCGCGGAGGTCGGGGATCACGACGCGGTAGCCGCGGGCGGCCAGGTGCTCGGCCTGGGGACGCCACATCGAGCGGTCGAAGGGGTGGCCGTGGACGAGGAGGACCGGCCGGCCGTTCTTCGGGCCGAGGTCGTCGTGGGAGAGGGTCATGCGGCCGACGCTAGGCGGAGCTTTGGCACGGTGCAATACGGTGCAATGTACTCGGAGCAATGTTCTTTCCGCGCGCTATCCCTGGCGCTCGCGGGCCCACGGGTGCACACTGGGCCTCAGACGGGTTTCGTCGTGGGGTCTGACCTGCGCTGATCTTGTTAACGGACCCCCCTGTTTCAGGGGGTTTCGGGACATGTAAAGTTCTCCAAGTCGCCAGGGAAACCGGGCGGCGGGGACACGAACCAAGCTCTCGCTCGAAGCGATTGAGTGGGTGTCCCACCAAAACTGCTAGGAATACTCGCTTCGGGTAAGGCCGCTTGACGGCGGTGCGACTCGGGGTGTGTTGCTTGAGAACTCAACAGTGTGCTAGTGAACTAAGCCAGTAGAGCTTATGTTTTGAACCTCGTATGAGGTTCCTTTGAGAGCATTAAAT
>NZ_JBEZHS010000018.1:0-181454 GCF_040650695.1 Amycolatopsis sp. NPDC048633
TACCCGGTGACGCGGAAGCTGAACCTGGGCTCGCGGGAGCTGATCTACCCGTCGCTGAAGTCCGGTGAGCTGCAGTTCATCCCGGAGTACCAGGGCTCGGCCATCGCCGCCGGGTTCGGCGCGGACCCGGTGAAGGACGCCAAGGGCGAGCACGACCAGCTGGCGAAGCTGCTCGAGCCCAGCGGGGTGTCCCTGCTGGACTACGCCGCCGCGGAAGACAAGAACACCTACATCGTCAAGGCCGACCTCGCGCAGTCGAAGGGCCTCGCGAGCATCAGCGACCTGAAGAAGCTCGACAAGGTCATCCTGGCCGGTGGCCCGGAGTGCGAGAAGCGGCTGACGTGCTTCAAGGGCCTCACGGACGTCTACAAGCTGACGAACGCGACGTTCCAGACCGTCCAGGAGCTCGGGCCGCGGGTGCAGCAGCTCGACTCCGGGGCCGTCACGGTCATCCCGGTCGACTCGGTGAGCCCGCAGGCCGGCGACTCGAAGTACGTCGCGCTGAAGGACGACCTGGCCATGGTGCCGACCGAGAACGTGGTCCCGGCGGTGACCAAGAAGGTCCTCGACGAGCGCGGAGCGGACTTCGCGGCCGCCGTCAACGCGGTGAGCGCGAAGCTCACGACGGAAGGGATGCGCGACCTGAACAAGCGCGTCGACTCCGACGGCGAGAAGGCCGCGGACGTGGCGAAGGACTGGCTGGCGCAGCAGGGTCTGGTCTGAGTGGGCGGCCTCAGCCGGGTGCTTGACGGCTGAGGCCTTCCCACCGTACGTACTGCTCGGCGCGCATCCGCGCGAGCTCCTGCACCATGTCGAACGACGCGCTGCCGACGACGAGGCGTCGTGGCGGGTCGTCCAGGGCGGCGACCCGGAGCACGACTGGCGCCGCCGTCTCGGGTGCGGGACCGGCGTCGTCACCCCACATCTCTTCCAGCTCTTTGCGCAGCTCCCGGTAGGCGGGGTCGGGGGTGGTGGTCGTCGTGCCGCTGGTGAAGAGGCCGGTGGCGTAGCCGCCCATCTGCAGGTTCGTCACGTGCACGCCGAAGCGCTCGACTTCCATCGCCAGCGCGTCGCTCAAGGCGTCGAGCGCTGCCTTGCCGGCCCCGTAGAAGCCGACGGACGCCATCCCGCCGCCGCTGCCCATGGACGTGACCTGCAGCAGCCTGCCGCCGCCCTTCAGGTGGGGGACCACGGCTTGGGCGACCCAGAGCGCGCCGAAGAAGTTGACGTCGAAGTGCGCGCGGACCTGCTCTTCGGTGGCCTCTTCGACCATGCCGTAGAGCATCACCCCGGCGTTGTTGACGACGACGTCCAGACCGCCGAACACGCCGGCCGCGCGCTCCACCGCCTCGAACACGGCGGCGCGGTCGGTCACGTCCAGCGGGATGTGGACGAGCCGGCCCGGGTGGGCGTCGAGCTCGCCGGGCGTCCGGGACGCGGCGACCACGCGGTGCCCGGCGTTCAGCGCGGCCACGGTGATCGCCCGGCCCAGGCCGCGCGAAGCCCCGGTGACGAACCAAACCTGACTGTCGGTGGCCGTCATGGCCTACCCCCTTGCGGTTCGCGAGACGAATCGTCTCGTCTCGCGACGACGAGTGTGCGCGCCGGGCGGCGGCGTGTCAAGACGGAACGGTTCGTCTCGTCGCACGCTAGGCTGTCGCGCATGGTCGCCAAGAAGCCCGACGCCGCCCGGCGCAGCGAGCGCTCCCGCCAGGCGATCCTCGCGGCGACCCGCGAGCTGATCGTGGAGCTCGGCTACGCCAAGGTGTCGATCGACGCGATCGCCGCCCGCGCCGGCGTCGGCAAGCAGACGATCTACCGGTGGTGGCCGGCCAAGGGCGCGGTCGTGTTCGACTCGGTCCTCGAGCTCAGCGCCGACCCCTCCGGCGCGGTCGCCCCGCTGCCCGACACCGGTGACCTGGAAGCCGACCTGCGCGCGGTGATGCGCGCGACGGTCGCCGAGTTCGCCGACCCGGCGTTCGAGGCCCCGATCCGCGCGCTCAACACGGAGATCGCGAACGACCCGGAGCTGGCTGCGCTCTACCGCGAGCGGCTCGCCGCCCCCGTCGACGAGGCGAAGAAGGACCGGCTGCGCAGTGCCCAGCGGGCGGGCCAGCTGGCTTCTGACGCCGACTTGGATCTGGTGCTCGAAGTGCTTTACGCGCCGCTGTACCAGCGGTGGCTGCTGCGCACCGGACCGTTGACCGAAAGCTACGCCGACGCCCTGGTCGCGACGACGCTGAGGGCCTTCGGTCCGTAGCCGGGTCCGTCCTCAGTGGAAGGCGACCCGGCCCAGCAGCTCGTCGACGAGGTCGGGCAGCGGCTGGTCGCCGGAGCCCTCCAGCCACAGCACGCTCGCGGTCCGCACGGCCGCGAGGAACGTCGCCGTCATGAGGCGCGCCAACGCTTCGTCGAGATCGTGGCGCCGGGCCAGCAGTGCCGCGGCCAAGTCGCGCTCCAGGGTGATCTGGTCACCGGCCTGGTGCGCGAGCAGTGACGGGTGCCGCCGCAGCAGGCGCAGCTGCGCCACCCATTCGCGGTCGGGGACCGCTCGTCCGCGGTAGAGCTCGCGGCTGGCCGTGCGCAGCGCCTGCCACGGCTGTTCGTCGGCCGGCCGGTTTTCGACCAGGGACACCAACACGCCGGTGCGCTCGCGATCGGCGTGCAGGATCGCGTCTTCCTTGTTCGTGAAGTAGTTGGAGAACGTCCGGCGGGACACGCCCACCGCGTCGGCGATGTCCTCGACCGTCACGCCGTCGAGCCCGCGTTCCATCGCCAGGCGCAGCGCGGCCTCGTGCAACGACTGCCGCGTCGCCGCCTTCTTGCGGGTGCGGAGCGTGTCGAGGGTGTCCATGGGATCAGCGTAGCGCCGGAGTGTAATTGCTCATTGTGCAAGTTTGCCCAGTGCGCAATGATGGTCCGGAACGTGCGAAGGGATCCCATGAAGTCCGAAAGAACCGACTCGTCCGGGTCGATGCGGCACCGTGAGGTGCTCGAGTCGCTGTCCGGGCTGCTGCTCGCGCTGTTCGTGGCGATGATCAGCTCGACCGTCGTGTCGACGTCGCTGCCGCTGATCATCGGCTCGCTGAACGGCAGCCAGACGCAGTACACCTGGGTCGTCACGGCCACGCTGCTGGCCGCCACGGCCACCACCCCGATCTGGGGCAAGCTCGCCGACCTGTTCAACAAGAAGACGCTGGTCCAGGTCGCGATCGTGATCTTCGTGGCCGGGTCGATGATCAGCGGGTTCAGCCAGGACACCGGGCAGCTGATCGCCGCGCGGGCGTTCCAGGGCATCGGCGTCGGCGGTCTGCAGGCGCTGGTCCAGGTCGTGATCGCCGCGATCATCCCGCCGCGGGAGCGCGGCCGCTACAACGGCTACCTCGGCGCCGTCATGGCCGTGGCGACGGTCGGCGGCCCGCTGCTGGGCGGCCTGATCGTGGACGTGCCGTGGCTGGGCTGGCGGTGGTGCTTCTTCGTCGGCGTGCCGATCGCGGTGCTCGCGTTCGTCGTGCTGCAGCGCACGCTGAAGCTGGAGACCGTGCGCCGGGAGAACGTCCGGGTCGACTACCTCGGGGCCGGCCTCATCGCCGCCGGCGTGAGCGTCCTGCTGATCTGGGTGTCGTTCGTCGGCAACACGTTCGACTGGCTGTCGTGGCAGACCGGCGTCATGGTCGCGGCCGGTCTCGTGCTGCTCGCGTTCGCCGTGCTGGTCGAGAAGAAGGTCCGCGAACCGGTGGTGCCACTGCACATCGTCGTCCAGCGCACGCCCGCGCTCGCGATCATCGCGAGCCTCGCGGTCGGCATGGCGATGTTCGGCGGCGCGGTGTTCCTCGGCCAGTACTTCCAGATCGGCCGCGGGTACTCGCCCACCGAAGCCGGCTTGCTGACCATGCCGATGATGGCGGGCGTGCTCGTGTCCTCGACGGTGTCCGGGCGGCTGATCAGCCGCACCGGGAAGATCAAGCCGTACATCGTTTCCGGCGCGGTGATCCTGGTGCTCGGGTTCCTCGGGCTCGGGATGGTCGACCACGCCACGCCACTGTGGATCGTCGGGATCGCGATGGCCGTGGTCGGCATCGGGGTCGGCATGACGATGCAGAACCTCGTGCTGGCCGTGCAGAACGACGTCCCGCTGCGCGACCTCGGCGCGGCGAGCGCGTCGGTGACGTTCTTCCGGTCGCTCGGCGGCACCATCGGCGTCTCGGTGCTCGGCGCGGTGCTGGCGAACCGCGTCTCCGCCGACCTCGCCGCGGCACTGCACGTGCCGGCAGGCCAGGCGTCGACGGGCGGGGTCAGCGCGCTGAACCTCAAGGCGCTGCCGCCGCAGGTGCAGGCCGTCGTGCACACGGTGTACGGCGACGCGACCGCGCACATCTTCCTGATCTCCGCGGCGGTGGCCGTCGTCGGGGTGATCGCGGCGTGGGCGCTCAAGCCGATCACCTTGCGCACCACCATCGACCTCGCGGAGAAAGCGGACGAACCGGCGGCTTCCGACGCGGTGGTGGGGTAGGGGAGCCGACGATGGGCGGGCCCGGTGCCTACCAGTCCACTGTGGAGCGGTTCGGCCCGCGCCGGGAAGTCCCGGCGCGGGCCATCCTGGCCGGCATCGACGGCACGGACACGGCCATGCGGGCCGCGGCCTTCGCCTTCGGCATGGCACGCCGTCAGGACAGCCGGCTCATCGTCGTCTTCGTGGCGTGCCCCGCACCGCTGACACCGCTGCGGCCCGCGGTCGCGACGGTGCTCGAACACGACACGGCGACGCACCTGTACGCCGAGCTGCGCGACCAGATGCGGACGTCGGCCGAGGAGCTGCGGGTCCCGGTGACGCTGGTCAAGGCGTTCGGCGACCCGTACACGGCGCTGCGCGACACGGCCGACCGCTGCCGGGCCGACACCGTGGTGGTCGGCGCGTCCCAGAAGGCGGGCCACCGCTTCGCGGGCTCGGTGGCGACGAAGCTCATCCGGGCGGGCCATTGGCCGGTGCTGGTCGTTCCCTGACCAGAAAGAACCGTTCGAGTGACAGGAAAAGGCGAGCCCCGGCGCTAGCCTCGAACCATGAAACGATCTTGGGGAGTTCTGGTCGTCGCCCTGCTCATGCTGGCGTCGCTGTCGGCCCCGGCCGCCGCGTCGACCCGCTCGGACGTCTTCTGCCGCGGCAACGCGGTCGGCTTCCCCGGGAAGTGGGGGGCCGTGTCGAAGTCGTGCAGCTTCACCAGCCCGCCGCAGTGGCGCGGGTACCTCGAGGTCACCTGGTTCGTCGAGGCGGGCACGCAGCAGCGCGGCTGCGTGGACGGCCGGATGGCCAGCGTGCGCCAGGAACGCCCGTGGCAGTCCCTGGGCTGCGGCAAGGGGGCCACGGGCCGCGTGAGCTGGCCCGCGAACACGTTGTCGCTCCTGGAGATCCGGGTCAAGAGCGTCAACGTCGGGCTCGCGCTGGTCACCTACGAGATCTGACGGTACCGCCCGGCGAGCTCCGTGCGCTGACCTCCGAAAGCGGCCAGCTCGGCCCGGAAGACGGCGTCGAGGAGGCTCGTGTCCTCGACGCCGGGCGCACACACGACCTCGCCGAGCTCCAAGCCGCGCAGCGAGGCGGACACGACGTCGGCCGCGCTCATCCGCGGGATCGCGCTCAGGTCCAGGCCCTGGCGCTCGTGGAACTCCGTCGCGACCACCCCGGGGCACACCACCTGCACCCGGACGCCGGTGCCTTCGAGCTCGGCGCTCAAGGTCTGCGACAGTGTCACCAGGTGAGCGAGGGAGCCGGCGTAGACGGCGCGCCGGGGCATCTGTGCGTGGGGCGCCGGTCCGCTGAACGCGATCATGCCCGCCACGTTGACGATGGTGCCCCGGCCGCGTTCCTGCATGCCCGCGACGGCGGCGCGGGCGAGCATCGTCGGGGCGAGGACCTTGACCTTGACCAGTTCGCGGGCCTGGCCGGCGGGCAGGTCGGCCAGCGGCATGTAGTGCGCGACGCCCGCGTTGTTCACCAGCAGGTCGAGGGGCTCGGTGGCGGCGATTTCCGCGACGGCGTCGATGCCTTCGTCGGTGGAGAGGTCGGCGGCCACGGTCCGGACCTTGACGCCGGTGTGGGTGGCGGCGAACTCGTCGAGGCGCTCCTGGCGGCGGCCGACGAGCACCAGGTCGTGGCCGTCGGCGGCGAGGCGTTCGGCGAACGCCTGCCCGATCCCGGAGGTGGCGCCGGTGACGAGGGCGAGCTTGCTCATGCGTGGTTGTCCTGTTCGGTAGTGGTGCGGGCAGGGGCCGGCGGCAGCGCCGCGGAGGCCAGGAGAGCCAGCTTGTCGGCGGCGTCAGTGCCGGGGTCGGGGTGGTAGACGGCGAGCACGAGCCCCGGGGCCTCGCTGACGAGGAGCTTCTCCCGGTTGAGCACCAGCTCGCCGACCAGCGGGTGGTCGAACCGCACGGTCGCGCCCCGCCGGTTCGCGACGTCGTGCCGGGCCCACAGCTCCCGGAACCGGGGGCTGGCCAGCGAAAGCTCGCCGACGAGCTCGATGAACCGGGGGTCGTCGGTCTCGGTGCCGACGGACTGGCGGAAGCCGGCGACCAGGCCCCGGGTGGCGAGCTCCCAGTCCGGGAAGAGCTCCCGCTCGGCCGGGTCGAGGAAGACGTCCCGCAGCCGGTTGGCGCCCGGGACGAGACGAGGCGAGATGGCCGCGGCGAGCGGGTTGGCCGCCAGCACGTCGAGGTAGCGGCCCTCGACGAACGCGGGCAGCGACAGCGCCGCCAGGAACTTGACCATGCTCGGCGGGACGGTCTCCTTGCGGCGACGGCGCGCACGGCGCGGCTTCGGATCGGCGAGGCCGATCAGGTACGCCGTCGTGTCGTCGTCGAGCTGCAGCACGCGGGCCAGCGATTCGAGGACCGACCTCGACGGGTTGCGGTCGCGCCCCTGTTCCAGACGCAGGTAGTAGTCGGCGCTGATGCCGGCCAGCATCGCGACCTCTTCCCGGCGCAGGCCCGGGACCCGCCGCACGCCGGCGACCGGGAGGCCCGCCTGCGCGGGGGTGAGCAGCTCACGGCGGGCGCGCAGGTGGTCGCCCAGCAGGTTCGGCTCGTCGGTCATGCTTCGACTGTAGGTCGGCCCGCGCGCCCGTGCCTGGTCCTGTCACTCCCAGGAGCGCGAGGGCCGCCGTATCCTCGCGGCATGAGCGCTGCTGCCGAAATCGCCGTGATCGGAGGCGGGATCGGCGGTCTCGCCACGGCCGCCTTCCTGCACCGGGCCGGGCTCCGGTCCACTGTGTACGAACAGGCGCGCGAGCTGAAGGAGGTGGGCGCCGGCCTGATGGCCGCGCCGAACCTGACGCGGCTCCTGCGCGAGCTGGACGCCTTGCCCGCCAACGCGGTGCCCCTCGACATCGGCTGGGAGTTCCGCCGCTGGCAGGACGGGACGGTGCTCTCGAGCGAGGACCTCCGCGAGTCGTGCCGGACGTTGTACGGCGAGCGCACGTACACGCTCCACCGGGCCGACCTGCTGGCCGCGCTCGCCGCGGCCGTCCCGGCGGGAACGGTCCGGCTCGGCAAGCGCTGTGTGTCGGTCGAGGTGGGTTCGCGCGTGACCCTGCGCTTCGAGGACGGCTCTCTCGCGGAGGCCGACGTCGTGATCGGCGCGGACGGCGTGCATTCGACGGTGCGCGCGGCCTTGGGCGAGCCGGCCGCCCCGACGTACTCCGGGACGTGCGCGTTCCGGGCGCTGGTCCCGGCGTCGAGCGCGCCGTCCCTGGCCCTGCGGCCCGCGCAGACGCTGTGGATCGGCCCGGGCCACCACCTGGTGCACTACCCGCTGTCCGGCGGCCGGTGGGTGAACCTGGTGGCAGTCGTACCCGCGGTCGGCCACGCAACGGAGTCCTGGTCGGCGACGGCAACCGTCGAGGAGTTCCTGTCGGAGTTCGAGGGCTGGGACGAGCGCCTGCGAGACCTGATCCGCGCGAGCGGAACCCCGGGCCGCTGGGCCCTGCTGGACCGCGCCCCGTTGAAGCGCTGGAGCCACGGCCCGGTGACCCTCCTCGGCGACGCGGCCCACCCGATGCTCCCCTTCTTCGGCCAGGGCGCGGCCCAGTCGGTCGAGGACGCGGCGGTATTGGCCCGGTGTTTGGCTTCCGCTTCTTCTTTCACCGGACCGGAGGAGGCGTTGCGGCGTTACGAGGAGCTGCGAAGGCCGCGTACGACGCGCTTACAGGAGGCCAGCCACGGCCGTGGGCACGTCAACCACTTGCCGGATGGGCCGGAGCAGGAGTCGCGGGACTTGGCTTTCGCTGCGGGGGATTCGTTGCGGGACAACGGTTGGATCTACGGCTACGACGCCTCCCGGGTTTGACTCGGCGGTCCGGAACTGTCGGTGGCTTCGGGTAGCGTTGAAAACGGGGGCTGCTCAGTGCGGGTGGCGGCAGCGGTGTTCCCTTTCGGAACTCGCTTTTTCAAGATGCGGCTTCGCCGGGGCGTGGGAAATCGGCGCTTCCTGTGGTTGCTTGCTGCTCGGTGTGGGAGCGCCGATTCCCCACGCTACGGTGCCCCTGCCGAACTCATAGTGGATCACCCTGTCGTGTGATGACCGTGCGTTCGACTGCCGGTAATCTTGGTGTGTGGACAGCGAAACGGTGTGGAAAGCGGATGCGGTGGCCTTGGCCGATCGCATCTCAGCGCTGCTCACCGTTGTGCGGTCTGCCGAGGCTGAGATCGGTTCGCTGCTCGTCGAAATCGAGTCCCACGGTGTCATGGAGTTGTTCGGATACCGTTCTGTGGCGCGGCTTTTCGAACATCTCGCCGACGTACCCAAGTCTGCCGCTGAGACCGCGGTCAAACGAGCCCGGGCCCTCACGTCCGGCCGCAACCTCGACGGCACTCCCATCCGCGCGGTAGCTCCCGCCACCGGCACTGCTGCCTTGGATGGCCGGTTGAGCACTCCGATGATCGACACCATCGTCGGCGCTCTCACCCAGGTCCCGCCCGAGCATCGCGACGACGCCGAACGCGACTTGCTGACCTTCGCCGAAGACGCTGGCCACAAGCAGGTCGCCGCTCTAGGTGCGCGGATCGTGGCCCACCTCGACCCCGACGGCACCGAACCCGACGAGACCGAACCGGCCACCCCCGCCCGCGAGCTGTCGTTGCGCCGCAAAAGAACCGGGGTCTGGGAGCTGAACGGCCGTTTCGACGACGAGACCGGCATGCGCGCCAGCGCCCTGCTCGACACCCTGGCCCAGCGCCGCACCACCGATGAAGGCCCGGACTTGCGTCCCCGCAGGAACGCTACGGCGACGCCTTCTCCGACGCGATCAACCTCGCTCTGAACGCGCCGGACTTGCCGATGCAGGCAGGCGAACGAGCGCACGTGATGGTCGCGGTGTCGTTGGAGGACCTGAAGTCCGGTGTCGGCCGGGCCATCCTCGGCGACACAGGCACCATCTCCGCGGCCGAAGCGCGGATCCACGCCTGCGACTGCAAACTCATCCCCGCCGTGTTGGGTGAGAAGAGCGAACCTCTCGACCTCGGCCGCCAAAGCCGTTTGGTCACAGCCGGAATCCGCCGCGCCCTCTACCTACGCGACCGCGGCTGCGCCTTCCCCGGCTGCCACCGCCCACCCCGACACTGCCAAGGCCACCACATCCGCCATTGGGCCGACGGCGGCCCCACCAACCTCGGCAACCTGGTCCTGATGTGCGCCCACCACCACCGACTACTGCACCGCTCGGGCTGGCAAGTCCGCATCGCCGCCGACGGCCTACCCGAATTCCTGCCACCGGTGTTCCTGGACAGGCGCCGAAAACCCAGACGCAACAACCTCCACCAACCACTGCCATTCGCAGCCTGACCAACCGAACACGGGAAAGGCCCGCAGCCACCGGCTGCGGGCCCACACCCACGCCCAGAATGTCACAAGGTGGGCTGCCAACATCCCGACGAGACCGCAGCAATCACCCAGCTGCGGACGTCAACGACCACCCGCCCGGCAACAACCGGCCAGACGAGACAACGCTCGACCGTGGCATCGCCACCGCCACCGCAGCCCCCTCTGCAGTCCCCGGCACCTGCCACTGCCACTGCCGCAGCCCCGCCGCGCCCCGCCCCGCCATCACGCAGCCACCGTCACCGCCACGGCAACCATCACCGGCGCGCCCGCCACCGCCACTGCCATGCCGCGCGGCCCCGCCGCCGCCATCACCGCAGCGACGGCCATCGTCGCCACCGCGTCCACCGGCGCGCCCGCAGCGACCACCAGTGCCATGCCGCGTGGCCGCGGCCCCGCTATCGCTACCTCCGCAGTCACGGCCACGGCAACTGTCACCGCTGCGGTCACCGGCGCGCCTGCAGCGCCAGCCACTGCCATGCCGCGTGGCCGCGGCCCCGGCGCTGCCATCGCAATCGCATCGTCGTTGCCGTCATCGCCGCAGCCACCGCCACGGCCAGCGGCGCGCCTGCAGCGCCAGCCACTGCCATGCCTGCGTGGCCCCGCCCGGCCCCGCCATCGCAGCCACCCTCACCGTCATCGCCGACGCCGCGACCGCCGCCACGGCCACCAGCGCGCCGCAGAGCCAGCCACTGCCGCGCGGCCGCGGCCCCAGTCCGGCGCCGCCATCGCCATCGCAGCCACCGTTATCGCCGCAGCCACCGCCGCAGCCACCGCCGCCGCCGCCTCGGCCACCGGCGTGCCCGCAGCGCCAGCCACTGCCGCAGCCACTGCCGCAGCCGCGACCCCGGTGCCACCGCAGTCACCGTTACCGGCGCGCCCGGAGCCGGCCGCTGCCACGCCAACGCAGCCGCAGCACCGGCGCTACCCGGCGCCGCCATCGCCATCGCGCCGAAGCCACCGGCGCCAGGTCCCCATGCGCACCGGCACCCTCGCCGCAGTCCATTCACCTTCAGCAGGCATCGAACCCGCCCACACCTGGCACCGACCGAGCGGCACCCCGGCTCCGGATCCGCACCCACGCCCGAGAACCCCATGAACGGCAGCCACCCAACCCAAGGCGTCCAAAGGCGACAGACTCCCCAGCAGCCAAGCACCGCGGCGAAGAATCACCCCAACGACCCGCCGCAGTCCTCCGAAGCCTGCATACGGCGGTTCGCCTCATCCAGCCCATCAGCCAACGCCCGCAACTGCTCCGCGCTCAAGACATCCACCAGCAGCTCGCGCACCAAAGCCACATGCCCCGGCGCCGCCCGCAGCAATCGGGACGAGCCCTCCTCGGTCAACACCGCATAAACCGCCCGCACATCACCCGGGCATGTGCGCCGCGCAACCAGACCCGCCTGCTCCAGCTGACCGATCTGATACGTCAACCCGCTCTTGGAACCAGCCACCGCGCACGCCAGCTCGGCCATCCGCAACTCGCGCTCCGGGGCCGCCGCCAAGCGGGACAGGATCTCGTACTGCAGGTGGGACAAGCCCGCGTCGCGCTTGAGGCTCTGGTCCATGCGCTGGTTCAGCCGGGCGTACGTCGTTCGCAGTGCCGTCCACGCCCTCTTCTCCTCGGCGCTCAGCCACCGCGTGCGACCCATGTCGTCCACACTACCGACAGTTCAAATTCGAACCGCCACCTCGAACCGGGGCTGTTAGTGTCGACACGTCGGCCGGAACCAACCGTGGAGTCGCGTGTCCGAGGCGTTGACGTTCGATCCGGGGGCCGCTGCCCGGGTGCGGCTGTGCAGCCGCCGGGACAACGGCTGGTCCTCTGTGCTCGTTCGGCTGCTGGACAACGCCGAAGAAGCCGAGCTCGACCTGCCGCCCGTCGGTGACCAGACCATCGTGCTGGTGAGCCAGGGGACCACGACGATCGAATCGTTGCACGGCGCCCATTGGCGACGCGCCGGCTACCATCCCGGCTCGCTCGGCATGACCGCTCCCGGGCATCCGACGCGGATCCGCTGGCGCGGAACGGATCGCCTCCAGACGACGCATGTGCACCTCCCCGGTGCCCTGATCGACCGCACCGCTCTCGACCTCTGGGGCCGGGACGCCACCCGGCTCGGCCGGCCCGACGCGCTCGCCGTCGAGGATCCCGTGCTCGCGTCCGTCATGGGAGCGCTCAAGGCCGCCGCCCTCGCCGGGGCCGACGAGCTCTACGCCGAGTCGGCCGCCACCTTCCTCGCCGTCCACCTGCTGACCCGGCACGCCGAAGCGCCACGGCCGCGCGAGCTCGGGCGCGACGAGCTGCGGACCCGTCGCGCGGTCCAGTTCATCCGGGACAACCACCACCTCCCGCTGTCGCTGGGGGACATGGCGGCCGCGGCGGAGCTGAGCCCGTTCCACTTCTTGCGCGTCTTCAAGACGGCGACCGGCCAGACGCCGTACCGGTTCCTGACCCGCGTCCGCGTCGAACGGGCCTGCCGGCACCTGGAACGCGGCGAGCTTTCCGTCACGGAAATCGCGCAGACGTGCGGATTCGCGACGCCGTCCCGGTTCGCTTCGGCGTTCCGCGCCCAAATCGGAGTCTCACCTTCCGGATATCGGACCTCGGTGCGGCACCAGCAATAAACGACCTCCCCCGCAGCAACCACGGGAAGGCGCCCCACCCGCGCGAGAGTTAGCGTCGCCGCGTGTCCACTCCAGAAACCACCGTCGAAGCGACCGTCAACGGCGAGGCCGTCCGGCTCGAGCTGGATCCCCGCGAGTCGCTGCTCGACGTGCTGCGGGAACGGCTCGGCCTGACCGGCACCAAGAAGGGCTGCGACCAGGGCCACTGCGGCGCCTGCACGGTGCACCTCGGCGGACGGCGCGTGGTCTCCTGCCTGACGCCTGCCGTGCAGGCCGCCGGGCAGGACGTCACCACCATCGAAGGCGTCGCCGGCCCCGGCGGCGCGCTGCACCCGCTGCAGCAGGCCTTCGTCGACAACGACGCGTTGCAGTGCGGTTACTGCACGCCCGGCCAGATCATGTCCGGCCTCGCCTGCATCGCCGAAGGCCACACGGCCGACGACGACCAGATCCGCGAGTACCTGAGCGGCAACCTCTGCCGCTGCGGGGCCTACGTCGGCATCGTCGCCGCCGTCCGCCAAGCGGCCGAAGCAAAGGAAGGCTGATGCGTCCCTTCGCCTACGTCGCGCCCGGCAGCCTCGCCGACGCCGTCGACGCCCTCCGCGACGCCGCGCCCGGCACGAAGGTGCTCGCCGGCGGCACGACGCTCTACGACCTGATGAAGCTCGGCATCGAGACCCCGCCCGCCGTCGTCGACGTGCACCGGCTGCCCGAGCTGAACACCATCGACGCCGGCCCGGACGAGCTGGTCTTCGGCGCCGGCGCCCGGATGGCCGACGTCGCCGACCACCCGGTCGTGCGCGCCGAGTACCCCGCCCTGTCCGAGTCGCTCTGGCGGGCCGCCTCCCAGCAGCTGCGGAACATGGCGAGCGTCGGTGGGAACCTGTTGCAGCGCACCCGGTGCGGCTACTTCCGCGGCGGCCCGGAGTTCCCTTGCAACAAGCGCGAACCCGGCAGCGGCTGCGCGGCCCTCGAAGGCCACGACCGCACCCACGCGCTGCTGGGCGCCAGCGACGCGTGCATCGCGACCTACCCCGGTGACTGGGCCATCGCGCTGCTCGCCTTCGACGCGGTCGTCGACGTCGTCGGCCCCCGCGGCGAGCGCACGGTTCCCCTGAAGGAATTGCACGTCGAACCGGGCGACGACCCGGCGCGCGAGCACACCCTGGACGCCGACGAGCTGATCCTGCGCATCCGCGTCCCGGCGACGTCCGCCGGCCGCGGCTCCACCTACCTGAAGATCCGCGACCGCGAGTCCTACGCCTTCGCGCTCGCCTCCGCGGCGGTCGCGCTGACCATCGAGGACGGGGTGGTCGGCGACTGCCGGATCGCGCTCGGCGGCGTCGCCACCCGGCCGTGGCGGGCAGAAGAGGCCGAACGGACGTTGCGCGGCGCGCCGCTGACGCCCGAGGCCGCCCGGCACGCCGGCGAAGTCGCGTTCGCCGGTGCGCGTCCCGGCACCTACAACGGATTCCGAGTCGAGCTGGGCATCCGCACCGTCGCCGACGCGGTGTGCATTGCCGCGGAGAGGGTCACCCGATGACCGACACACGCCGGGTGGACGCCTACGAAAAGGTCACCGGACAGGCCGCCTACGGCACCGACCGCGTCCCCGAGGGCCTCGCCTACGCGATGCTCGCCCTGGCCCGGATCGGCCGCGGCCGGGTGTCCCGTGTGGACACCACCGCGGCCGAAGCCGTGCCCGGCGTCCTGCTCGCCGTCACCCGCTTCGACGCCGAAGAGCTGGGCGGCGCCGGGTTCATCATGGGCGGCGGGTTCTCCTTCCAGAGCCTGCAGCCGCTGCTGGACGACCACATCGCCTACCGCGGCCAGCCGATCGCCCTGGTCGTCGCGGAGACCCTGGTCGCCGCGACCGAGGCGGCCGAGCTCGTCACCGCTGAGTACGACACCGAGCCCTTCGCCGTCCACCTCGGCGCCGAGGGCGCGACCACCCTGGTCCAGGAAGAAGCGATCCCGCTGCCGTTCCTCGCCGACATCAAGGTCGGCGACGCCGACGCGGCGGTCGACGCGAGCCCGGTCCGGATCGACAGCACCTACGAGTACGCGGCGCAGCACGCCGTGCCGATGGAGCTGAACGGCGGCGTCGTCGAGTGGCAGGGCGACACGCTCGTCGTGCACGAAGGCACCCAGAACGCGGCGGCGCTGCGGCACGGGCTTGCGCAGCAGCTCGGCCTCGACGCCGCGAACATCGAGGTGCGTTCGCCGTACGTCGGCGGCGGCTTCGGCCAGAAGAACTCCCTGCAGCCGCACCTCGGCCCGCTCGCCCTGGTGGCGCGGCGCCTCGGGCGCCCGGTGAAGCTCGTGCTGGCCCGTACGCAGACGTTCCACAACGGGAGCTTCCGCCCGGCCACCCGCCACCGCGTCCGCCTCGGCGCGGACGAGACCGGCAAGATCCTCGCCGCCGTCCACGAGGTCGACCAGCAGACGTCCCGGCACGACCTGTTCCCGGCGATGCACACCGAGATCACGTCGCGGCTCTACGGCTTCCCGGCGTTCCGCGGCCGGCACCGCCTCGTGCAGACAGACGTGCAGACTCCGGGCTACATGCGGGCACCGTTCGAGAGCTCCGCGACGTTCGCCTTCGAGTCGGCCGTCGACGAACTGGCCTACGCCACCGGCCAGGACCCGGTCGCGCTGCGGCTGGCCAACGACACGATGACCGACCCGGTGACCGGACGGCCGTTCTCCACGCGGTTCCTCGCCGAGTGCCTCCGGCGCGGCGCCGAGGAGTTCGGCTGGGCGGACCGGAACCCGGAGCCCGGCTCGATGCGTGCCGACGACGGCTCGTTCATCGGCTGGGGTGTCGCCGCGGGCAACTACCCGGGCAGCATCGTGCCCGCCGTCGCGCACCTGACCGCCACCGCGGACGGGCGCGTCACCGTCGGCGTCGACGGCCACGAAATGGGCCAGGGCATCCGCTCGGCGATCGCGCTGCTCGTGTCCGGGGACCTCGGTATCCCGGCGCGCGACGTCGAAGTGCGCGTCGGCGACACGCGGTACGCGGCCCAGCACCTCACCGCGGGTTCGTGGGGGACGGCGAGCGCGCTGCCGGCCGTCCACTCCGGACTGCGGGAGCTGCGCAAGCACCTGAACGTCGCTGACACCGGCGAGGTCGACGTCGCCGCGGCGGTCGAGCGCGCCGGGCACCCGGTGGAGGTCGAGGTGAGCACGCTCGGGCCCGGGCAGCCACCCGAGGCACTGGACCAGGCGAAGGCCGGGCACCTGGCCATCTCCGGCCCGGTCTTCCCCGAGTTCAGCACGTTCAGCTGGGTCGCCCACTTCGTCGAGGTCCGCGTGGAGCCGACGACGTGCCGGATCCGCGTGCCGCGCGTGGTCAGCGTCGTCGACTGCGGCCGGGTGGCCAGCCCGGTGACCGCGGCGAGCCAGGTTCGTGGCGCCGTGGTGTGGGGCATCGGCGGGGCGCTGCGCGAGGAGAGCCTGGCCGACGACCGGTTCGGCGGCTTCCTCAACTCGACGCTCGAGGAGTACCCGATCATGGTCAACGCCGACGTCCACCGCATCGACGTCGGGTTCGTGGACGAGCCGGACCTGCTGTTCAACCCGGTCGGGGTGAAGGGGCTCGGCGAGGTCGCGATGGTCGGGGTCGCGGCCGCGGTGGCGAACGCCGTCCACCACGCCACGGGCAAGCGCCACCACCGGCTGCCGATCCGCCTCGATGACGTCCTCTAGCGAGGTCCTGGACGACCGCCCGGCGATCTGCAAGCCGGACGCGCTGAGCCCGGAGGAGCTGGCCGACGCGCGCCGGAACCAGCCGCGGCGGGCGTTGATCGGGCTGGCGTTCGTCCTCCCGGTGACCGCGCTGCTCGCGGCGGGCGTGGGTGGCCCGGCGCGCACGCTGGAGGTGCTCGGGCCGCCGGTGACGTTCGCGCTGCCGATCGTTGCGATGATCGCGTTCTGGTGGGCGGACTGGCCGGGCAGCCTGCTGCGCGGCGGCTGGTCCGGGCTGTCCGACACGGCGCTCGTCGTGGCCGGGGGCGCGGCGCTGACGCTGCTCGGCCGGGCCGTCACCGGGACGGCGTCGGTGCCGCTGGCCGCGGGCATCTTCACGCTGATGCTGCAGCTGACCCTGGTCGGGGAAGGCTGGCCGCTGCGGGGACGCGGCTCGCGCTGGCCGGGCGTCGCGGCCCTGGCGGTGTGCTGGGGCGCGGGGCTGGCGCTGTACCTGGGCCTGGTCCGGACCGGCCTGGTGCCGGGCGAGGACTACGGCGCGTGGTTCGCCGTGCTCGGCGCCTGGCAGATGGTCTGGTACGTGGCGCTGCGCGGCTGGCCGTTCGCCCGCATCCGGCGGCGCGCGGTCCGCTTGGCGACGGCGCACGGCGTGGTCATCGCCTGCGCCTGGGCCACTTGTGTCGTGGTGGGGTCGCCGGAGCGGCTCACGCCGGTCGCGGGCGCGGCCATCGCGTCGGTGCTCGTGGTGGCGATGCTGTTCGAAGCGTGGCCGGCGATCCGGCTGACCCCGCTGCCGGGCCGCAGCCTGGTGCTGGTGCTGGTGGCGCTGCTGACTGCGGCACTGTCAGTGGCACTGCCGCAGGTGGCGCACTGGGCCGGGGTGCCGGAGCGGCTGGTCGCGGGGTGGGCGACGCACACGACGTTGAACGCGCTCAGCCTGGCGGTGATCCTGCACGTGGCGGTCTGGCGGCGCTGGCCCGCCGACTCAGCGTCGTGACGCCGCGGTCGCCAGTTCTTCGGTGATCTGCTGGAGCAGCTCGGATGCCGCGTCGCCGAGCGCTTCGAGGTCGGCCAGCGTCGTCTCTTGGGTCTTCACTGTTCGTCCTCGAAGGCTTCGTGCCGGGCGATGACGGCTTCGGCGAAGGCGGCGTGCACCCGCAGGTACTCGTCGAGGCCCACCGCGGTCTCGGCCCACGCGTGCCACCGGAGGTGCGCCTCGGCGACGTCGACCTCCGCGGCGGCGGCCACCGTCACGGGGCTGGTGCCGGCGAGGATCGCGTGGTGCATGAGCGAGGGCGACGAACTGCGGGCGAGCTCCGCCAATGCGGCGAGGCGGGCGAGTTCGGCGAGCGCGTCGGACTCGACCGGGCGGCGACGCGGTACCGGGACGGCGCGGGCGTTCTCCAGAACGCTGGTCATCAAACGACTCCTGGACGGAAGAAGCTGAGGAACCTGAACTCCCGCCGTTTACCCCGCCTCGAACCGGATAAACGCGAGCGCTCGTGATCTCCGTCTCACCGGTTCGGGTGGCAGAATCGGGACCCTGATGACGAATCACACCCTCGCGGCGCACGCCCGCACCCTGATAGCGGCGAACGCGTACCTCACCCTGGGCACGACCGGTGACGACGGCGCTCCCTGGACGTGCCCGGTGTACTTCGCCCCGGAAGACGATCACACGTTCGTGTGGGTCTCGGAGGCCGACGCCCGCCACTCGCGCAACCTCGCCGCGCGCCCGCGGGTGAGCCTGGTCGTCTTCGACTCGACGGTCGCGCCGTACCACGGGCGGGCCGTGTACGCGGTGGGGGAGGCGCGGGAGCTGTCGGGCGAGGCGCTGGACCGCGCCTTGGCGAGCTATCCCCGTGGTGACGGCGACGGCGCTTCGACGGTGACGCTCGAAGACGTGTCCGGGGCGTCGCCCTACCGGATGTACTCGGTGGTCGCGGCGGAGATGTGGGTGCTGTGCCCGCGGGATCCCGGGCAGCCGTGTCCGTTGCACGGCGAAGCCCGGGACCACCGGGTTCAGCTGTAGCGGACCCTCCCTCGGCAGTACGGGACCCGCTCCGGCCGCACGCTCTCCAGCGTCGGCGTCACCGGGACGATCGTCCCGTCGCGGCGGAAGGTCAGCTTGTCGATCGTCGTCTCGCGGTGGGTGCCGTCGCCGCCCGGGATGCCGAAGCGGTGGTAGGCCAGGTACCAGTCGTCCGTGCCCGGGACCTGCAGCATCGAGCTGTGGCCGGTGCCGAGGATGCCCAGGTGGGCGTCCTTGCTCAAGATCAGGCCGTGGTTGGTGAACGGCCCGGTCGGTGACGGTGCCGTCGCGTAGCCCACGCGGTAGTCCTCGCTGCGGGTGTCGTCGATCGACCAGCTCAGGTAGTACGTGCCGGTCCGCTCCGCCATGAACAGGCCCTCGCGGAAGCCGTCCAGCCCGGTCAGGCGGGTGATCTTCGCCGGATCGAACGAGACCATGTCGTCGTTCAGCGGCACGACGTAGGCGTTGCCGTTGCCCCAGTACAGGTACGGCTGCCCGGTGCGGTCGACGAACACCGCCGGGTCGATCGCCTGGCCGCCGTCCGGGTTCGTCGCGATCAGCGGCTTGCCCGAGTCGGCGAACGGGCCGGTCGGCGAGTCGCTCACCGCCACGCCGATCTTGGCCTCCGCGCAGAAGTAGAAGTAGTACTTCCCGTTGCGCTGCGCGATCGTCGGCGCCCAGGCGTTCTTGTCCGCCCAGCTCACGTCCGGGCCCAGGTCGAGGATGACGCCGTTGTCGGTCCAGTCGACGAGGTTCTTCGACGACCACGCCGAGAACTTCGTGCCGCTCCAGCCGTCGAACCCGTCCGTCGTCGGGTACAGGTAGTACGTGTCCCCGAACGCGACGATGTTCGGGTCCGCGTGGTATCCCGGAAGGACCGGGCTGCGCGCTTCGTGCGCCTCGACCGTCCACACGCGACGGTCGCCGCCGACGCCGGTCACCGTGAACCGCCGCGGCCGGCTCAGGTCCACCGTCCGGGTGTCCGGCGTGATCGTGGCTCCCGGTGCCAGCCCGAACTTCGGCGACAGCCGGCGCAGGTCGGTTCCCGGCTGCACCGGCAGCACGACGGTCGAGGCGCCGGAGTCGATGACGGCCGGTGTCTTGAGCGACGCCAGCTCCACCGACCGGATCGTCGTGCTGTTCGACGGCAGCGCCGCCACCTGAAGCCCCGAGAGGGCCCGGTCGTAGAGCCGCACGTCCTTCATCTTGCCGCGGAAGTACTTGTCGCTCGCGTACAGCGACCGGCCCAGGTAGTTCGCCACCGTGACGCCGCCGCCGAGGTCCGACGGCTTGATCGTGGCGTTCGTGTTGCGGCCCACGTCGACGCCGTCGAGGTACAGCACCGCCACCCCGTCGCCGACGGTCAGCGTCAGGTTCTTCCAGACCCCGCGCGGCAGCCCGCCACTCGAGGCCACCTGCTGCTCGGTCGTCCAGTTCCCGGACGCGATCGCGCCGCGGAGGCCACCGCTCGCGGTGCCGCCGGTGGTGAACAGGTAGCCGTCGCCGGCCCCCGATGGCGCTGTGTTGCCGAAGCCCCACAGGAAGTACGGCGTCTGCTGGGCCGGGTCGACCAGGACGTCGGCGGACACGGTGGCCGCGGTCGCGCCGGTCAGCAGGTTGTCCGGCAGCTGGACGTGTCCGTTCGTGCCGCCGAACGCCAGTGAGCCGCCGGCCCACGAGACGTCACCGGCGAGGGCGCCGTCGTAGCCGTGGCCGGTGGAGTCGGTCGCGACCTGACCCGACTTCGCGTCCAGTGGCCAGTGCGCGACGAGGCCGTTCGCGTCCGCTCGCACCGGCGGCGGGGGAGCGCTCAACCGGGCCATCTCGGCCTGCGTGACCGGCAGGACGGTGCCGTGCCGCGGCGACGCGGGCAGGTGCGCGCCGGTGGACATCGTCCACTGGCCCGAGGCGAGGTCGGTGGACTCGAACGGGACGTAGCCGCGGCCGCCGAACTCGTCGATGAACAGGTACCACTTGTCTTCGGTGTTGGACTTGAACCCGGTGGGTCCTTCGCCGGCGGAGAGGCCCGGGCCGGTCGCCGTGGCCTTGCCGATGCAGTCGGCGACGAAGCCGTAGTGCGGGTCGAGCAGGTCGGTGGACTTCTCCTCGGTGATGAACTTGCTGCACGGCGTCGAGGAGGTGTTGTTGCGTTCGTCCTTGGTGAAGCGGTAGTAGGTGTCCTGGTCCTTGATGACCGTCGAGTCGATGACCGAGTAGCCCGGGTCGTTCCAGACCTGCGGCGCACTGAAGGTGACGAAGTCGCGCGTGGTCGCGTACATCATCCGGTTGTAGCTGTCGCCGGTGTGGTTCGGATCGTTCTCCGCGTACAGCTTCGAAGCCCAGTACACGACGTACGTCCCGCGCTTGGCGTCCCACGACGCTTCGGGCGCCCATGTGTTGCCCGCGGTCGGCGGGGACACCTCGACGCTGCGCTGGCGCGACCAGTGCGCCAGGTCGGTGGACTCCCAGACCATGATCGACCGGCTGCCGGAGCGCTGCGCGGCGTCCCAGCCGCGGCCGGCGTAGATCCGCAGGTCGGTGGCGAGCAGGTAGAACTTGTCGCCGTCGGGCGAGCGCAGGATGAACGGGTCGCGCACGCCCAGCTCGCCGAGGCTCGACTTGAGCACCGGACGGCCGTGGTTCAGCTCGGTCCAGTTCAGCGGGTCGTTGCCGGTGCTCAGCGCCGAGTAGATCTGCTCGCCGTCGGAGGTGCCTTCGCCGGTGAAGTAGAAGAAGCTGTAGCCCGCCAAGGGTTCCTGGGCCGGTTTGGGGACGACGGTGGCGGTGAACCGCCGCGTGGTGCTCTCCCGGCCGAGGCTGACCTTCGCGGTCAGGACGACTTTCGCGGGCTTGGCGCCGGTCGGCGGCCGGGTGACCTCGCCGGTCGGCGTGACGACGGCGGGAGCGGACGACGTCCAGGTGACGCTCGTGCCACCCGCACCGGCGGTCGGCAGGGTGAGGTTGCCGCGGACATCGTCGACGCCGGGCACCGACAGGGCACCCGCGGCAGCGCCGGTGGCGTCGGACGGGGGAGCGGCCCCGGCACCGGCGGTGCCCAGGGGGACGAGTGCGGCCACCACGGCCAGCACGACGCCGAAACGGCGCGGGGAGAACAACTTCATCGTTGTCGATCCTTCGGGGCGCGTCGGGGACCAGTCGTGATGTTAGCGTTAACATCAAGCGGGGCACGCCGACCATAGAGGCCGCCGTGTCCGCTGGTCAAGAGGCCGGTCGGGCCCCGGCGCCCGTCAGCCGAGGCCGTCGAACGCCGGGGCGAGCCGCTCCAGTGCCGTGACGTCGGCGGTGAAGTCGTCCGTCGTCGGGGGCATGAGGAGGACGTGGTCCGCGCCCGCGGCGAGGTGCTCGCGCACCTTGGCCGCGATGGCGTCCGGGCCGCCGTAGGCGACGATCGCCTCCGCGATGCCGGCGAGGTCGTCCGGTGCGAAACCCAGGCGGCGCAGGGCGTTCGCGAAGACCGGCATGCTCACCGTTCCCGAGATCCGCTCGATCGCCGCCGCCTTCGCGCGGTCGGTATCGGGGTCGGGGTCCACGGCCAGGCCGACGACCAGCAGCTTGTCCGGGCCGAGCACCGACCGGGCCTCGGCGGTGAACGCCGGCGGCAGGTTGGCCGGGACCGCGCCGTCCGCGATCTCGCCTGCCAGGGCGAGCATCTTCGGCCCGTTCGCGCCGAGGATCCGGGGGTACTTCGCCTGCGGCGCCGGCGGCCAGGTCTCCGCATCCATTCGTTCGACGTAGCCGCGCATCGTGGCCAGGGGACTGCCGAAGTCCCGGCCGGTCGCCTCGGCCTGCGGCGGGTGGCCGACACCCACGCCCAGCACCAGCCGGTCCGGGTACGCCTCGGCCAGGAAGGCCGCGGCGGCGTGCAGGGTCTGCGGTTCGCGGGCCCAGATGTTCGCGATGCCGGTGCCGAACGTCAGCCGTTCCGTCGCGGCCAGCAGCACCGCCAGCTGCACGAGGGCGTCCTTGCCGCCGACGACCTCGTTCGTCCAGACGGTCCGGTACCCGGCCTGCTCCAGCCGTCGCACGGCCTCGCGCTGGCTCTCGGCCGGTGGGGTGCGGGTGAACGAAATCGGCAGGTAGACGCCGATGGGCCCCAAGGTCGCCATGGAACTCCTTCTGAGGTGGTGTGGTCCTTCCACCGTGGCGCCGCGGAGCGGGTCAGGTCCAATGACTGTTTCGCGAGACGTGACGCGATCCGTGCATCACCGCAGCTCATCGGGCTACGCTGGCGGCATGGCCGACCTCGATCTCCGGCTGGTGCGCGGCTTCGCCGTCATCGCCGAACACCGGCACTTCGGCCGCGCCGCCGCCGAGCTGCACCTCACGCAGTCGTCGCTGAGCCGGCAGATCGTGCGGCTGGAGCAGCAGGTCGGCGCCCGCCTGCTGGACCGCACCCCGCAGGGCACGCGGCTCACCGAAGCCGGCGAAGCGTTCCTCCCGCTCGCCGCGGACCTGCTCCGGGCCGCGGCGCACGCGGCGGCCCACGCGCGGGCGGTCGCGCGGCCCAGCCGGATCACCGTCGGCTACACCGGGAACCTGATCGTCACGCCGGCGGTGCGCGACCTGCGCCGCCGCCACCCCGGCGCCGAGGTGCGCACCCAGCACCTCGCGTGGGACGACGCCCGCGCGGCGCTGCTGGAGCACCGCGTCGACGTGGCCGTCGTCCGGCTGCCGCTGCGGGCGGCGGGGCTGCACGTGACGGTCCTCTACGACGAGCCCCGCGTGCTCCTGGTGCCGAGCGACCACCGGTTGGCGGGTAAGGAGTCCGTGACGCTCGACGACATCGCCGACGAGCCGTTACCGCGGGCCCTCGACGCGGAGTGGGACGCGTTCTGGCGCGTCGACCCGCGCCCGGACGGCCGCCCGGCGCCCGGTGGCCCGCTCATCGACGCGATCGAGGACAAGATCGAGCTGGTGGCGAGCGGGCAGGCGGTGGCGATCATCCCGGCGGCGCCGGGGAACGTCACCGGCCTCCGCACGGACCTGACGACCGTCCCGCTGGCCGACGTCGAGCCGAGCCAGGTGGCGGTGGCGACGCGCGCGGGCGAGCGCAACCGGCTCGTGGCGGCGTTCCGCAAGAACTGCGAAGCACTCCTGACCCGGCCGGAATGAGAGATGCCGCGGAGCCTTTGCCAGGGCACCGCGGCATCCTTTGTGGACAGTCGGTCAGCGGGGCGTGGCGGACGTCCCGGCCGGCGTTCGCGTGGCCTGCTGCGCCCGCTTCCGCTGGATCGCTTCCTGTTCGCGCTGCAGTTTGGCGTGCCATGCTCCTGAGTCATTGGTCATGGTGTGCTCCGGTGGACGGGAAAATGTGCGTGGCGGTGCCGTGCCGGGGGCGGACCCGGGCGCGGGCGGAGGGTGCGGCCCGGTGCGGGGAGACCTGGGGTCCGGGCTCCGGTGCCGTGATCCAGAAGTACCCAAGCGCTCCGGCCGTCAATCACCTTTCTGGGGTCCGACCTGCGGATCTTCGTTCCGGGGAAGCGCATTCACACGTTCGGAGCAAGCCAGGCCGTCGAGGAACACGCGCACCAGACGCTCCGCCGGTTCGGCCGGCTCCCGGGGGGACAGTCCTGACACCAGCGCCGCCTCGTGCATCTCGAAGAGCAGCGCCAGATCCGCGGGCTCCAGGTCCGCGCGCACGCTGCCTTCCCGCTGTGCCTCCTCGAAAGCCGGGCGCAGCAACGAAACCAGGGCGTGGGTGTACTGGCGCTGGCTGCGCTCCGGCAGCTCGCGGAACAGCCGGACGAGCGGGCGCCGCCGGGCCTGCATCGCCAGCACCGTCCGCAGCAGTTCGCGAAAGGACTCCTGGCCTCGCACCTGAATCTTGAACGCCGCCAGGTGGTGAGCCGCGACGGCGAGCGCCAGCGCGGTGCGGTCGGGGAAGTGCCGGTAGACCGTCGCGCGGCCGAGACCGGCGCGGCGGGCCACCTCGTCCAGGGCCACGTCGGCGTCTTCGCTGAAAGCTTCGTCGGCCGCGCGCAGGATCGCTTCACGGTTGCGGCGGGCGTCGACGCGCCGGGGCACGGCCGCGGACGGTCGCACAGCGCGCATGGCCCGGAATGCTACTCGCGAGTAGTGAGACCGGCAATCCGTTCCATCTCTCGGTTCGGGTTCGTACAGTCACCGACGGTCACCAGCGACGAAGGAGTCCGCCGATGCACAGCCTCAACCGCCGAACCGTCCTGCGGGGCGCGGCCGCCGTCACGGGCGTCGCGGCGCTCGGCGCGGGCCGGGTGCCGGTCACGCGGGAGGAGCACCGGGTCGTGATCATCGGCTCCGGGTTCGGCGGCGGGGTCACCGCGCTGCGACTCGCGCAGGCCGGGGTGCCGGTGCTGGTGCTCGAACGCGGTCGCCGCTGGCCGACCGGGCCGGACGCCGAGACGTTCCCGCATCCGACGTCGTCGCCGGACAAACGGATCTTCTGGCTCGGCTCCGCGCCGGCGTTGCCCGGCCTCCCGTCGCTGCCGCCGTTCGAGCGCTACACCGGGCTGCTCGAACAGGTCGCCGGCCAGGGCATGAGCATGATGTGCGCGGCCGGCGTCGGCGGCGGCTCGCTGGTCTACCAGGGCATGACGCTGCAGCCGACGGCCGAGCTGTTCCACGCCTGCTTCCCCGAACAGCTCGACTACGCGCGGCTGGACGCCGAGTACTACCCGCGCGTCGCGGCCATGCTCGGCATCGCCACCGCGCCGGACGCTCTCGTCGAGAGCAAGCCGTACAAGGCCTCGCGGGTCTTCGCCCGCAACGCGCGCGACGCGGGTTACGCCGTCGAGAAGATCCCGATGCCGATCGACTGGGACTACGCGCTGCGCGAGCTCGACGGCGAGATGAAACCGTCCTACACCAACGGTGACTGCGCGCTCGGCGTGAACAACGGCGGCAAGCATTCGGTCGACGTCACCTACCTCGCGGCCGCCGAGGCCACCGGCCGGTGCACCGTCGCAACCCTGCACAACGTCACCGACGTCGCGCTCGCGCCGGACGGCCGCTGGGAGATCCGCGTCGACCGCATCGACACCTCCGGGACTGTGCTGGAGAAGAAGGTCCTCACGGCGAAGGCGCTCGTCATGGCGGCCGGCACGGCGAACACGACGCGGCTGCTGATGCGCGCGGGCGCGAAGGGCGACATCCGCGACCTGCCCGACGCGCTCGGCGCCGGCTGGGGCACCAACGGCGACCGCATCTACACCTGGACGAACCTCGCCGACGACTTCGGCGCGCCGCAAGGCGGCCCGGTCGTCTACGGCAGCAAGGAGTGGGACGACCCCGCGACGGCCAACACCGTCATCCAGGCGTCGCTGCCGCCGCTGCCGGACCTGCGGACCACGATGCTCGTCGGCTACGGCATCAGCGCGGGCCGCGGCCGCTTCGTCTATGACGCAGCGAAGGACGACGCCGTCCTGCACTGGCCCTCGAACGCCGACGCCCAGCTCAGCGCCCGCATCCACGAACGCATCTCCCGCATCGCCGGCCCGCTCGGCGTGCTGCTCGACACGACCGCCGTCGTGCCCAGCACCTGGCACCCGCTCGGCGGCGCCGCGATGGGCGCGGTCTGCGACCTCGAAGGCCGCGTGCTCGGCCACCGCGGCCTCTACGTGCTCGACGGCGCCCTGATGCCCGGCACGACCGCCGCCTGCAACCCGTCGATGACCATCGCCGCCGTCGCCGAGCGGGCCTTGGACCACCTGATCGCCGAAGACGTCGACCGCGTCTTCTGAAGTCCGGACCTCAACGAGGAGTTCCCGTGCGCCGAAGTCCTGTTTGGACGGTCCTGCTGGCCGTCATCGCCTCCCTGCTCTCTACCGTGTCGGCGAGTGCCGCCGCCGCGGATCCGCCGCCGGGCCCGAACGGCGACGCCTTCTACACGCCGCCGAGCCCGCTGCCGGACGGCGCCGACGGCGACGTGGTCTGGTGGCGACCGCTCCCGGACTCCGGCGGTACGAAGGAATATCTGGTGCTGTACCGGTCGCGGTCCGCGACCGACACGCCGATCGCGGTGTCGGGCCGGGTCCTGGTGCCGGCGACGCCGTGGACCGGCGCCGGGCCGCGGCCGATCGTCTCGGTGGCCAGCGGCACCCGCGGCATCGGCGACCGCTGCGCGCCGTCGAAGTTCCAGCCGGACTACGAAAAGCCGCTGTTCGTCGACGCGATGCTGAGCCGCGGCTGGGCCGTCGCGATCACCGACTACGAGGGCCTCGGTACGCCCGGCCTGCACACCTACGTCGTCGGCCGGTCCGAAGGCCACACGGTGATCGACGCCGTCCGCGCGGCCACCCGGCTGCCGGCCGCGGGCCTGGCCGCCGGCGGGCCGGTCGCGTTCTCCGGCTACTCCCAGGGCGGCGGGGGAGCGGCGTGGGCGGGCGAGCTGGCGCCGTCGTACGCGCCGGAGCTGAAGGTCGCGGGCATCACGGCCGGCGGGACGCCCGCGGACCTGAACGTCGTGGCGAAGAACCTCGAAGGCGGGATCGGCTTCGGCTTCCTGCTGTTCTCGGCGCTGGGCCTGGACGCGGCGTACCCGGAGCTGGACCTGCCCGCCTACCTCAACGAGCGCGGCCGGACGCTGTACGAGACGCAGCAGGACGCGTGCGTCGACGCGGTGTTCGGCTACGCCTTCGGGCACATCGCCGACTACACGACGTCGAACCCGCTGACCACCCCGAAGTGGCAGGCCCGGCTGGCGGAGAACGAACTGGGCGCGCGCCCGCCGAAGGCGCCGGTCTTCCTGTTCCACGGCAGCCTCGACGAGATCATCCCGCTGTCGCAGGCGCAGACGCTGCGGCGCGAGTACTGCGCGGCCGGGGTGGACGTCACGTGGGGCACCTACGTCGGCGAGCACGTGACGACGCTGGCGTTCTCCGCCGGCGACGTCGTGAACTACCTGGGCGACCGGTTCGCGGGCAAGCCGGCCCGCTCCAACTGCTGAGCGATCTCCGCGGCGGGGTAAGGAGTCCGCCGGTCTTCGGTGTGCAGCGCGAAGTAGAAGTCGTTGACGACGGCGGCCAGCGGGGCGTAGCGGCTGCACTGGCCGTCGTCGTCGATGTCGTGCCGGGTGATCCAGTTCGCCAGGCGGGTCAGCACGTAGGCCTGGTCGTGCGCGGAGTGCTCGGCGAGGAACGCCGCTTCGGCCGGCGAGAGCGCGAAGTCCGGCATCGCGGCGAGCCCGAAGTCGGTGAGGTAGAGCTGTTCCCCGTCGGTGAGGATGTTCTCGAAGTGCGCGTCGAAGTGCTGAACTCCCTGGCCGCCCAGGAACTCGGTGATGCCGCGGAGGTCACGGTGTGCCATGGTCACGCCGCCGGGGTTGCCGCCGAGCCACTGCGCGAGGTTCTGGGGCAGGTGTTCGAGGAACAGGACGAGGTCCGTGGTGGCGCCGTCGAGAGCCGCCAGCCGGCGCCGGACGCCCGGATCGCCGTGCCAGAACGCGACGTCCCGCTCGAGGTCGGCGCGGGGACGCGGCAGCCCGGGGAGGACGCGCCAGTGGTGCAGGAGCGGGAAGTTCTCGCACTGCCCGGTGCGCACCCAGCCGGTCGCCGCGAGGTGCGCGTCCAGTTCGCGCCAGGCGCTGATGCCCGCGGAGCCGACCCCGTAGTGGTACCAAGCCGGCAGGCCGTAAAGGTCGGCCGTCGACCCTTCGTGCCGCACCTCGATGTCGGTCAGCGCGACCCGCTTCACGAAGACCGGCTCGCCCGCCACGGTCAGCTGCCAGGTCGACCCGCCGATCCCGGTGCCGAGCGGGCGCGCGGACGCCAGGAGGTCGTCGGGTGCGTCCTCGAGGGCCGCGGCGATCTTCTCGTGTCGGGCGAGTCGGGTCACGCTTCGACGGTACTCAAGGACGAACCACGGTGAGGGCGAACCGCGTCGCCTGGCCGGCCGCGTGGTCGAGAGCTGCGACGATGTCGTCCAGGTCGAACTCCGTGACCGCGAACTGATCCAGATCCAGGAGCCCGGCGCGGGCGAGCGCGATCAGGCTCGCGTTCGCCGTCCGCGGGGCCAGCCACTGGCCGCGCAGGGTGATGTTGTTGCGCATCAGCCAGGGGTAGGGCAGGGCGAGGTCGTCGCCGCCGAGCATGCCGACCCCGCCCATCAGCACCACCCGGCCGTACTCGCGGACCGTCATCGCCGCCGCGCGCACGGGCGCGGTGCCCGCCGACGGCGGCAGCAGGTCGAGGACGACGTCGATCGGGCCGGGTGCCGCGTTGCGGAGGCGGGCCGTGTCGTCGTCGCCGGTCAGCCGCACCGTCCGGACGCGCGAGCCGAACCGGCGGTCGAGATCGGCGAGCGCTGCCTCGTTCCGGCCCGGGGCCACCACGCACGCCGCGCCCATGGCGAGCGCGACGGCGACCCCGGTGCTCCCGAAGTTCCCGGTGGCGCCGCTGACCAGCACGGTCTCGCCCGGCCGCAGATCCGCCGCGAGCAGACCGCCGTAGGGCACGAGACACTGGCTGAGGGCGGTCCACCGCCCGGCTTCGGCCGGGTCGATCCGCCCGAGCGGGATCGCGTTCTCGGTCGGGACGAGGACCTGCCCGGCGTACGAGCCGTGGCCGAAGTGACGCTGCAGGAACAGCCCGCCTTCGCCGCGGGCGCTCAGGCCCTGCAGCGTGATGTCCGGGGTCAGCGCGTCGTCGCGGGAGCGGATCGCCGGGTCGCACAGCACCCAGTCACCGGGAGCCAGCCGCGTCGCGTCCGGGCCGGTCGCGCGCACCCGGCCGACCGCGCCGGCGCCGGGCACGACCGGCAGTGTCAGCGCGTAGTTCCGCTCGCCGCGGAACGCCTCCGCGGCGTAGGGCAGCACCGGTGCGGCGACGACGTCGACGAGCACTTCGCCCGTGCCGAGCACTGGCGCGGGCACCTCGCGCACCGAGAGCGGTTTACCGAATTCTTCGAGGACAGCGGCTTTCATGTCCCCATCGTCGGGAAGATCAACGACGGCATCCAGGCCTGGTATCATCCTGGGACTGCCGAGTGCCACGGAGGTCGTCATGCCGGACTCGGCCCGGGCCGGGCTGGGGGAGTTCCTGCGGTCCCGGCGTGAGCGGCTGAGCCCGGCGGCGCTCGGCCTGCCGGACCGGCGCCGCCGCCGGACGCCGGGGCTGCGCCGCGAAGAGGTCGCCGAACTGGCCGGCATCGGCGTCGACTGGTACATCCGGCTCGAGCAGGGCCGCACGGTCAGCCCGTCGTCCGCGACGGTCGAGGCTCTCGCGAGTGCACTGCGGCTCGACGACGCCGAGCGCGCCCACCTGCGGGCGCTCGCCCGGAACCCGGCTCGGACCCCGTTCGGCCGGGAGCAGGTGCCCGAAGCCACCCGGCGGCTCGTCGAAGGCCTGACCGAGCCCGCCTACGTCACCGGCCGCCGCTGGGACGTGCTGGCCTGGAACCGCGCGGCGGCCGCGCTGTTCACGGACTTCGGCGCGCTTCCGGAGGCCGACCGGAACGTCCTGGTCTTCCTGCTGCTCGGCGAGCGCGGGCGGCGGCTGTTCGGCGCGGGCTGGGCCGCGCAGGCCGAGCACACGGTGGCGCAGTTCCGCGCCGCCCACGACCTGTGGGCCGGCGACCCGGCGTTCACCGCGCTGGCGGTGCGGCTGCGGTCGGGCTGCCCGGATTTTGCGACCTGGTGGGACCGCCACGACGTCGGCCGGAGCGGACCGGGGCGGAAGACGCTGTACCGCCCGGCGCCGGAGGAGTTCGACTACGCGACCTTCCAGGTCGCCGAGGATCCCGCGCTGCGCTTGACGATCTACGCGCCCACCAGCGGCAGGTAGACCTCGTCGACGATCTCCGCGAGCACGTCGTCGTCCACTGTGGTCAGTCCGCGGGTGAGGAGTTCGTTGCGCAGCAGCACGAGCGCCACGGTGGCGACGCGGGGATGCCGGGCGCCGGGGCGCGCTTCGCCGCGGGCGACGGCCCGGTCGAGGAGGGTGAGCCAGGCTTTCGTGCCGCCCTCGACGGCCTGCTCGTGCAGCTGTTCGCGGAGCTCCGGCTCGTCGCCGACGCCGGTCAGGAGGCTGCGCAGGATCCGGCCGGCGGGGGAGGACTGGCCGCAGTTGATCGCGCGCAACAGGGCCAGGACGTCTTCGCGCAGTTCGCCGGTGTCGGGTGGCTTGAGGGTGTCCTCGGCCAGGTGGCGGTAGGCGGCGACGCCGAGCGCGGCGCGGCTCGGCCAGCGCCGGTAGATCGCGTTCTTGTTGGTGCCGGCCCGCTGCGCGACCCGTTCCATGGTCAGGGCGGGGTAGCCGGCATCGGCGAGCTCGTCCGCGGCGGCGCGGAGGATCGCGTCTTCCAGTTCGGCGCCGCGGCGCCGGGTCTTCTCGGCCATGTGCCGCAGTGTACCGCCTTAGGGTACGGTACGGACCGTACCCTAAATTCTGGAGGAACCGTGCGAGCCAAGGGCATCGGCTACGACACCGGCTTCGAGCGCGGCGGGCGGTTCAACCGCCCGTTCGACCCGGACCTGGTCCGCCGCGAGCTGACGATCATCCGCGACGACCTGCACTGCACGGCGGTGCGGCTGATCGGCACCGACCTCGACCGGATCGAGCACGCGGCGCGGGAAGCGGCCGCGCTCGGGCTGGAGGTGTGGTTTTCGCCGTTCCCCTGGGACCACACCCCGGACGAGATCCTGTCCCTGCTCGCCGACGGCGCTTCGCGCGCGGAACGTCTCCGGTCGGCGGGCGCCGAGGTCGTGTTCGTCACCGGGGCCGAGCTGAGCCTGTTCAACCACGGTTTCCTGCCGGGGGACGGGATCGAGGAGCGCCTGGCCGGGCTGCTGGCATCGCGAGAGCTCATTGCCGGGCTCTCGGACCGGGTCAACGCGTTCCTGGCCCGGGCGGTCGAGGCGGTCCGTGCCCGGTTCGGCGGCCGCGTGACGTACGCGGCGATCCCGCTGGAGCGGGTGGACTGGGAGCCGTTCGACATCATTTCGGTGGACGCGCACCGCTCGAAGGAGGTGGCGCACGTGTACCGCGAAGGTGTCCGCACGCTGGTGGCGTCGGGCAAACCGGTGGCGATCACGGAGTTCGGCGTGACGCCGTACCGGGGAGCGGCCGACCTCGGCGCCCGCAGCGGCGAAATCGTGGAGTACGAAGGCGAACTGCCGGTCCGGCTGAAGGGCGAGTACGTCCGCGACGAGGAGGAGCAGGCGCGGTACTTCCGCGAGCTGCTGGAGATCTTCACGACGGAGGGCGTCGACGCGGCTTTCGCCTGCACGTTCGTGTGTTACGGACTGGTCCACCGCGCCGACCCGCGGGAGGACCTGGACATGGCGAGCTGGGGCGTGGTGAAGGTGCTGGAAGAGGGCTCGGGCCGGACGTACGGCGATGTGCCCTGGGAACCGAAGGCGGCTTTCGGCGCCCTGGCCGAGTGCTACGCCTGACCCGGGTCACCGCCCCGATCGAGGTGCGCCTACTGGCCGGGTTCGCCGGATTCGTGGCGGTGGACCCGGTGCCGGGGTGACACTGGCGCCATGAAGGTCGTCGACGGGTACTACGGCACACGCCGCCCGTCGACGACCGCGCGCTACGCCACGCCACCGCCGCTGCGACGCGGTCCGGTGCTGGTCACGGCCGCTTTCGCGGCCCTCGGCGGCGCCCTGATCCCGGCCGCTTCGCTCGCCGCGCTCTGGCGGGTCTGGCAGTTCTACGCCATGTTGTTCGGCCTGTTCGCCGCCGTCGAGCTGGTCGCTTTCGTCGCGGTGCTCGGGTGGCCGACCCGCAAGACCGCCCGGGCCGGCGCGCTCGTCGCGGCCGCGAGTCTCGCGCTGTGGGTGGCGAGCCGGCCGCTCGGCCTGCTGACGCGGTTCGACCCCTGGCAGCCGGCGGACACCGTCGCCGGCTTCACCGACTACGCCGCGGCCGCGCTGCAGGTCATCGCCATCTTCGGCTTCCTGGTCGTCGCCCGGCGGCGGGCGCACCCACAGCCGTCGACGCTTCGGCGCGTGTCGGCGTGGATCGTGCTGTTCCCCGTGCTGCTGCTGGTGCTCGCGACCGGCGCGGCGGGAACGGTCGCGGCCGGCGACAACGTCACCGGCACGGCGGCCCCCAGCCTGCTCGACGGCAGCACGGTCGAATACTGCCGCCCGGACGGGATCTCCCTGGTCATGGACATCGCCCGGCCGAGACCGGACGTCCGGGGCGCCCCGGTAGCGCTCTTCCTGCACGGCGGCGGGCTCATCCTCGGCAACCGCAAGCCGGCCGGCCCGGGCGCGCTGCTCGCCGGGTCGCGGCTCGTCCCGCTGCGCGACGCCCTGACGGCGCGGGGGTTCGCGGTCGCCTCGATCGACTACCGCCTCGCACCCGCGGCACGCTGGCCGGCGCCGCTGACGGACGCTAGGTGCGCGGTCCGGTTCCTCAAGGCCAACGCGGTGGCGTTGAACGTCGACCCGGCGCGGATCGCGGCCGTGGGCACGGGAACGGGCGGCACGCTGGCGTCGCTGCTCGGTGTGACCGGCGAGCCGGACAGCGCGGTCCGGGCGGTGGCGGCGTTGGACGCGCCGGCCGAATTCGACTTCGTGGGTCAGGACCCGCTCACCCGGGCCTCGATCCTGCTCGCCCTGGGCCGCTCCCCGGCGACGCTGCGGGAGGCGAGCCCGCTTTCCTACCCGGGCTCGGGCGCGCCGCCGTTCCTGATCGGGCAGGGCGGCCGGAAGTCGGCCGAGTTCGCGGACCACCTGCGCACGGCGGGTGTCCCGGTGACGGCAGGCGACGGTGAACCGGCCGCGGTGGCGGACTTCCTGGCCGCGGTCGTGCGGTAGCTTGGGGGCATGAGCGGACCGGGACTCGTGGCGCCGATCTTCGGCGACCACTCCTACCGCTGCGACTTCTACGGTTGATCGGCCCCGCTCCGGGTCCTCTTTCTCCTCAACCGTAAGGAAAGTCATGCCTTCATCCCCGCACGCCGGTACCAGCTGGGCGCTCAAGCACATGCCGCTGACCGCGGCCGCCGTCGAGGAGACCGCGCCGCTGCTCACCGGGCGGCGCCTGGCGATGTGCCTGCACGTCGAGCCCAAGACGGCGGCGCTGGTCACCCTGCTGGCCGGCGCCGGCGTCGAGGTCACGCTGACCGGCTCGCCCGGCACCACCCACGACGACGTCGCCGACGCGCTGCGGGCGCTCGACGTGCGGGTGCACACGCGCCGCGCCGACGACGACGCCGCTCACGCCCGCAACGTCGCGAAGGTCCTCGGGTGCGAGCCGGACCTCACCCTCGACAACGGCGCCGACCTCACGCTGTCGCTGCTGGAGTCCGGGACGCCCGCGGGGTACCTCGGCGGCACCGAGGAGACGACCACGGGCGGCCGGCGGCTGCGGGAAGCGCGCGTCGGCCACCCGGTCGTCGTGATCAACGACTCGCGGCTGAAGCTGCTGGTGGAGAACGAGTTCGGGGTCGGCCAGAGCGTCGTGCAGGGATTCCTCAACGCCACCAACCTGATGGTGCCGGGGATGCGCGCGGCGGTGCTCGGCTACGGGCCGTGCGGCAAGGGCGTCGCGGACACCCTGGCGCGCCTCGGCGCGCGGGTCGCGGTGTGCGACACCGACCCGATGCGGGCGCTCCAGGCCATTTTGGACGGTCACCGGGTCGGCTCGTCCATCGAAGTCCTCACCGATGCACAGGCGGTGTTCACCGCAACGGGCGCTCCGGGCGTCGTCGGCTCCGCGGAGCTGGCGGCCTTGCCTGATGGCGCACTGCTCGCCGGGGTCGGGCACTTCGCGTGGGAGATCGACGCGGCCGCGCTGCGGGCGGCGACGGTCCGCACGGTCGAGTACGGCGAGCCGGGCCGCCGGGTCGGGCACGTCCTGGCCGACGGCCGGGAGATCGTCGTCCTCGACCGGGGCCGGATGCTCAACCTGACCGCCGCGAACGGCAACTCCATCCAGGCGATGGACCTCGGGCTCACCCTGCAGGTCCGCAGCCTGGCGGCGGTGGCCGCGGGCGGGCTCGCGGCCGAGGTCCAGCCGGTCCCGGCGCCGGTGGAGCACCGGATCGCCACGGACCTGGTGGCGCGGCTGCGCTGAAGCCGGGGCTTGCCCTGGAGTGCGCTCCAGGTCCTAACGTGAGGGCCACGCCGACCGCACGTCAGGAGAACGCTTCATGGAGCTCGGTTTCCACCTTCCCATCTTCGACATCGACGGCGGGACCACCGCCATCGCCGGTGAGCTCGCCCGGGTGGGCGCGGCGGCGGAGGAGGCCGGGGCGACCTGGCTGTCCTTCATGGACCACTACTTCCAGATCGAGCCGACCGGCCGGCCCGCCGAGTCGAACATGCTGGAGGGCTACACCACCCTCGGCTTCCTCGCCGCGCACACGTCCCGGATCGAGCTGGGCCTGCTCGTCACGGGCGTGACCTACCGGCACCCCGGCCTGCTCGCGAAGATCGTCACCACGCTCGACGTCGTCTCGGGCGGCCGGGCCGCGCTCGGGATCGGCGCGGCCTGGTTCGAGCGCGAGCACCGGGGGATGGGCGTGCCGTTCCCGCCGATCGCCGAGCGGTTCGAGCGGCTGGAGGAGACGCTGCGCATCTGCGGGCAGATGTGGGACCCGGCGGACAACGGCCCGTTCGAGGGCAAGCACTACCAGCTCGCCGAGACGCTGTGCTCGCCCCAGCCGATCAGCCGGCCGAAGGTGCTCATCGGCGGCGGGGGAGAGCGCAAGACGCTGCGGCTCGTCGCGCAGTACGGCGACGCGTGCAACCTCTTCGCGTCCTCGCCCGAGGACGTCGCGCACAAGCTGGACGTGCTGCGCGGCCATTGCGACGACGTCGGCCGCGACTACGACGAGATCCGCAAGACGGTCCTGGCGAACAACCCGCGCCCGTCGCCGGAAACCCGTGACGACTTCGTCCGGGCCATGGCGGACTACGCGAAGCTCGGCGTGCAGGCGGCGATCATCACGCCGACCACGGGCTCGCCGGCCGCGTGGATCGAGGGCATGGCGCCGGCCGTGCCGCGGCTGGCCGAGTTCGGCTAAGCCACGGCGGCGGTCAGGATCCGCGCGGTCACCAGCTCCGGGCGCTGCAGCGGCAGCGCGTGGGTCGTGCGGGGCACGATCTCGACGTCGAACAGCGGGTTGAGGTGCTTCACCCGCTGTTCGACGTCGCGCGCGGGGTGGATCACGCTGTGTTCGGCGAGCAGCAGCCGGACCGGGACGGTGATCGCGCGCAGCTCGTCGTCGGTGAACAGGCGCGGCGGCGGGAGCTGAGCGCGGAACTTGAGCGCCCCGAACAGCAGCGGGCGGAAGGTGCGCCGGACCGCGGCCCGCGGGCGCGGGTCGAACCAGCGCACGATTTCCCGCAAGCTCCACCAGATGAAGCTCGAGCCGATCGCCGCGAACCCGGACGGCTCGATCGCGACCACCGCGGCCACCCGGGACGACCCCCGCGCCGCGAGGCCGAGCGCGTGCCGGCCCCCGGTGGAGACGCCGGCGAGCAGGACCCGGTCGTGGCCGAGGCCGTCGAGCACGTCACTCAGCCAGTCCGCGTACTCGGCGTCGTCCGTGATCGGGCGCGTCTGCCGGGACCGGCCGGGCTCGCCGATCGTGTCGACGGCGTACACGCGGTGGGCGGCGGCCAGCTCGGCGACGTGCGGGTACCACGACAGTGACGTGCCCATCCCGCCCGGCAGCAGCACGACCGGCGGTCCGGCATCGCCGCTGGTCCGCACGCGGGTCGGTCCGTAGCGCGTCTCGACGTCCAGCTCGCGCGCCGGCCAGTGCTTCGCGACCTCGTCGTAGGCGGCCAGGTAGGCCTCTTCGGCCCGCCGGTCCTTGAACTCTCCGAGCATCGGTACCCCCTGGTGTTTTTATAGTGCAAACGCACGATAACAGTACGTGTCCGATTCTGTCGAGATCGACGGCTGTGAGATCGAAGGACTGTGGGAGAGTGACCGCGTGCCGAAACGCGTCGACCACCAGCAGCGCCGGCGTGAGATCGCGGAGGCCGTGTTCCGGATCGCCGCGCACCACGGCCTGGCGGCCGTGACGCTGCGTGCGGTCGCCGCCGAAGCCGGGATCTCGATGAACCTCGTCCAGTACTACTTCCCGGCCAAGGACGACATGCTGCGGTTCGCCTGGGGGCGGATGGTGGAGCTGAGCGCCGAGCGGGCCGCCGTCGAGGTCGGCCGCGCGCTGGAGACCGGCGACGCACGCGTGGTCGTGCGGGCTTACCTCGCCGCGGTCTTGCCGTCCGACGAGCGTGCGCGGCTCCTGTGTGCAGTGCAGATCGCGTACTTCGCCGCCGACGTCACCCGCGGTGGCGCGCAGCCGGACCAGGAAGCCTTGCTGCCGCACCTGGTCCGCGGGCTGGCCGAGCAGATCCGCTTGGCGCAGAACGGCGATCGCGTCGGCCCGGACCTGGACGCGGCGCTGGAGGCCGGCACCCTCGCGACGATGGCCGCCGGCCTCGTCACCGGGATCCTCGTCGGAGCGTACACGGCCGAACAAGCTTCCGCGCTCGTCGAATACCGGCTCGACCGGCTGTTCAGCGCCTGATTCAGTGTCCATAGTGGATGTTCCGGTAAATCCCTTTCGGTGATCGGTGAACCATTCACGGCGGGGCGCCGTGTGCCGTGGTGAGGTGGCGACCTGAGAGGAGGGGCTGATGCCCCACGGACGCAGTACCGGACGACACCGCAAACAGGCCACGATCGGGCTGGCGGCGCTGCTGGGAGTCGCGGGGGCGACGGCGACGGCGATCGCGCTCAGCAGCCCGGCGAGCAACGCGGCGACGGAGAGCTGCGGCGGCCTGGACACGGCGCTGCAGAACAACCTCACGTTCATCGCTGGTCAGCAGGCGGCCCCGGACGCGCAGTCGGCGGCCCGGATAGTCAACCGCCAGGCGGTGGTCGACCAGATCCAGCAACGCCGCGCGGCGGCCGGCTGCGGCGGAGCGGTGGCGGCGAACGCGGTAGCGGCCCAGTGCGCGGCGATCGCCGACGCGGCCGCGCAGGACGCGGTCGCCGGCGAGGACGCCCAGGCCGACGAGAACGGCATGGCGAAGGGCAACGGCAAGGCCAAGAACGGCAAGGCCGCCCAGCAGAAGGCGGCGGACGAGAACGGCGCGGCGGACGAGAACGGCATGGCCGCCGAGAACGGCGCCGCTGCCGAGAACGGCATGGCCGGCAACGGCAAGGCGAAGCAGCAGGCCAAGGCGGCGGAGAACGGCGCCGCCGAGGACAACGCCATGGCCGGCGAGCAGGACGCCGCCGCTCAGGACGACGCCGCTGCCGAGGCTTGCGGTGTGGTGGAGCAGTGCGTGGCCCAGGCCGCCGGAGCCGCCGACGCCAACGGCATGGCCGCCGAGAACGGCATGGCCGAGCAGAACGGCGCAGCCGACGAAAACGGCATGGCCGACGGTAACGGTATGGCCAAGCAGAACGGCGCGGCCAAGCAGAACGGAATGGCCGCCGAGAACGGCGCGGCCGCCGACAACGGCATGGCCGACCAGAACGGCGCAGCCGACCAGAACGGCATGGCCAACGAGAACGGTATGGCTGCACAGAACGAAGCCGCGGCCCAGGATGATGCCGCGGCGCAGAACGAAGTCTCCGAGCAGGACTGTGCCGCCATCCTCGACTGCGTAACCCAAGCCACCGCCGACTCCGGCGCGGCCGCGGACCAGCAGGGAATGGCTGCCGACCAGAACGGTATGGCCGCGGACCAGAACGGCATGGCGGCAGACCAGAACGGCATGGCCGCTGACCAGAACGGCAATGGTCACCAGAAAGCCAAGGGCAAGAACAAGAACGCCGAAGCCGCGGCCGACCAGGCGGCCGCGGCAGCGGTAGCGGAAAAGTGCGTCGCCGCCTCGGCGGACACCGGCACCGAAACCGCAACCGCAACGGGCACCGAGACCGCGCCCGACAGCGCCACCGAATCGGCAACCGAAGGAAAGTGAGACCAGGAGGGTGTGCACCGGCGGCGGGCTGGTGCACACCCTCCGTCAGCCTTACCTGCGACACTGACCCGGTGGAGTTCGCCCCCGAACGGAAGTTCGCCGTCTGCCCCGGCCCGGACCCGCGGCCCCGCGCCCCGGTCCGGGTCGTCGTGCCGCCCGGGGCCGTCGACACCCACGCGCACGTCGTCGGCGACCGTGGCTTCGTCGAAGACCGCAGCTTCACCCCGCCACCGGCCACCGCCGCCGACTATCTAGCCATGCTCGACGCCACGAACATGACCTACGGCGTCCTGGTGCAGGTCAGCGTGCACGGCACCGACAACACCCTGCTCGTCGACACCCTCCGCGCCCACCCCGGCAGGCTCAAGGGCGTCGCCGTCGTGGACCCCCACGTCGGCGACCGCGAGCTCGCCGAACTCCACGACGCCGGCGTCACGGGGCTGCGGATCAACACCCTGACCGGCGGCGGCGTCGGTTTCAGCGCACTGGACCGCCTTGAAGCGATTTGCGCGGAGCACGGCTGGCACCTGCAGCTGTTCGCCGACGCGGCCACGCTGAACCCGGCGAGGCTGGCCAAGCTCCGCGTGCCGTACGTGCTCGACCACCTCGGCGTCCCCGACGTCACGGCCGGGACCAGGAACCGGCTGGTGCGCGACCTGGTCGCCGACGGTGCCTGGGTCAAGCTGTCGGGAGCCAACCGGCTCGCCGAACCGCCGTACGCCGAGACCGTGCCGTTCGCCCGGGAGCTCGTCGCTGCGGCGCCGGACCGGTGCGTCTACGGCTCCGACTGGCCGCACGTCGGGCACTGGGGCCCGATGCCGAACGACGGCGACCTCGTCGACCTGCTCGCCGACTGGGTCCCCGACCCCGCCACCCGCGCGGCGGTCCTCGGCGCCAACGCGCGCCGGCTCTACGGCTTTGCTGACCCGATCCGGTGACCGGCGGGAACTCCGGCCCGTCGATGCTCGTTGATCCAGTGGAGCGCAGTAACCTGGTGCGCCCAACCGACCGACGACAGCACGAGGCTTCAGTGACCACCGATCCGGCGGCCGAGGACCTGCGGGAGGCGGCCGACGAGCTCGCCGTCGCCGGGCAGCTCCCGCGATTCCTGCTGATGTACAAGTTCGCCATCGAAGAGCTGATGACGAAACTGCGGATCCTCAGCGAGGAGTTCGACTTCGTCCACAGCCACGACCCGATCGAGCACATCACGAGCCGGGTCAAGCGGCCGGAGGCGATCAAGGAGAAAGTCCACCGCCGCGGCCTCGGTGACGACTGGATCGCCGCCGCGCACGTCCTCGACGACATCGCCGGCATCCGCGTGGTCTGCCCGTTCGTGTCCGACGTCCACCAGGTCGCCCGCATGCTCACCGCGCAGGACGACGTCGAGCTGTTGCGCACCAAGGACTACATCGCCCGGCCGAAGGCCAACGGCTACCGCAGCCTGCACCTGATCGTCCGGATCCCGGTGTTCCTCTCCGACCGGGTCGAGAAGGTCAAGGTGGAGGTCCAGCTGCGCACCATCGCGATGGACTTCTGGGCGGCGGTCGAGCACAAGCTGTCGTACAAGTACTCCGACAGCGTCCCGGAGGACTTCGCGGGCGAGCTCGCGGCCGCGGCCAGGACGGCGGCGGACCTCGATGCCCGCATGGCGGCGCTGCACGAACGCATCCGCTGACCCCGGATCACGGCGCGAGCGCGTCGAGCAGGATGCCCAGCCCGAACTCGAACTCCGCTTCGTGGTCGCACACCGCGAGGTACGGCGCGGCCGCGGAGACGGCCGGCAGCCCGGACCCTTCGAGGTCCGCGAGCCGGCCCCGGTCGCCGGCGCCGCTGAACGTCGGCGCCGCGTCGACCTCCCGCATCAGGGTGCCGATGAGGAACGCCAGCACCGCCCGCAGCCCGTGCACCGCGCGGTCCGGCGGGTAGCCCGCCGCGAGCAGCGGGCCGAGCACGGCCTCGACCGGCGCGAGCGCCGTCATCGACGCGAGCTGCCGGGTCAGCACGAGCGGCGCCGCGCGCGGGTGGCCGAGCATCGCGGCCCGGAACCCGTGCGCCAGCGCGGACATCGTCTCCCGCAGGCCGGTTCCCGGCGTCGGCGCGGGGATCGCGGCCAGCAGGACCTCGGCGACCCCGTCCAGCAGGGCGTCCTTGCCGTCGACGTGGTTGTACAGGCTCATCGGGTCGACGCCGAGACGGCGCGCGAGCTTGCGCATGCTGACGGCGGCCAAGCCCTCTTCGTCGACGAGCGCGAGCGCCTCCTTCAGGATTCGCGCGCGCGACAGGACGTCCGCGTCCCTGGGGGGACGGCCACGGCGGGCCGTCACGAGGAGAGCACCGCCGGCAGGCT
Organism: Amycolatopsis sp. NPDC048633; assembly: GCF_040650695.1. NCBI lineage: Bacteria > Bacillati > Actinomycetota > Actinomycetes > Pseudonocardiales > Pseudonocardiaceae > Amycolatopsis > Amycolatopsis sp. NPDC048633. The sequence continues at coordinate 40,490 of NZ_JBEZHS010000018.1, forward strand.
TTCGTAGCCGCGCAGGATCCGCGTCTCCCGGCGCCGGCCCCCGGGCAGCACGCGCAGGCCGGGGAACCGGTCGAAGATCGTGCGCAAGCCGATCTCGCCCTCCATGCGCGCCAGGGACGCGCCCAGGCAGTGGTGGCGGCCGGCGCCGAACGCCACGTGGTCGCGCGCGCCGGTCCGCGTGACGTCGAAGGTGCCCGGATCGGTGAACACCGAGGGGTCGCGGTTCGCGCCGGCCAGGACGGTCGTCACGAGCGCCCCGCGCGGCAGGGGAACCCCGGCGATCTCGGTGGCGCGCGTCGCGAGGCGGCCGGTCAACAGGACCGGCGGGTCGTACCGCAGGACCTCCTCGACGGCGTTGCCCCACAGCTCCGGCCGCTCGCGCAGCACGGCGAGCTGGCCGGGGTCGCCCGCGAGCAGGGCGATCCCGCTGCCGAGCAGGTTGACGGTCGTCTCGAAGCCGGCCGCCAGCACCAGGCCCGCCGTCGACTTCAGCTCCGTCTCGGTGAGGCCCACACCGCCGTCACGGGCCGCGACGAGCTTGCTGAACAGGTCCTTGCCGGGGTGCCGGCGCAGGTGGTCGAGGTGCTCGCCGAGCCAGGCGTCGAACTCGCCCAGCGCCGTCTCGACGTCGCGGAACGTCCGCCAGCCCAGGCCGAGGTCGAGGCTGGGCGCGGCGGCCGCGCCCAGCGACAGCACCTTGCCGAGGTCGGCCGGCGGCACGCCGAGGATCTCGCTGATGACCGTCACCGGGAGCAGGCCGCAGTAGGACTCGACGAGGTCGAGCGGCCGGTCGGGGTCGAGCCCGTCGAGCAGGCTGTCGGCGATCTCCTGGACCCGGCCGCGCAGCTGCTCGACGGCGCGCGCGGTGAAGACGCCGGTGACCAGCTTGCGGTAGCGGGTGTGCTCCGGCGGGTTGACGGCGAGCAGCGACGGCGGCCGCACCGGGTGCAGGTGCTCGCCGGCCGACCATTCGACCAGCCGGCCGAGCGCCGAGCCGTCGGAGCCGAGGACGCCGACGCGGAAGTCTTCGCTGGACAGCACCTCCCGGACCGCGGCGTGCGACGTGGTCATCCAGCCGAAGCGGGTGCGGGCGAGCGGACCGGCGGCGCGGATCTCCTCGAACAGCCCGGTCAGGTCGCGCCCGTCGGCCGCGGCGACGACCATCCGCCCCTGGAGGTCCCCGCGCCGGGCTTCGCGGCGCAGCACGGTGCGGGGGAGCGCGTGGCCGAGGCCCCACCGGACGACGGGCTTGGCCCGGGCCAGAGCTGCGTCGAGCACCGTCACGACATCCCCTTCCGTCAGCGTGCCTACAGTGTAGGTTATCGTCGATTACCTACGTCGTAGATTTAAGGAGCGCCGGTGACCGAGTTCGACATCCCCGCACCCGAAGTCCTCGTGGCCCGCCAGAAACTGGTGCTCGACCACTTCCACGACGAGGTCGCCCAGGACTGGGACGCCACGCTCTCGACGTTCCCGCACCCGCACTACGAGGTGGTCGCGACGATGACGGTCCACGACGGTGACGGCGCCGTCCGGGGCTACTACCACGACACGCGCACCGCGTTCCCCGACCAGCACCACGAGCTGATCGCGCTGCGGCACAGCGCGGACGCGGTCGTCGTCGAGTTCTGGCTGCTGGGCACGCACCTCGGCCCGCTCGGCGCGATCCCGGCGACCGGGTCCCGCTTCCGCGTGCGCATGACGGCCTACTTCGTGTTCGACGCCGAGGAACGCCTGGTGTGCGAGCGCATCTACTTCGACACGCTCTCGATGCTCAAGCAGCTGATCGGCGGGGTGGACAAGAAGAACCCGAAGAACTGGCCGCTGCTGCTCCGAGTGGCTCGGGGCTTCCTGGTGATGTCGGGGGAACGGCCTGACCCACGGCTGACGGAGACGACGGAACCGGTGTTGCGGGCGGTCTGACGACCACCAGCACGTTGACCGCGACGATCACGCCGATCGCCGCCCAGGAGAGCGCGTCGAGGCGCTGGCCGAGGACCACCCGGCCGACCAGCGCCGCCAGGACCGGGTTCACGCTCATCACCGTGCCGAACACCGATGCCGGGACGCGGCGCAGGGTCAGCAGGTCGGCCAGCATCGGCACGGCCGACGACAGGACACCGGCGGTCACCGCGGCCAGGACGGCGCCGAGGCCCGGCCGGTGCGCGATCATCGCGAAGACGCCGATCGGCACGTACGCCAGCCCGGACGCGCCCGCGGCCGCCGCCGAGCCCGCGACGCCGGGGATGCGCGCGCCCACCGCGCGGTTGAGCAGGATGTAGGCCGCCCAGCACGCGGCGGCGAGCAGTGCCAGGCCGATGCCGAGGTAGTCCGTGCTCGGTCGCGGCCGGACCAGGACCACGACGGCCGCCGCCGCGACCAGCGCGCACAGCAGGTCGATCCGCCGTCGTGACCCGGCGAGGGCGATGGCCAGCGGGCCGAGGAACTCGAGCGTGACGGCCAGGCCGAGGCCGATGCGGTCGACCGCGCTGTACAGCGAGAGGTTCATCGTCCCGAACACCAGCGCCAGGGCCAGGACGAGCCGCCACTGGGCGGCGGTGAACCCGCGCAGCCGCGGCCGCCCGGTCGCGAGCAGCACCACGGCCGCGACCCACTGGCGGACGGCCACGACGCCGGCCGGCCCGAGCTGCGGGAAGGCCAGGGCCGCGACCGACGCCCCGACCTGGTTGGACAGTCCGCTGCCCAGCATCAGCGCGGCTCCGCGCCGGCGTCCTTCACTTGTCATGCCCCGACTATCGGGGCCGGTGTCGCATACGCAAAATGCATCCGACACGCCACCTATACGCTGGACGCATGGATGCCGAAGCCGCGCTGGAGCTGCGCCACCTGCGGCACCTCGTCGCGGTCGTGGACACCGGGAGCTTCACCGACGCCGCGATCGAGCTCGGCGTTTCGCAGGCGACGGTGTCGCGGACGCTGCTCGCGCTGGAGCGGGTCCTCGGCGTGCGGCTGCTGCACCGCACCAGCCGGACCGTCGAACCCACCACGGCCGGCGTCACGGTCCTCGCCCGGGCCCGGGTGCTGCTGGCCGACGCCGGAACGCTGGTCCACGAGGTCACCACCGGCCACACCCGGCTCCGGCTCGGGCACGCGTGGTCGGCCGTGGGCCGGCACACCGCGGAGTTCCAGCGGCGCTGGCAGGACCGGTATCCCGACGTCGAGCTGCAGCTGGTGCGGACCAACACGGCGACCGGCGGCCTGGCCGAGGGACGCTGCGACCTGGCCGTCGTCCGCACCGCCGTCGACACCCGCCGGTACTCCCACGTGCTCGTCGGCCACGAACGCCGGGTCGTCGCCCTCGCGTCCGACGACCCGTGGGCGCGGCGCCGGATAATCGGGTTCGGCGAGCTCGGCGGCCGCACGCTCGTCGTGGACCGGCGCACCGGCACCACGTCCCTGGACCTGTGGCCCGAAGGCGCCCGGCCGGCGGTGGAGTACACCCACGACATCGACGACTGGCTGGCGGCCATCGCGACCGGGCGCTGCGTCGGCGTCACCCCCGAGGCGACCGCGGCGCAGTACCGGCGTGACGGCATCCGCTACCGGCCGCTGCGCGACGCGGACCGCGTCCCGGTCCGGCTGATCTGGCGCCACCGCGACGCGCACCCGGCGACGCACCTGGCCGCCGCCCTGCTGACGGAGCTCTACCGCTCCTGAGAACGCGCTGGAGCGAGCAGGGCGCCCAGCGCGACCAGCTCCGTCAGCGCCATCCCGCGTTCGACGAGCCCGAGCGGGATGAGCGTCCACCAGCGGCCGCCGTCCACCGCGGCGACCACCACCGCCCCGAGGATCACCGCGAACCAGGCCAGCGACGCGATCGCCAGCACGCGGGCGAGCCACCGGCGGCCGGCGGAGGCCGGGAACGTCGCACGCGACGCGACCAGCACGGCCAGCGGGAGCGCCACGAAGGCCACGACGCTCGCGATCCGGTGCAGCGTGCCGCCGAAGTCCGAGCGCGAGACCGTGGCCCAGTCCGGCTTCGGGAAGGCGACGATGACCAGCAGTCCGACCGTCCACAATGTACCGAGGATGGCCGCGGGCACGGGCAGCCGCCGCTGGCTGTGCAGGACGGCGAGCCCGGCCGCCGAGCCCAGCGCCACCAGGATCACCGCGAGGTCGAACACCCACTTGTGATCCGACAGCCCGTATTCGCTGATCGTGCGGCGGGTCGCGCTGATCTCGTCGGTCGGCGGGATGACCTGCAGCAGCAGCACCAGCGCGGCGCCGATCACGAGAGCGGCGATACCGCTCAGCGAGACGGCGAGCGACGTCCGTCGCGCAGGGACCGTGACCATGAACCGACAGTAGCCGACCGATGGTTGAACTCCCGGTGAAGCGTCTTTTGGGGTGAACGCGGGCGTGAAAACCGGGTGAAGCCTGTACGACTTACGGCGGTTACCTTGGTCGGTTTTCGTCCATTACGGTCACTCGCTACCGGTACGTCCGTGCTGTACCGGTCTCGTCGAGGAGGTCCTTTGCCTGTGGGGAATTCACCAAGAAGACTGGTGCTGGCGGCTTCGGTCGTGGCGCTGGCGGCGGCGTTCGTCACATTACCGGCCGGTACCGCCGGCGCGGCCCAGAACATCGTGCGTGCCGACAAGTCGGTGCAGCGCTCGTGCTTCGCGAAAGTGCTGCCCAAGGGCACCGCGGGCACCGATCGACGCGAGCTGACGTCCTCTGTGGACGGATTGGTCCAAGCCCGGCTGAAGCCGGCCTCGGGCACCGAAGGCGACTGGGACGTCGCCGTGTTCGACAAGACGACGGGCGCCGTGGTCGCCGCCTCCACGGCGTTGCGCACCCACGAACTCGCCGAAAGCTTCGTGAAGAAGGGCCAGCAGCTCGTCGTCCAGGGCTGCCGCTACGGCGGCTCGGCCGACCGGGCCCAGCTCGGCGTCGACTTCCTCGCGCTGACCCCGCAGGGCACGCCGACGACCGCGCAGAAGGCGCAGCTGGTCCGGGTCGAGACGCCGACGCGCGCCGACAAGAACAAGCTGACCGCCCTCGGCCTCGACGTCACCGAGAAGGCTGACGCGACCGGGATCGAGGTCGTCCTCGCCGACGACGCCGACCGCCAGGTGCTCAAGAACAGCGGCTTCAAGTCGAAGGTGCTCGAGGCCGACCTCTCGGCCAAGTCGGTCCAGGACGCGAAGACCGACCGCCAGTACGCCGCGAAGACCGCCGCGTCGGCGCTGCCGTCCGGGCGCACGAGCTACCGGCACCTCTACGACTACAACTACGAGCTGAAGGAGCTGGCCCGCAAGAACCCCGGCCTCGTCTCGGCGTTCACCATGCCCGAGTCGACCTGGGAAGGCCGGGACGTCGTCGGCGTCGAGATCGCGACCGACGTCAAGAACATCACCGACGGCAAGCCGGTGAACTTCACCATGGGCGTGCACCACGCCCGGGAGTGGCCGGCCGCCGAGCACGTCATCGAGTGGGCGTACGAGCTGGTCAACGGGTACTCCCGGGACCCCGCGATCCGCAGCCTCGTCGGCAAGACCCGCAACATCATCGTGCCGATCATCAACACGGACGGTTTCGAGATCTCCCGCGAGGCCGAGCCGAAGGGTGACTTCACCCGGTTCGACTACGAGATGAAGCGCAAGAACTGCAACGTCAACGACTCGCCGCCGCAGTACGCCACTGGCGTCTGCAAGGCCAACCCCGGCGGCCGCGTCCGCGGCACCGACCCGAACCGCAACTACGCGGGCTTCTGGGGCGGCGCCGGTGCCGAGCTCGCCTGGAGCGGTGACACGTTCCGCGGGTCCGCGCCGTTCAGTGAGCCCGAGGTCCGCAACGTCCGCTCGATCGTGTCCTCGCGCCAGGTGACCAACCTGATGACGATGCACACCGTCGCCGCGCTGGTGCTGCGCCCGCCGGGCGTGGCCGACGTCCGCCCGCCGCTGGAGGAGCCGGCCTACAAGGCCCTCGGCGACAAGCTGGCCTCGCGCAACGGCTACACGAGCCAGCCGAGCTGGGCGCTGTACGACACGACCGGCTCGACCGAGGACTGGTCGTACTGGGCCACCGGCGGCTGGGGCTTCACCATCGAGGTCGGCGGCAACGGCTTCCACGGTCCCTACGCCGACAGTGTCGTCGCGGAGTACGAAGGCCTGGCCCCCGCGGCCGGCGCCGGCAAGGGCGGCAACCGGCAGGCGTTCCTGGACCAGCTGGGCAGCGCGGCCGACCCGCAGCAGCACTCGACGCTGATCGGTTCGGCGCCGAAGGGCTACCAGCTCAAGCTGCACAAGACGTTCCAGACGCCGACGTCGCCGGTGATCCAGCCCGACGGCTCCACCAAGCCGCCGATCTACGTCACCGACGACCTGAACTCGAAGCTCACCACCACCGGCGGGCGGTTCGCCTGGTCGGTCAACCCGTCGACCCGGCCGTACGTGGCCGGCCGCTACGGGCGCGACCCGCAGGGCCCGGCGCAGCAGGGGCAGCCGGTGACCAACCCGGCCGGGGTGCCGCCGATCAACCAGAACTACCCGGCCGACCCGGCGGGTGACTCGTTCACCTTCCACGTCAACGGCCTGCCGCAGGTCGACAACGGGAAGTTCAGCGTCAACATCAACTGGGCGAGCACGGCCACCGACTGGGACCTGTTCATCTACGACGCGGCGGGCAACCTGGTCAGCTCGTCGGCGAACGGCGGCACGACGACCGAGCACGCCGTGCTGTTCGACCCGCCGGCCGGCGACTACCGCGCCGTGGTGGTCAACTACGACCAGGCCGACCCGGCCACGGTCGACGACTGGAGCGGTGACGTGTCGTTCGCGTCGCCGATCCCGCCGACGTACGGGCCGAAGGAGGCTTACCAGCTGACCTGCACGTCGCCGAAGGGCCAGCTCGTGGGCGTGGCGGACGTGTACGCCGACCGCGGCCAGACGGTCGACGTCGGTGAGGTCTGCACCCGTTCCGCGCACGCGCAGAAGCAGCGCGCTTCGGGTGGGGTCCGGTAGTAGTCCGGTTCGTTCGGTGAAGGCCTCCTCGCTCGCGCGGGGAGGCCTTCACGGCGTTACGGCGAGGGCGACGCCGAGGACGACGAGGATCGCGCCCACGACCCGGTTGAGGGTGGGCTTCGCGTGCGCGTACCAGCGCTGGGTGGCGGGCGCGGAGAACAGCAGGGCGACGCTCAGATGCCAGGCGGTCGACGTGAGGAGGATCAGCGCGACCGCGGCGGCTTTGACGGCGGTGGGTTCGGTCGGGGGGAGCGTCGCGGTGAGGACGCTGCCGAAGAACGCGGCGGCTTTCGGGTTGGTCAGGTTGCTGACCACGCCCTGGCGGAAGTGGCTCGGGGAGCGGGGCGGTGCGGCGCCGGTCCGCGAGGTCGCGAATGACTCATTCGGGACCTCCGGCGCCGCGAATGAGTCATTCGCGGCACGGCGGTCGAGCGGTGGGGCTTCGTCGGGGCGGTTCGTTGCCTTCGGTTCGCGGGCTTGCAGCCACAGCCGCACCCCGAGCCAGGCGAGATAGCCACCGCAGACGACGCGCAGGACAGCGGCCAGCCACGGCGCCCGGGCGAGCACCCCGCCGAGCCCGAAGACGGCAACGGCGGCCAGCACCCCACCGGCGGCGATCACCCCGAGCGCGACCGCGACGGCGGCCCGCCGGGTACCGGCCGCGGCGGTGTGCGCGATGAGCACGAAGTTCGGGCCGGGGGAGACGGCCGCCGGGAGGTAGGCCAGCAGCACGGTCCCCAGCGTGGCGGCAGGATGCACCCCGCCAGCCTCGCACGGCCGCCTGCGCCGGGCCGACCCTCCAGGTACGTGAGCCGACTCCCCAGGCACGCGAGCCGACTCCCCAGGCACGCGAGCCGACTCTCCAGGCACGCGAGCCGACCCTTCGGGCGCGCGAGCCGACCCTCGGGGCACGTGAGCCGACTCTCCGGGTGCGCGAGTCGACCCTTCCGGTACGCAAGCCGACTCTCCAGGCACGTGAGTCGACCCCTCGGGCACGCGAGCCGACTGTCGGCTCGTGCCGGTGCGGCGGGGTCGACCTGATAGCCGGGAAGGTGCCGACGGGCGTCAGCTCAGGCCGCGCGGCCGCCGCCACCCACGACCTGGTCGCGCATCGTCCGCAGCGCCTGGTGGTCCACAGTGGACGGATCCGCGGCGAGCCACTCGCCGATCTCGTGCAGGAACTCCTCGGGCGTCATCGGTGCGGTGGGCAGGTCGCCGGGGTCGGCTGTCGTCAGGTCGCCGCTGCGGCTCGGGTACACGATCATCGCGCCGCGCAGCGCTACGCCGGGCAGCAGGTCGCGGTACGCCGCGAGGCTCTCGGCGAGCCGGCTGCCGCCGCCGCGGAACGGGCGGCCGTTGCGCAGCAGCCTGCCGTCCTCGGCCGTCTCGTAGTGCCCGGGCAGCCACAGCTTCGACTCGATGAGCACCAGGCGCTTGCCGCACAGCACCGCGTGGTCGACGTCGGCGAACACCGACCCCGGCCACGCCAGCCCGTGGAAGATCCGCGCGCCGGGCAGGCGGGTCAGGTAGCTCTCGAGCAGGTCGGCGGTGAGCCGCTCGGCCAGCTCGTCGCGCTCGGTGCCGGGGGCGCCGAACACCGTGCGGCCGCCGAACTCCTCGGCGTACGCCTCGCGGGCCTTGTTCGCCTTCAGGTAGCCGCGGGCCAGGCGCTGGACGAGCAGCGCGGTACTGGCGGTCAGCAGCAGCCACACGATGAGCACCGGCGTGCTGAACCCCACCCCGGTGACCAGCGGCAGCAGCACCAGCACCATCCCACCCACCGCGGCGACCACCGGCGTGTGCCCGGGCCCGCGGCGGCGGCCGTGGCGCATCCGGGTGTCCTGCCCGGCGAGGTGCCACCAGCCGAGGTCTTCGGCGTCCAGCTCGGGCAGGTCGGGGACGAACCCGGGCTCGTCCCCGAAGCGCCGCCGGGGCCGCGGCCGGATCGGGACGGGCACCACGGTCGCGCCGCCGGCGTCGTACCGCGCCCGGGCGATGGGGTCGCCGAGGACGTCGTAGGCCTCGCGGAGCAGGCGGAACGTGCCGACCGTGCCGCCACCGTCGGGGTGCATGGTCTTCGCCAGCCGGCGGTAGGCCGTCTTGACGTCGGCCGCCGTGGCGTCCCGGCGGATGCCGAGCACCTCGTAGTAGTCGACGTCGGGCACGCGGGCGTTCACCTCCGGTTGGCTGCGCGAAGACTTTATGGGACCGGCTTTCCGGGCCGGCGACCGCCTCGCGGCGCGTCGGGGTGATGGTCCTCCGGCGCAGGTCAGTGCGGTGTCCGGAGTTCTATCGTTGACAGCGCACAGTTCGCACAGCCGGCTCGCCGGCGCGGGATGGGTCGCGTGACGGCGTCCCGGACGGGGCTTCCGGCGCGTTTGCCGTGGTCGGTGAGTGTCCATTGAGGACTGCCCGTCACTCGGAAGTGTTGTCCCGGCGCGAATCGCCGCCGCGGCGGTCACGTTTCGTAGCTGGAATTCACCTGAAGAGACGCGAACAGGTGTTCGAATCCCCGGCTAGGATAGACGCATGTCCCCGGCATCCCCCAGACGTGACGGGCCCACCGCCACCCCACCTCGGCAGCGGGCCCGTCACCCCCGTCACCGCTCGCGCAGCAGGAAGCGCTGCAACTTCCCGCTCGCGTTGCGCGGCAGCGCGTCGATGAACCGCACCCGGCGCGGGTACTTGTACGGCGCCGCAACGGCTTTGGCGTGCTCCTGCAGGGCGTGCACGACGTCCGGGCCCGGGGTGACGCCCGGCCGCAGCACGACGAAGGCGGTCACGAGCGCGCCCCGGTCCGGGTCGGGCGTGCCGACGACCGCGCACTCGTCGACGTCCGGGTGGCTCAGCAGCACCTCTTCGACCTCGGGAGCGGCGATGTTGTAACCGGAGGAGACGATCATGTCGTCGCTGCGCGCCACGAACCGGAAGTAGCCGTCGGGTTCGCGGACGTAGGTGTCGCCGGTGATGTTCCAGCCGTCCCGGACGTAGTCGGCCTGCCGCGGGTCCTCGAGGTAGCGGCAGCCGGTGGGACCCTGCACCGCGAGCAGCCCGGGCGTGCCGTCGGGCACGGGCGTGCCGTCGACGTCCAGGACGGCGGCGCGGAAGCCGGGCACCACAGTGCCGGTCGTGCCGGGACGCGCGGCTTCGTCGGCGGCGGCGATGAAGACGTGCAGCATCTCCGTGCTGCCGATGCCGTCGATGAGCGGGCGGCCGACGAGGTCGCGGTACTGCTCGGCCACGGCGGCGGGCAGGGCTTCGCCGGCGGAGACAGCGCGGCGCACCCCGTCGAGGAGCGGCCCGTCCCCGGCGCCGAGGATCGCGCGGTACGCGGTCGGCGCCGTGAACAGCACGGTCACCGACCGTTCGGCGACGATCGAAGCCAGCTCCTTGGGCGTCGCGCGTTCCAGGAGGAGCACGGACGCCCCGGCGTGCAGCGGGAAGACCAGCAGCCCGCCCAGGCCGAAGGTGAACGCCAGGGGCGGGGTGCCGCAGAAGAGGTCGTCCGCGGTGGGGCGGACGACGTGCCGGGAGAACGTGTCGGCGATGGCGAGCAGGTCGCGGTGGAAGTGCATCGTCGCCTTGGGCGTCCCGGTGGTGCCGGAGGTGAAGGCGAGCAGCGCGACGTCGTCGGCGGCGGTCGGCACGTCGGCGAAGGTCGCCGGGTGCCGCGCGCAGCGGCCGGCGAGCTCGGTGCCGTAGGAGACGACGGGCAGTCCGGGCGGCAGCTCGTCGAGCAGGCGCTCGTCGCACAGGGCGACGGCCGGCCGCGCCCGGTCGGCGATCTTGTCGAGCTCGTTCCGGCGCAGCATCGGCATCGTGGAGACGGCGACCGCGCCGGCCTTGAGCACGCCCAGCCAGCAGGCCGCCAGCCACGGCGTGTTGGTGCCGCGCAGCAGCACGCGGTTCCCGGGGACGACCCCGAGCTCGGCGGTGAGGACGTGCGCGATCCGGTTGGCCCGCGCGAGGACCTCGCCGTAGGTCCACGTCTCGTCGAGCGAGCGCAGGCAGGGCCGGTCGGCGCCGAGGCGCTCGACGGCGCCGTCGAGCAACGCGGTGGCGGCGTTGAGCCGCTCGGGGTAGGCCAGCTCGGGCAGGTCGAAGACGAGCCGCGGCCACTGTTCCGCGGGTGGCAGCCGGTCACGGCAGAACGAGTCGGTGTGAGCGCTGGGAGTAAGCCTCATCGCAGCTCCTCGGTTCGACCTGGACCGTAGGAAACGTAGCACTCGTTGCGACCGTCGAGAAGACGCTATGTCGCACTGCTGACGGCGGCGACAACGAAGCGATATCACTCCGTGGGCCGGGAACCGCGCAGAGTGACGGCGGTGGGCAGCACGAAGCCGGCGCAGGCACTTGCTGCCGCGCCTTGACCGCCCTTAGCGGGCAGAAGTCACTCCGCGGGTGGCGCCACCGCGGCGTCGGGCTGGTTCGCGCGGCGCAGCGCGTCGGCGACGAACCCGTTCGCCTTCAGCTCTTCGACCAGCTCACGCAGGAACGTGACCGTCGAAGGCCGGCGAGCCGGCGTGGTCCCGACCGCCTGCCGGATCTGCATGAACCGCTCCGGGATGATCCGCGTCCCCGGGTGCCCGGCCACATAGGCGGTCATCGGCTGCCGGATCCCGGCGACGACCTCGAGACCCTGCTCCTCGAAAGCCACCACGCCGTCCGGGCCGCGCACGATCGTCGCGTGCGCGAGGGTCCGGGTCAGGAACAGGTCGTACGCCGACCCCTCGTTCACGCCGATCCTGACGTCCGGCCGGTCGACGTCGGCGGGCGAGGCCAGCGGCGAATCCTCCGGCACCACGTACACGCCTTCGATGACGACGTACGGCGCGGTGAAGGCCACCGAAGCCGCGCGCACCGGCTCGATCGCCAGGAAGCAGATGTCCACCGCGTCCGAGGTCAGCGCTTCGAACGACTTCGGGGCCGCGTCGAAGCAGACGAACTCGACCGGCACGTCCAGCCGCGCCGCCACCTCACGCGCGAGGTCGACCGTGACGCCGCCGGGCGAAGCCGCCGTCCCGTGGGTGAGTACCGGGTTGCCGAGGTTGATGGCGGCGCGCAGCACGCCGGTGGGCGCGAGGTCGGCGGAAAGATCTCCCATGACCGGCGAGACTAACCGCCGGGACGGCCGCGAGCGGGGCGAATGTTGCTCACGCCACCGGCGGCCGGTCCGCCGTCGTCAGCTCGAAGACCGTCTCCTGGTGGTAGACCTCGCCCGGCCGCAGCACCGTGCTCGGGAAGTCCGGCCGGTTCGGCGAGTCCGGGAAGTGCTGGGCCTCCAGCGCGAACCCCGCGCCGGGGCGGCCGAGGTGGTTGCCCGAATAGAACTGCAGACCCGGTTCGGTCGTCCACATCGTGAGCAGCCGGCCGGACGTCGGCTCCCAGGCCCGGGCGGCGAACGGCGCGCCGTCGTCGAGGACCCAGTTGTGGTCGTAGCCGCGCCCGATCGCCAGCTGGGGGTCCGGGTCGCCGAGGCGGGCGCCGATCGTCGTCGCGCGGCGGAAGTCGAACGGTGTGCCCTCGACCGGCGCCGGGTCGCCCACCGGGATCAGGTACTCGTCGGTGGGGCAGTAGTGGCGACCGGCGATCGACAGCGAATGGTCGTACACCGAGCCGGCGCCGGCCAGGTTCCAGTACGTGTGGTTGGTCAGGTTGACGACCGTCGGCGCGTCCGTGGTCGCGCGGTAGGTGATGCGAAGCCGCGAGTCGAGGCGGTAGGTCACCTCGGTGGTGAGCCGGCCGGGGTAGCCCTGGTCGCCGTCCGGGCTGACCAGCGTGAACCGCACGCCGTAGGGCACGGGCACCGCGGACCAGACCCGCGTGTCGAACCCGGCCGGGCCGCCGTGCAGGCTGTTCTTCCCGTCGTTCACCGGCACCTGGTGCAGAACCCCGTCGAGGGTGAACGCGCCGCCGGCGATCCGGTTGGCGAAGCGGCCGATCACCGCGCCCAGGAAGACCCGCGAGGCGCCCGGCTGGTTGTTCGCGACGTAGCCGTCGAGATCGGGATGACCCAGGACGACGTCGGCCGAGCGCCCGGAACGGTCCGGCGCTGCCACGGACTGGAGGACGCCGCCGTAGTCGAGCACGCGGACGGTGAGCCCGCCGGGCCGGGACAGTGTGTACCGGTGGACGTCGGTGCCGCCGACGCGCCCGAAGAACTCCCGGGTGAGCTCGGAAAGGGTCATCGGCCGGTCCTCCGCAGCGCTCTGTTAGCGCTAACAGCATGCTGCGGGCGCGCCGCCCGGTCAAGGGTCAGTGCTCACCCGGCGGCGGCGTGCCCAGCAGCTGGTGCGCCCGCAGCGCCATCTGGATCTCCAGCCGCTGCGCCGGGTCCGTCAGCCGGTCGCCGAAGAGGTCGCTCAGCTGGCTCACGCGGTAGCGCACCGTCTGCGGGTGCACGCCCAGCGCCTGCGCGATGTCCGGGGTGTTCCCGTTGTGCTCCAGCCAGCTCAGCAACGTTTCCGCCAGCCGGACCTGCTGCTTCACCGTCAGTCCCGCGAACGGCGCCAGGGTCTTCGCCGACAGCTGGTCGAGCAGGAACCGGTCCAGCAGCAACCAGTGGGTGGCCAGGTGGTCGGCCGTGTGCGTCACCGCGCGGTCGTCGACCAGGCCGCGGCGGACCAGGTCGAGCGTGCGGCGCGCCCACGACGACGACGTCGCCGCGTCGGCCGGCCGGACCCGGGGGCCGACGGCCGCGCGCCAGCCCGACAGCCGGCCTTCGAGACCCCGCAGGTCGCGGTCCGGGTTCGGCGTCAGCAAGCAGGGTTCGGTGCCTTCGAGGTCGAGCAGGACGTCGTCGGCGACCTGCGGAGCCGGCGTCAGGTGCTGTTCGCTGCGCGGGTCGAGCGCGACGACCGTGACCCACTCCGGCATGGTCCACTTGGCGGCCTCCGCGATCGTCGCGATCGTCGCCGGGGACGACGGCGGGCTGGCCAGGAGGAGTTCGAGCAGCCGCCGGCGACGGCGTTCGAGCGTCCCGGTCGCCATCGCCTGCGCCAGCGTGTACCCCTCGACCGAGTACGACGAAATCTCTTCCACGTAGGCGAAGATCGCTTCCGCGCCGACGCACAGCACGGCCGCCGGGAAGCGGTGGGCCTGGCCCAGCTCCGCCACGTACCGCCACGCCGCGCGGCCGCCCGCGCGGTAGGCCGCCTGCAGCGAGTTCAGGCTGCCGCCGTCGTGGTGAACGCGCTTTCCCACCTCCCGGAACAACTTCGGCCAGTTGTCCTCTGTGGACTCGACGTCGTCGATGCTGTCGATGCAGCTGACCACGGCCCGCTCGATCGCCAGCACGATCATCTTCCCGAACTCGCCCTCGAGGGGCTTGGCGTACTCGGGCACGGCTCGCTGGATCTCGTCGAGGATCCGCCGGGCGAGGGGGTCGGCGTGCGGCCGGAACCGCCGCGCGAGCTCGGCCGGCAACGAGCCCCACAGCTGGTGGGCCCGGCCGGTGCCACGGGGGTGCGGGACGGCGATCGTCCGGGTCATGGCCACCCCTTTTCCGCATCGTCGCGAAGGTCATGAACGCACACGGAAACGAGATTGGCAACCGCCGGATCCGGTTCTGTCATGTGGAGACCAACGGACCCGCGCGGTTTTGTCACCCGTTCGACAAACGGCGGAACACTCACGGGCGCAAGGGTTTCCGGAATACGATTTGTGAGCCGGATCCGTATCTTCGCGGCCCTTTCCGTAGTTAGCGTGATCACCATGACGGCCGTCGTTTCGTGGTGCTTCCGCTGGTCCGGCGTGGTCGTCGCGCTGTGGCTCGCGGCGCTGGCCGGGCTCGTCGCCGTCGTGCTGCACACCGGCGCGGACTTCCGCGACACGGTCGACCTGCCCGCCGCGGACAGCAGCGCCGCGGCCCGTCTGCTGCACAGCACCGGCACCGAGGAACGCGTCGTCGTCCGCGCGCCGGACGGCTCGATCGACTCGGGCACCGGCCGGGCCCGGCTCGCTGCCTTCTCCGCGCGGCTGGCGGCGTTGCCGCACGTCGTGGCCGTCGGCCCGCTGCCCGGCCAGGTGTCGGACGACCACCGGACGGCGGTCCTGCCGGTCCGGTTCGACGCGCCGGCCGCCGACCTCGGCCAGGGCACGGCGGACGCCTTCGCGGCCGTCGTCCGCGACGCCGGCGACCTGACCGCCGGGGCGTCGGGGGAGCTCGCCGCGATGACGGCGGCCGCGCCGGACCTGGGCAACGCCGGGATCGGCCTGCTCGCCGCCGCCGTCGTGCTGCTGGTGACGTTCCGCTCGGCGGCGTGCGTCCTGCTCCCGGTCCTCACCGCGTCGGTGCCGGTCGGCTGCGCGCTGGCCGTCGTCTCGCTGGTGTCGCACGTCATGACCGTCCCGAAGATCAGCACCGAGATCGCCGCGCTGCTGGGCCTCGGGGTCGGCGTCGACTACGCGCTGTTCGTGCTCACGCGCTACCGGCAGGGCCGCCGGGAAGGTGCGGAACCCGCGGCCGCGCTGGCGGTCGCGGCGGCGACGTCGGGCCGCAGCGTGGTCTTCGCCGGGATCACCGTGTGCGTCTCGCTGGCCGGCATGCTGACCGTCGGCCTGCCGTTCCTCGACGGGATCGCCGTCGCGGCCGCGGTTTCCGTGCTGCTCACCGCGTGCGCCGCGCTCACCCTGCTGCCCGCGTTGCTGCGGCCGGTGGCCGCCCGGATGCGGATCCCGGCCGAGGGCAGCGGCCGCCGGTGGGCCCGGCTCGCGCGGGCGGTGACCGGGCGGCCGGGCCCGTGGACGCTCGCCGCGCTGCTGGTCGTGGCCGTGCTCGCACTGCCGATGACCGGGCTGCGGCTCGGGGTGCCGGACGCCGCCCTCGACCCGCCCGGCAGCGTCACGCGGACGGCCGCCGAGCTGCTGACCGACGGGTTCGGCCCGGGTGCCGGTGCTCCGCTGCTGGTGGTGGGCACGGGCGACCCGTCGCTGGGCACCCTCCGCGAGGCGCTGCTCGCCCGGGCCGACATCGGGCCGCCCGCAACGACCCCGGGCGGTGGCTGGCTGCTCACGGTCATCCCGCACACCGCCCCCGACGATCCGGCCACCGGCGAGCTGCTGACCTGGACCCGGGCGATGGCCACGACCGTCGGCGGCCCGGACGCGCACGTCGGCGGGCTCGTCGCGGCCCGGGCCGACTTCTCCGCGGCCATCACCGCGCGGCTCCCGCTGTTCCTCTTCAGCGTCGTCGGCATCTCGGTGCTGCTGCTCGCCTGGGTGTTCCGCAGCGTGCTGATCCCGCTGACGGCGGCGGTGATGAACCTGCTGACCGCGGCCGCGACGACCGGCGCCGTCGTGTTCGCCTTCGGCGGCCCGATCGAGCCGTACCTGCCGGTGTTCCTGTTCGCCGGGCTGTTCGGCCTGTCGATGGACTACGAGGTCTTCCTCATCGCGCGCATCCAGGAGGTGTGGCGCCGCCGCGGCGACACGCGGGCCGCGGTCGTCGACGGTGTCGCGGCGACCGGCCGGACCATCACCGCGGCCGCGCTGATCATGGCGCTGGTGTTCGTGGCGTTCGCCTTCGTGGACGCCCGCGTCGTGCGGGAAGCCGGGGTGGGGCTGACCGTCGCGGTGCTGCTCGACGCCGTCGTCGTCCGATGCGTGCTGGTCCCGGCGGTGATGGCGTGGTTCGGCGAAGCCAACTGGTGGTTCCCGCGGCGGTCACGCGCGCCGGCCGCCCGCGAGCTGGTGGGGAGCGCGCGATGACCCGGCGGACCCTGGTGCTGATCGCGCTCGGCGCGTTCGTCACGACCCTGGACAACACGATCGTCGCGGCCGGCGCGCCCTCGATCGCCCGCGACCTCGGGCTGGACCTCGGGACGCTGCAGTGGGTCGCGCTCGGCTACATGCTCCCGTTCGCCGGTCTGCTCCTGGTGGCGGGCACCCTGATCGACCGCTGGGGACGACGTCCGACATTGCTGGCCGGGCTGCTCGCGTTCGGGATCGGCGCGGCCGCCGGCGGGCTGGCCGGTTCGGTGGGCCTGCTCGTCGCCGCCCGGGTGCTGCAGGGCGCGGCCGCCGCGTTCCTGGTGCCCGGCCTGCTGAGCCTGCTGCGGACGAACCTCGACGCGCGGGGCCGGACGCTCGGCGCCGCCGTGTGGACGGCGTGCCTGGCCGCCGCGCTGGCGCTGGGCCCGGCGCTCGGCGGGCTGTTGAGCGAATACCTCGGCTGGGCCTGGATCTTCTTCGTCAACCTCCCGTTCGTGGCGGCGATGCTCGTCCTGCTGCCGTCGACCGTTCCGGGCGGGCGGGACCCGACCGGCCCGCGCCCGCCCGCCGGCGCGATGGTCGTCGTGACGGCGAGCCTGGTCCTGCTCACCGCGGCGCTCGTCTCGTGGGGTGACGACCCGCGGACCGGGGTCGCGCTGCTGATCGCCGGTGTCGCGCTCGGGGCGGGGTTCGTGCTCCGGGAGCGGCGGACGCGGGACCGGCTGGTGCCGGCCGACCTGACCGGAAACCGGGTGTTCGCCGGCTCGCTGGCCGTGCAGGTGCTGTGGGGCCTCGGGATCTCGGGCATCGTGTTCTTCACCCCCTTGCTGCACCAGGAGTTCCTCGGCCTCGACCCGGTCCGGGCCGGGTTGCCGCTGGCGCTGGTCGCGATCGCGGTGGTGGCCGCGACGCCGCTGGTCCCGGCGGCGGTGACCCGGTTCGGTCCGCATCGGACGGTCGCGGCCGGGCTCGCCGTGGTCGCCTGCGGCCTGCTCGCCCTCGCCGTCGTGAACCACGTTCCGGCGGTGCTGCCGCGGGTGCCCGGGCTGGTGCTGATCGGGGCCGGCTCGGCGTTCACGACGCCGTTGACTTCGCACGCGCTGGACGTCGTGGCGGAACGGCGGTCCGGCGTGGCTTCCGGGCTGCTCACGGCGTCCCGCGAGCTGTCGAGCGCACTGGGCGTCGCGTTGATCGGCGCCGTCCTGACCACGGTCCGGGCGGGACGGCTCGGCACGGGTGCGACGCCGGGAGTAGCGCTGTCGGCGGGATACACCGCCGGCCTCCTCGCCGCGGCCGGGCTCACGCTCGTCGGTGCGCTGCTTGCGGTGCGCGTGTTGCGGAGCCGGTCCGCCACTACCTCGTCCCCGCGTGACAAACGCGCGGTGCCGTAATCCGTGTGCCGGTGAGTATCGGAAATCGTTTGTTTGACAACCGCCGGGAAGCAGCTATTCACTGCGCCGGTAAACGCTATCTGCGAGGAGCCATGGAAACCATTTCCCAGCCGGTTCCCGTCATCGGGGAAACCGCCGACGACCGTGCATCGCTCGCGACCCTGCTGGGCCGGTGGGCCCGGGTGCTCGGCGACGAGGTCGCCGTGACCCACCTGGACCACCGCGGCAGCGCGGACGGCCGGGCGGTCACGCTCACCTGGCGCGAGCTCGACGAGCGCGTCGGCACGGTTGCCGCGCGGTTGAGCGGAACCGCGCTCCCGGGCGAGCGGGCGGCGGTGCTCGCCGGGCAGTCGGCCGACTACGTCGTCGCGTTCCTCGGCGCGCTCCGGGCGGGGCTGGTCGCCGTGCCGCTGTTCGCTCCCGGCCTGCCCGGGCACGCGGGCCGGCTGGCCGCGACGCTCGCCGACTGCGCGCCGCAGATCGTGCTCACCACGACCGGGGACATCGACGCGGTCCACGCCTTCCTCGCCGAATCGGAGGCGCGGCCGGACGTGGTCGCCGTCGACGCGCTGGCCCCGGCCGAACCGCGGGAATGGCCTTCGCCGGACCCCGACGCGCCGGCGTACCTGCAGTACACGTCGGGTTCCACCCGCTCGCCCGCCGGTGTCGTGCTGACCCACCGCAACGTCCTGGCCAATGCCCGCCAGGCGTGCACCGCCTTCGGCGTCGAAAGCCGGACCACTTCGACGGTCAGCTGGCTCCCCCTCTTCCACGACATGGGCCTGATCCTCGGCATCGGCGCGCCGATGGTCGGCGGCATGGCGTCGGCGCTGATGGACCCGCTGGCGTTCCTCGAACAGCCGTCGCGGTGGCTGCGCGCGCTTTCGGCCAGCCCCGGTGCGATCAGCGCGGCGCCCAACTTCGCTTACGCCTACTGCGCTTCCCGCGTGTCCGAGGCCGAGAAGAGCTACCTGGAACTGAGCCGGGTCGTCTCGCTGATCAACGGCAGCGAGCCGGTGCTGCCGGCCACGATCGCGAAGTTCCAGGACGCCTTCGCCGAATGCGGGCTGCGGCCCGAGGTCCACCGGTCGGCCTACGGCCTGGCCGAGGCCACCGTGTTCGTCTCCGTGTCCGGCGCCGGAAAACCGGCCCGGCAGGTCACGTTCGACCGGGATCGGCTCGCCGCCGGGTTCGCGGTGCCGGCCGGGTCCGGTTCGACCCTCGTTTCGTGCGGTCACCCGGCCGGGCAGCGGGTGCGGATCGCCGACCCCGCCACCGGCGAACCCCTCGAGCCCGGGGCGGTCGGCGAGATCCGGGTCAGCGGCCCGAACGTCGGCCGCGGCTACTGGGGCCGGGACTCGTCGGCCACGTTCGGCTTGCCGCCGCTCGACCCGGACATCGGCGAAGGCTGGCTGGCGACCGGGGACCTCGGCGTTTTCTTCGACGGCGAGCTGTACGTCACCGGCCGGCTGAAGGACCTGGTCGTCGTCGACGGCCGCAACCACTACCCGCAGGACGTCGAGCAGACGGTGGAGGCGCACGCGGGCGTCCGGCCGCACTCGGCCGCGGTCTTCGCCGTCGCCACCGGCGACGGGGAAGCGGCGGTCGTCGCGCTGGAACGGGCCAAGAACTCCGACGCCGTCGTCGCCGAGGTGGTGGCGGCGCTGCGGGCGGCGGTGTCGGCCGGGCACGGGTTGCGCCTGCACGACGTCGTGGTCCTGGCGCCGGGGGAGGTGCCCCGGACGTCCAGCGGCAAGATCAGCCGGGCGCACTGCCGGGCGTCCTACCTGGACGGTTCGCTGGCCGGACGGCGGCTCGGATGACCACGACGGACGCGGTGCGCGCGTGGCTCCTCGCCCGGCTCGGTCCGGTGGACCCCGACCGGCCGCTGCAGGAGACCGGACTGTCCTCGCGGGACGCGACGGCCCTCGCGGCCGATCTCGGGCAGTTCGTCGGTCGTCCGCTGGACGCGACGCTCGTCTGGCAGTACCCGACGATCAGCGCGTTGTCGTCGTACCTGTCCACAGGGGACACTTCCTCGGTCTCGCCGCGGGAGCTTCCGGTGGAGGAACCGATCGCGGTCATCGGCCTCGGCTGCCGGCTGCCCGGCGGGATCGACTCGCCGGAGGCGTTCTGGCGGTTCCTCGACTCCGGGGGAGACGGCATCGGTGACGTCCCCGAGGGCCGCTGGGAGACGTTCGCACCCGCTGCGGAGCTCGCCGGTTTGCCGGTGCGGGGCGGGTTCCTCGACGACGTCACCGGGTTCGACGCGGAGTTCTTCGGCATCACGCCCCGCGAGGCCGCGGCGATGGACCCGCAGCAGCGGATCCTCCTGGAGGTCGCGTGGGCGGCGCTGGAGCACGCCGGGATCCCGCCGTCCGGGTTGCGCGGCAGCCGGACCGGCGTGTTCGTCGGGCTGTCGGCCACCGAATACGGCTCCCTGACGATGACCGACGTCGCGGGCGTCGACGTCTGGTCGGGAACCGGCGCCGCGGCGAGCATCGCCGCCAACCGGCTGTCGTACCTGCTCGACCTGCGCGGGCCGAGCCTGACGCTCGACACGGCGTGCTCGTCGTCGCTGGTCGCGGTGCACCAGGCGGTGCAGAGCCTGCGCCGCGGCGAGAGCGAGCTCGCGCTGGCCGCCGGGGTGAACGTGCTGCTGTCGCCGGGCATCACCGCGAGCTTCCACCGCGCCGGGGTGCTGGCCGCGGACGGTCACTGCAAGCCGTTCGACGCGGGCGCCGACGGCATCGCGCGCGGCGAGGGGTGCGGGGTGGTCGTGCTGAAGCCGTTGCGGGCGGCCCGCCGGGCGGGCGACCGGGTGCTGGCGGTGCTGCGCGGCAGCGCGGTGAACTCCGACGGCCGGTCCAACGGCATCACGGCGCCGAATCCGTTGGCCCAGGCTGACTTGCTGCGGTCGGCTTACGCTTCTTCCGGTGTCGACCCGTCCTCTGTGGACTATGTCGAGGCGCACGGGACGGGCACGCCGTTGGGCGATCCGCTGGAGACCGGTGCGCTGGCGGCGGTACTGGGGCGTGCTGCTGACCGTCCGCTGCTGCTGGGGTCGGTGAAGAGCAACCTGGGCCACCTCGAAGGGGCGGCGGGCATCGCGGGGCTGGTGAAGGTGGTGCTGGCGATGACGCACCGGCGGCTGCCGCCGAGCCTGCACTTCCGGGAGCCGAACCCGCACATCGACTTCACCGGCCTGCGGGTGGTGACGGAGGGCAGGGACTGGCCGCGCTATTCGGGCACGGCGCGGGCCGGGGTGTCGGCATTCGGATTCGGCGGGACGAACGCGCACGTGGTGGTCGAGGAGTGGCCGGCGGCGTCGTTCCCGGTGCGGGTGGCCGACGCTTCGGGGCCGGAGGTGTTCGCGCTTTCGGCCCGGTCGGCGGAGGTGCTGCGGGCGCGGGCGGGTGAGCTGGCGGACTGGCTCGAGACTTCGGAGGTACCGCTGGGCGCGGTGGCCTCGACGCTGGCCCACCGGCGCGAGCACCTGCCGGTCCGTGGGGCGGTGGTGGGGGAGAGCCGCGCCGAGGTGGTGGCGGGGTTGCGTGAGCTGGCCGTGGGCCGCGGCCTCACCGACGAATCGGCATCCGATGCCGGGGTGGTCTTCGTCTTCTCCGGCTATGGCTCCCAATGGTCCGGCATGGGCCGCCTGCTCATCCGGTCCGAACCCGCCTTCCGCGCCGAGGTCGAGGCGCTCGATCCCTTCTTCCGCGCCGAAACCGGGTCGTCCCTGGACGACCTCCTCGGCCGCGAACCCGGTGACCTCGCCACCACCCAGCTCACCCTCTTCGGCATGCAGCTCGCCCTGGCCGGGCTCTGGCGCGCCCACGGTGTCACCCCCGCCGCCGTCCTGGGCCACTCCATGGGCGAGGTCGCCGCGGCCGTCGTCGCCGGGGCGCTCGATGTCGCCGATGGCCTGCGCGTCATGGCCACCCGGGCCCGGCTGCTCTCGGAGCTCGACCAGAGCGGGGACGGCGCGATGGCCGTGGTCGAACTCTCGCCCGCCGAGCTCGCGAAGTTCCCCGAAATCACCGTCGCCGTCTATGCGTCGCCCACCCAGTGCACGGTCAGCGGTGCCGCGGACCAGGTCGACGCCCTCGTCGAGCACGCCGAACGCCTGGGCCGGCTCGCCCGGCGGCTCGCGGTCGGCGGGGCCGGGCACTCCGCCGCCGTCGACGCCGTGCTCGGCCGCTTCCGGGCCGACCTCGAAATTCAGCCCAAGGAACCGGAGATCCCCTGCTACACCACCGTTCTCGACGATCCGAAGGAGACACCCGCCTTCGACGTCGAGTACTGGGCGGCGAACCTGCGCCGTCCGGTGCGGTTCAGCCAGGCCCTCGCCGCCGCGGCGGCGGACGGCCACGCCGTGTTCGTCGAAGTGTCCCCGCACCCGGTCGCCCTCGCCGCCGTCGAACAGACCACGGGTGAGCAAGCCCTGCCGTCGGCGAGCCGCCGGATCGACGAACGGACCGCGTTCCTCACCAGCCTCGCCCGGCTGCACGTCGGCGGCCGCCCCGGTGCGCTGGCCGCCCGGCCTCGGACCGCGGCGGTCGACCTGCCGGGCCCGGTCTGGCGGCACGAGCGGTTCTGGCCGAAGCGCCGGGCGCGGGTCCACGGCGGTCACCCGCTGCTGGGCGTCCACATCGAGCACCCGGACGGCCACCTGTGGCGCGCCGACGTCGGCGTGGAGACGCTGCCGTGGCTCGCCGACCACACCGTGCGGGGGACGCCGGTGTTCCCCGCCACCGGCTTCCTCGAACTCGCGCTCGCCGCCGGGCGAACCGGGCGGATCCGCGACCTCGAGCTGCGGGAAGTCCTCCCGCTCGACGACCACACCGACGTGACGACCAGCCTCACCGGCACCGAGTTCAGCGTCCACGCGAAGTCCGCGCAGGGCGAGTGGGTCCGCCACGCCACGGCCCGGATCGAGACCGGTGGCACGCCGTCGGCGCCGTTCGGCGAAGCCACCGGCGAGCCCCTGGATCTGTACCGCGTCCTGACCGAGCTGGGGCAGGACTACGGCCCGGCCTTCCGCGGTCTGCGTCGCGTGACCGCCGCTGACGGAAAAGCGTCGGCGTCGATCGCCCTGCCTGACGCCGATCACCCCGCCTACCTGCTGCATCCCGCCCGCGCCGATGCCTGCCTGCACGCGCTCGCCGCGGCCGTCGGGGACGCGGACGCCCTCTACCTGCCGCTCACGATCGGCGAGGTGGTGCTCGCCGGCGAACCGCGCCGCGGCGTGCGCGTGGACGCCGTCCTCACCTCGAAA
The DNA here is from genome assembly GCF_040650695.1 of Amycolatopsis sp. NPDC048633. Taxonomy (NCBI): domain Bacteria; kingdom Bacillati; phylum Actinomycetota; class Actinomycetes; order Pseudonocardiales; family Pseudonocardiaceae; genus Amycolatopsis; species Amycolatopsis sp. NPDC048633. The sequence continues at coordinate 63,856 of NZ_JBEZHS010000018.1, forward strand.
GACCCCTCCGGCGACGGCCTGCTCGGCAGCGTCCAGCTCGTCGACGCCGACGACGTCGTCCTGGTGGAGTTCCGCGACGTCTACTGCCGCCGCTTCCGGGACGCGGCCTTGGACCGGCTGCTGTTCGAGGCGGTCTGGCAGCCCGCCGACCTGCCCGCCGCGCCGGAACGGGCCGGCCGCTGGATCGTGCTGTCCGAAGAGGATGGTGACCTCGTCAGCGCCCTTCTCGGTGACCGGGCCGCCCTTGCGAAACTGCTGAGCGACGGCGAAACGAGCGCGGTTCTGGTCCTGCTCGGCGGCGAGACCACGCCGGATCCCGGGCGGGCCGCGCGGCTGGTCGGGACCCTGTCCGGGGTCGTCGCCGAACTGGCCGAACTGCCCGCACCGCCACGGTTGTGGCTGGTCACGACCGGGGCACAGAGCGTCGAGGCCGGTGAGCACGGCGCCCCCGACCTGGCCGCGCTGCGCGGATTCGTGCGCGTGCTCGCCTTCGAACACCCGGAGCTGCGCGTGAGCGCGGTCGACTTCGACGCCGGCCCCGACCCCGCCCGCCTGTGGGTCGGCCAGCTGCGCGACGAGGTCCACGCGGACGGGCCGGACGACGAGGTCGCCTGGCGCGAAGGCGTCCGGCACGTGCGGCGACTGGTCCGGCCCGAGCCGGGGGACGCGGTGCGCGAGCCGGTCCGCGACGGCGCCTACGTCATCACCGGCGGACTCGGCGGCCTCGGCCTGGTCGCGGCCAAGTGGCTGGCCGGACGCGGCGCGACGCGGGTGGTGCTCAACAGCCGCCGCGCCGCGCCCGCACCGGACCTGGGGATCGACGTCCGCGTCGTCGCCGGCGACATCGCCGAGCCCGGCACGGCCGAGGCGCTGGTCGCGTCGGCCGTCGAAGGTGGCGTGCCGCTGCGCGGGGTGCTGCACGCCGCGGGTGTGCTGGCCGACGGCGCGGCGATCAGTCTGGACGCGGGCGCGCTCGACACCGTCTGGCGGCCGAAGGCGCTGGGCGCGTGGCGGCTGCACGAGGCGACCGCCGGGCTCGACCTCGACTGGTGGCTCGTGTACTCGTCGGCGGCCGCGCTGTTCGGCTCACCCGGCCAGGCCGCGTACGCCACGGCGAACGCGTGGGCCGACGCCCTGGTCGCGTGGCGCCGGGCCCACGGCCTCCCGGCGGCGACGATCGGGTGGGGCGCCTGGGGCGAGGTCGGCGCCGCGGCCGGGTCACGCAACCCGGTGCTCGAACCGCTGGGTACCGAGGAAGCGCTGTCGGCGCTGGACGTCGTTCTCGCGCGCGACCGCGCGGCGACCGGTGTCGCCCGTGTCGACGCCGCGACGGTGCTGGAGCTGTTCCCGCGGCTGGCCGACCGGCCGTTCTTCGGGTTGTTCGCGCCGCGGACCGGACCGTCCACTTGGGACGGCTTGGAGGCTCTGCGCACCGGCTCGCCGGAAGCCGCGCGCAGGGCGATCGCCGACCACCTGGCCGGACTCATCGCGGGGCTGCTGGGCTACGCCGAGGTCGAGCGGGACGTCCCGCTCACCCGGCTCGGCCTCGACTCGCTGTCGGCGATGCGTGCGCGGGGCGCGGTGGAACGCGACTTCGGCCTGCCGCTGCCGATCCCGCTGCTCCTGCGCGGCGCCAGCCTGGCCGAGCTCGCCGGCCACCTCGCCGAGCAGGCCGGCTTCGGACCGGCGGAAGCCGAGCCTGTCACGGCCGGGCCGCGTGACCCCGCCGAGCGATGGGTCGCCCGCCACTGGCGGGCCGAGCTGGGCGGCCCGGAACCCGGCGTGCACGACGACTTCTTCGCCGCGGGCGGTGATCCCGAGCACGCGCGGCGGCTGCGGGCGCTGTTCGCGGAGCAGCTGGGCGCCGTGCCCGCCGTGGAGCGGCTGTTCGCGACGCCGACCGTCGCCGCGATGGCGGACCTGCTGCGCGCGGAGCTCGAAGGACACGGCGGCGGCCCGGTGCGGCTGCTGCGCGACGGCGTCGGCGAGCCGGTGTTCCTGTTCCACCCGGCCGGCGGCCCGACGAGCGTGTACCGCGAGCTCGTCCGGCTGCTGCCGGAGGGGCACCCGGTGTACGGGTTCGAGCGGATCGACGACGAGGACACGGTCGAGGCCAAGGCCGCGTGCTACGTCGAGCTGATCCGGGAGATCCAGCCGCAGGGCCCGTACCGGCTGGGCGGGTGGTCGTTCGGCGGCTGCCTGGCGTACGAGACGGCCCGGCGGCTGGACGGACCGGTCGACCTCGTGGTCCTGATCGACACGATCCTGCCGCTGCCGGCGCCCGGGAAGCCGGCCGACCTGCTGCTGGACCGCTTCGACCGGTTCGCCGAGCACGTCTCGCGGACCTACGGGGTGCCGTTCGCGATCCCGCGCGACGTCCTGGCCGGGCTGGACGAGCACGCGCAGATCCGCTGGGTGATGGACAGCCTCGCCGACCAGGTCCCGGACTTGGGCGCGGGCGTCCTGCGTCACCAGTACGAGTCCTATGTGGACGCGCGGGTGGCCGAACGGTACACGCCGGAGCGCTACGACGGCCGGGTGCTGCTGCTGCGGGCCCAGGACCCGCACCCCTTGACGACCGCATTGGACCCGCGCTACCTGCGCACGGACGACACGTTGGGCTGGGACGAGTTCTGTCCCGGCCTCGAGGTGGCCCGCGTGCCGGGCGACCACGTGTCGATGATCGACCCACCGCACGTGACCGCGCTGGCGGCGGAACTGGCGGCCCGGCTCGGAGTGGGGGTGCGGTGATGGACGAACTCACGCCGACGACGGCGTTCCGGATCGCCGACCTGGAGGCGCGTCAGGACGAAGCCGTCCGGATCGCCGAAAAGCGGGCCGTCGACCGGCAGCACGCCAAAGGCAAGCTCACCGCCCGCGAACGGATCGGGCTGCTGCTCGACCCCGGCTCCTTCGTCGAGCTCGACCAGTTCGCGCGGCACCGGTGCGCCGAGTTCGGGATGGACGCCAACCGGCCCTACGGGGACGGCGTCGTCACCGGGCACGGGACCGTCGACGGGCGGCAGATCTGCGTCTTCTCGCAGGACTTCACCGTCTTCGGCGGCAGCATGGGCGAAGTCTCCGGCGAGAAGGTCCTCAAGGTGATGGACCTGGCCATGGCGCTCGGCTGCCCGGTCGTCGGGATCAACGACTCCGGCGGCGCGCGCATCCAGGAAGGCGTCGTCTCGCTGGCCTACTACGCCGAGCTGGGCCGGCGCAACGCGCACGCGTCCGGGGTGATCCCGCAGATCTCGATGATCATGGGCCCGTGCGCCGGCGGTGCCGTCTACACGCCGGCCATCACCGACTTCACCGTGATGGTCGACGAAACCTCGCACATGTTCGTCACCGGGCCGGACGTCGTGCACGCCGTCACCGGGGAACGGGTCACCGCGCAGGAGCTCGGCGGCGCGGCCGTGCAGAGCGAGGTCGCCGGCAACGCCCACTACCGGGCCGCCGACGAGCAGGACGCGATCGAGTGGGTGCAGACGCTCCTGGCCTACCTGCCCGCCAACAACCTCGACCCGGCCCCGGAGTACGCCGACGACACCAGCGCCGGCGTCACCCCCGCCGACCTCGAGCTCGACCGGCTGGTGCCCGACTCGCCGAACCAGACCTACGACATGGCCGAGCTGATCGCCGCGCTGGTCGACGACGGCGAGTTCACCGAGGTGCACAGCGCCTTCGCGGCCAACATGATCTGCGCGTTCGGCCGGGTCCAGGGCCGCACGGTCGGCGTCGTGGCGAACCAGCCGCGTCACCAGGCCGGCGTCCTCGACATCGACGCGTCGGAGAAGGCCGCGCGGTTCGTGCGCTTCTGCGACGCCTTCTCGATCCCCCTGGTGACCTTGGCCGACGTCCCCGGCTACCTGCCGGGCACCGAGCAGGAACGCGGCGGCATCATCCGCCGCGGCGCCAAGCTGATCTACGCCTACTCCGAAGCCACCGTGCCGAAGGTGACGGTGGTGGTCCGCAAGGCCTACGGCGGCGGCTACGCGGTGATGGGCTCCAAGCACCTCGGCGCCGACGTGTCCCTGGCCTGGCCGACCGCCGAGATCGCGGTGATGGGCGCGGAAGGCGCGGTGCAGGTGCTCTACCGGCGCGAGCTGGCCGAGCTCCCGCCGGAGCGGCGGGCCGCGGCGCGAAGGCGGCTCACCGAGGAGTACCGCAAGCGCCACACCGGCCCGTACCTGGCCGCCGAGCGTGGCTACGTCGACCAGGTCGTGACGCCGTCGCAGACCCGGCTGCAGGTCGCGCGCGCCCTGCGGACCCTGCGCACCAAACGCCACACCTTGCCGGCCAAGAAACACGGAAACATCCCCCTGTGAAGGAGACTTCGATGAGAGCCACCCTGCTGATGCTGGCCGTCGTGGTCCTGCTCGCCAGTGGCGTCACGGCCGCCCAGGCGAGCCCGGTCGTGGCCGACGACGGCGCGAAAGTCGTCCAGGAGACCTGGCTCGACGCCCGGACCGTCGACCTGAAGATCGATTCCCCCGCCCTCGGCACCACCGGGATGGTCCGGCTGATCGTGCCGACCGGCTGGGCCGCGCAGCCCACGCGGACGTGGCCGGTGCTGTTCCTGCTGCACGGCTGCTGCGAGCCCGTCGACTACAAGTCGTGGGACCAGTTCACCGACGTCAAGGCGTTCACCGCGAACAAGGACGCTCTCGTCGTGATGCCGACGGACGGGCCGGCCGGGATGTACACGAAGTGGTGGAACTTCGGGTTGTCGAGCAAGCCCGACTGGGACACGTTCCACACCGCGGAGGTGCGCCAGATCGTCGAACGCGGGTACCACGGCGGCACGCGCCGGGCGATCGCCGGGCTGTCGATCGGCGGCTACGGCGCGTTCGCGTACGCCTTCCAGCACAAGGGGATGTTCGCCGCGGCGGCGTCCTACAGCGGCGTGCCGAACACGCTCTTCCCGGGCATCCCGGTCTGGATCGCCGGCATCCTGGCCCGCGCCGGGATCTTCAACTACCTCAACCTCTGGGGCGACTCCTTCGGGATGCAGCCGATCTGGTCGGCGCGCAACCCCTACGACCACATCCAGGACCTGCGCGGCATGGCGCTCTACCTCTCCTGCGGCAACGGGCAGACCGGGCCGCTCGACCCACCCGGGCAGTCCGACGTGCTGGAGCCGTCGGCATTGCTGTCGTCGCAGAGTTTCACCGACAAGCTGCGGCAGGCCGGCATCCCGGCGACCGTCGACTACTACGGGCCCGGCACCCACAGCTGGCCGTACTGGCAGCGGGCCCTGCACAACTCGTGGCCGGTGCTCGCCGGCGCGCTCGGCCTCCCCGCCTGAGCGTCTCTCCCTTTCCCCGATGGAGGTTGTGGTGAAGTCTGTCCCCGTGCGACGCGTGCTGTCGGCGCTCCTGGGCGTCTCCCTGGCGGCGCTGGGCGTCGTGGCCGCGAGCCCACCCGCCGGCGCGGTCGCGGCGCCGATCCTGCCCGGCCCGTTCGACGACTCGTTCTACACCCCGCCGTCGCCGCTGCCGGCCGGCAAGCCCGGTGACGTCCTGCGCTGGCGCCCGTCGGTGCCGCTGCTGAACGCCGCCAACGCCGACGCCTGGCAGGTCATGTACCTCTCGACCAACGCGCAGGGCCGGCCGGACGCGGTGACCGGGACCATCCTGGTGCCCAAGGGCAAGGACCCGGCGCAGGCACCGATCGTCGGCTACGCCGTCGGCACGCAGGGGCCGGCGTTCAAGTGCACGGCGTCCAAGGCGATGGAGCGCGGCACGCTCTACGACCAGCCCGCGATCAACGACTCGCTCTCCAGCGGCTACGCCGTCGCGGTGACCGACTACGAGGGCTACTCGCCGGCGACCGTGCCGACCTACATCACCGGGCAGTCCATGGGGCCCGCTGTGATCGACTCGGTGCGGGCGGCGCAGAACCTGCCCTCCGCACGGTTGGCGAAGTCCGCGAAGGTGATCTTCCAGGGGTACTCGCAGGGCGGCGGCGGATCGATGTGGGCGGGGGAGAAGCAGCCCACGTACGCGCCGGAGCTGAACGTGGTGGGCGTCGTCGCGGGCGGGGTGCCGGCCGATCTGACGGAGGTCGCGAAGGGCTTGGACGGCTACATCGGCTTCGGGTTCCTGGCGTTTGCCGCGATCGGACTGGACGCCGCTTATCCGGATCTGAAGCTCGACTCCTACCTCAACGACACGGGTCGTCAGCAATTGGGCGACGCGAAGAAGAACGCCTGTGTCGCGGAACTATTGCTCAATTACTCGTTCAAGAAGATCAGCGACTACACGACGACGAACCCGCTGGGCACGCCGCAGTGGCAGGCGCGGCTGGCGCAGAACAAGCTCGGCGCGAACCCGCCGCGGGTGCCGGTGTTCCAGTACCACGCGGGCACCGACGAGATCGTCAACACGCCACAGGCCGAGACTCTGCACCGCGCCTACTGCGCGGCCGGGGTCCGGGAACAGTGGCAGACCTACATTTCCGACCACGCCACGGGCATTCTCGCCGGGAACGCGGACGCGCACCAGTGGATCGTCAAGCGGTTCAGCGGGGCGCAGGCGCCGTCGAACTGCTGAGCCGACGCAGTGATACAGTCCGATGTGGACACTCAGGTGGCGCGCTGCCCGGTGTCGACCTGGTCCAGCAGGGCGGGGTCGAGGCCGCGCAGGGCGGCCATGACGAAGCCGGTCGCCAGCTCGCCGGCCGCGATCGGGTCGACGGCGGGAGAGTGGGAGACGTGCATCGCGGCGCGGCCGACCAGGCCGACCATCATCGCGGCGAGGAGGTCCGCGCCGGGGCCCGGCGTGCGGCCGTGGGCGAGCAGGTGCTCGCGGATCCGGTCGACGACGTGCGCGGTGACGGTGTCGGCCAGGGCGCGGCGCTCGTTCGACATCTCGTCGACGGCGGAGTCGAACAGCATCCGGAAGCTGTCCGGGTGGGCGCTCGCGTAGCTGAACATCGCCATCACGGCGAGCCGGACGCGGTCCTCCAGCAGGCGGGCGCTCGCCGTTTCGTAGGCGGTGAGCACCCAGTTCCGCAGTGCGGCGACTTCCCGGGTCACGGTGGCGCGGAAAAGCGCCGCTTTGTCGCCGAAATGCGCGTAGAGGGTCGGTTTGGTGGAGTCGGCGCGCTCGGCGATCAGGCCCATGGTGGCTTGGGCGTACCCGCGTTGGGCGAACACCGCGCGGGCGGCGTCGAGCAGTTCGTCGTCGGTGGGCCGGGCCGCCGGGCTCCGGCGGGTGCTGGATCGATCAGGGGAACGCGGCCGGCTCATGGAGGTGTACTGTACGGTCCCGCTGCTTTACTGTCCGGTAAAGCACGCCTGCCCCGTGGAGGGAACCTGGTGTCCGGCGACGGAGCTCGGCAGCAAGTCCCGGTGACGCGAGAGGTGTTCGGACGCACGGAGCTGGCCGCGCTCATGCGCCCGGCCGTGCCGGCGCTGGTGGACTGGATCGTCCGGGAGGTGTGGCGCGAGGTCCCGGTGTACGCCCGGCACGGCCGCGTGACCCGCCACGGCGTCGAGTGCGCGGTGGCGCTCTTCGTCGACCTGGTCGAGGATCCGCTCGCACCCAGGGACCGGCTGTACGAAACGTGCCGCCGGCTCGGCGCGGGCGAGGCGTACGAGGGCCGGACGCTCGACGACCTCCAGGTGGCGTACCGCGTCGGCACGCGCGCGGGCTGGCGCTGGATCATGCGCGTGGGCCGGCGGCACCGGCTGTCGTCGGGGGTGATGGCGCGGCTCGCGGAGATGCTGTTCGGCTACGCGGACGAGCTGGCCCGGATGTCGATCCGCGGGCACCGCGAGGCGCAGGCGGAGCTCGACGGCACCCGGGCGGGTCTGCGCCGTCGCCTGCTGCGGCTGGTGACCGGCCCGGTGCCGGTGACGGACGCGGTCCTTGCCGAGCTCGCGGCGGCGGCCGGCTGGCCGGTCCCGGCCGAAGTGGCGGCGGTGGTGCTGGAATCCGCGGTGTCGCCGTGCTGGGAGCCCGGCGTCCTGGCCGACCTCGAGTCGCCGCAGCCGTACCTGCTGGTGCCGGCTCCGGTGGACGCGGGGTGCTTCGCGGCGCTCGGCGTCCGGGCCGCGGTGGGCCCGCCGGTTTCCCCGGCGGCCTCGGCGCATTCCCTGCGCTGGGCGCGAACGACGTTGCGGCTGGTCGCCGGCGGCGCGTTGCCGGACACCCCGGTGACGTGGTGCGCGGAGCACCTGACGACGCTGTGGCTGCTCAGCGACTCGCCCCTGGCGGACCAGGTGGCCCGCCAGGAGCTGGCCCCGCTGACCCGGTTCCCGGACCGCACGCGGCGACGGCTCGGCGAGACTTTGCTGTCGTGGCTGGAGAACGGCGGCAACTCGGAGAAGATCGCGGTGGACTTGTCCGTACATCCCCAGACTGTGCGGTACCGGGTGCGTCAGCTGAAGGACGCGTTCGGGGACCGGCTGGACGACCCCGGGGCACGGTTCGCGATGCAGGCGGCCCTGCGCGCTTCGGCGTTCCAGTCCCGTGGCGCGTGAAAGTCCGTGAATGGCACATCGAGGGACTTCAAGTCCCGCAATGTGCCATTCACGGCTTCGGTCAGCTCTTGACCAAGGCAGTGACGGCTTCGGCCAGCGGCGTCGTCGGCCGGCCGATGAGGCGGCGCAGGTCGCCGGAGTCCGAGGCCAGCTCGCCGTCGGTGATGCCGCGGTCCGCGTCGGCCAGCATGGCCGCCACCGGCTCGGGCAGGCCCGCGCCGACGAGGACCTTGCGGTACTGCTCCACCGGCAGATCTTGGTACGTGACCGGCGTGCCCGACGCGGCCGTCACTGCGGCGGCGAGGTCGGCGTAGCCGAACGGCTCGTCGCCGGCCAGCTCGTACACCTTGCCTTCGTGGCCTTCGCCGGTCAGGACTTCGACGGCCGCCTCCGCGAAGTCGATCCGCGGGACGGCGCCCAGCTTGCCCTCACCGCCGGCGCCCGCGAAGGATCCCACCGCGAGGGCCTGGCTGATCGTCTGCGCGTAGTTCTCGGTGTACCAGCCGTTGCGCAGGAACGTGAACGGCACGCCCGACGCGCGGATGATCTCCTCGGTGGCCTTGTGGTCCGGCGCGACGAACAGCTTCGTCGTGTCGGCGAACAGAACGCTCGTGTAGGCGAGGTGGCCGACGCCGGCTTCGCGGGCTGCCGTGACGACGGCCTCGTGCTGGGCCAGCCGCCGGCCCGGCGTGCTGCTCGAGACGAGCAGCACCTTGTCCGCGCCGGCGAACGCCGTGGCGAGGCTCGCGGGGTCGTCGTAGTCCGCCCGGCGCACCTGCACGCCGCGGGCGGCGAACTCGGCGGCCTTCTCCGGATCGCGCACGGCCGCGACGACGTCGGCGGGCGGGACCTTCTCCAGGAGGCCTTCCACGACCAGGCGGCCGAGCTGGCCGGTGGCACCGGTGACCACGATCATCTGCTTCTCCTCGCTGATGGGCTGCTTACCGACAGAGTGTACTAACTTTTGGAAAGTGCAAACTCTTGGTGAGCATCCTCACCTGGGTTTCCGCGGCCGGCGAGGTACCGTTGATGGCATGAGCGAGGCGCCGGAGTGGGTGGACGAGCACGGGCGGCTGGTGTTCGACGTGTTCGCGCAGGCGTGCACGTCCCGGGCGACGCTCGAGCACATCACCGGCCGGTGGGGGATCCTCGCGATGGCCGCGCTCCACGACGGCACGCTCCGGTTCAACGCCCTGCGCCGCCGCGTGTCCGGCGTGAGCGAGAAGATGCTCGCCCAGACACTGCAGGCTCTCGAGCGCGACGGCTTCGTGCACCGCGAAGCTCAGCCGACGATCCCGCCGAAGGTCGAGTACAGCCTCACCCCGCGAGGCCGCCGCACCGCGGCGCTGCTGCTGGCCCTCATCGAGGACGTCGAGGGGCAGATGCCCGAGGTCGTGGAGTCCAACGCGGAGTACGACGCCGCGAAGCGTGAGTCGTAACGCGTTCTAGTCTGTAGACGTGCGCCTTCGTCGTGCGCGCCTTGCCCAAAGTTGGAACGTGTTCTAGTTTTGGGGACGTGCAGACCGATCTGGGCTTGGCCGGCGCCGTCGTGCTCGTCACCGGCGGCGTCCGTGGTGTGGGTCGGGGCATCAGCGAGGTGTTCCTCGCCCACGGTGCCCATGTCGTCACCTGCGCGCGCCGCGAGACCGTCACGAACGCCGAGTTCGTCCAGTGCGACGTCCGGGACGAGACCCAGGTCGCGGCCCTGATCGACGGGATCGTCGCACGACACGGCCGCCTCGACGTCGTCGTGAACAACGCCGGTGGCGCCCCCTACGCTCCGGCCGCGGACGCGTCGCCGCGGCTGCACGACAAGATCGTGCAGCTGAACCTGCTGGCCCCCCTGCTGGTCTCCCAGAAAGCCAACGCCGTGATGCAGCGTCAAGGCGGCGGGTCCATCGTGATGATCTCCAGCGTCAGCGGCACCCGCGCGTCACCCGGGACCGCCGCTTACGGCGCCGCGAAGGCCGGGCTCGACAGCCTCACCGCCAGCCTCGCCGTCGAGTGGGCGCCGAAGGTGCGGGTCAACTCGCTCGACGTCGGCATGGTGCGCACCGAGCAGTCCCACCTGCACTACGGCAGCGAAGCCGCGGTCGAAGCGGTCGGCAAGACCGTGCCACTCGGTCGCCTCGCCGAGCCCGAGGAGGTGGGCGCGTGCGCCGCGTTCCTCGCCTCCGGCCTGGCTTCCTACGTCTCCGGCGCGACCCTGCGCGTGCACGGCGGGGGTGAGATCCCGGCGTTCCTCGCCGCGGCCGACGTCAACCAACGGGAGGATTCGTGAGCAGGTTGTGCCAGGACCGGGCGGTCGTGGTGACCGGCGCCGGCCGCGGCATCGGGCGGGCCCACGCGCTCGCCTTCGCCGCCGAGGGCGCGTTGGTGGTGGTGAACGACGTGGACGGGGACGCGACCGCCGGCGTCGTCGCCGAGATCGAGGCGCTGGGCGGGCAGGCGGTGGCGAACACCTCCGACATCGCCGACTGGGCCGGGGCGAAGCACCTCGTCGACACGGCGCTGGAGAACTTCGGTCGCCTGGACGTGCTGGTCAACAACGCGGGGTTCGTCCGGGACCGGATGCTGGTCAACCTCGGCGAGGACGAGTGGGACGCCGTCGTTCGCGTGCACCTCAAAGGTCACTTTGCGCCCCTGCGGCACGCCGCGGAGCATTGGCGGGCGGAGGCGAAGGCCGGGCGGGTGCCGAGCGCCCGGGTGATCAACACGAGTTCGGGTGCCGGGTTGCTGGGCAGCGTCGGCCAGGGCAACTATTCGGCGGCGAAGGCCGGGATCGCCGGACTGACCGTCGTGGCGGCGGCCGAGCTGGCGCGCTACGGGGTGACGGTGAACGCGATCGCGCCGGCCGCGCGGACCCGGATGACCGAGGCGGTGTTCGCGTCGATGGCGCGTCCGGACGACGGCTTCGACGCGATGGCGCCGGAGAACGTCTCGCCGCTGGTGGTCTGGCTGGGCAGCGAGGAGTCCGCGCAGGTGACCGGACGGGTGTTCGAGGTCGAGGGCGGGAAGGTCTCTCTCGCGCAGGCGTGGCGGCACGGCCCGGTCGTGGACAAGGGCGGCCGCTGGGACCCGGCCGAACTCGGCCCGGTGGTGAAGGACCTGCTCGAGCAAGCGCCCGAGCCCGAACCCGTCTACGGAGCCAACTGATGGGCATCCTCACGAAGCGCGACGGTCACGTCGAAGTGATCACCGTCGACTTCCCGCCGGTCAACGCGCTGCCCGTGCAGGGCTGGTTCGACCTCGCGGACGCGCTCAAGAAGGCAGGCGACGACCGGGACGTCCACGTCGTCGTGCTCCGCGCGGAAGGCAGGGGTTTCAACGCCGGCGTCGACATCAAGGAGATCCAGCGCAGCGCCGGGTACGACGCGCTCGTCGGCGCGAACCGGGGCTGCTACGCGGCTTTCGGCGCGGTCTACGACTGCGCGGTGCCGGTCATCGTCGCGGTGCACGGCTTCTGCCTCGGCGGTGGCATCGGCCTGGCCGGCAACGCCGACGTCGTCATCGCCTCCGACGACGCCACCTTCGGCGTCCCGGAGGTCGAACGCGGCGCACTCGGCGCGGCGACCCACCTCGCGCGGCTGGTGCCGCAGCACCTCATGCGCACCCTCTACTTCACCGCGCGCACCATCACCGCCGCCGAGCTGCACACCCACGGTTCGGTCTACCAGGTCGTGCCGCGCGCCGAGCTGGACGACGCGGCGATGGCCATCGCCCGGGACATCGCGAAGAAGGACCCCCGCGTGATCCGGGCGGCGAAAGAGGCCCTGAACGGCATCGACACCCAGCAGGTGCACCGCAGCTACCGGTTCGAGCAGGGCTTCACCTTCGAGCTCAACCTGCTCGGCGCATCCGACGAAGCCCGCGAGGAGTTCTTGAATGGCCGATAAGCGCACGACCGCCGACGACGTCGCGGCGGAGCTGAAGGACGGCATGACCATCGGCATCGGCGGCTGGGGCTCCCGGCGCAAGCCGATGGCGCTGGTCCGCGCGATCCTCCGCACGCCGGTGCGCGACCTCACCGTGGTGTCCTACGGCGGCCCCGACGTCGGCCTGCTGTGCGCGGCCGGCAAGGTGAAACGCGTGGTGTTCGGGTTCGTCACGCTCGACTCGATCCCGTTCGACCCGTGGTTCGGCCGCGCCCGCGAGACCGGTGCGATCGCCGTCACCGAGTACGACGAGGGCATGTTCGGCGCGGCGCTTTCCGCGGCGGCGCAACGGCTTCCGTTCCTCCCGATGCGCGCCGGGCTCGGCTCGGAGGTGATGCGCGCGAACCCGGACCTGCGGACCGTGCGCTCGCCCTACGCCGACGGCGAGGAGCTGGTCGCGGTGCCCGCGCAGCACCTCGACGTCGCGCTGGTGCACCTCAACCGCGCCGACGCCCGCGGCAACGCCCAGTACCTCGGCCCGGACCCGTACTTCGACGACCTGTTCTGCCTGGCCGCTTCGAAGAGGTTCGTATCGGTCGAAAAAGTCGTCGGGACACCGGACTTGCTGGCGGGCGGGCCGGTGCAGTCGTTGCTGCTCAACCGGAGCGCGGTCGACGGCGTCGTCGAGGCGCCGCGCGGCGCGCACTTCACCACGGCGGTGCCGGACTACGGCCGCGACGAACGGTTCCAGCGGCACTACGCCGCCTGCGCCAAGGACCCGGACGCGTGGCCGGGCTTCGTGGACCGGTTCCTGACGGGTGACGAGCGCAGCTATCTGTCCGAAGTGGACAAGTTCGAGGCGGAGGCGGCATGAGTGCGACCCGGGCCGAGATCGCCGTCGTGGCGGTGGCCGAGCTGTTCCGCGGCGACGGCGAGATCGTCGTCAGCCCGATGGGCCTGGTCCCGCAGCTCGGCGCGAAGCTCGCGCGGCTGACGTTCGAGCCGGATCTGCTCATGTCCGACGGCGAGGCGTACCTCGTCACCACCGACGGGGTGGTCGAGGGCTGGCAGCCCTTCCGCAAGATGCTCGACACGATCGTGCCGCACGGCCGGCGGCACGTCGTGATGGGCGCCAACCAGGTCGACCGGTACGGCAACCAGAACATCTCCGCCATCGGCGACCACGCCCGGCCGAAGAAGCAGCTGCTGGGCGTGCGCGGCGCGCCGGGCAACACCGTCAACCACCGCACGAGCTACTGGGTTCCCCGGCACTCCTCGCGGGTCTTCGTGGACACTGTGGACGTCGTTTCGGGCGTGGGCTACGACAACGCGGCCAAGGCGGGCCCGTCGGCGGAGAAGTTCCACGACGTCCACCGGGTCGTCTCGAACCTCGGCGTGTTCGACTTCGCCACACCGGACCACTCGATGCGGGCGGTGTCGTTGCACCCAGGCGTCACCCAGGACGAGGTCGCCGCGGCGACGATGTTCGAGATCGACTTCTCCACCGTGGTCACCAGTCGCGAGCCGAGCGACGAAGAGCTGCGGCTCCTCCGCGAGGTCGTCGACCCGAAGAGCTCGCGCGACAAGGAAGTCCCGGCGTGAAAACCGCGCTGACGGAGCTGGTCGGCGTCGAGCACCCGGTCGTGCAGACCGGGATGGGCTGGGTCGCCGGCCCGCGGCTCGTCTCGGCGACCGCCGAAGCGGGAGCGCTCGGCATCCTGGCGTCGGCCACGATGACCTTCGGCGAGCTGGAAGCCGCGATCGAGGAAGTCAAGAAGCGCACGGAGAAGCCGTTCGGGGTGAACCTCCGCGCCGACGCGGCCGACGCCGGCGAGCGCGTCGACCTGCTGATCCGCGAGGGCGTCAAGGTGGCGTCGTTCGCGCTGGCGCCGCGCAAGGAGATGATCGCGAAGCTGCGCGACCATGGGATCGTCGTCATCCCGTCGATCGGCGCCGCCCGGCACGCCGAGAAGGTCGCCGCGTGGGGCGCGGACGCCGTCATCGTCCAGGGCGGCGAAGGCGGCGGGCACACCGGGGGAGTGGCGACCACGCTGCTGCTGCCGTCGGTGCTGGACGCCGTCGACATCCCGGTCGTCGCCGCCGGCGGTTTCTTCGACGGGCGCGGGCTCGCCGCGGCCCTGGCGTACGGCGCGGCGGGCGTGGCGATGGGCACCCGGTTCCTGCTGAGCAAGGAGAGCACGGTCCCCGACGACGTCAAGCGCGTCTACCTCGAGCAGGGTCTCACCGGGACGGTCGTCACCCGGCGCGTCGACGGCCTGCCGCACCGCGTGCTGCGCACCGACCTCGTCGAGAAGCTCGAACGCACCGGCCGGCTCCGGGGCCTGGCGCAGGCCGCGCGCAACGCCCTGCGGTTCCGGAATATCACCGGACTGTCCCCGGTTGCCATGGTCAAAGAAGGCCTTGCGATGAAGCACGGCAACGATCTGACCTGGAGTCAGCTGGTCATGGCGGCCAACACCCCGATGCTGTTGCGGGCGGGGCTGGTCGAGGGCCGGACGGACGCCGGAGTGCTAGCGTCGGGACAGGTGGTGGGCATGATCCACGACCTGCCCACGGTGGCCGGGATCGTCGAGGGCACAGTGGCCGAGGCAGGTGAGATACTCCGACGTCTTGGCCGGGAAACGGGAGGATGAGCGTGGCGCTCAAGGTCGGTTACAAGGCGTCGGCGGAGCAGTTCGGACCGCGGGACCTGGTCGAGTACGCGGTGCGTGCCGAAGAGGTCGGCCTCGACTCGGTCTGGGTGTCCGACCACTTCCTGCCTTGGCGGCACGAAGGTGGGCACGCGCCGTGGGCGCTGGCGTGGATGCCGGCGGTTGCCGAGCGCACGAAGCGGGTGCAGATCGGCACGAGCGTGCTGACCCCGACATTCCGGTACAACCCGGCCGTGATCGCGCAGGCGTTCGCGACGATGTCGCTGCTCTCGGGCGGCCGCGTGATCCTCGGCGTGGGGTCCGGCGAGGCGCTGAACGAGATCGCCGTCTCGGGGCGTGAGTGGCCGGAGTTCAAGGAGCGCTTCGCGCGGCTGCGCGAGTCGGTCAAGCTGATCCGCGAGCTGTGGACCAGCGACAACGTGAACTTCGACGGCGAGTACTACAAGCTGGTCGACGCGCGCATCTACGACCGGCCGGAGCAGCCGGTGCCGGTGTACATCGCCGCGGGCGGCCCGGTGGTGGCCAAGTACGCCGGCCGGTCCGGCGACGGGTTCATCTGCACGTCCGGCAAGGGCATGGATCTCTACACGGAGAAGCTGATGCCCGCGGTCAAGGAGGGCGCCGAGGCGGCCGACAAGACCGTCGACGACGTCGACCGGACCATCGAGATCAAGATGTCCTACGACCGCGACCACGAGAAGGCGCTGGAGAACACGCGTTTCTGGGCGCCGCTGTCGTTGTCGGCGGAGCAGAAGCACAGCGTCACCTCGGCCGACGAGATGGAGCGGCTGGCCGACGAGCTGCCGATCGAGCAGGTCGCCAAGCGCTGGATCGTGGCATCGGACCCGGACGAGGCGGTGGCGCAGATCAAGCCGTACCTGGACGCGGGTCTCAACCACCTCGTCTTCCACGGCCCGGGCCACGACCAGGAGCGCTTCCTGACCCAGTTCTCCGAGGACGTGCTGCCGAAACTGCGCGCCCTGGGCTGAGCGGCGCGACCCCTGCGGACGTCATGAACGACCCTTTCACCGCGTCGGACGCGGTGAACGACTCTTTCATGACGTCCGGTGAGCGCGGTCAGAGGCGTTCGATGATGGTGACGTTGGCGGTGCCGCCGCCTTCGCACATCGTCTGCAGCCCGTAACGGCCGCCGCGGCGCTCCAGCTCGTGCAGGAGCGTCGCCAGCAGCTTCGTGCCGGTCGCCCCGATCGGGTGGCCCAGCGCGATGCCGCCGCCATTCACGTTCACCCGCGAGGGGTCCGCTCCCGTTTCGTCCAGCCACGCCAGCACCACGCTCGCGAACGCTTCGTTGACCTCGAACAGGTCGATGTCCTCGATCGTGAGCCCGGCGCGGCGCAGGGCGTGGGACGTCGCCGGGATCGGGCCGGTCAGCATCCACACCGGGTCCGCCGCGCGGACCGACAGGTGGTGGATGCGGGCCCGCGGTGTCAGGCCGTGCTCCTCGACGAACGACGAAGAGGCCAGCAACGCCGCGCTCGCGCCGTCGGAGATCTGGCTGGCCACCGCCGCCGTCAAGCGGGACTCCGGAGCGAGCGGCTTCAGCCCGCGCATCCGCTCCAAAGACGTGTCCCGGCGCGGGCCCTCGTCCTGCTTGAAGCCGTCGACCGGCACGATCTCCGCGTCGAACCGGCCGGAATCGATGGCCGACAGAGCCCGCTGGTGGCTGCGGAAAGCGTATTCCTCCATCGCGGATCGGCTGATGTCCCAGTGCGCGGCGATCATGTCGGCGCTGCGGAACTGCGACACCTCGGTACTGCCGTAGCGCTCCTGCCAGCCCTTCGAACCGGAGAACGGGTCGTCGAAGCCGTACTCGCGCCCGGCCAGCATCGCCGCGCTGATCGGGATGCGGCTCATGTTCTGCACCCCGCCGGCCAGCACCAGGTCCTGCGTCCCCGACATGACGGCCTGCGCGGCGAAGTGCACGGCCTGCTGGCTCGACCCGCACTGCCGGTCGATCGTCACGCCGGGCACGTGGTCCGGGAGCCCGGCGGCCAGCCACGCGGTGCGCGCGATGTTGCCCGACTGCGGGCCCAGGGTGTCCGTGCAACCGAGGATGACGTCGTCGACGAGGTCCGGGTCGACGCCGGCGCGCTCGACGACCGCCTCGATGACGTGCGCGGCCAGGTCGGCGGAGTGCCACCCGGACAGCGCGCCGCCGCGGCGTCCCACGGGCGTGCGGACCGCGTCGAGGAGGAAGGCTTCGGGCACGGGAGCTCCTAGGGGTGCTGGCTGCTGACGGAGACGACTTCGCCGGTGAGGTAGCTCGCGTAGTCGCTGGCGAGGAAGACCATGACGTTGGCGACCTCCCACGGCTCGGCGGCCCGCCCGAACGCTTCGCGCTTCTCCAGATCGCGCAGCAGTTCGTCGCTGGTCACCTTGGCGAGGAAGGGATGCATGGCCAGGCTCGGCGCGACGGCGTTGATCCGGACGCCGTGCTCGGCGGCGTCGAGGGCCGAACACCGGGTCAGGGCCATCACCCCGGCTTTCGCGGCGGCGTAGTGCGCTTGCCCGGCTTGGGCGCGCCAGCCGATCACCGAGGCGTTGTTGACGATCGCCCCGCCGCCGCCCTGGGCGACGAACTGCCGCAGCGCCGCACGCGTGCACCGGAAGGTCCCGGTGAGCGTGATGTCGAGAACTCGGGACCATTCGTCGTCGGCCATGTCCAGGACGGACTTCGTACCGCCCAGCCCGGCGTTGTTGACCAGGACGTCGAGCCGTCCGAAGTGGTCGACGGCGCCGTCGATGAGCGCTTGGACCTGGTCTTCCTTCGTGACGTCGCAAGGAATCGCGTGCACCTTGCCGAGCGAAGCCAGTTCGGCCGCCTTCTCGCCGAGCCGCCGTTCGTGCCAGTCGGAGATGACGACGCTCGCGCCCTCCTCGAGGCACCGGCGGGCCACCGCCGAGCCGATGCCGGTGCCGGCCGCGGCGGTGACGACGACGACCTTTCCGGCCAGCAGATCGTGGCCGGATGGGTATTGGGGGATCACGGGCGTGCCTCCCTCGGCAGGCCGAGCACGCGCTCGGCGATGATGTTCCGCTCGATCTCGTCCGAACCGCCGTAGATCGTGTCCGCGCGGGTGAACAGGTAGAGCCGTTGCCAGTCGTCGAGCTCGCCGCCGTCCGCGGTCAGCGAACGCGCACCGCGGGCCCGCATCGCCAGCTCGCCGAGCCCGCGGTGCCACTGCGCCCACAGCAGCTTCCCGACGGCGACCTCCGGGCCGGCCGGCCGGCCGAGCGTCCGCAACGCGTGCGCGCGCAGGACTCGCAGGCCGATCCGGGCGCGGGTGAGGTCGGTGCGCAGCAGCGGGTCGTCGTAGGTGCCGGTCCGCTGCGCTTCGGCGACGATGTCGTCGAGCTCGCGGCGGAAGCCGATCTGCTGGCCGAGCGTCGAGACGCCGCGTTCGAACCCGAGGGTGGCCATGGCGATCTTCCAGCCGTCGCCGGGCTCGCCGACGACCAGCTCGGCGGACGTGCGGGCGTCGTCGAAGAAGACTTCGTTGAACTCGGACGTGCCGGTCAGCTGCTGGATCGGCCGCACGGTGACGCCGTCCTGGCGCAGTGGCACCAAGAGGTACGACAGGCCGTGGTGGCGCTGCGATCCCGGTTCGGTGCGGGCCACGACGAAGCACCAGTCGGCCACGTGCGCCAGGGACGTCCAGATCTTCTGGCCGTTGAGCACCCATTCGCCGTCACGAAGCACCGCCGACGTCGAGACGGCGGCCAGGTCGGAGCCGGCGCCGGGCTCGGAGTAGCCCTGGCACCACAGCTCTTCGACGGCGACGATCTTCGGCAGGAACCGGTTCCGCTGCTCAGGCGTGCCGAACGCGATGAGCGTCGGGCCGAGCAGCTGCTCGCCGATGTGGTTGACGCGCGCCGGAGCTCCCGAGGCCGCGTACTCCTCGTGGAAGGCGACCTGCTCGTCGAGGGACAGGCCGCGGCCGCCGAACTCGCGAGGCCAGCCGACGCACGTCCAGCCCGCCGCGGCGAGGTGGCATTCCCAGGCCAGGCGCAGGTCGAACGCCTCGTGCTCGCGTCCCGGCCCGCCGAGCCCGCGCAGCTGAGCGAACTCGCCGGTCAGGTTGTCCGCGAGCCAGCCCGCGACCTCGCGGCGGAATCGCGTCGGTTCCACGCACGCCTCCTTGCTGCCGGGCCGGTCCGGCACCTAGGCTAATGAGAACACGTTCTAGTTTGCCGGTCCAGAGGAGGGTGTGGTGGGACAGACCACGATCCCGGCCGTCGTCCGTGCCGCCGCCGCGAAGTTCGGCTCGGCGGAGGCACTGGTCGACGGCCCGCTCCGGCTCGGTTTCGCCGACCTTCTGGAACGTGTTCAGACCGTCGCCCGGGCCTTCGCCGCCCGCGGTGTCCAGCCTGGCGACCGGGTCGCGATCACCCTCCCGAACACCCACCACTGGGTGCTCACGGCGCTGGGCGCGCTCTACGCGGGCGCGACGCTCGTGCCGGTCAACACCCGGTTCACCGCCGCCGAGACGGTGGACCTGCTGGTCCGCAGCCGGGCGAAGGCCCTGGTCGTGGCGGCCGACTTCCTCGGCACCGACCGCCACGCCGCGATCGTCGCGACCGGCGCGCAGCTGCCGGACACCGTCGTGCGCGTGCCGCTCGAACAGCCGCACCACGCGGTCGAAGGCACGCTGAGCTGGGACGAGTTCCTCGCCGAGGCAGGCCGCGTGCCCCTGGCCGACGCCGAGGCCCGCGCCGACGCCGTCCAGCCCGGCGACGTCAGCGACATCCTCTTCACCTCGGGCACGACCGGCCGCTCGAAGGGCGTGCTCTCGGCGCACCGCCAGGTGGTCGACGTCGCCGAGGCCTGGGCGGACTGCGGCCGGGTCACCGCCGACGACCGCTACCTGGTGATCAACCCGTTCTTCCACAGCTTCGGCTACAAGGCCGGGATCGTGGTCGGCCTGCTCACCGGCGCGACGATCGTCCCGCAGGCGGTCTTCGACGTCCGCGCGGCCCTCGACCTCATCGAACGCGAGCGCATCTCGGTCCTCCCGGGCGCGCCGACGATCTTCCAGTCGCTGCTGCGCGAGCCTCGCCGGGACGTCTCGTCGCTGCGGCTCGCGGTCACCGGCGCCGCCGACGTCCCGGCGGCGCTCGTCCGGCGCATGCGCGCCGAGCTGGGCTTCGAGATCGTCCTCACCGCGTACGGGCTCACCGAAGCCGTCGTGGTCACGATGTGCCGGCCGGGCGACGACGCCGAGCTGGTCGCGAAGACGTCCGGCCGGGCGACCGCCGGGTTCGAAGTCGGGATCCACGGCTCGCCCGGCGAGGTCGTCGTGCGGGGGCCGAACGTGATGCTCGGCTACCTCGACGACGCCGAGGCCACCGCGAAGGCCGTCGACGAGGACGGCTGGCTGCACACCGGCGACGTCGGCGAGCTGGACGCCGCCGGGAACCTCACGCTCACCGGCCGCCTCAAGGACATGTACATCTGCGGCGGGTTCAACGTCTACCCGGCCGAGGTCGAGCACGCGCTGAACGAACTCGGCGGCGTGCGCGACGTCGCCGTCGTCGGTGTGCCGGACGAGCGGCTGGGCGAGGTCGGCAAGGCGTTCGTCGTCGGCGACGGCCTGACCGACGCCGACGTCGTGGCCTTCTGCCGCGAGCGGCTCGCGAACTACAAGACGCCCCGGTTCGTCGCGTTCGTGGACGAGCTGCCCCGCAACGCTTCCGGCAAGGTGCTGAAGCGGTTGCTCAGCAAGGAGACGAAATGAGCGAAGACGTCGTCCGCTACGAGCGCCGCGGGCCGGTCGCCGTGGTCACCATGAACCGGCCCGACTACCGCAACGCCCAGAACTCGGCCATGACCTACGCCCTCGACGACGCCTTCGCCCGCGCGGTGGACGACGCCGAGGTCAAGGTGATCGTGCTGGCCGGCGCGGGCAAGCACTTCTCCGCCGGGCACGACATCGGCACCCCGGGCCGGGACGTGGACCAGTCGTTCGACCGCCGCGCGGTGATGTGGTGGGACCACACCGACCGCGCCGGGGGAGACCAGCGGTTCGCCCGCGAGTCCGAGGTCTACCTGGGCATGTGCCGGCGCTGGCGGGAGATCCCGAAGCCGATGATCGCGAGCGTCCAGGGCGCCTGCATCGCGGGCGGGCTGATGCTCGCCTGGATCTGCGACCTGATCGTGGCGTCCGACGACGCGTTCTTCGCCGATCCGGTGGTGCGCATGGGGATTCCTGGTGTCGAGTACTTCGCGCACCCGTGGGTGCTGGGCCCCCGGGCCGCCAAGGAGGTGCTGTTCACCGGCGAGCGCTTCACCGTCCAGCAGGCCAAGGAATGGGGCATGATCAATCGGATCGTCCCACGAGCCGAGCTGGAGCAGCACACTCTGGAACTGGCGGAGAAGATCGGCGCGATGCCGCAGTTCGGTCTCGCCCTGGCGAAGAAGGCCGTCAACCAGGCCGAAGACCTGATGGGCCTGCGGTCCGGGATGGACTCCGTGTTCGGCCTCCACCACTTGGCGCACGCCCACAACGCGGAGACGTCGGAAGACTCGCTCGGCGGGCAGTCCGCGCGGTCCATGCGCGACGCGAACAAGGGGTCTTGATGGACCTCGACATCGACGAGGCGTCCGCGGCCTTCCGCGACGAGGCGCGGGACTGGCTGGCTTCGCACGTCCGGGCGCTGCCGTCGATGGACACCGCCGAAGGCTTCGAGGCGCACCGCGAGTGGGAAGCCGAACTCGCGCAGGCGCGGTGGTCGGTCGTGTCGTGGCCGCGCGAGTACCACGGCCGGGACGCGTCGATGCTGCAGTGGCTGCTGTTCGAGGAGGAGTATTACGCGTCTGGCGCGCCGGGGCGGGTGAGCCAGAACGGCATCTTCATGCTGGGGCCCACGTTGTTCGCGCACGGCACGCAGGAACAGCGCGACCGGATTCTCCCGCCGATGGCGCGCGGCGAGCAGGTGTGGGCGCAGGCTTGGTCGGAACCCGAGGCGGGCAGCGACATCGCGGCGTTGCGGAGCACGGCGGTGCGGACCGACGGGGGCTGGCGGCTTTCGGGGCAGAAGACGTGGAGTTCGCGGGCGTCCTTCGCGGACCGGGCGTTCGGCCTGTTCCGCACGGATGCCGACGCGCAGCGCCATCACGGCCTGACCTACTTCATGGCCGACCTGCGCGCCGACGGCGTCACCGTGCGGCCGATCCCGCAGCTGGACGGCGAGCCCGGGTTCGCGGAGATCTTCTTCGACGACGTGTTCGTGCCCGACGAGGACGTGATCGGGGAGGTGGGGCAGGGCTGGCGGGTCGCGATGACGACGGCGAACAACGAGCGGGGCCTGTCCCTGCGCAGCCCTGGCCGGTTCCTGGCCGCGGCCGCCCGGCTCGTGGATCTCTGGCGCTCACAGGACTCGCCACCGTCCACACAGGACCGGGTCGCCGACGCCTGGATCGGCGCTCGTGCTTACCAGCTCTACACGTTCGGCACCGTGAGCCGCCTCGCCGACGGTGGCGAGCTCGGCCCGGAGTCCAGCGTGAACAAGCTGTTCTGGTCCCACCTGGACGTCGAGCTGCACGAGACGGCCCTGGACGTCCTCGGCGCGGCCGCCGAGACGGACCGGGACTGGGTGGACGGCTACCTGTTCTCCCTCGCCGGACCCCTCTACGGCGGCACCGACCAGATCCAGCGCAACACGATCGCCGAGCGGCTGCTGAAGCTGCCGAGGGAGGCGCGCCGATGAAGTTCCAGCTGTCGCCGGAGCAGCGCCAGTTCTCCGCGTCGCTGCACGACCTCCTGGCCGGCGCGGACACCGCGGCCGTCGCCCGGGCGTGGGCGGCCGGTTCCCCCGAGCGCGGCCTGAAACTGCTGCGCGCCCTCGCCGACCTCGGCGTGCCCGCGCTGCTGGTCGACGAGGACCACGGCGGGCTCGGCGGTTCCGCTGTCGACCTGGTAGTCGCGTTCGAAGCGCTCGGCTACCACGCCGTGCCCGGCCCGCTGGTCGAAACGGCGGCCGTCGCGCCCGCGGTGCTGACCGGCGACCGGCTCACCGCGCTCGCCGGGGGCGAACTGCTCGCCACGGTCGTCGCGCCGCCGGAAGTCCCCCTGGCCTTGGACGCCGATGTCGCCGGAGTCGTCCTCGACCTCAACGAGGGCGAAGTCTCCGGCGTCGGGATCGAGCTCGTCCGGTCGATCGACCCGGCCCGGCGGCTGTTCCGGGTCACCGGCACCACCCGCACCACCGCCGCCGACCCGGTCGCGTTCGACCGGGGCGTCCTGGCTGTGTCGGCCCAGCTGCTCGGGGCCGGCCAGTGGCTCCTCGACGCGTCGGTCGCCTACGCCAAGCAACGCAGCCAGTACGGCCGGGCCATCGGCGAGTACCAGGCGGTCAAGCATCTGCTCGCCGACGTCGTGACGCAGCTCGAGCTCGCCCGGCCGCTCCTGTACGGCGCGGCCGTCGCCACGGACACCTTCGGTCGCGACGTCTCGGCGGCGAAGGTCATGGCGGGCGACGCCGCGTACTTGGCCGCGCGCACGGCCCTGCAGGTGCACGGCGCCATCGGCTACACCGCCGAACACGACCTCGGCCTGCGGCTGACGAAGGTACGGGCCCTGGCCGGGGCCTGGGGAACCGGCTCGTTCCACCGCGCGCGCGTGCTGGCGGGGCTGCGATGACGGATCCTTTCCAGTCGGAAGAGTCCGTCGCCCTGCGGGACGCGGTGCGATCGCTGCTGACCCGCCGGTCGGGACCGGAGGCGGTGCGGGCCGCGATGGCGTCCCCGCTCGGGTACGACGACAAGCTCTGGTCGACGCTGTGCGAGCAGATCGGCGTCGCCGCCCTCGCGATCCCCGAGCACTACGGCGGCGCGGGCGCCGGCCTGGCCGAGGCGTGCGTAGTCCTGGAAGAGCTCGGCCGCACGCTCACCCCCGCCCCGATGCTCGGCTCCGCGGTGCTGTGCGGAGAAGCCTTGCTCCGCACCGGGAACGACGAAGCCTGCGAACGGCTGCTGCCCGGCATCGCCGCGGGCACGACCCTCGCCGCACTGGCCTGGTCCGACGAAGACTGGTCGCCGGGCTTGACCGCGTCGGAAACCGGTCTCGACGGCCACGCCCACTACGTCCTCGACGGCGATCTCGCCGACGTTCTCCTGGCCGTGGCCCGGACGTCCGAGGGCCTCGGCTTGTTCGAAGTCCCGCTCGACGGCGTCCGCCGGGAGCGCGTCACCACGCTGGACCCGACCCGCCGGCTGGCGGTGGTGGACTTCGCCGCGACGCCGGCCCGGCGCCTCGATGCCGACGGCTTCGACCTGCGGAAGCTGCGGGACACGGCGGTGGTCGCCGTCGCCGCCGAGCAAGTCGGCGCGGCGGCCCGCGCGCTGGAACTGACGGTCGAGTACACGAAACAACGCCGTCAGTTCGGCCGGGCGATCGGGTCGTTCCAGGCGCTGAAGCACCGGATGGCCGACGTGCACGTCCACGTCGAAGCGGCCCGCTCGGCGCTGTACGCGGCCTTGGTGGACGGCGACGCCGAGGCCGTGACGACCGCGAAAGTCGTGTGCGGCGAAGCATTTTCCCACGCGGCGGCGGAGATGATCCAGCTGCACGGCGGCATCGCGATCACCTGGGAACACGACGCGCACCTGTTCTTCAAGCGCGCCCACGGGACCGCCTTGTTGTTCGGCGATCCCGCGAGCGCGCTCGGGTCCTAGGCCAGGTGGTGCACTTCCTGCAGCCCGTAGACCGGCGTCGGGATGCCTTCCGCGCGGGCCTTGAGCTGGAGGGCGAGGTAGAGCGAGTAGTGCCGTGACTGGTGCAGGTTGCCGCCGTGGAACCACAGGCCGTCCTGCCGGGTGGGCTTCCACATGTTGCGCTGCTCGCCCTCCCACGGGCCCGGGTCCTTCGTGGTGTCCGAGCCCAGGCCCCACACCTTGCCGACCTTGTCCGCGACCTCCTGGCTGATCAGGTCCGCCGCCCAGCCGTTCATCGAGCCGTACCCGGTCGCGTAGACGACGAGGTCCGCCTCCAGTTCCGTCCCGTCGTCGAGCTTGGCCGAAGTCTCGGTCAGCTCGGTGACCTGGCCGTGCGCGAGCTTGACGTCGCCGTCGGCCACCAGATCCGCCGCGCCGACGTCGATGTAGTAGCCGGAGCCGCGCCGCAGGTACTTCATGAAGAGGCCGGAGTCGTCGTCACCCCAGTCGTGCCGGAAGCCCGCGCCCTCGAGGCGGTCGTAGAACTCCTGGTCGCGATCCTTGATCGCCGCGTACACCGGCTGCTGGAACGTGTGCATGATCCGGTACGGGAGCGAGGCGAACGTCAGGTCCGCCTTCTGCGTCGTCATCCCGGCGGCCAGCGCGCGTTCCGAGTAGAGGTCGCCCAGGCCGAGGTCCATCAGGGAGTCCGACTTCACGATGTGCGTCGAACTGCGCTGGACCATCGTGACGTCCGCGCCGGCTTCCCACAGCGCGCCGCAGATGTCGAACGCGGAGTTGTTGGACCCGATGATCACGGCCTTCTTGCCGCGATAGGCGTCCGGGCCGGGGTGCTGCGAGCTGTGGTGCTGTTCGCCGCGGAAGACGTCCTGGCCGGGCAGCATGGGGATGTTCGGCTTGCCCGACATGCCGGTCGCGAGGACCAGGTGCTTCGGCTTGAGGACAACTTCTTCGCCGTCGCGGTCGAGGACGACGGTCCATTCCTTCGCTTCCTCGTCGTAGGAAGCGCTCTTGCAGGTCGTCGACGACCAGTAGTTGACCTCCATGACCTTCGTGTACATCTCGAGCCAGTCGGCGATCTTGTCCTTCGGCGCGAAGACCGGCCAGGTGCGCGGGAAGTCGAGGTAGGGCAGGTGGTCGTACCAGACCGGGTCGTGCAGGCACAGCGACTTGTACCGGCCGCGCCACTGGTCGCCGGGGCGGGCGTACCGATCGACGACCACGTGGTCCACGCCGAGCTGGCGCAGCCGAGCGCCGAGCGCGATCCCGCCCTGCCCGCCGCCGATGACGACGACGTACGGCTGCCGCGTCGCGCCCAGTTCGTCCGCTTCCGCCTGCCGTGCCTCGGACCACGTGACGCGCTCGCGGTTGACGCCGTGCTCGGCGCCCTTCGGCCGGGTCGTGCCGAGCGGCTCCTCGTGCCCCTTCAGCTCGTGCAACGTCGTGAGGAAGGTGAACGCGCCTTCGCCGGTGAGCCGCAGGTGCCCGCGGCCGCGGCCGGCGGCGGTCTCGAAGCCGATCCACGCCTCGACGACGCCGTCGGACTCGGTCGGCTCCTCGGTGGCGTGGAAGCCGTGGGCGTCGGCGGTGTCCATCGTGGCCAGGAGGAGGTCCTTCACGCCGTCGCGGTTTTCGACCGTCTTGAGGTTCCAGGTGAACGCGATCAGGTCGCGCCAGAACGACGTCGTCGCGAAGAGGGCGGCGGCCCGGTCGGCGTCCCGGGCCGCGAGCGCGGCCTCGAAGTCGGCGAGCCAGCCTTCGACGCGCTGCCGGGGATCGAGGGCGGCGGCCGGTTCGAGGGTCTGGGTCATGAGCGGACCTCCGCGTCTCGGGCACCGTCGTCGTCGGCGGCGCGTCCGAGCAGCCAACCTCGCCGGACCGGGTCCGCGTAAGGGTTGCCCTAGGGTTGCATCAGCACGACTTCGACACCGGGCGCGATCCGGTACGGGCGCGCGAGCAGCAGGCCACCGATGAGCTTGCGCAGCCGCGACAGCTCCGCGCGCACGGTCACCAGGTGCGTGCGGTCGCCGTAGAGCGTCTCCGACAGCTGCGCGGCCGACACCCCGGCCGGGCCCGCGGTCGCGATCAGCCGCAGCAGATCCGCTTGTCGCTTGCCCAGCGGGTGCGTCCACCGCGCCGAGCCTTCGACCGTCGCGCGCGGCGGGTCGAGCTCGACGGTGAGCCGCAAGGTTTCGCGGTGGCTCGGCCGCAGCAGCCACCCGCCGGGCACCGGCTCCGGCTCGCACGCCCCGACGCCGCGGACCGCGACGGGGACGCCGTGCCGGGGCGCGGCGACGCGGTCGATCCCGAAGACGCCGCTGTGCGCCGCGACCCAGCCGTGGTCGTCGACGACGAGCCCGGGCCCGCTTCCGAGTACGTGCCCGGAGAGCTGCCGGAGCGCTTCGAGCCGGACCTCGTGCCGCTGCCGCAGGACGGCCTCGGCCAGCCGCACCGACGTCCCGACCAGGGCGACGGTCATCGGGTGGACGGTCTCGGCCGGCCCGCTGACGTCGACGATCCCGAGCAGCTCGCCGGTCCGCGGGTCGTGCACGGGGTAGGCGGTGCAGGCCCAGGAGTGGTGGGAGCGCACGAAGTGCTCGGCCGCGAACATCTGCACCGGGGCGGCCTCGGCCAGCGCCGTCCCGATCGCGTTGCTGCCGATGGCGAGCTCCGACCAGGTGGCGCCCTCAGTGAAGCCGAGCGAGTCTGCGCGGTGCCGTACCCCGCGCGCGCCCTCGCGCCAGAGGACGACGCCGTCCGCGTCGGTGACGACCATCAGGTGGTGCGCGTCTTCGGCCACCGACGTCAGCGCGCCGCGGAGCTCGGGGAGGACTTCGCCGATCCGGCAGCCGGTCCGCCGCCGTTCGACCTCGGCGGCGCCGACGGGATCGGGCGCGGGCGGCCGGTCGGGATCGACGCCCTGCGCGGCGACCCGGCGCCACGACCGTTCGACGAGCCGGCGCGGAGCGGTCCGGGGTGGCCGTCCGGCGAGGACGGCGTCGTGGATGCCCGCGAGCAGCCGGGCGTGCCCGGCGACGTCGGTGCCGGGCCGGACCGCGCAGACTTCGTCGTCCACCGCCACCTCCTGGGCCGGGCTTCACGGTAACCCGGGGGAGTGGGGGCGAGGCAACCTTCGCGCAACGTCCGCGCCCGGATGACCTGAACGACTCTTTCCTGTCGCCGGACGTCATGAACGAGTCGTTCAGGACGTCCGGCCGGATCAGCCGGTGAGGCGGGCGGCCGAGCCCGGCAGTTCGCGGTTCGCTTCGTCCAGGCCCGAGGCCACCGTGCGGCACGAGCCGCAGCCCGCGATGTGGTCGGCGACCACGCTCGCCCGGCGCGGGGACAGCGCGCCGCGGACCCACGCGCCCATGCGCCGGCGGGGTTCGCGGCAGACCTGCTCCTCGGCGTCGGGGACCTGGACTTGCAGGTACGCCTGGCGCAGCCCCTCCCGCGCCCGCATCGCCAGCGCCGAGACGCTGTTCGGCGTCAGGCCCAGCAGCGGGGCCGCCTCCGTCGGCGTGTCGCCTTCGGCCTCGGTGCGCCAGAGCACCGTCCGCCACCGGCCCGGCAGCGTGCAGTACGCCGACCACACGAGCTTCTCGTTCGACCGGTGCAGGGCCAGCTCGTCGGCGCCGCTCGACGTCGTCTCGGGAACCGTTTCGCACAGCTCGACCCGGCTGCGCTGCCGGCTCCACCGCGAGACCAGGTTCCGCAGCGTCACGACGAGGTACGGCCGCAGGTCGTCGACCGGGCCGCCACCCGCGTACACGACGGCCAGCACCCGGGCGAACGTCTCGGCCACCAGGTCGTCACGCTCGGCGGGCTGCCTCGCCCACGCCGCCGCGGTCCGGCGCAACGGCTCGGCGTGCCGGCGGAACAGGGCGCCGCCCGCGTCGAAGTCACCGGCGCGGAGGGCGGCGAGCAACACGGCGTCCGGCGGCTCCTCGTCGGTGTTCCCCATCGGCACTCTCCGTGACCCGCTTGCACCCAAAGTAAGAGGTACGGCATCGTACGGCACAGCGGGCCCGCCGGTACACTCCGGCCGATGACATCGACGGACACCCCGCGGCCGCCCGACGGCCGGGCCGCGCGGTGGGCCGGCCAGCGCGATCGGCGTCGCCGCGAGTTCGTCGAGGCGGGCCTGCGCGCGATCGCGCGGTACGGGCCCGACGTGTCCACCGAGCAGATCGCCGACGAAGCCGGCGTCGCGCGCACGCGCCTCTACCGGCACTTCGACGGCGCCGCCGACCTGCAGCAGGCGATCGCCGGCCGGGTCGCGGAGCTGATCACCGCGGAGTTCGCGCCGCTGTGGAACCCGAGCGGCACGCCGATGGAGCTGATCCGCACGGCGATCGGCGCGCACACCCGCTGGCTGGCCGAGCACGGACCGCTCTACCGCTACCTGACCAAGCACGCGCTGACCGGCACCCGCGACGTCTTCGCCGACGGCAAGACCGCCATCGCGCGCCAGCTGACCGTGGTGTTCGAGCACTACCTCGGACTGTTCGGAGTGGACACCCGCGTCTGCGAAGCGGTCGCCTTCGGGCTGGTCGGCTTGGTCGAGTCGAGCACGTCGCGCTGGCTGGAGAACCCGCGCGACGTCGACCGCGCCGAGCTGGCCGCGCTGCTGGCGCGCTGGGTCTGGCGGATCGTCGACGACACCTTGCGCGCCGGTGGCCTCGAGCTCGACCCGCACGCCGAGCTGGCGGCCCTCGCCCTGCCTTGATCCGTCCACTGTGGACTTATGGTGCGCGTTTGCGTTTCTGCCCCTACGATCGCGGCAGACACGGGAGCGGGGGGAGCGGATGGGCGTCGGCACCTGGCTGGTCACCATCGGCGTCGTGCTGGCGCTGCTCGCGGTCGACCTCGTGCTCGCCGCGCTCCGGCCGCACCGGGTCGGGTTCGCGGAGGCCGTCGCGTGGTCGGTGGGCTACATCCTCGTCGCGGTGGCGTTCGGCGTCTGGCTGACGCTGGCCCACGGCGGTGAGCTCGGCACCGAGTACTTCGCCGGCTACATCGTCGAGAAGAGCCTGTCGGTCGACAACCTGTTCGTGTTCGTGATCATCATGACGACGTTCGCCGTCCCGGAGGAGCACCAGCACAAGGTGCTCACGTTCGGGATCATCCTCGCGCTCGTGATGCGGGGGATCTTCATCGTCCTCGGCGCGACGCTCCTCGCGCTGTTCTCGTTCATGTTCCTGCTCTTCGGGCTGCTGCTGATCTACACCGGCGTGCAGCTGTTCCGGCACCGCGACGCCGACCCCGACATCGAGCACAACGTGGTGGTCCGGGTGGCCCGGCGGGTGCTGCCGGTCTCCGACGCCTACGACGGCGGCCGGCTGCTCACCCGGGTCTCGGGCCGCCGGGTGGTGACGCCACTCGTGGTCGTCCTGGTCGCGATCGGCGGTGTCGACCTCCTGTTCGCCCTCGACTCGATCCCGGCGGTCTTCGGCGTCACCGAAGAGCCCTTCATCGTGTTCGCCGCGAACGCGTTCGCGCTGCTCGGCTTGCGTGCCCTGTACTTCCTGGTGAAGGGCCTGCTCGACCGGCTCGTGTACCTCTCGGCCGGGCTCGCGGTGATCCTCGCGTTCATCGGGGTGAAGCTGATCCTGCACTGGGCGCACGTCGACATCGACCCGCGCGTCCCGGAGATCGCCACGCCGGTGAGCCTCGCGGTGATCATCGGCGTGCTGGCCCTCGTGACGGTCGCCAGCCTGGTGAAGACCCGGCGCGATCCGGCCGCGAAGGCGCACCCGGGATCGTTGCGGGCCTCGTCAGGGTCATCAGACAGCGAAGACCTGTGAGTCGTCGGCGAAGGCCTTGAACTCCAGCGCGTTGCCGGCGGGGTCGAGCAGGAACATCGTCCACTGCTCGCCGGCCTGGCCTTCGAAGCGGACGTACGGCTCGATCACGAACTCCGTCCCGGCCGCCCGCAGCCGCTCGGCGAGCGCCTTGAACTGCTCGACCTCGAGGATCAGGCCGAAGTGCGGCACCGGCACGTCGTGGCCGTCGACGGGGTTGTGGACGCGCTGCGGCCGGCCCGGCGCCAGGTGTGTCACGAACTGGTGGCCGTGCAGGTTCCAGTCGACCCACGTGCTGGCGCTGCGGCCCTGCGCGAGGCCGAGGACTTCGCCGTAGAAGTGGCGGGCGGCGGCCAGGTCGTCGACCGGCATGGCGAGGTGGAAGCGAGGGATCGTCATGTCTGAATGTTAACATTGCGACATGAGTGCTCAAGTGGCTCCCGCCCGCCGGCGCGGGCTCGCCGACGAGGTCGCCGACCGCATCCGGGACGCGATCTTCGGCGGGGCGTACGCGCCGGGAAGCCAGCTGCGCGAAGTGGAGCTGGCGGAGGCGCTCGGTGTCAGCCGCGGCCCGGTGCGGGAGGCGCTGCTCAAGCTGGAGCGCGAAGGGCTCGTCCGCGGTGAATGGCACCGGGGCACCATGGTGACCTCACTGTCCGAAGTGGACGTCGCCGAGCTGGACAGCCTGCGGGCGGCGCTGGAGCAGCTCGCCGTCGGACTGGTGATCGACCGCGCCCCCGACCTGGAGGCGGTCGACGCCGCCGTGGCGCGCATGGAACGGGCGGCCGACGAGCACGAGATGGTCCGCCGCGACCTCGAATTCCACGACGCGATCTACGCGGCCGCCGGCCATCGCCGCCTGGGTGAGGCCTGGCAGGCGATCCGCTCGCAGGTCCACCTGTTCCTGCTGACCCGCATCGGCGTCGAGACCGAGGGGTACCTGGCGGGCATCCCGGCGGAACACCGGCAGCTCGCGGACGCGCTGCGGGCCCGCGACCGGGAAGCGGCGCTCGAGCTCTTCGCCACGCACCGGCAGCACGCGTTCGACATCCTGCGTGGCGCGGGGCGAAGTCCCGGCTGAGCGGCGGCTGGTCGTCTTGGTTCTCGGTTGGAGGGGTGGGGAGATGGACTTCGACGTGGTGGTGGCCGGCGGCGGCCCGGTGGGCCTGCTGCTGGCGGGCGAGCTCCGGCTGGGCGGCGCCCGGGTGCTGGTCCTGGAACGCGAGCCGGAAACGCCGCGGGCGCGGTTCGGGTCGATGGGGGCGCGGGCGCTCAACACGCCGTCGGTGCACGCGCTGCACCTGCGTGGCCTGCTGTCCGCCGTCGAGCGGGCCGCGGCGATGTGGGTCGGCCCGAACTCGGTGCCGCCGCCCGGAGCCCCGGCGGGGGAGTCCTTCGCCGGGCACTTCGCGGGGATCGGCATCCGGGCCGACCGGCTGCGGCCGCCGGATGCCGAGTTCCTCGGCGCGGGCGTCGTCAGCCAAGCCGACCTGGAGGCGATCTTCCTTGCGTGGGCGGGCGCCGAGGTGCGGCGCGGCGTCGCGCTGACCGGGTTCGACGCGGACGACGGCGGCGTGACTGTCCACACCGGACAGGGCGAGTTCCGGACCGGTTGGCTGGTGGGCGCCGACGGCGGGCGCAGCACCGTGCGCCGCCTGGCCGGGTTCGCCTTCCCGGGCGTGGATCCCGTGTTCACCGGCCGGCAGGCGGTGGTGGACCTCGACGCGCCGGAGAAGCTCGTCGCGGGAGGCTGGCAGCACGGCGAGAACGGCTCGTACGTGCTCGGCGGCTGGGCGGACGGCGACGGGCCGCCCCGGGTGCACACGGTCGAGTACGAGGTGTCCGCCGACCGGGACACCCCGGTCACGGCCGAGGAGATGCAGGCGAGCCTGCGGCGGGTCAGCGGCACCGACGTCGCGGTGACGCGCGTGCACGTCGCCACGCGGTACGCGGACACGACCCGGCAAGCTTCGACCTACCGGCGAGGCCGTGTGCTGCTCTGCGGCGACGCCGCGCACGTGCACTCGCCCGCGGGCGGGCAGGGCCTCAACCTGGGGCTGGGCGACGCGGTCAACCTGGGCTGGAAGCTCGCGCTCGTCGCGCGCGGGCTGGCGCCGGAGTCCCTTGTGGACACCTACAGCCCCGAACGGCACCCGATCGGCGAGTGGGTGCAGCGGTGGAGCCTGGCGCAGACGGCGCTGAGCGCCCCGCGCGGTCCCCGGGCGGAGGCGTTGCGCGGGGTGATGGCCGACCTGCTCGACACCCCGGACGGAGCAACCCACGTGGTTTCGAGCATCGCCGGTGATTGGCAGCACTACCCCCTCCCGGGCGACTTCCCCTTGATCGGCCACCGGGTACCGGATCTGGCTCTGGACGACGGAACGACCCTGGCGGGCCACTTCCGCGACGGCCGCGCGGTGGTGCTGGACGCAGGCGCGGCAGCGGCGACGGTGGCAGCGGAGTGGGGTCGCAGGGTGCACGTGGTGACGGCGCGGCCGCTGGCGTTCCCGGACCAGCAACTGGCGGCTTTGGTGCGGCCGGACGGGTATTTGGCCTGGGCTTCGGTGGGTGAGCTGGACGAGCGGGGGCTACGCGAGGCGATGACAACCTGGCTCGGCCCACGGAGTCAGCCGCCGACCCGGATGCCATGAAAGGGTCTTTCACCGCGCCAGATGAGGTGAACGACCCTTTCATGACATCGCGTTGCCAGCTCGCCAGACGGGGTTCGGTGTCGCGAATGAGTCATTGGGGACGTCTGGCGCCCCGAATGAGTCATTCGCGACGCTCGGATCGCGGGGTAGGTGAGGGGCGACCGTGGCGGAGGGGTCGGGCGGGTGGACCAAGACTTGCCGGCCTCTGGAACCAGACGCCATGAAAGGGTCGTTCATCGCGCCAGACGCGATGAAAGGGTCGTTCATGATGCTTGGCCCACGGAGTAGGGCGCCGGTCCGGATGTCATGAAAGGGTCGTTCACTGCGCCGGGCGCGATGAAAGGGTCGTTCATGACGTTCCGCCAGCCAAGTCAGCCGCCGAGGAGTTGGGTGACGGTCCGCCGCACCTTCTCTGCCGCTCCCGCGTCACCCAGCCGCATCGCCGTGTTGGCCGCCGTCAGTACCGCGTCCAGCTGGAAGGCCGTCAAGTCCGGGTCCAGCGCCCGGATCTCGCCCGCCGTCACCGCCCGCGACACCCGGCCCGCGAGATGCGCCAGCCACGCGGAGTGCTGGCCCAGCAGAACCTCCCGTACCGGACCCGGGCGGCTGTCGAAGTCCGGGAGCGTCGCCGACCAGAAACAGCCTCCCGCGAACAACGGCGTCTCCGCGTACGTGATCCAGTGCTCGATCAACGCCCGCAGCCGGGCGGCTCCGTCGGCCACCTCTTCGGCCGGCAGCAGGACCGCTGCCGTGAACTCCGCCTGTGCCGCCTCCGCCGCGGCCAGCTGGAGGTTCTCCTTGGTGCGGAACAGCGTCTGGATCCCGCTCTTGCTCAGCTCCAGCTCGGTCGCGAGCCGCCCCAGGCTCAGGCCCGTCAGCCCCTCCACCGACGCGATGTCGACCGCGCGGCGCGCGATCCGCTGCCGGGTCCGGGTGCCGCGCGCCAGCCGTTGATCTTCGGTCACCGCTCCATCCTGGCACAGCTCTTGCTCAAAGCATACGACCGATCGTATGTTTAGTTCATGAACGAACACCGGATGATCGAGCTGGTCACGGCCCTGGCTGTCGCGAAGAGCCGCCAGGACGTGCCGGCCGCGCTGCGGCTGTTCCACCCCGACGTCGTGTTGGAAGCGCCGCCCTTCGGCGTCACAGCGCGCGGCCGAGGAGAAAATGAACAGGCGCTCACCACGTTCTTCGCCTCGTTCCCGGACTACGCCGTGACCCTCGACGGCCACGCGCGCACCGGCGGCACGCTCGTGTGCTGGGGCACCGCCCGGCTGACCATGATCGGCGGCTGGCTCGGCCTGGCGCCGCACGGCCGGTCCGTCGAGCTGCCGGTGGTCCTGCGGTTCACCTTCGCCGGCGACCGCATCGCGAGCGAGCACTTCTCCTTCGACCTCGCGACGCTGTGCACCCGGTCCGGCGTCTCCACCGACGCCGTCGTCGAACGCCTCGGGAGGGCCGCGTGAAAGACCCGCGCATCAAGGACGTCGGCGACGTCCGCACCGAGCACCTCTTCGACCTCGTCGTCGACCTCGACGACCCGCTGCCGATCGGGCCCCGCGTCCTCTTCGGCGCCGCCGGGGGCACGTTCGACGGTCCGCGGCTGCGCGGCGAAGTCGTCCGCGGCGGTGGAGACTGGGCGCAGTTCCGCAAGGACGGCACGATGACCCTCGACGTCCGGCTGACCCTGCGCACCCACGACGGCGCCCTCGTCCACCTGAGCTACGGCGGCCGCTGGGTGATTCCGGCCGACCTGCGTGACGCCGTCGCCGACCCGCGGCGCAGGCACGAGGTCGACCCCGCCGGCTACTACTTCCGCACCAACCCGCTCTTCGAAACCGGCTCGCCGGACTACGCCTGGCTCAACGACGTCGTGGGCGTCGGCTCGGGCTACCTCGTCGACGGCGGGATCGCCTACCGGGTGGCGGAAGTCCGCTGAATCAGAGCACGAGGTCGTCGAGTGCCCGGATCTCCTTGGCTTCGCTCGTCGATTCGAGGCCGGTCAGCGGGTCGGCGTCGGGGAGGGCGCCGAACGACAGCCCGGTGAGCGTCTCGATCCGGCGCACCGGCACCTGGTACGTGCGGTAGGCGCCGTAGCTGAACTCGCCCGCGACCTCCAGGCCGTGGATGAGCTCCTCCTGGCTCAGCAGGTACGCCGTCGCCGACAGCGTGCCGCCCGCCTTGACCATCGCGACGACCTTCCAGAACTGCCGCGGCAGCCGGACACCGCGGTAGTGGTCGTCGTCCTCGGCGAGCACCGGGCCGGTCACCACGCTGACCTTCAGGTCGGCGTTGTCGGCGTTGTTCAGCACGTAGTCCTCGAGCCCGGCCCACGTGGTCTTGTTCTGGTTGAAGTCCTTGTGCTGCGGCGAGCAGTTCGTGAAGTGGAACGTGTCGTCGTTGCCGAGCTGCGCGATCGCGGCCGTCGCGCCCCACGCCGGGTCGAGGCGGCGGACCAGGTGCCCGCGGTCGAGCGGGTTGGCCCGGTAGATCTCCTCGCCAACCTGCTCGCCGGCGTCGACACGCGGGTCGAGCGACCAGCGGTCCGGGTCGCGGCGCAGCGACCGGCTGGTGCGCCCGTCGATGTTGACGGCCGTGAAGAAGGCCAGGCGCCGCACCTTGTTCATGACGACGCTGAAGTGGTGGTACGGCAGGACGTACCGCGGCTCGCCCGCCGCCTGCCGGTTGGTCGCCGCCACTGCAACGAGCGCCTCGGGCAGCGTCGGCAGCGGCACGGTGTGCCCGGGGAGGAAGTCCGGGTCGTAGCCCGCGCGGTTCGAGTAGTCCGGGTCGATCACGACGGCCTCCGGGGCGGCGCGCAGCCGGATGTCGACCGGCATCGTCAGCGTGAGCACCTGCGGGGCGCCGCCGGGAACCGGCTGGGCCGGTGCGTCGCGCTCGGGCCGGGTCGAGAGCCGGTCGAGCAGGCCTTGCTGCGCCAGCGTGAACTGCTGTCCGCGTAAGAATTCCAGCAGCCGGCTGACGCGGATTCCTTCGTTGAGGAAACCGCCGTACTCCGCGTGCCCCTCGGCCGGGACGCTGGCGTGGTGCAGCGCCACGACCTCCCACTGGTCGTTGAACACCGGCGAGCCCGACGACCCGGGTTCGGTGTCGGTTTCGTAGTGCAGGAACTTCTCGAGGACGTCGACGATCCGGTTCTCCCGCAGCGCCACCTGTTTCTTTCCCCCACGCGGGTGCTGGATGATGGTGACGAAGTCGCCGACGATCGCCTTGCCCTCGCTGCCGATCAACCGGTTGAACCCGAAGGGACGCAGTTCGTCGCCGGTCGCTTTGACGGCGACGAGCGCGAAGTCGAGGGCCTCGTCGGCGACGAAGAAGCGGTCCGGGTCGAGCCCGAACGCCCGCACCGGCCGGGGCAGGCCGTCGACGCCGTCCTGGTAGTCGAACTCGACGACGCTGGACCCGGCGGTCGCGGCGTCCGGCAGCACGTGGTGGTTGGTGAGCATCAGGTCGGGGGAGACCATCGACCCGGTGCCGTAGCCGGTGAGCCGGCCGCGGCCGTCGCGGATGTTGACCCGGCCGATCGCGGCCGAAGCCGTGACGCCGCCTTCGAGGTAACCCACGCCGAGCAGGTCGTCGGTGAGGACGATCCGTTCGAGGATGATCCCCGCGTCCGCCATCGCTTTCGGGTCACCGGCCGCGATCGCCGCCGGGTTCACCGGCCGGACGTCGGGGTAGTAGCGGCCGAGCCGGTCGATCCGGGTGGCGACGCGGCTGGGCTCGTCGGCCTCCGCGATCCCGCCGGGCTTGCGCAGCAAGGCGATCTTCGCCCGCCGCTGCCCGGTGCGTTCGGCGGCGCGCGCGGCCGCCGCTCGGTCCTGTTCGGACTGTCGGTCCGTCGTCACGTCCACGATGCCTCCCCGGCGGCCGGAAACACCGCGTTAGTCGCGCGGCCCGGGAATGCGTTACAGAATCACGGCCGAACCGCCGGAAATTCTTTTTCACGCCGTCCGGAATTGTTTTCCCGCCATTCCGGCTAATGCTGAAAATAACGCACCGGGAGGACGACCGCCGAAGCGGTGACCGGGCCGTGGTGGACCTCCTGGTCCGCGGCGCGCAGGGTGGTCGCGGTGGCGTGGGGCTCGCCGGTGCCGGGGTTGCGGGCGTACCGCGGGAACGCGCCGCTGGACACCTGGACCCGGATGCGGCGCCCGCGCCGGAACCGGTGCGCCGTCGGCCACAGCCGCACGGTGACGGCGGCGAGTTCATCGGCAGCGGTCAGGCTGGTGAGACCGTCGCAGACGTTGACCGAACGGCCGTCCGGGTCGACGTCGCAGAGCCGGACGAAGACGTCGGCGAAGGGCAGGCTGCTGTGGAACCAGATCTCCGCGCTCACGTCCCCGACGACTTCGACGTCTTCGTCGAGCACGGCCGTGGTGTAGGTGAGGACGTCGGCGCGGGCTTCCACGGCCGCGTTGTCGACGCGGCCGGCGTCCGGGGCCATGCGCACCCCGCCGGCCGCGGGCGTCGGGTCCGCCGGGTCGTAGCGGTAGCGGTCGGGCTCCGACTCGCCGGGCGCGTCCGCGGCCAGCACGCCGCCGGGCTGGAGGTGGAACCGTTGGGGCGCATAGCCTTCCGGCGGCCAGGAGGCGAAGTCGCGCCAGGCTTCCTCGCCCATGACGAACAACCGGACGGGCGCGCGCTCCGGCGGTTCCTCGCCGCGGGCGTGCGCGAGCCCGAACTCGAGGGCTTCCCGGACCGTGAGGCTTGCGCCGGCGAGCAGGTCGGGCCGGCCGGCGTGGGTCCACGGCCCGACCGTCAGCCGGGGACGCCGTCCCGCGTCCTGCAGCGTCCGGAAGTCGCGCAGCTGGCCGGGCAGGAAGATGTCGTACCAGCCGCCGATCGAGCTCACCGGCACCGTGACGTCCGCGACGCGCGACCGGTGGTCGACGTCCGCCCAACGCGGGTGGTTTTCGTTGTGCGCCAGGACATCCTGGATGTAGTCGGAGCGGTGGCCGATGGCGACGACATCCGCCTGCGCGAGCGGAAGCGTGTTCAGCGCCCGCCTTAGCTTCTTCGCCTGGCCGCGTTGCCGGAGCAGCGCGAACCGGCGTTCCTGGACGGCGACCTGGACGCCCCAGCCGAACGGCGTCTCGAGGGAAAGACCGTCCTCCCGCAGGAACTCCAGCGTCAGGCCGGACTCGGTGACGTGCGGGATCATCGCCTTGACCTGCGGCGGCACGCGATCGGCGACCGCCCACTGGACGTAGCCGAGGTAGCTGGCGCCGACGAGCACCATCGCGTCGCCGAACCAGGGCTGCCGGACGACCCAGTCGAGCGTCGCGGCGCCGTCTTCGCGCTCCTGCCGCAGCGGGTCGAAGACGCCGCCGGAGCCGAAGCCGCCGCGGGTGCTCTGGATCAGCACCTGGACGCCGCGTTCGGCCAAGGGCCGGGCGAAGAGTGCGCCGAACGGGCCCTTCCGGCCGTAGGGACTGCGGACCAGGGCGGTGGGCAGGCCGTCCCCGCCCGCGCGCGGTGCCCACCGGTCGGCGAGGAGCTCGGCGCCGTCGGGCATCGGCACTCGCAGGTCGCGCTGGACGACCAGCTTCCGGGTCGCCGGGGCGGGCAGCTTCAGCAGGCGCTCGAAGAGACGGCTGATCACCGGCCGGCCTCCTTCGTGATCATCGAGGTGACGACCGAGCGGATCCGCAGCAGCCGGTCGGTGAACTCGCCCGCGTCGAGCGGGTCCGGCCCGTCGACGACCCAGGCGTTGACGACCGCGCCGGCCCCGCCGGTCAGGAACGTGGCCAGGTCTTCGATCCCCTGCGGGTCGAGGACGTCGCCGAGCGTGCGGCCGAGGTGGCGCCGGTTGAGCGGGAGGAACAGGCCGGTCAGCGCCTCGGTGAACGCGTACGCGGACGCTCCGGTCAGCAGGGCGCGGTAGAAGCGCCGGTGCGCGGCGAAGTGCCGGGCCAGCGCCAGGATCGCCGCTCGTTCGTCGTCGGGGAACTCGGGTGGCCCGGTGAGCAGCTCGCGCCGGACCAGGTCCTGCGCGGCCTCGAGCACGAGCGAGTCGCGGTCGCCGAACTGCTGGTAGAGCACCTGCCGGCTGACGTCCGCCGCCTCGGCGATCTCGGAAACCGCGACGGCGGCGGAGTCCCGTTCGGAGACCAGCTCGACGGCGGCCCGCATCAACGCCGCGCGCGACCGGCGCACCCGCCGGTCCTTGACGGGAGCTTCGGTCGTCCAGTCGGCCCGCATGCCCACGATAATGGACAGGTGTCAAGAAAAAGGCAAGTGTTCGGTAACGGCCTCCGGAAGTCCGAACAGCGGGAAGAGGGCCGGGTCGAGGAAGGTGTACAAGGCGGTGATGCGGCCGCCCGCGGTCGTCAGCGCGTGGATCGCGAACGCGTGGTGGCCCGGGCCGCCCCGATCGCGCCGGTACTGTCCTAGCCCGGCGCCGCCGTTGACCTCCAGCGGCACGAGCAGCGCGCCTTCGCACTCGGCGCGCCGCGAGCGGAACCAGGCCGCGATCGACGCGGGCCCGATCAGGGTGATGTCGTAGGGCGGCATCGACAACGTCGCCTCGTCGTGGAGCAACGCCACCAGCGCGCCGATGTCGAACCGCTCGAACGCGTCGACGTAACGGGCGAGCAGGGCGCGGTCGTCGCCGGACAGCGGCGCCGGAGCCGGCGCGGGCAGCGCGGCGCGAGCACGCTTGAGCACCGCGTTGACGGCGTCTTCCGTCGTGTCCAGCAGCTCGGCGACCTCCTTCGCCCGCCACCGCAGCACGTCCCGCAACAGCAGCACCGCGCGCTGCCGCGGCGAGAGCACCTGCAGGGCGGCGACGAACGCGAGCCGGACCGACTCGCGCTCCACCGCCACCCGGGCCGGGTCGAGGACCCAGTGGTCCGGGACCGGCTCGACCCAGGTCTCCCGGGGGTGGGCCGGCCCCAGCTCGTCCGTGACGTCCGTGGGCAGCGCCCGCCGTCGCGCGCCCTTCAGCGCGTCCAGGCAGACGCGGGTGGCGATCGTGAAGAGCCACGTCCGCAGGGCCGCCCGGCCGGCGAACCGGTCGAGCCCGCGCCAGGCGCGGACCAGCGTCTCCTGCACGGCGTCGTCGGCGTCGAAGGCCGAACCCAGCATCCGGTAGCAGTACCCGGCGAGCTCCTGGCGCAAGGGGCCGAGCTGCTCCTCGAACGCGGCCCGGCCCGGCATGGCGGTCAGCATGTCACGCCGGCTGCCAGCCGGAAGCCCACAAGTGGGATGGTGGCGCCTCGCCTCGGAACACCGCCGCGTGCCGGTTCGCGAACTCTGCGAAGGTCGTGGGCCGCACGCCGAACCGCTCGTGCGTGCCGAGGTCCACGCGGGACTCGTCGGCGCCCGTCCGCCGCTCGGCGAACAGCTCGTCCATCGCGTCGGCGAAGAAGACGGGGATCCCGGCGGCGAGCAGTTCCTCCCGTTTGCCGGCCGGGTCGGCGTCGACGTAGCGGACCGGCCGGCCGGTGACGGCGGCGATCCGCTCGGCGATTTCGGTCATCGTCAGCGCTTCGGGCCCGGTCATCTCGTACCGCCCGCCGTCCTCGCCTTCGCCGCGCAGCAGGGCGACCGCGACCCGCGCGATGTCGCCGACGTCGACCGGCGCCAGCTTCGCCTCGCCCATCGGCAGGTTCAGGACGCCGTCGCGGCGGATCGACGGCACCTCGCGGAAGTAC
The DNA here is from genome assembly GCF_040650695.1 of Amycolatopsis sp. NPDC048633. Lineage (NCBI taxonomy): Bacteria > Bacillati > Actinomycetota > Actinomycetes > Pseudonocardiales > Pseudonocardiaceae > Amycolatopsis > Amycolatopsis sp. NPDC048633. The sequence goes on from NZ_JBEZHS010000018.1 coordinate 104,719, forward strand.
ACCGGCATGAACTGGCTCGGCCGCAACACCGACCACGCGAGCCCGGAACTCGCCAGGTACCGCTCGATTTCGGCGTGCATCCGCGCGAACCGGAACCCGGAGCCGTCGTGGCACCCGCGGCCGGACATCTTCACGACGTGCCCCACCCCGGCGCGCTTCGCGGCGTCGATGAACGTCTGCTGCGTCTCGACGAGCCGTTCGTCGGCCGAGGAGATCAGCAGGGCCCGCTCGACGCCGTCGAAGACGCCGGGTGGCGGGTCGAGCAGGTCGCCGGTCATCACTTCGACGCCGGCCGGGAAGCCGGCCGCCTTCGCGCGGTCCCGTACCAGGGCCCGTACCGGCAGTTCCTGCGCCACGCAGGCGCCGAGCACCGCGGACCCGGTCAGCCCGGTCGCCCCTGTCACCAAGATCATGGGTTTTCCTCTCGTCCCCCACTTGGACTTCGGGGCCGCGCAAAACCGGTCGCGGCGGCGGATGCGACCATGCGGCCATGTCTTCGACGATGCGGGCCTTCGTGCTCACCGGGCCGCGAGAAGGGGCCGTGCAAGAGGTCCCGGTGCCGCGAGCCGTCGCGGGTGAGGTCGTCGTCGACGTCGAACGCGCCGGGGTCTGCGGCACCGACGTCGAGTTCTTCACCGGTGAGATGGCGTACCTGCACCAGGGGCACTCCGCCTACCCGATGCGGCTGGGGCACGAGTGGGCCGGCACGGTTTCCGCCGTGGGGGAGGGCGTCGACCCCGGCTGGCTCGGGCGGCGGGTCATGGGCGACACCATGCTGGGCGACCGGACCTGCCGCCGCTGCCGCCGGGGCCACCAGCACACCTGCGAGAACCGCCAAGAGGTCGGGATCCGCGGTGGCCGCCCCGGCGCGCTGGCCGAACAGCTCGCCGTTCCCGCCTGGTCGCTGCACGCGCTGCCCGATGCGGTCGACGCCGTGCTCGGCGCGCTCGTCGAACCGGGCGGCAACGCGTTGCGCGCGGCCCGGGCAGCCGACGCCGGAGCCGGCGACCGGGTCCTCGTGCTCGGCCCGGGCACGATCGGGCTGCTGACGGCGATGTTCCTGCGGGCCGCGGGTGCCGAGGTGCACCTGATGGGCGTGGCCGGCGGCGGCTTCGCCCGCGGCCTCGGCTTCGAGCACGTCTGGACCCGCGACACGCTCCCGGACCTGCCGTTCGACGCGGTCGTGGACGCCACCGGCGCCGCGGACCTGCCCGCGCTGGCCGTGGACCTTGTGGAACCGGCCGGCCGGGTCGTCTACATCGGGCTGTCCGGCCGCCCCAGCGACCTCGACACCCGCGAGCTGGTGCTGAAGGACGTCACGGCCGTCGGCGTCCTCTCCGCGTCCCCGGGGCTGGCCGACACGATCGCCGCGTACGGCAGCGGGGCCGTCGACCCGCGGCCGCTCGTCGCCGCGACGGTCGGGCTCGACGAGGTGGGTGCGGTGCTGGCGGGGGAGTACCCGGGCCCGAAGGTCCACGTCGACCCGCGGCGCTAGGCCGGAAACCCCTGGCCGGCCGCCGGAACACGGTGATAGACAGCCGCAGTGCACACCACACTGGACTTCCCCGGCCTGCTGCGCCTGATCGACGAACGCTCGACGGTCTTCCGCGCCGCGGTCGCCGCCGCACCCAGCCTCGAGGTCCAGGTCCCGACCTGCCCCGAGTGGACACTGTTCGACCTGGTGCGGCACCTGGGCGAGGGACGCCGCGCCTGGGTGGCCACCATCGCCGCCGGGCCGGACGCCACGGCCAAGTCCGCACCGCCGGCCGAACCCGCCCCGCCTCGGGAGCGCGAGGCTCTGCTGACCTGGTCGGAGGCGTCGACGCGGGACCTGCTGGACGCGCTGCGGGAGGCCGGGCCGGAGCGCGGTTGCTGGGCGTGGTGGGGCAAGTCGCAGTCGCCGCTTACCTGCGCTGCCGTCGCCCGGCGTCAGCTCCACGAGATCGCGGTGCACACCTACGACGCCCAGGTCACGGTGGGCGCGCCCCAGCCGCTGCCGGCCGAGGTAGCCCTCGACGGAGTCGAGGAGTTCCTGTCCACCTTCTGCACGACGACGGTCGCCTGGCCGCACGAGCCCGCCACCGCCGACTACCACGCCACCGAGGGCCGCTCCTGGCGCAACTCGCTCTCGGCCGACGGCGCACGGGCCGCCCGCCTGCCCACCCCCGCCGACGAGAAGCCGGCCGACGCCTCCGCCCGCGGCACCGCCCATGAGCTGGTCCTCGCCTTTTACGGCCGGATCCCGCTGGACTCCCTCGAGCTCGACGGCGACCGGAATCTCTTCGACCAGCTCGTGGACTGGGACCCGGAGCGGTAGGACAAGCGGCTAGCGGGGCGAGGCCAGCGTCGTCGGGCGGCTGCGGCCGCGCAGGGTGACGTCCTCGGTCGCCCGCCACCGGCTCGCTTCCTCCTCCGCGGCGGCCTCGACGGCCGTCCACGAAGCCAGCAGGCGGCCCGGTGCGTTCTTCGCCAGCTCGGTCAGCCGGGCGGCTTCGTTGACCGGGTCGCCGATCACCGTGTACTCGAACCGGCGCGGGTCGCCGACGTTGCCCGCGACCGCGTCGCCGGTCGCCACGCCGATGCCGGCCGGCCCGTCCGGGACCTCGAGCGCCAGGCGGCGGGCGATCGCGCGGCCGGCGGCCAGCGCGCACGTCGCGTGGTCGCCGAGCGGGGCCGGCGCCCCGAAGACAGCCAGCGCGGCGTCGCCGACGAACTTGTTGAGCAGCCCGTGGTGCCGGTCGACTTCGTCGACCACCACCGTGAAGAACCGGTTGAGCAGGCCGACGACCTCCTCGGGCGGGCGGCTCGCGGCCAGCGCCGTCGACCCGACCAGGTCGACGAACAGCACCGACACCGTGCGCACCGAACCGCCGAGCTCTGTGCTGTTTTCGGACGTGCGCATGGCCTCGACGGCGACCTCGTGCCCGACGTGCCTGCCGAACAGGTCGCGCATCCGTTCCCGCTCGGCCAGCCCGGCCGCCATGTCGTTGAACCCGGCCTGCAGCAGGCCCAGCTCGGTGCCGTCGTAGACCGGGATCTCGACGGCGAAGTCGCCGGCCCGGACGCGGCCCAGCGCGTCCCGCACCGACGTGATCGGGTTGACGACCGCGCGGGCGGTGAACACGGTGACCAGCAGGCCGAAGCAGAGCACGACCAGGCCGAGCGCGATCACCGACACGGCGAGCTTCGTCGTCGAGACGTCGCCGCGCACCCAGGCCAGTACCGCCGTGACGACCAGCCCGGCCACCGGCACCCCGGTGCCCAGGCACCAGAACAGCAGCATCCGCAGGTTGACGCCGCCGCTGACCGGACGCGGCGGCGCGGTTCCGTCGAGGGCCCGCGCCGCGTACGGCCGCAGCGCGAACTCGCCGAAGAGGTAGGCGATCGCGCACACCACGACGCTCGCGAACGCGACGACGAGGAACACCGTCAGCGCGACGGCGGGCTGTTCGAGCACGGCCAGCGCAGCGAACACCACCGTCGCCACGCCCCACAGGACGGCCTGCATGAGCGTGAGACGCAGGGGGACGCGCAGGCTGGCGACGCGTTCGGCGTAGCTCGGGCGGCGCCCTTCGGCCGCCCAGCGCAGCGTCCGCAGTGCCCCGCGGGTCCCCCAGAGCGTGCCGGCCAGGACCGCCGACACGACGTAGACCGGCACCGCGACGGCGGTGACGCGCACCAGGTCGCCGGACATGCCCGGGGCCGGTATGAGCAGGGCCGCGAGCCCGACGACCACCAGCGCGCCGATCACGTTCGTGGCGATCAGGGTGGCGGTCAGCAGGCGCTGGACGCGCCGGCGCAATACGGTGACGTCCTGGTCGAGGGGCCCGAGCAGCCCGGAGCCGAACGGCCCGGACCGGGGTGAGTCGCTTCGTGGGTGCACCGGTTCCTGCCGTTCGACGCGATTGAGTGAACGAATGTACACCGAAGCGCGGGCGATCGGCGAGCCGGTTCACGCCGACGAGTGGTTCACATCAGGACCGTCACCAGAGCCGCGCCGAGCAGGGCAAGGTAGGCGACGGCGTGGGCCCGGTCCGGGATGGCCGGCGGCCACCGCCGCAGCACCGCGATCGTCGGCAGGGACCCGGCGAGCAGCAGGCCCGCCGCCACCGGGTCGATGGCCGTGGGGCCCGGAGCGGCCAGGTAGACGGCCGTGGCCACCGCGGCGACGGGCAGGCTCAGCGGGTTGGCCAGCGCGGTGGCCTCGCTCATCGGCAGGCCGCGGCGGCGCAGCAGCGGCACGGTCAGCACACTGCCCCCGACCCCGAGGAACGCCGCGACCGCACCGATCCCGACGCCGCCGGCCGACGCGGTCACACGGCCCAGCGGGCGGGGCGGCCCGCCGGTCAGGAAACCCCGTCGCACCAGGCTGTCCACGATGGTCAGCGCGAGGTACGCGGCGAACAAGGCGTGCAGCACACCGTCCGCGACGCTCGTCGCGGCCAGCGCGCCGACGCCCGCGCCGAGCGCGATGAACCCGCCCAGTGGCCAGACGTATTCGCCGCGCAGCCGGCCGGCCCGCGCCACGGTGACCGTCGCGCCGAGCGAGTTGACCAGCATCACCGCGGCGGACGTCCCGACCGCGACGTGCATCGCGTCCGGCCCGCGGGCCGCGACGGCGTAGACCACCGGCACAGTCACGAATCCGCCGCCGAAACCGAAGAGCGCGGTCGTCACGCCGGAGAGGATCCCGAGTCCGAAAAGGATGGTGAAGGTGATCGGCACGTGGCTCGACGTTACCGCGTGGACCGATGGCGGGCATTCGCCGATCTGCCAACTTCTTTCGAGTTCCGGCCACCTAGAATCGGACCGTGCGCAACGTCCCCATCGACACCGTCGACGACCTCGACCGCGACGTCGTGGCCATCGGCACCGACTACCCGCCCGGCCACGTCCTCGCCGAGCACCGGCACCGGCGGGCCCAGGTGCTCTACGGCGTCACCGGCTCGATGCGGGTCGACACCGCCGACGGCGCGTGGACGGTCCCGCCGCAGCGGGCAGTGCTGATCCCGGCGGGAGTTCCGCACGCCGTGCGGATGGACGGGGTGAGCACGCGCAGTCTTTACGTCGAACCGCTTGCGGTGCCGTGGTTCCCGGCCCGCTGCCGGGTCGTCGAGGTGACGCCGCTGCTGCGCGAGCTGCTCCGCGAAGCCGTCGACGTCGAACCGCGGTACGCGGCGCGCGGGCGGGACGCGGCGGTGCTGCAGCTGGCCCTGCACGAACTGCGCCGGGCCGCGCCGCTGCCGCTCGACCTGCCGCTGCCCGCGGACCCGGCGTTGCGCCGCCTGTGCCAGGACTTCCTCGCGGCGCCCCGGATCGACGTCCGGCCGTCCGCGTGGGCCGCGCGCCTGCACGTCGGCGAGCGGACACTGCACCGGCGGTTCCGCGCCGAGACGGGGCTCGCGCTCGCGTCGTGGCGGCGCCGGGCCTGCGTGCTGCACGCGTTGCCGCTGCTGGCGGCGGGTACCCCGGTGGCCGAGGTCGCGGCCGTCCTCGGGTACGCCGGGCCCGGTGCGTTCACGACGATGTTCCATGGCCTGCTCGGCGTCCCGCCCAGCGAATTCCGCGGCCGTTGAGCCGACGGGTGTGCACTGGACCGGGTATGTGTTACGGTTGGTAACAGTGAACTTGGGTAACACCTGACGAGGAGGTCGGCGATGACCAGCATCAGCGAACGCGAAGCGGGAACGGACCGCGAGACGACCGCGCGGCGGCTGCTGGACTCGTCGGAGCAGCTCTCCTACGACCCGGTCAAGGAGGTCGACTGGGAGACGCCGCTGGACACGGACTACCACGGCGCGAGCCCTGAGTGGAGCACGCTCTACGGCACGTCCTACTGGGCGGACATGACGCCGGCGCAGCAGCGCGAGCTGACCCGCCAGGAGGCGGCGTCGGTGGCCAGCACCGGGATCTGGTTCGAGATGATCCTGCAGCAGATGATCCTGCGGGACTTCTACGCGAAGGACCCGACCGACCCCGCGTTCCAGTGGGCGCTGACCGAGATCGCCGACGAGTGCCGGCACTCGATCATGTTCGCCCGCGGCGCGGCCAAGCTGCGCGCGCCCGCCTACCGGCCGCGCCGGTTCGTCGTCGAGGCCGGCCGGATCTTCAAGGCGACCGCGAGCGGGGAAGCCGCCTACGCGGCGATCCTGGTGGCCGAAGAGGTCCTCGACGTCATGCAGCGCGACTGGATGCGCGACGAGCGCGTCGTCCCGTTCGTGCGCACCATCAACAACATCCACGTCGTCGAAGAGTCACGCCACATGAAGTTCGCGCGTGAAGAGACCCGCCAGCGGCTCGAGGGCGCCGGCTGGGTGCGGCGGCAGGTCAACGCGCTGGTCGTCGCGATCGCGTCCTACGTCATCGTCGGCAGCATGGTGAACGCCAAGGTCTACGAGAACGCCGGGCTCGACGGCGAGCGCGGGCGGCGCGAGGCGAAGGCCAACGAGCACCACAAGTCGATGCTGCGCTCGAGCTGCTCCGGGCTGATGGAGTTCCTGCACTCCGCCGGGCTGCTGACCAAGCCGGCGCTGTGGTTCTACAAGCGCGCGAACCTCATCTGACGCCATGGCTTTCGCGATCACGCAGACCTGCTGCGCCGACGCCTCCTGCGTGTCGGTGTGCCCGGTCAACTGCATCCACCCGACGCCGGACGAGCCGGACTTCGGCCGGACCGAGATGCTCTACGTCGACCCGGCCACCTGCATCGACTGCGGTGCCTGCGCCGACGCCTGCCCGGTCGACGCGATCTTCCCGGCCGGCGACCTGACCGGGCCGCTGAAGGTCTACGAGGAGATCAACGCGGAGTACTACGCGGGGCGGGACGTCCTCGCCGAGGCCACCGTCGCCCCGAACTTCCACCGCTGGTCCTCGCCGGAGTTCGGCCGCGTGCTGCCGAGCGACTTCGCGCCCCTGGACGTCGCGGTCGTCGGCACGGGCCCGGCGGGCATGTACGCCGTCGAGGACCTGTTGCTGCACACGGGATCCCGGGTCACGCTGATCGACCGGCTGGCGACGGCCGGCGGCCTGATCCGCTACGGCGTCGCGCCCGACCACCCGTCGACGAAGAAGATCGGCGAGACGTTCGCCCGCTTCCACGACCACCCCCGGCTGCGGCTGCGGCTCGGGACCGAAGCCGGTCCCGAGCTGGCCGAACGGCACGACGCAGTCATCTACGCGGTCGGGGCCACGGAGGCCCGCCGCCTGGGTGTCCCGGGCGAGGACCTACCGGGCAGCCTGCCCGCGGCCACGGTGGTGAACTGGTACAACGGCCACCCGGACATCGCGCCGTCCGCCGTGGACCTCTCGGCCGAGCGGGTGGTCGTGGTGGGAACCGGCAACGTCGCCCTCGACATCGCCCGGATCCTGACGGCCGAGCCGGAGTCCCTGGTCGGTACTTCCGTTGCTCCGGCGGCCTTGGCCCGGCTGCGGTCGAGCAAGGTGCGCGAAGTCGTGGTGCTGGCCCGGCGCGGGCCCGAGGACGCCGCGTACACCCGATCGGAACTGCTGGCGCTGGCCGCGCGCGGCAACCTCGTCGTGGACGTGCACGATCCGCGGGTCGGTGCGGCGATCGACGGGGGGCACGAGAAGGCCGCTTGGTTGCGGGATCTGCCGCGGGAGACGGTGGACTGGTCGTCTCCGCCCGTTGCCGGGCGGCGGGTCGTGCTGCGGTTCCACTCCTCCCCGGTCGCGTTCACGGGCGACAGCGAGGTCCGGGGCGTCCGCGTGACCGGCGACGTCGAGATCACCGCCGGACGCGTCGTCCGGGCGGCCGGGTTCCGCGGCGCCCCGGTGCCGGGCCTGCCGTTCGACGAGGCCACCGGGACGGTCCCGAACACGGCCGGCCGGGTCGCGCCGGGCACCTATGTGGCGGGGTGGATCAAGCGCGGGCCGTCGGGCGGGATCGGTGCGAACAAGGCGTGCGCCCGCGAGACGGTCGGAGCGCTGCTGGAGGACGCGGTCGCCGGCCGGCTGCGCACCCGGCGGCGTGGCCGCGTCTTCGGCCGGGCTTGAGCTTGCACGTCATGAAAGGGTCGTTCACCACGCCCGGCGCGGTGAACGACCCTTTCATGGCGTCTGGTGCCGGTCAGCGGGCCGCGGGGGCCTGGCTGGTGTGGGTGAACTCCACTGTGGACAGCATCGACTCGTCCGTCCTCGAGCGCTTGCGGCCGAAGGCGAGCACCTTCGCCGGCTCGACCGCGAACACCACCGCGTCGTGCTCGCCCTGCCGGAGCGTTTCGTCGGTCGCCTCGTAGACCCAGCTGCCGTCCCACTTGGCCAGCCAGGCTTCGGCGAGCCGTGCCAGCTTGGCCCGGCCGGTGACGCGCTCGGCGACGCCTTCGACCATCACGTCCAGGGCGTCGTCCCACGAGTCGCGGCCCGTGGTCAGCACGACGTTCGGGTTCGCCAGCAGGTTGAGGTACTTCTGCTCGGTTTCGCCGGTCGAAAAGTGCAGGGCGCCGTCGAGCCAGATCGCGACCAGCGGGGTCACGTGCGGCCGGCCGTCGGCCCGCACCGTCGTGAGCCAGCTGATCTGCGCCGCTTCCAGCGCTTGCACGGTTTCGGCCCAGGCGGTGGCCTCGGTGCCGGGGTCGCTGAACCGTTCGTCGAGCCGGGTTTCCATGGTCACTCCGATCGTCGGTCGCGCACGGATGCCGTGTAGGCGGCTTCGAGGCGCGCGGCGACGGTCGGGCCGTCCGGCGCCTGTCCACGGCGGGTGCCGAGGTGGGCTTCGCGCAGTTCGTCCATGAAGGCTTCCCACAGCGGGGGACCGCCGGCGGTGAGCACCCCGGCCCGGGCCGCGTACTCGTCGGCTACGGGCAGGTGCCGGACGCCCCACGAGCTGAGCTGCACGAGCACCGGGACCAGCTCGATCGCCCGCTCGGTCAGGCTGTAGGTGACCTTCTGCTTGTGCGACGGATCGCCGGCCCGGGTCAGCAGGCCGTGCTCGACGAGCACGGCCAGCCGGTCGGCCAGCACGTTCGACGAGATCCGCTCCTCACCGCCGAGCAGCTCGCGGAAGTGCCGGGCCCCGCCGAAGACGACGTCACGCAGGACGAGCAGCGTCCACCGGTCGCCGAAGATCTCGAGCGACAGGTTGATCGGACAGCCCGACCGTGCGTCCCGCACTGCTCCCACCTCACAACTGGTTGCGTTATGAGAGCAGTATTACCCCTCCGCGACCGGTTGTAAACCGAGAGCGGTCATCCGGCCAGCCGGTGGAGGACGGCGGCCGCCAGCGCGGTCCGTTCGAGCATCCCGGCGATGCTGATGTGCTCGTGGCGCGCGTGCGCGCCGTCGCCGACCGCGCCGAAGCCGTCCAGGACCGGGTGGCCCAGAGCTGCCACGAAGTTGCCGTCGCTGGCGCCGCCGACCGAGCATTCCCGCAGCGTGACGTCCAGTTCCGCGGCTTCCTCGCGGGCCAGCTCGTACAGCCGCGCGATGCTTTCCGACCGTTCCATCACCGGCCGGTTCCAGCCGCCGGTCACCTCGACCGCCGCCCGGGAGTCGTGGGCTTTCAGCGCCGCGAGTCCGGCGTCGATGCGGGCCGCTTCGGCCGCGCTGGACACGCGGACGTCGACTTCGCCGGACGCCGCGCCCGCGATCACGTTCTGCCGGGTGCCGCCGGCGATCACGCCGACGTTCACCGTGGTGCCGGCGTCCGGATCGGACAGTCCGTGCAGGGCGAGGATCGCGCGCGCCAGCTCGTCGATCGCGCTCGCGCCCTTGGTGGGGTCGAGTCCCGCGTGCGCCTCGACGCCCGTCGTGCGCACCCGGAACAGGCCGACGCCCTTGCGCGCGGTCTTCACCGCGCCGTCGGCGCTCGCCTCGAACACCAGCGTCGCGCGGGTGCCCGCGGCGGCCTCCTCGATCACCGGGCGGGACGCCGGGCTGCCGATCTCCTCGTCGCCGTTGAGCACCAGCCGCACGGCCGGCCGTGGCAGCCCGGCCGCGTCGAGCGCGCGCAACGCCCACACCGCGTGCACCAGGCCCGACTTCATGTCGAAGATCCCCGGGCCGGTCGCGCGGTCACCGTCCACGGTGAACGGCCAGGCTTCCAGGGTCCCGAGCGGCCACACCGTGTCGTAGTGGCAGAGCAGGAGCACCGGCTCGCCGGCACCGGGGAAGTCGTAGACCTTGATGTCGCCGTACTGCCCGCCGTCGACGTCCCGGACGGTGCCGGGGGAGCCCAGCCGTTCGCGCAGCCAGCCGTCCACCCAGGACAGTCCGCGGTCCAAAGCGGACTTGTCGTCACTGGGCGTCTCGATGCCGACGTAGGTCGCGACGTCGGCCAAGATCTCGTCGAGGTGCGTGCGCACCCACTCGTGCAGTTCGCGGATCACAGCGCTCGCTCCAGTTCGGTCAGGTGGTCTTCGGACATCGCGGCGGCGCCGGTCTCGACGTCGCGCAACCGCGTCAGCATCGCCCGCAGCAGGGGCACGTCCGCCGCCGCGAGCACCGGCGCGTAGTGGTGGTGCACCTCGACCGGGCGGTGCCGCACGGCGATGTCGCGCCAGATGCCGCTGCGATCCTTCGGCTGGGTCCGCAGCCACGCGACCAGGCGGTCGGTCGCCGCCTCGCGCCCGGTCGCGCCCGGCAGGTAGGCCGCCGGGTCGAACTGGTCGAACGGCTCCAGGACGCGGTCGCCGGCCGCCGCGAACACTTCGGCCGTCAACGCGTACATGAGCGGGCGGTGCCGGTCGATCAGGTCGGCCATCGGCGCGTCGGCCAGCGCCGTCGTCGTGAGCATCGCGCCGAAGCCGAGCTTCGCCCACAGGTAGCCCTCGACGTTGGCGGTCGCCTTCGCCGGGCCCCACGCCTGCAGGTCCGCGACGACCTGCTCGACGCGGTCGGTGATCCGGCCGCCGGGCTCGCCGACGACCAGCGCGCCGAGGCCCCCGTCCCGCACGACACCGGGCTCGACGACGTCGGCGAAGAGGTTCACGAACGCCCCGACCGTCCGTTCCGGACCGACGTGCGCCGCGATCAGCCCTTCGTTCAGCCCGTTCTGCAGCGAGACGACGAAACCGTCGGACGCGAGCCGCGGCGCCAGCCACGGCAACACGGCTTCGGTGGCCTGGGCCTTGACGGCCAGCAGCACGCGGCCGAACACCGGCGGGGCCGCGTCCGGGAGGAACGCGGGCAGCTCGACGGTCTCGTCGCCGTCCGGGCGGCGCAGGGTGAGGCCGCGGTCCGCGATCGCGGCCACGTGGCCTGCGTCGGTGTCCACGATGGACACCGGGTGCCCGGCCCGCGCGAGGTGGAACGCGAGCGTCCCACCGATCGCGCCGCCCCCGACCACCGTGTACGAGCGCCGGTCAGACATGCGCTTCCTTTCCTTGTTGCACGTGTGTCTCGCCGGTCCAGTGCAGCGGCAGCCCGGCCGCGCCCGCGGTCGAACCGCCGTCGACGCGCAGGACGGCGCCGGAGATCCAGCCCGCCTCGGGACCGGCGAGCCAGAACACCGCGTCGGCGATCTCGCGTGGCTCGCCGCGCCGGCCGAGCGGGTTGACCGACACCGCCGCCGCGTACGCCTCGGTGACGGGGGTCGCGTCGCTGTCCACGGTCACGAATCCCGGGCTCACCGCGTTCACGCGGATGCCGTGCGGGCCGAGCTCCACCGCGCAGGCCTTGGTGACCATCTCCAGTGCCGCCTTCGACGTCGCGTAGTGCGCGGCGCCGGGGCGCGCCCGGGTGGCCGCGCCGGAGGAGATGTTGACGACGTTGCCGGTGGTCCCGGCCTTTACGTGTGCGCGTCCGAACGCGACGGTCGTGAGCAGCGCGGCCCGGACGTTGACGTCCTGCACGCGGTCCCAGATCGCGGCGGTCATGTCGAGCAGGGGAGTGGCGGGGTAGATCCCGGCGGCGTTGACGAGGACGTCGACCGGACCCGCCTGCTCGACCAGGCCTTCGGCGTATTCCGCGTCGGCGAGGTCGCCGGGCAGTTCGACGACCTCAGTGGACAGTCCGGCCGCCACTGTGGACAGTTCCGCCGCGCGGAGGTCGGACAGGACGAGGCGGTCGCCGGCGGCGGCGAACCGGGCCGCGATCGCGGCGCCGATACCGCCGCCGGCCCCGGTGACGAGCACGGTCCGCACTACAGCTCCTTCCCCTTCGTCTCGGGCATGGTGAGGTAGACCGCGACGCCGACGAGCGCGGCGGCCGCGACGTAGACCCACACGAGGTTGCCGAGGTGGTTCGCGTTCAGCCAGGTCGTGACGTACGGCGCGGTCCCGCCGAAGATCGCCACGGCGAGCGCGTACGGCAGGCCGATGCCGGTGGTGCGGACCTCGGGCGGAAACTGCTCGGCCATGATCACCGCGCAGTTCGCCGAGTACCCGACGATCAGGACCAGCCCGATCAGCTCGATGACGAACACGCTCCAGAAGCTGTTGCCCAGGAAGTGGAACGCGGGCCAGGCGAACACCACGAAGCCGCCGGCGAACATCGTCATCGTCGGCTTGCGCCCGAGCCGGTCGGACAGCAGGCCGCCGAACGGCAGCAACGCGATGAACACGACCATGGCGAGGGTGTTGGCCAGCAGCGCCGTCTTGAGCGGGATGCCGGTGGCCAGGTGGGCGTAGGCCGGCATGTAGGAGACCCACACGTAGTAGATCAGCGTCCCCGCGATGGTCACGCCGGCCACGCGCAAGGCGGCTTTCGGGTGGTCGCGCAGCATCGCGACCACCGGGTTGCGCCGGGGCTTCTCGGCGATCTTGGTGAACGCCTCGGTTTCGTGCACCGAGACCCGCAGCCACAGCCCGACCAGGCCGAGCAGCCCGGCGAGGCCGAACGCGAGCCGCCAGCCCCAGCCGTGCAGGTCGGCGTCGGACAGCGTCGAGTTGAGGATCGTGCCCATCAGCGCGGCCAGCAGCGAGCCGAGCCCGACCGAGACCTGCTGCCACGAACCGGCGAACGCCCGGCGCCCGGGCGCGGCCGACTCGATGAGGAACGCCGACGACGAACCGAATTCGCCGCCCGCGGAGAAGCCCTGCACGAGCCGCGCCAGCAGCAGCACGATCGGCGCGAGCACGCCGATCTGCGTGTAGGTCGGGCACAGCGCGATGACGAGCGACGCCACGGCCATCAGCGAGATGGTGAGGGTCAGGCCCTTCTTGCGGCCGTTCCGGTCGGCGTACGCGCCGAGCACCGCGCCGCCGATCGGCCGCATGACGAACCCGACGGCGAAGACGGCCAAAGTGGACAGCAGGGCCGTAGTTTCGTTGCCCCCGGCGAAGAACTGGCCGGCGAAGACCGGGGCGAACGTGGCGTAGACGGCCCAGTCGACCCATTCGACGGTGTTGCCGACGGCGCCGGCGACGATCGCCTTGCGCTGCTGGGTCGTCAGCCGGTGCGAGACGACGGTGGTGTCCACAGTGGTCATGACTGCTCCCGCAGGACGTGGTCGACGATCTGCGCGTGCGTGGCGAACCAGACGCCGTCGTGGCCGGTGATGTGGTCGAGGAGCTCGGCCAGGATCGCGATCCGCGAGCGGTGGCCGATGATGTGGGGGTGCATCGTGAGCTGGAAGATGCCGCCTTCGGCGTAGGCCGCGTCGAACTCGTCGCGCCAGATCGACAGCACGCCGCGCGGCGGGGTGTAGGGCCGCAGGGACGCGAACCGGTCCATCATGAAGTACGGCGCGTCGTCGCGGATCCATTCCACCGGCAGCTCGACGATGCCGGTGGGTTCGCCGTTCTCGATGAGCTCGTAGCAGTCGTCGTCGGCCATCAGCGACGAGTCGTACTTGAGGCCCAGCTCGCGCGTGATGGCGAGGGTGTGCGCGGAGAAGTCCCAGGACGGCGTCCGGATGCCGACCGGCCGGGTGCCGGCGAGGCGTTCGAGGACGTCGGCGGCGCGGAAGGCGAGGTCGCGCTCCTCGGTCTCGGAGAGCGCGGTGTTGCGTTCGTGGATCCAGCCGTGCAGCGCGACCTCGTGCCCGGCGTCCACATAGGACTTGACTTCGCCGTCGTGCAGCAGCGCCGACACGGCGGGCATGAAGAAGGACGCGGGCGCGTTGTGCCGCTGCAGGAGTTTCAGGATGCGCGGTACGCCGACGCGGGCGCCGTACTCGCCCTGCGCCATCTTGCCCGGCAGGACGTCGCCGTCGCGCAGGGCGGGCGTCTCGTGGTCGGAGTCGAAGGACAGCGCCACGGCGACCTTCGCGCTGCCGGGCCACGACGCCGGGCGCAGCGAGCGTCCGGCCCGGACGTGCTCGACGTGCCCGCGCCACGTCTGTTCGTCCCACTGCCACGGTTGTTCGGTCATGCGTCCTCCAAGCTGGCGGCGGGCGTCGGGGCCCACGCGCGCTTGAGCGTCGATACCTGCAGGGTCACGTCGGCCTCCCGGAGCCCGGGCAGCGCGCCGACGACGTCGGTGGTGTGGCGGTAGAGCTCGCCGTAGTGGCGCAGCACGATCTGGCCGACGAGGTTGAACCGGCCGGTGGTGGCGCTCAGGTACTTCGTGCCGGGGTGGGCGGCGAGCTGCTGGCCGGCGCGGTCGAGCTCGCCGGGGACGATCGAGAGCCAGAGCATGAACTCGAGCGCGTAGCCGAACATGGCGGGTTCGGCCAGCGTCCGGAACCGCAGGCAGCCCCGGCGCACGAGCGAGTCGACGCGGCGGGCCACGGTGGACTCGCTGGTGCCGACCAGCCGGGAGACCTCCTTGAACGGCAGCCGGCCGTCTTCGCCGAGGGCGGCGCAGAGCGCGAGGTCGAGCTCGCCGAGCTGCTCGGGCGGGCGCTCCCAGTGCTGTTCCTCGAACGGCCGCACGTCGCCGCCGCGCAGGTCCTTCGCCGCCTCGGGGGTCAGCTCGCCGGAGTCCCAGTCGTGGTTGGAGGTGAAGGTGCGCATGACGGCGAAGGTCTCGGCGTCCCGGACGGCCTCGGCGGCGGGGAAGCCATGGTCCTGCAGGCTCGCGATGTCGGCGTAGGAGGGCAGGACGAACTCGGCGGAGCAGTCGGCGCTCCCGGCGAGCACGGTCGCGTACCGCACATCGGGCCGCGCGGCGAGCGCTTCGGCGACGGTGGTGGCGGTGCCGGGGCGGCACTTCAGCCGGGCGATGACGGGGACGCCGAGGCCGCACCGGAGCACGTCGACGACGCCGATGACCCGCAAGCGACCGCTCTCGGTGAGCTTTTCGGCCCGCCGGAGGACGGTGGACTCGCTGGCCCCGACGTGGCGGGCGATGGCTCCCCAGGACGCCCGGCCGTTGAGCTGGAGGGCCGCGACGATGCGGCGGTCCAGCTCGGTCGCTTTGCCTTCGTTCTGCACAGGAGGCATCCTGAATGCAGGAAAACGTCAAGTCAAGGGGTAGGAGTGCATGAAAGCTGCAAGACGGCCTGGATTGCGAGGCGGCGAGGGGCAAGCGCCCCAATGTGGCCTTGGTTGCGTTGAACGCACCCAAGGGGCCCTTCGGTGCGTTGAACGCACCGAAGGCCACATTGGGGCGCTGGGGATCAGTGTGTCGGGAGCACCGGCGTGGCCGCCGCGAAGGCGTCAGCCGTTGCCAGGTCGAACTCGCCGTGGTCGCTGCCCAGCCCCTGGGCCACCAGACCGGCCGCCGCGCAGCCCAGCACCGCCGCCTCCCGCAGCGAGCGACCCAGACCCACGCCCCGCAGGAAGCCCGCCGAGAACGCGTCGCCGCAGCCGGTCGTGTCGACCACCGGGGCCTCGAACGCCGGTACCGCGATCGTCGACTCCGCCGTCACCACCAGTGCTCCTCGTGCACCCCGGGTGACCGCGACGCAGCCGACCCCGCGCTCCAGCAGTGCGCGGGCGCCGTCCTCCGCCGAGACCGCGCTCGTCAACCCCAGCAGCTGCTCTTCGTTCGGCAGCAGGTAGTCCAAAGAGGACAGCGCGGGGTCGAGCCAGGCGAGTACTCCCGGGTCGCCGGGCGCCAGCAGATCGGCCGACGTCACGACACCGGCAGCGCACGCCGGCGCCAGGATCGCCGCCGCCTTCTCGCCGCCCATCAGCTCCGGCCCGCCGAGGTGCAGGTGAGTCGCAGCTGAAATTTCAGTGACCGGAGCCTCTGACGGCTCGTAGTCCAGGTTCGCGCCCGGCACGTGGAACGCGGGCCGGCTGCCGTCCGCGCGGATCGGCAGCACCGACGCCGACGTCTGCACGCCCGCGCGACGCAGCACCAGCGACGTGTCGACGCCGTACCGGGCGAGCATCGCCAGCAGCAGGTCGCCGATGGGGTCGTCGCCGACCGCGCCCGCCGACCGGACCCGGGCGCCGAGCTTGGCCAGCGTCACCGCCGTGCCCGCGGCCGTGCCCGCCGGGCCGAACCGGATCTGCTCGACCAGCGCCGCGCCCTGGCCCTCCGGGATGGCCTCGACCGGCCGGACCTGCACGTCGAACACGTGCGCCCCCAGCGTCACGATCGTCTGCGTCACCGGTCCTCGATTCGCCGGGTCCGGCCGTACCCGCGCTGCACGGCGGCGGTCACGACGGCTTCCTGCTGCAGGTCGTCCAGCACGCGCGGCGCGCCGAACGCGGCCGCGCGGACGTACAGGCCGCACGCCCACTCCAGCAGCAGCGCGTTGTCCATCGCCGCCTCCAGCGTCGGGCCGTGGACGATCGCGCCGTGGTTGGCCAGCAGCGCCGCCGCCTTGCCGTCGAGCGCCGCGAGGGTGCTCGCGGCCAGCTCCGCGGACCCGAAGACGGCGAACGGCGCCACCCGGACCGAGCCGCCCAGTGCGAGCTGCTGGTAGTGCACGCAGGGCAGCTCGTCGAGCACCAGCGACACCGCGGTGGCCTGCGGTGAGTGCGTGTGCACCACCGCGCCCGCGTCGTAGCGCCGGTAGATCCCCAGGTGCAGCTCCAGCTCCGAGGTCGGCTCCAGGTCCCCGGCGACGACCGTGCCGTCGAGGTCGACGACGGTCACGTCGTCCGGCGTGGCCGCGCCCAGCACGACTCCCGTCGCGGTCACCGCCACGTGTTCGCCGGTCCGGACGCTCACGTTGCCCGCCGTGCCGATCAGCAGGCCCTCGCCGGCGAGGCCGTTGCTCGCGCGGGCCACCGCCCGCCGCGCGTCCTCGAGTACGGAACTTCCCACTGCCATGGTCCGAGGCTAGAATAAATGCGAAACAAAGTCACGTTCAGGTTTGGAGCGGCATGCAGCGGCGAGTACCGCGTCAGGCCCGGGCCCGGGAGAAGCTGGCCCGGGTGCTGGAGGCCGCCGACCGGCTGCTCGCCGAGGAGGGCGTCGAGGCGCTGACGACGACCCGGGTCGCCGCCGCGGCCGGCGTCTCGGTCGGGACGCTCTACCAGTACCTGCCGGACCGCGACGCCATCACCGAAGCCCTGGCCGACGGCTACCTGACCCGGCTCGAAGACCTGATGACGTCCTTCGCCGACCAGGCAGCGAAGGAGACCTGGGACGACCCGGTGGGCCTGCTCGTCGACGCGTTCGCCGCGCTCTACCGCGCCGAACCGGGGTTCCGCGCCCTGTGGCTGGGCCGCGGGCTGACCGCGGCGACGCGGGAAGCCGACGTCGCCCACAAGCGTGTGATGGCCGCGGGAGTGCACCGCGTGCTCGTCGCGCAGGGCCTGCTCCGCGACGACGAAGCGGCCGCGATGGCGTGCCGCACCGCGTTCCTGGCCGCCGACGCCGTGATCCAGGAGGCGTTCCGCGCGGATCCCGGCGGTGCCGCCGCGCTGCTCGACCAGCTGAAGGCGATGCTGCGGGCCTACCTGGAGCGGCTCGTCTAGGCTCGCGGGCATGCCCGACACGCAGTACGAAGACCTGCTCCGCCACGTTCTCGACACGGGAGCCCGCAAGGCCGACCGCACCGGCACGGGCACGCGGTCGATCTTCGGACACCAGCTGCGCTACCGCCTGGCCGACGGCTTCCCGCTGATCACCACGAAAAAGGTCCACTTCCGCTCGGTCGCGTACGAGCTGCTGTGGTTCCTGCGCGGCGACGGCAACGTCCAGTGGCTCCAGGACAACGGCGTGACGATCTGGGACGAGTGGGCGGCGCCGGACGGCGACCTCGGCCCGGTCTACGGCGTCCAGTGGCGGTCGTGGCCGACGCCGGACGGCGGGCACGTGGACCAGATCGCCGAGGTCCTGCGCACGCTGCGCGAGAACCCGGACTCACGGCGGATCATCGTGTCGGCGTGGAACGTCGGGGAGATCCCGCAGATGGCGCTGCCGCCGTGCCACGCGTTCTTCCAGTTCTACGTCGCCGACGGTGAGCTGTCCTGCCAGCTGTACCAGCGCAGCGCGGACCTGTTCCTCGGCGTGCCGTTCAACATCGCCAGCTACGCGCTGCTGACGCACATGATCGCTTCGCAGGTGGGTCTCGGCGTCGGCGACTTCATCTGGACCGGCGGCGACTGTCACATCTACGACAACCACGAAGAGCAGGTCCGCAAGCAGCTGGCTCGCGACGCGCGGCCGTTCCCGACGCTGGGCCTGAAGCCGGCGGGCAGCCTGTTCGACTACGCCTACGACGACATCGCGCTCGACGGCTACGACCCGCACCCGGGCATCAAGGCCCCGGTGGCGGTGTGATCGGACTGGTCTGGGCGCAGTCGGCGAACGGCATCATCGGCCGCGACGGCACACTGCCGTGGCACCTGCCGGAGGACCTGAAGCACTTCCGCACGCTGACCGCGGGCGCGACCGTCCTGATGGGACGCCGTACGTGGGAGTCGCTGCCGCCGCGGTTCCGGCCGCTGCCCGGCCGGCGCAACCTGGTGCTGTCGCAGACGCCGCAGGAGGGCGTGGAGACGTTCACGGCTTTGCCGGACGCGCTCGCCGCGGTGTCCGGCGACGGGTGGGTGATCGGCGGCGCGGCGGTGTACCGGGCGGCGCTGCCGTTCGCGGACCGGATCGTGGTGACGGAGATCCGCGAGACCTTCGACGGCGACACGCGGGCACCGGAGGTGGGCCGTGAGCCGGATTCCGTGGGGGAGTGGCAGGAGTCGTCGACCGGGTTGCACTACCGGTTCCTGACCTGGAGTTGAGCGGGTCTCGTGACGCCCGCCGACTCTCGGGGTTCGGCTTAGCTGTTGTGGGCTGTGTTTGGGCGTGGGTGTAGGCCCGTAGCCGGTGGCTGCGGGCCTTTCCCATGCTCAGGCTGCGAAGGGCAAGGGTTGGTGGAGGTTGTTGCGCCTGGGTTTTCGGCGCCTGTCCAGGAACACCGGCGGCAAGAACTCCGGCAGACCGTCGGCAGCGATGCGGACCTGCCAACCCGAACGATGCAACAGCCGATGGTGATGAGCGCACATCAGGACCAGATTGCCCAGCTCGGTCGGGCCGCCATCAGCCCAGTGGCGGATGTGGTGACCCTGACAATGGCGCGGTGGGCGGTGGCAGCCGGGGAAGGCACAACCGCGGTCGCGTAGGTAGAGGGCGCGGCGGATTCCGGGGGTGACCAACCGGCTTTGGCGGCCGAGGTCCAGGGGTTCGCTCTTCTCGCCCAACACGGCGGGGATGAGTTTGCAGTCGCAGGCGTGGATCCGCGCTTCGGCCGCGGAGATGGTGCCGGTGTCGCCGAGGATGGCCCGGCCGATGCCGGACTTCAGGTCTTCCAATGAGACCGCGATCATCACGTGGGCTCGTTCGCCGGCCTGCATCGGCAGGTCCGGGGTGTTGAGCGCGAGGTCGATGGCGTCGGAGAAGGCATCGCCGTAGCGTTCCTGGGGCGAGCGGAGATCTGGGCCCTCGTCGGTGGCGCGGCGCTGGGCCAGCGTATCGAGCAGGGCGCTGGCGCGCATGCCGGTCTCGTCGTCGAAGCGGCCGCTCAGCTCCCACACCCCGGTTCTCTTGCGGCGCAACGACAGTTCGCGGGTGGGGGTGGCCGGTTCAGTCTCGTCGGGTTCGGTGCCGTCGGGATCGAGGTGGGCCACGATGCGTGCGCCCAACGCGGCGACCTGTTTGTGCCCGGCATCCGAGGCGAAGGTCAGCATGTGTTGCTCGGCCTCGTCGCGGTGCTCGGGCGAAAGTTGAGTCACTACACCAACGATGGTGTCGATCATCGGGGTGCTCAACCGGCCGTCCGCGGCGGCGAGACCGGTGGCGGGAGCTACCGCGGGGATGGGAGTGCCGTCGAGGTTGCGGCCGGGTGTGAGGGCTCGAGCTCGTTTGACTACCGCCTCGGCGGCGGACTTGGGAACATCGGCGAGGTGTTCGAAAAGCCGCGCCACAGAGCGGTATCCGAAGAGTTCCATGACACCGCGGGACTCGATTTCGACGAGCAGAGAACCGATCTCCGCCTCGGCAGACCGCACAACAGTGAGCAGCGCAGAGATGCGATCGGCCAAGGCCACCGCATCCGCTTTCCACACCGTTTCGCTGTCCACGCAACAAGATTACCGACGGTCGAACGCATGGGCATCACACGATCAGGTGGAAGCGGCGGCGCGGCAGGGGCACCGTTGCGTGGGGAATCGGCGCTCCCGCACCGAGCGGCAAGCAACAACACGAAGCGCCGATTTCCCACGCCCCGGCGAAGCCGTATCAGTAGAACCCAGCCCAGGGGGTTGACGCGGAACCCGTAAGAGGTCAACAATTCAGCCGTAGCCAGAAATGTTCACGTTAACATAGGCGGCGAGGAGCAAAGCCATGAAGCTGCGCCAAGCGATGTCCGCGCTCCTCCTGATCGCCGGAACGCTCCTGGGAGCAGAAACCGCGAGCGCCGCGGAAACCGCGGGACCGGCTCCAGCGATGGGCTGGGCCTCATGGAACTCCTTCGCCGCGAAGATCGACTACAACGTCATCAAGACGCAAGCCGACGCACTGGTGTCGTCCGGCCTGAAGGACGCCGGCTACAGCTACGTCAACATCGACGAAGGCTGGTGGCAGGGAACCCGCGACAGCGCGGGCAACATCACTGTCGACCAGACCGAATGGCCCGGCGGGATGAAGGCGATCGCGGACTACCTGCACGGCAAGGGGTTGAAGGCCGGCATCTACACCGACGCCGGGCGCGACGGCTGCGGCTACTACTTCCCGACCGGCCGGCCCGCGGCGCCCGGCTCCGGGAGCGAAGGCCACTACCTGCAGGACATGCTGCAGTTCCAGCGCTGGGGCTTCGACTTCGTCAAGGTGGACTGGTGCGGCGGCGACGCCGAGGGCCTCGACCCGGCGAGCACCTACCGCGCCATCAGCGACGCCAACCGCGCCGCGACCGCGCAGACGGGCCGCTCGCTCGTCCTCTCGATCTGCGACTGGGGCAAGAAGAACCCGTGGAACTGGGGCGCGGGGCACGGCCCCGATGTGGCGCACCAGCACGGACATCATCTACTACGGCCAGACGGCGACCCTCCCGCAGGCGCTGACCAACTTCGACCAGGCGCAGCACCCCGTCTCGCAGCACACCGGGTACGTCAACGACCCCGACATGCTCACCGTCGGGATGCCCGGGCTGACCGCCGCCCAGGGCCGGACCGAGCTGGGCATGTGGGCGGTCTCCGGCGCGCCGCTGCTGGCGGGCAACAACCTCGCGACGATGAGCGCGGAGACGGCGGCGGTCTTGAAGAATCGCGAGGTGATCGCCGTCGACCAGGATCCGCGTGGCCTGCAAGGGGTGAAGGTCGCCGAGGACGCCGCCGGCCTCCAGGTCTACGGCAAGGTTCTTGCCGGCGAAGGGAAACGCGCGGTGCTGCTGCTCAACCGGACGTCGTCGGCCGCGACGATGACCGCGCGCTGGGCCGATCTCGGCCTGACGGCGGCGTCGGCGAAGGTGCGCAATCTCTGGGCGGCTAAGGACAACGGCGCCTTCGCCACCGGCTACAGCGTGAGCGTCCCGGCCAATGACTCGGTGCTCCTGACCGTTCAAGGGACCGACGCCGCCTCGGCGCACTACGGCACGAAGCTCACCGGGATCACCGCGGCCGCAACGGGTCTGGCCGTCGCGACCTTCACCTACAGTGCGACGACCACCCGGACGCCTGCCCTCGCGGTCAACGGCCAGCAGCCGACCGTCGTGGCCTTCCCGGCGACCGGGGGAGTGGCCAAGACCGTCTCCGCCGTGGTTTCCCTGGGCAAGGGGACGAACTCCCTGGCGTTCACCGGCACCTCGCCGCAGCTGACCGACGTCGCGATCCTGCCCTTGCCGGGCAGCAACGGCGTCCAGGTGGCCGGCACGCAGTCGAACCGGTGCCTCGACGTCGACGACAACAGCATCGCCAACGGTGTCCAGACGCAGTTGTGGGACTGCGCCGCCGGCCCCAACCAGACGTGGGCACCGGCGCGCGGGCAGCTCGTGGTCAACGGCACGAAGTGCTTGGACGCGTACAACAACGGCACGGCGAACGGCACCGCCGTCGTCATCTGGGACTGCAACGGCCAGCGCAACCAGCAGTGGACCCTGAACGCGAACGGCACGATCACCAACGCGCTGTCCGGGCTTTGCCTGGACGCGAGCGGCGCCGGGACCGCCAACGGCACGAAGACCATCCTCTGGGCCTGCGGCGGCGGGGCCAACCAGCAGTGGACCCGGCGGTGACCTACGCGGTCGAGTCCCGGATCACCAGCCGGCACGGCCGCGTGTGCCGGCCTGGAGATGGTGCGCCGTTGATCGCGGCCAGCAGCAGGTCGGCGGCGGTCCGCCCGAGCGCCTCCAGTTCCATGTCGACGCTCGTCAGCGGCGGCTGGCAGGCCAGCGCCATGACGTCCCAGTTGTCGAAGCCGACCAGCGCGACGTCCTCGGGCACGCGACGCCCGGCCGCCTGCAGCGCGTCGGCGACGCCGCGGGCGATCTGGTCGCTGCCGCAGAACACCGCGTCGAAGGGGGCGTTCGCGCCGAGCAGCATCCGGACCGCCTGGCGGCCCCACGCCTCGCTCCACTCGCCGAACATCGGCGCGCCGACGAGTTCGAGTCCGGCTTCCCCCAGCCGCTCGGTGGCGGCCGAAGCGCGCACTGTCGCCGAATGGTGGTGCTCGGGGCCGGTGACGTGGGCGACGCGACGCCGTCCGGTGGCCAGGAGGTGCTCGACGGCCTTGCGGGCGCCGCCCGCCTCGTCCGGCACCACGGAACAGTCGTGCGGGTCGGCCGAGCTGATGAACGCGTACACGACGGGGATGGGCAGGGCCGCGCCGATCGGCGGTCGGGCCTGGGTGCGGCGGCCGGTGACGATGATGCCGTCGACCCGGCGCGACAGCAGCGTGCGCAGGTAGTACTGCTCGCGGATCGGGTCGTCGCGGGCGTCGCACAGGAAGACCGACATCTCGCCGGCGCCCAGCGCGTCCTCCGCGCCCATCATCAGCGGGATGCTGAACCGGCCGATCGTGTCGGTGGTGATCATGCCGACGGTGTAGGTGCGGCCCGAGTTGAGGGTGACGGCGGCCCGGTTGGGCTGGAAGCCCAGCTGTTCGGCGGCGGACAGCACGCGCTGGCGGGTCTCCGGGCGCAGCGACCCGCGGCCGTTGAGCGCCTTGGACGCGGTGCCGACCGAGACGCCGGCCAGCAGTGCGACCTCGCTGATCGTGGCCGGCTTGGCGACGTTTCCGGGAGTTTCCGAAAGTTTCCTCGGGGGCATGGTGGCACAGTACCTCCGGCCTCGATCGACGACCACCAGCAACGCCGACGCAGTGGTGCAAACGGCGCTTGACGGCCCGGTGAGGAAGAGCCTAACTTGGTTCGGCAACCGGTTTCCTAGTTTTCCTGGAAATCGCCTCACTGCGCTCCTCGACGTCCACAGGCGGCGGCCTCCCGTTAGGAGAGTCGATGACTTCGCACATCCGAACCAGGGCCGGGCGGGTCGTGGCCGCCCTTGCGGGCGTGCTCGTCCTCGCGGCCTGCCAGAGCGGGCCGTCCGGGCCGGCGGCGGGGGACACCGCCGGGGTGGACGACGGCACCACGATCACCATGTGGACCCGGTCGCCGACGGCCACCTTCAGCCAGACGCTGATCGACGCCTACAACGCGAGCCACAAGAACAAGGTGAAGCTGACCGTCTTCCCGGCCGACTCCTACCAGCAGAAGGTCGGTACCGCCGCGGGCGCCCGGCAGCTGCCGGACCTGCTCGCCGCCGACGTCGTCTACGCGCCGAACTACGCGGCGAAAGGCCTGTTCCTCGACCTCACCGACCGCGTGAACCAGCTGTCGTTCAAGGGTTCCCTCGCCCCGGCGCACATGAAGGCGGCCACCCACGAGAACAAGCACTACGCGGTCCCGCACGACATCGACCTGTCCGCGGTGTTCTACAACAAGGTCCTGTTCACCCGCGCCGGCCTCGATCCCGCGAAACCGCCGTCCACTTTGGACGAGCTGGCCGCGGCCGCCCGCAAGATCGCCGCGCTCGGCGGGGACGTCAAGGGCTACTTCTTCGGCGGTGCCTGCCCGGGCTGTCAGCTGTTCACCAGCTGGCCGATGATCTGGGCCTCCGGCGGCACGGTGCTCAACGACCAGGGCACCGCGGCCACGCTCGACAGCCCCCAGGCCGCCCAGGTCTACTCGCTGCTGAGGCAGCTCTACACCGAGGGCGTCGTGCCGACGTCGGCCAAGAACGAGTCCGGGCCGACGTGGACGCAGCCGTTCGTGGACGGCAAGATCGGCATCCAGCCGATGGGCGCGACCGCGTTGCAGGGCATCAAAGAAGGGCCGGACCTGCAGGTCGGCGTCGCGCCGATCCCCGGCCTGACCGGCGGCAGCTCGTCGTTCGTCGGCGGGGACGTCGTCGGCATCGGCAGCAACAGCCGGCACGCCGCGGCCGCGTGGGACTTCATCGCCTGGACGCTGTCCGACCACGCCCAGGTCGACGTCGTGGCGAAGAGCAAGAACATCACCGTCCGCGCCGACCTCGCCGACAACACCTACGCGAAGCAGGACCCGCGGCTCGGCGTGTTCAACCGGCTCGCCGGCCAGGGACAGACGCCGATCTCGGTCAACTTCGGCAAGACGTTCAACGACACCAACGGTCCCTGGACCGCGACGGTGATCGACGCGGTGTTCGGCGGTGGTGACGTCGGCTCGACCCTGAAGCAGCACAACGCGGCCGTCACCGAGTCCCTCGCCGGCGGCAGCTGACGATGGTGTCGCTGGTGTCTTCGCGGGTGCCGGCGCCGGAGGCCTCGGCACCGGCGCCCCGCCGCCGCGGCTCGATCGCCCGGAACCGGCGCCGGTTGGGGATCGCCTACACCACGCCGATGGCCGTGCTGGTCGCCGTCTTCTTCGTGATCCCGCTCGGGTTGATGCTGTGGATGTCGGTCAACCACTGGCCGCTGGTCGGCGTCTCGGCGCCCAACGGAGTCGAGAACTACGACGCGCTGAGCGACCCGCTGTTCCTGCGCGCGGTCTGGTTCACCGTCAAGTACACGCTGGTCACGACCGTGGTGCTCGGCGTCGTCGCCTTCGGGCTGGCGCTGCTGGTCCAGCACGACCGGCCCGGCACCGGCGTGGCCCGCACGGTGTTCTTCCTGCCCAGCGCGGTCGGGCTCGCGTCGACCAGCCTGCTGTTCTACGGGCTGTTCAACACGGACTCGTCCGCCCTCAACCACCTGGTCGGCTTCCTCGGCTTCGGCCGCGTGGACTGGCTCGGCTCGGGCGGCGGCGCGCTCGGCTCGACCGTCGGGATGATCACCTGGCGGTTCGCCGGGTTCTACATGCTCATCCTGCTGACCGGCCTGCAGAGCATCGACCCGGCGCTGTACGAGGCCGCGCGCATCGACGGCGCCACCCGGTGGCAGATCCTGTGGCGGGTGACGCTCCCGCTGCTGCGCCCGACGCTCGCGCTCGCGGCGGTGCTGTCGCTGACCGGCTCGCTGCTGGCGTTCGACCAGTTCTTCATCCTCACCGGCGGCCGGCACGACACCGCCACGGTCGTCATCGACATCTACCGCGAAGCGTTCCTGTCGCAGGACCTGGGCCGGGCCGCCGCGGTGTCGGTCGCGACGCTCGCCGTGCTGGTCGTCCTCAACGTCGCCCAGCTGCGCCTGATCCGCCGGGAGGGCCGGTGATCCGGGGCGTGGGCCGGTACGTCACGAGCGCGGCGCTGGCCGTGTTGTTCCTGCTACCGTTGCTGTGGACGCTCTACTCGTCCCTCACCGGGCGGGAGGCCGGCGACTCCGGGACCGACAACTACCGGCGGCTCGCCGAGTACGGCACCGGCCTCGGCACCTACCTGCTCAACACAACCGTGGTCGCGCTCGTCGCGGTGGTCGTCACCGTCGTGACGACCACGCTCGGCGGGTACGCCATGGCCCGGCTCGCCTTCCCCGGGCGCAACGTGCTGTTCCTGGTGACGCTGGCCATCCTGATGGTGCCCTACACGACGATCCTGGTGCCGCTCTACATCCTGCTCGGCTGGCTCGGCCTGCAGAACTCGCTGATCGGGCTGGGCCTGGTGATGGCCGTGCTCCAGCTGCCGTTCGGGCTGTTCATGATGCGCAACTCCTTCGAAGCGCTGCCGATCGAGCTCGAGGAGGCGGCGCTGATCGACGGCTGCTCGGTCGGCGGCGCGCTGCGGCGGGTGCTGCTGCGCGGGGTCCTCCCGGGCGTCGTCACCATCGCGCTGTTTTCTTTCCTGGCCGCGTGGAACGAGTTCGTCGCGCCGCTGATCTTCCTCACCGACGGCGAGAAGTTCACGCTGCCGGTCGCCCTGTTCAACCTCCAGTCCGGCAGCCTCGGCTCGGTCGACTTCGGGGCCCTGCAAGCGGGAGTGGTGGTCTCCGCCCTGCCGTGCGTGGCTGTCTTCCTCGTCCTGCAGCGGTACTACGTCCGCGGCTTCACCTCGGGAGCCCTCAAGGGCTGAGAAATTCAAGGCTGTGACAGGAGCACTCGATGACCGAACGCGTCCTCGGCCCCGCCCACCCCACGTCCGCCGCGACGTCCATCCTGTGGCCGCTGTTCCTCGGCGCCGTCACCTTCGCGCCGGGCAGCCCGCTCGGCGACTGGCAGGAGCGCAACGCGACCCGGACCTTGCCGCACTGCGCCGGCAAGCTCGACGCCGCGGGCGCCCTGGACAACCTCCGGCGCGTCACCGGCGAGGTCGACGGCGGCCACCGGAACATGTGGTTCGCCGACTCCGACGTCTACAAGACCCTCGAAGCCGCCGCCTGGCAGCTCGGCCGGACCCCGGACGACGCCGAGCTGCGCGCGTTCCTCGACACCACCGCCGCGCTGGTGGCGAAGGCGCAGGGGGAGGACGGCTACCTGAACTCGTACTTCGCCGTCGACAAGCCCGAGCTGCGGTGGCGGGAGCTGCATTGGAGCCACGAGCTGTACTGCGCGGGCCACCTGATCCAGGCTGCCGTCGCCGCCGCGCGGGCCGGGGTGGGCTCGGAGCTCGTCACGGTCGCCCGGCGCTTCGCGGACCTGATCGTGGACCGGTTTTCGACCGTGGACGACGTCGACGGACACCCGGAGATCGAGACCGCGCTGGTCGAGCTCTACCGGGTGACCGGACACCGGCCCTACCTGGAGATGGCACGGCGGTTCCTCGACCTGCGCGGGCACGGCCTGCCCAACGGTGAGCGGTTCGGCCCGCGGTACCTGCAGGACCACGTGCCGGTACGGGCGGCGGACGAGGTCGCCGGGCACGTCGTGCGCCAGCTGTACCTGCTCGCCGGCGTCGTGGACGTCGCCGTCGAGACTCGCGACGAGGAGCTGCTGGACGCGGCCCGCCGCCTGTGGGCCGACGCGTTCGGCGCGAAGACCTACCTGACCGGTGCCCAGGGCTCCCGGCACCGCGACGAGGCGTTCGGCGACCCGTACGAGCTGCCGCCCGACCGCGCGTACGGCGAGACCTGCGCGGCGATCGCGAGCTTCCAGGGCAACTGGCGGTTGTTGCTGGCCACCGGCGAGGGCCGGTACGCCGACGAGATGGAACGGGCGCTGTACAACGTGATCGCCGGCTCGACCGCGCTCGACGGCGCGCACTTCTTCTACTCCAACCCGCTGCACCTGCGCACCGGTCACGACGGCTCGCACGAGGACGCGCCGTCGCGGCGGCTGCCGTGGTACTCGTGCGCCTGCTGCCCGCCCAACCTCGCCCGGCTGGTCGCGTCGCTGTCCGGGTACGTGGCGACCACCGACCAGGGCGGCCTCCAGGTGCACCTGTACGCCGCCGGTTCGCTGCGGACCACTGTGGACGGTGCCGACGTCCACGTCGTCACGCGCACCGGATACCCGTGGGACGGCCGGATCGAGCTGACCGTGACGACGGACGCCGCGCTCATGCTGGCCCTGCGCGTCCCGGCCTGGGCGTCCGGCGCGCTGGTCGACGGCGCGCCCGCCGACGTCCGCGACGGCTACGCCGAGGTGCGCCGCGACTGGTCCGCGGGCGCCACGGTGACCCTGGAGCTGCCGATGCCCGCCCGCGTCGTGCGGCCCCACCCGCGGATCGACGCCGTGCGCGGCTGCGTCGCCGTGACGCGCGGGCCGCTCGTGTACTGCTTGGAGCAGGCCGACCTGCCCGACGGCGTCACGCTGGAAGACGTGCGGATCGACCCGGCGGCGCGGCTCGCCGAGGGGGAGCTGCCGGACGTGCCGGTGACCCTCACCGCGCGGGGCTTCGTCGAGGCGCCCGCGTCGGACGAGCTGTACGGCGCCGGCGCCAGTGCTCCCGGCGAACCGGTCGAGCTGACCGCGATCCCGTACTTCCTGTGGGGCAACCGGACTCCCGGCCCGATGCGGGTCTGGATCCCGGTCGCCACCACGGAGTGACCCCGTCCCCCGTCAGGATCGAGGTACCGATGTCACGACGCACTCTCCCGCTCGCGGTCGCCGTTCTCACCGCCCTCACGGTGGTGGTTCCGGCGCAAGCCGCCGGGCACACCCTCGTGGTGAACGCCGCGGCGCCGTTCCGGCCGGTCACGCACGCCGCCGCCGGCGGCCTCTACGCGCTGGCCGAGAACAACCGGCCGGCGGATTCGACGCTGTTGCCCCTCAAGCTGAACACCCTCACGCAGCCGCCGCCGGACGTCGGGCAGAAGCCGAACGGCCAGCCGGCCGGCGGGGACGCGCTGAAGATCGCGCCGCAGGCGGACCGCGCCGGCGCCGCGCAGGTGATCCGGATGCCGGACATCTACCCGGACTTCCCCTACAAGTGGGTGAGCTGGGACGACTGGCTGGCCAAAGTGGACACCATGGTCTCGAAGCGGCTGGCCGCCACTTCGGTGAGCAACGTGGCCGCGTGGGAGATCTGGAACGAGCCTGACTGGACCTGGGACACCGCCAAGGCGGGCGACTTCACCTCCGGGTGGACGCGCACGGTCCAGCGGATCCGGACCCGCGACACCCTCACCCCGGTCGCGGGGCCCGGCTACGCGGGCTGGGACGCCACGCGGATGCGGGCGTTCCTGACGAACGCGAAGACCACGAACACCGTGCCCGACCTCGTGATCTGGCACGAGCTGAACCACAGCAGCGGGGCGATCGCGGCCGACGTCGCGGCGTACCGCTCGCTGGAGTCGTCGCTCGGCATCAGCCCGCGGCAGATCTTCATCAACGAATACGCGTGGACCGACGAGGTCGACGTACCCGGGCGCGTCGCGAACTACGTCTCGAAGCTGGAACGCGCCGGGGTGGCGGCCGCCGACCGGGCGTTCTGGTACGAGTACGGGACGGTGAACGGCCTGGTCGTCAACACCACCCAGCCGACCGGGACGTGGTGGCTGTACAAGTGGTACGGCGACATGGCGGGCTCGATGGTGAGCACCACGCCGCCCGCGCAGTCCGGCCTGGACGGGTTCGCCTCCTACGACACCACCCGCAAGCGCGTCGACGTCGTGTTCGGCGACGAGGCGGGCACCAACTCGGTGCGGGTGACCGGGCTCAGCGGCACGGTCCGCGTCACGCTGGAGTCGACGCCGTCGTCGGGCCGGTTCACCGCGGTGACCGCGCCGACCGTGCTGTCGATGTCGACCTACACCGTCGCGAACGGGCAGATCACCGTGCCCGTGCCGAACATGTCGGCGACGAGCGCGTACCACCTGGTCGTCGAGCCGACCAGCGGTGTGCCCGCCTACCAGCAGCGGTACGAGGCGGAGAACGCGTCGGTGTTCCGCGCACAGCGGCTCTCCAGCGGCAGTGCGTCCAACGGCGGTTACGTCGGCCGCATCGACAACAGCGGTGACCCGCGCAGCGACAGCTACCTCGACTTCGTGGTGAACGTCCCGAGCGCCCGCGCCTACACGATGACCATCGGCTACGCGAACGGCACGGGAGCGACGTCGACCCAGGGCCTGGCCTACAACGGCGGCGGCTGGTCGACGGTCAGCTACCCGCCGACCGCCGGCTGGGGCCAGTTCGGCTCGGCCGTCTCGACGAGCGTCACCCTGCACGCGGGCTACAACACGATCCGGCTGGCCAAGGGCGCGCCGTACTTCGCCGGCGGCACCGGCTACGCCGAGCTCGACTACCTCCAGCTCACCTGACGTCCCCGGTTCGTGGCGGCCGGGTGGCCGCCACGAACCGGTCCGTCACCGGAGGTACTGCGCGAAGAACGCGCCGAGCTGCGTGCGCTGCGTGCAGACGCTCTGCCCGGCGTCCACGGTGCCGATGAACGGCGCGATCGCCGCCGGGTCCAGGCCGAGCTGGGGGAGGAGCGCCTGGTAGTCGGTGTAGCTGAAGTGCTCACCGTCCGGGAGGCGGTACTCGCGGACCGGGCCGCGCTGGTGGCTCAGGAACTCCTGCCACGAACCGTCGGACGCCGCGCTGTGGTCGCCCGCGCTCAGCAGCAGGAACGGCCGGTCGAGCCCTTCGTTCGCGACGCGGCCGAAGTCGCGGGCCGACTGGGAGTAGGCCATGCTGCCGTCGAGGTCCGCGCCCGCCTCGATGCGAGGGTCCGACACCATCGTCTCGCCGGTGGTGAACCCGCCCGCGGAATGGCCGAACATGCCGATGCGGGTCAGGTCGAGGGACAGCCCCGCCGGGAGTTTCAGGGACTTCAGCTCGTCGAGGACGAACCGGGTGTCGGCCACCCGGGTGGCGATCAGCAGCTTGCCGTCGGTGCCCGGGGGCAGCACCCGCCGTTCGACGCGGCCGCCGGGGAACTCCACCGCCGCCGACTCGTGGGTGTGGTCGATCGCCACCGTCACGTAGCCCTCGCTCGTGAGCTGCTCCAGCTGCGCGGTGCCGACCGAACGCGGGTACTTGGCGCTGGGGGAGTAGAGCACGACGGGGCGCCGTCCGCCGGCGGCGGGAGCACCGGTGCGGGCGTGCGTGGGAAACGTGTAGTCCAGGCGGTCCGCGGAAATGCCGAGCTGCGCCGCGTCCTCTTCGGACACGACCTTCGCGGCACCCGGCGTCAGGTACGGCGCTTTCGGGCCGCTGCCCGGCCGCGCCGGGTACCGGACGGTCACCATCAGCTCCCGCGTGGTGCCCGCGACCCACGGATCCTGCCGGGCGTGGTCGACGAGGTGCAGATCGGTGGTTCCGACGGCGTACGGGCCGGTCGGCGCGGGCAGGCCGAGCCGGGCCGGAGTGGCCGCGGCGGCTGCGGCCGTGGTGGTCAGGAGGACGCCGGTGAGCCCGGCGACGAGTGCTTTTCGCATGGTTTGACCGTATTGACGCGGGCGCGCCACGCCATCGGGATGATCACCGATTTCGTCCCGGTCAGGGTCGGCCGGTTCGCCACCGGCGCCTGGAGCCGTCCCGGACGTGAAACGCGCCGGTGACCACGGGGGCCACCGGCGCGCTGTGCGACTGGATCAGAAGCCGTAGATCGTTTCGAAGACCTGCTGCTGGTTCGTCGCCGCGAGACCGTTGGCCCACAGCGAGTTCACCCGGCTGCGCTCGGCCGCGTTCGGCACCGCGTTGGTGCAGGACGTGCCGGGGCCGCCGCCGGACATCAGTTCGGAGCACGGGCCCGAGTAGTGGTCGGGCAGCCCGAGGGCGTGCCCGGTCTCGTGCGCCGCGATCCGCGTCGGGTTGTACTGGCGGGCCTGGGTGTAGTCGATGAAGATGGTGCCGCTGCCGTGCCCGTTGGTCGAGGCGTAGGAGCCCCGGGGGTCGTTGCCCTCGGTGTAGCGCAGGCTGGCGCCGGAGCTGCGTTCGACCAGTCTGACGTTGGTCACGCTGCGGTTCCAGTTGGCGGCACCGGCGTTGATCACCGAGCGGAACGACGGTGCGCTGGCAGTGCTGTAGTAGACCGTGGTGACGGCGGCTTCCTGCTGGGTGCCGGCCGGAGCGGCGGACGCGGTGCCCGCGGCGATCGGCGTCACGGCCAGGGCCAGCGCGACAGCGCCGGCCAGGGCGAACTTCCTCGACATCGGAAGACTCCTCGTGGGGGACGGGGATTTGCCGGATTTGCGCGCGCTGTCGAAAATTTACCGGTTGTTCGCCGGAACCGGAGCCGACTTCCGTAGGGCGGTCGGAGTGGTGATTTACCAACACTAACTGCGGGTTGACAAACGCCAGGCGGCGCGCTTCCGCTCGCGGCCGAGCGCTGCCGCGGTCACCACCGCGCCGGCGAGGGCGACCAGGCCGCCACCCATCAGGAGCCGGGCGCGGACGGTGAACGCGGGGAAGCCCGGCCACCCCTTCGCGGCGCCGAGCAGGTTGAGCAGGCCGGTGTTCACGGCGGCGAGCGAGCTGACCGTCAGCAGGTGGCGCGCGGTCCGGGAGCCGGTGAACCCCATCAGCCGCACCTGCCGGTCCGGGGTCAGGACACCGGCGACGCCCATCGCGAGCGCGGTCGCGACGGTCCTTTGTGGATGATCTACGGGCGCTGCTCCGTACAGAGGGTGACCGAGATGCCGACCCAGCGCCGGTTCCGCGGCCGCAAGCCGTCGGTCCACAACACCAGCCGGGCGGTGAGGTACTTCCGGGTCATCAGCCGGCGGACCCGGCGGGTCCCGGCGTCGTCGAGCAGCCGGGCGGTGCCGTCGACGCCCGTGGCGCCGTCGGCGATCCGGCCGCGGCCGTCGCACGGGGTCACGGTGACGCGCGAACCGGCGCGGATCCGCTTGACCTTGCCGGTGGCGGGTTTGGTCAGCATGCAGACCTGTCCGAGTTCGTCTACGGCGACGCCGAGCACCGTCGGGACCGGGCGGCCGTCCCGGCGGTAGGTGGTGAGGAGCACGTGGTGGCTCCGGTTCAGCTGCTCCAGCGCGGTCATGGCCGGACCTCCGGAGATATATGGTAGTGGCACTGCCGTTTCAGCGTATCCCTAAAACGGTAGTGTCGCTACCGTTTCATTCGGAGGGGTGGATCACATGCGCAAGGACCAGCTGCGGAACCGGCAGCGGCTGGTGTCGGCCGCCCGGGACGCCTTCGGTGAGCACGGTTCCGAGGCCAGCCTGGAGGAGATCGCGCGCCGGGCCGGGGTCGGCCCGACGACGCTGTATCGGCACTTCCCCGGGAAGGACGACCTGATCGAGGCGGTGCTCGACGACCTGATCGCCTCGGTGCGGGAAAACGCGGAACGTCTGGCGGACGACGCCGACCCGCGCGCCGCGTTCCGGGCGGTGTTCACCCGCGGCTGCGACCTGACCGAGCGCGACATGGCGACGTTCGCCCGGCTCGCCGCCGCCGGCCCGCGGTCCGACGCCCACGCCCAAGGCCTGATCGCCGCGGTCGTCGGGCCGGCCACCACCCGCCTGCGCGACGCCGGGGGCCTGCGGGCCGGGATCACGGTCGACGACATCGCCCGGTTCGTGCGCATGACGTTGACCGCCGGCGACCCGGACACCCAGGTCAAGGCGATCGACGTGCTGCTGGCGGGACTCGTCGTCTGAGTCAGGCGTCCAGCGTGAGGTCGATGAGCTGCTGTTCCAGTCTCCGCGCGGCGGCCACCTCGATGCCGACCCCCCACAGCGGCGCCGTGCTGGCGCCGTCGGCCGCCGCGATGACCAGGGTTACCACGTGGTCGGGGAGGCCGTCGGCGCGCAGCTCCTCGTTCCACTGCTCGGCGTCCGCGCGGGCGAGCTCGGCGATCTTGGGGATCGAGATCAGCTGGGCGACCAAGGCGATGTTCTCGCGGATCGCGATCTCGTTGTAGGACGTGTCCAGCGACGCGCGGACGTACGCGCGGGTCAGCCGCCCCGGTGCCGTGTCTTCGGGGTCCAGTGCCGCTCGCACCTCGGCGCGGTAGGTGTCCAGGATGTCCTGGGCGAGCGCGCGGACCAGCGCGTCCTTGGCGGGAAAGTGGTACAGCAGCCCGCCTTTCGACACGCCGGCCGCCTTCGCGATGTCGTCGAGCGACGCGGAGATCCCCCGGGTGCGGATGACGGTCCCGGCCGCGTCGAGCAGGGCCCGGCGCGTTTCCTCCGGGCCGCGCCCGGCTTTGCGAGGCATGCTCAGTCCTTTCCGGACGGAATCGTACGCCAGGCGATCACCGCGGCGACGGCGGTGACGGCCGCCGCCGCGAGCGACGTCACCTGCATCGCGCCGGTGAACGCTTCTCGTGCGGTGCGGGCGAGGTCGGACGCCGGGTCGAGCACGTTCACCGCGGCGGCGAGGGAGTCGCGCACCTCGCCGGGCGCCGCGGCCGGCAAGTTCGCCCGGTAGACGACGGTGACCAGCGAGCCGAGGATCGCGATGCCCAGTGCCGCACCGAGTTCGTACGCCGTCTCCGAGATCGCCGACGCCGAGCCGGCTTTGTCCCGCGGGACGGCGGACAGCACCGAGTCGACGGTGAGCGTCAGCGCGAGACCGACGCCGAGCCCGACCGGCACCAGCGTCAGGCCCAGCCACCAGTACTGCGGCGCCCGTTCGGCCACCGCGACCAGCGCGAGCCCCAGCGCGGCGACGGCGAGAGCCACCGCGACGGCGCGGCCCCGGCCGAGCCGGGCGACGACCACCCCGACCGCGGCCACGACGACGATCGAGGCCAGCGTCGCCGGCATCTCCGCGAACCCGGCTTGCAGCGGCGAGAAGCCACGGACGAGCTGCAGGTACTGGGAGAAGAAGAACAGCAGGCCCATCAACGCGAACACCGCGACGAAGCTGGCGAGGACGGCGCCGCTGAACGCCGCGTTGCGGAACAGCGTGACGTCGATCAGCGGGTTCGCCGCCCGTCGCTGACGGCGCACGAACAGGATGCCGGACACGGCTCCGGCGGCGGCCGTGACACCCACCTGCGCGTCGATCCCCGAGCTGACGGCGTGCTTGACCGCGTAGACCAGCGGGACGATCGCGGCCATCGACAGCCCGGCCGAGAGCAGGTCGAAGCGGCCGGGGTGCGGATCGCGCGACTCCGGCAGCAGCAGGGCGCCCGCGATCAGGAAGCCGATGACGATCGGCACGTTGATCAGGAACACCGAGCCCCACCAGTAGTGCTCCAGCAGCACCCCGCCGACGAGCGGGCCGAGCGCGATGCCGCCGCCGGACCCGGCCGACCAGATCGCGATGGCGCGGGTGCGCTCGCGCGGGTCGGCGAACAGGGTGCGGATGATCGAGAGCGTCGACGGCATGATCGTCGCGCCCGCGACCCCGAGCAGCAGGCGGGCCACGACGAGCACGCCCGCGGTGGGGGAGAAGGCGGCGAGTGCGGACGCCAGCCCGAACGCGGCCGTGCCGATGAGCAGGACTCGCTTGCGGCCGAAGCGGTCGGCGAGGTTCCCGGCGGTGACCAGCAGGCCGGCCAGGGCGAGGGAGTAGACGTCGCCGATCCAGAGGATCTCGGTCGCGGTCGGCGCGAGCTCGCGGGTCAGCGAGGGCACGGCGAGGTACAGCACGGTGCCGTCGACGGCGAGCAGCAGCACCGCGCCGACCAGCACGCCCAGCGCGGCCCAGCGGCGGCGGTGGCTCAGGACGGGGCCCGGGGTCGGCAGGATGGCGGTCATGGGACTTACTATACCGTCTGGACGGTACAGTAAGCGACGTAAACCAGGTCACAGTGCCGGCGAAGCGCGAGATCAGTCGTCGAGGCGCGTCCCGGCCAGTTCCTGCGCGAGGATCAGGTTGACGTGCACGGCGGCGTGGCCCAGCACCCGCCGCGCCGCGGCGAGCGCGGTCAAGGTCACGAGGACGCTCGTGCCCACGAGCAGGCCCCCGACGGTGTCGCCGGGAACCACGGCGGCGACCGAGGCGGCCACCAGGACCGGCGGCCACCAGCGGGCGGGGAGGGCGTGGCGCGGGCGCCGGATCCTGGTTCGCGTGGGTTGCCGGTGCAGGGCCATGTCGCCTCCGATCCGCCGTCGGGTGGGTCCAACATCATGACTGACCGGCTCGTCCGGGTTACCGGGTATTCGCGTTCCGTACACGATCGCCCGAAATCTTCGCCGAACGGCCCAATCGTGCCTGCTGTGTGTGTCCGGATGTCGTGTGTACGTCACCACATCGGGGCTCGAAGTCTGTTCGATCAAGTGTTAGCTCGAAGTGCTTAGGATGGAGTGAGGAGGTGGACATGACGTCGGAGGAGCTGATGATCGAGTTCGCCTTGACGCGCCTGGACCACCCGGACCTGGACCTCGAGGACCTGGCGGCGCTCGTGGTGCGGAGGGGCGGGCCGGAGCGGGTGCTGGAGTTCGCGTCGGAGAACTTGGCGGAGCGGGGAGAGCTGAGGGGAGCCCCGTTCCCGACGGCGGTCGAGCACGTGCTGCGGGTGGTGCTGACCCTTCGGGGTCCCTCGGACTGAGCCCCACCCGGCCGCAACCCCGGACTAAGCCCCACTGGTCGCGCGCTGCAAGCCCCGCCGGTCGAACACCAGCTCCCGGGCCGTGCCCAGTGCCGTCGCGATGGCGCCCGCGAGTACCGCGTCCTCGCCCAGCTGTCCCGCCACGATCTCCGGTACCACCGGCACCGTCGCGGCCAGCGCCTCCCGCATCGGCGAAGCCAGCAAGTCCGCGTTCCCGCCGATGCCGCCACCCAGCACGATCAGCCGCGGGTCGAGCACCGCCGTCACCGCCGCGACCACGTACGCGAGCTTCTCCGCTTCCTCCGCGACCACCCGCAGCGCCCGAGAGTCCCCGGCACGCGCCAACCGGAACACGTCCTTCGCCGACCGCACCGCCAGTCCCAGCGAACGGGCCGCCGAGACCACCGCCTGGCCCGCCGCCGCCGTCTCCGTCGGGCCAGGGCGACGCGCTCCGGGTGAAGCCGGGAGGGGGCCGAACGGCAAGTCCGCGATCTCGCCCGCCGCGCCGTGGGCTCCCCGGAACAGGCGGCCATCGACCAGCAATCCCATGCCGATTCCCGTGCCGACCGTGAGGCACGCCAGGACGTCGACCCCCAGCGCGGCCCCGAGCGCGTGCTCGCCCACCGCGCAGAGGTTCGCGTCGTTCTCGACCACGACGTCCGAGCCCGCGCCGGCCAGTGCCGCGACCAGTTCGGGCAGCAGCCCGCGCCGCTCCCAGCCCGGCAGGTTCGGCGCGCGGTGGACCGTTCCGCTCGCCGGGTCGGGGACGCCCGGCGTGCCGACCACCGTCGAGACGACGTCGTGCGGGGCCAGCCCGGCCGAGGTCACCGCCCGTTCGACGGATTCGCTTACGGTGCGCACCAAAGCGCTCGCGGAGCGGCACCGGTTGGGCTCGTCGAGCCGCGCGACGATGCTGCCTTCCAGGTCGGCCACGGCGATCCGGATCGCCCGCCGTCCGATGTCGACGCCGACGACGTGCCCCGCGTCCGGTGCCGCCCGGTAGACGACCGCCGCGCGGCCCGGGCCGGCCACGCTGCGCCCAGTGGTCCGGACCAATCCGTGCTGCTCAAGATCGAGGAGCGCCTGTCCGACCGTGGGTTTCGACAGTCCTGTCGCGGCCGCGATCTGCGGTCGCGTCGCTTCGCCCTGCCCGCGCAGCCGCTCCAGCACCAAGCGCCGGTTCAGCGCCCGCATGCTCGCCGGAGTTCCCACCCGCGGCCCGATTCGCCCCACGACGTCCCCATCTCCGATCCGCGTTGCCGCAAGTTTATCCACGGAACTCTTTCGACTCCGCACGTTCTATGTTAAGAAACTTTACTAACTACTAGACGGAGGCACGTCGTGAGTTCACCCACTCGCTCAGGGGAGCCGCAACCCGCCCTCGAGCGCAGGATCGGCCCGATGCAGGCCACCGCGATCAACATGACCCAGATGTGCGGTATCGGCCCGTTCGTCACGATCCCGGCCATGGTCGCCACCATGGGCGGCCCGCAGGCGATGTTCGGCTGGATCATCGGGGCGATCGTCGCGCTGGCCGACGGGCTCATCTGGGCCGAGCTCGGCGCCGCGATGCCGGGCGCCGGCGGCACCTACCTCTACCTGCGCGAAGCCTTCCAGTACCGGACCGGGCGGCTGATGCCGTTCCTGTTCGTCTGGAGCGCGGTGCTGTTCATCCCGCTGATCATGTCGACCGGCATCATCGGCCTCGTCCAGTACCTCGGCTACCTGATCCCCGGCGTCACCGACGACGCGGGCACCACGCCGCTGGGCAAGATCATCGGCGTCGGCATCACGCTCGTCATCGTCGCCGCGCTGTTCCGCAAGATCGGCCAGATCGGCAAGCTCACGACCGTGCTGTTCGTGGTCATGCTGATCGCGGTGCTCACCACCGTCGTCGCCGCGTTCACGCACTTCAGCGGCGCGCAGGCGTTCGCCTTCACCCCGGGCGCGTTCAGCTCGGCCGGCGAGGGCACGTTCTGGGGCGGCCTCGGCGCCGGCCTGATCATCGCGATCTACGACTACCTCGGCTACAACACGACGGCCTACCTCGGCGGCGAGGTCCGCAACCCCGGCCGGACGC
The DNA here is from genome assembly GCF_040650695.1 of Amycolatopsis sp. NPDC048633. Classification (NCBI taxonomy): domain Bacteria; kingdom Bacillati; phylum Actinomycetota; class Actinomycetes; order Pseudonocardiales; family Pseudonocardiaceae; genus Amycolatopsis; species Amycolatopsis sp. NPDC048633. Next base: position 143,281 of record NZ_JBEZHS010000018.1, read on the forward strand.
TCCCGCGCTCGATCCTCTTCTCGATCGTCGGCATCATGAGCCTCTACTTCCTGCTGCAGGTCGGCGTGCTCGGCTCGGTCCCGCTGGAGGAGCTGAAGACCGCCACCTCGGTCGCCTCGACCGTGCTCGAGCAGGCGTGGGGCACCGTCACGGCGAAGATCGTCACCGTCTTCATCGTCGTCGCGGCCGTCGGCTCGGTGTTCGCCGGCCTGCTCGGCGGCTCGCGCGTGCCGTTCGAAGCCGCGCGGGACAAGGTGTTCCTGTCGATGTTCGGCAAGCTGCACCCGAAGCTGAACCTGCCGACCGCCGGCGTGCTCACCATGGGCGCGATCACCATCATCGGCTCGCTGTTCACGCTGACCGACGTCATCAACGCCGCCGTCGCCACCCTGGTGATCATCCAGTCGCTGGCCCAGGTCGCGGCGATCGTGACGCTGCGCCGCCGCCAGCCGAACCTGAAGCGGCCGTACCGGCAGTGGCTCTACCCGGTGCCGACGATCGTCGCGCTGGTCGGCTGGGTCTACATCTACGTCTCGGCGACCTGGCTCTCGATCGGGCTCTCGCTGGGCTGGATCGCCGTCGGCGCGATCGCGTACCTGGTCTACGCCAAAACCGAGAACACCTGGCCGTTCGGGCCGAAGGAGATCAAGGAAGCCTTCGCCGACACCGAAACCGAAGGGGCTCAGGCATGACGAAGAAGCTCGCGGCGCTGGCCGCGCTGCTCCTGGTGCCGGGGGTGCTGAGCGTCGCCGCGCCGGCCTCGGCGCAGGACGTCCACACCGAAGCGGCGAAACCGCACGGCCTCAGCACGATCGGCCTGCAAGGCTGGCAGGTCCTCACTACCGCGAACGTCAAGGACGGCGGCGACAAGGTCTCGACGCCCGGCTACGGCACGCGCGGCTGGCTGCCCGTCAAGCCGGACGACGCGGGCGCGCCGGGCACCGAGATCAACGCCCTGGTGCAGAACGGAAAGTGCCCGGACGTCTTCTACTCCGACAACATGCGCAAGTGCTTCGGGTACGTCGACAAGCTCGGGCCTGTGGTCACGAAGCCGTTCTCGGACCCGTGGTGGTACCGCACCGACTTCACCCCGGACTTCAGGAACGGCCAGCACGCGAAGCTGACCATCCCGGGCATCGTCGGCGAGGGCGACGTCTGGGTGAACGGCAAGCTCGTCGCCACGAAGGACGTCGTGAGCGGCGCGTTCGCCGGGCACACGTTCGACGTCTCGAAGCTGGTGAAGCCGGGCAAGAACACCCTGGCGATCAAGGTCTACCCCAACGACCCGCTGAAGATGTACACCCTCGACCAGGTCGACTGGGGCCAGATCCCGCCGGACAACAACACCGGCATCCAGTTCCCGCCGACGCTGCAGGTGTCCGACGCGCTCACCGGCGACAACGCGCACGTCGTGCAGGACAACGCGCCTGACCTGTCCAGCTCTTCGCTCACGGTCAAGGTTGACGTCACCAATAACGCGGGCGCCGCGCAGACCGGCGACGTCGCGGCCACGGTGAACCCGCCTTCGGGTGCGCCGGTCGTCGTCCACCAGCGCGTGACGATCCCGGCGAACACCAAGCGGACGGTGACGTTCGCCCCGGTGAAGATCAGCAAGCCGCGCGTCTGGTGGCCCTACTCGATGGGCGACCAGCCGCTGTACACGCTGACCACCGCGGTCTCGCAGGACGGCGTGCTGTCGACGTCGTCGAAGAGCACCTTCGGCATCCGCACGGTCACCTCGCGCCTGGTCGGGAAGTCCGCGCCGCTGCCCGAGGGCGCGCGGCAGTTCACCATCAACGGCAAGGACTTCGTGTTCCGCGGCGGCGGCTTCGCGCCGGACCTGTTCCTGCGCTACGACCAGGCCGACACCGCGCACCAGATCGCGCTGATCAAGAACATGGGCCTCTCCGGCGTCCGCCTCGAGGGCCACGACATGCCGCAGGACTTCTACGACCAGGCCGACCGCGCCGGGCTGCTCGTGATCGGCGGATTCCTGTGCTGTGACGCCTGGCAGCCCGAGGACGCCTCGACGCTGACCGAGCGCGACTACCGGATCATGCACGACTCGGCGTACACGATCGCGCAGATGGAGCGGAACCACCCGAGCGTCTTCAACTACGGCTGGAGCGACAACGAGCCGGTGCCGCGCCAGGAGTCCGAGACGCTGAAGGCGTTCAAGGAAGCCGACTTCCAGGTGCCGGTGATCGCCTCGGCGGAGTACAAGAGCACGCCGGCGCTCGGGCAGTCGGGGGAGAAGGAAGGCCCGTACGACTGGGTCCCGCCGTCCTACTGGTACGACACCTCGCACTTCGACGCGGACGACTCCAGTCGCACCAACGTCGGTGGTTCGTGGGGCTTCGCGAGCGAGCAGAGCGCCGGGCACACCGTGCCGACGCTCGACTCGATCAAGCGGTTCCTGTCGCCCGCCGAGCAGGCGAAGCTGTGGCAGGACCCGGCGTACAACCAGTACCACGCCAACTTCGAGCCCGGCCACGGCGGCTACAAGTTCGGCACGCTGTACACGCTGGACCAGTCGATCACCCAGCGGTACGGGAAGTGGAACTCGCTCAAGTCCTATGTGGACCTCGCGAACATCGCGAACTACGAGAACACCCGCTCGCAGTTCGAGGCGTTCCTGCACCACTCGACGGACAAGGACAACCCGTCCACCGGGGTCGTCTACTGGCAGCTGAACAAGGGCTGGCCGACGCTGCTGTGGTCGCTCTACAACGACGACGGCGACCAGGCGGGCGCGTTCTTCGGCGCGAAGAAGGCGAACAAGCCGCTGCACGCGATCTACGGCTACGACAACGGTTCCGTGACCCTGGACAACCTCGGCGCGGGCACGCAGTCCGGGCTTTCGGTGCAGGCCCGCGTCCTCGACACCGCGGGCAAGGTGCTGGACGACCAGACGGCGTCCGGGCTCTCGCTGGGTTCGCAGGGCGTGAAGACCGGGGTCCTGAAGCCGAAGGTGCCGGCCGAGACGAAGGCGCCGGCGGCCGCGCAGGTCTACTTCGTCGAGCTGCAGGTGAAGCAGGGCGGGAAGGTCGTCGACCGCAACGTCTACTGGCTCTCGACGCAGAAGGACGTCGTCGACTGGGGCAAGACGCTGGGCAACCCGCAGGCGACGCTGTCGCAGTACAGCAACCTGCAGGCGCTGCAGAACCTGCCGAAGTCGCAGGTCGGCGCGGTGGCTTCGACGCGCTCGAGCGGTGGCGGGAACGTCACCACCACGGTGACCGTGACCAACACGGCGAAGACGCCGGGGGCGGCGTTCTTCCTGCGGGCCGACGTCCGCCGCGGCACGCCGGACGGGCACGAGGGACCGGGCGACAACCAGCTCGCGAACGCGACCTGGGACGACAACGACATCACGCTGTGGCCGGGCCAGTCGCAGACGCTGACCGCCACGTACAAGGCGTCCGACCTGCGGGGCGCGACGCCGGTGATCAGCGTCGACGGGTTCAACACGGGCCGGATCGTGGTGAAGGCGGCCGGCGGGCACGGCCACCACGGGGACGCGGCGGTGGCGCCGCAGATCGAGGGGACCAGGGAGTGACACGGGAATTGATTCTCGGCATCGACTTCGGCGGCACGAAAGTGGCGCTGGGGCTCGCCGACCGCGACGGGAACCTGCTGGCCACGCGCCGGCTGGACACCGACGCGCAGGCGGGGGCCGAGCAGGTGGTGGTGCGGGCGCTCGCCGGGGCGCATGCGCTCCTGGCGGACGAGGGCGTCACCCCCACCGCGATCGGTGTCGTCAGCCCGGGGATCGTGCTGCCGGACCGGATCCTGCTCGCGCCGAACGTGCCGGGCTGGGAGGAGCTGCACCTGGCCGAGCTGGTGGCGGCCGAGTTCCCGGCCGTGCCGATCTCGGTCGGGACCGACGCGAAGGCGGCCGCGCTGGCGGAATGGCGGTGGGGCGCACTGGCCGGGGCCGACCCGGCGGTGTTCCTCTCCCTGGGCACCGGCATCGCGGCGGCGGTGCTGGTCGGCGGCCGGTTGCTGACCGGCGCCAACGGAGCTGCGGGCGAGATCGGGTACAACCTGCTCTCGCCGCAGGACACCGAGGGCTTCGCAAGCGGAGCGGCGCCGCTCGAAGAAGCCGTCGGTGGGCGTGGGCTGGGCGGCCGGGCGAGCAGTCTGCTCGGCCGCCCGGTCACCGCGGGCGAACTGTTCGCCCTGGCCAAGGAGAACGTCGAGGCCAAGGAACTGGTGACGGCCGCGCTCGACGAGCTGTCGATGCACGTGGCCAACCTGGCGATCATGCTGGACCCGCACCGCATCGCGGTCGGCGGCGGGCTGGTGCGGTCGGCCGACGTGCTGCTGCCGGCGTTGGCGGACCGGCTGGCCCACGCGGTGCCGTTCCCGCCGGAGCTGGTGTCGGCGAGGTTCGACCAGGACGCGGCGCTGCTGGGCGCGGTGGCGCTGGCGCTGGGCGGGTAGCCGTCCGGGTGGTGCGCCGGTGCCCCGACCCGGCGCGCCACCCGGCATCAAGCCGTCTCGTCGCCGCAGACGTCGAGCAGCAGTTCACCGGGTAGCGAGAGGAGCCGCGTGAGCAACCCGCGATCCAGTTCGACCGCGTGCTCGGCGGCGTGGGACGCGACCAGGCAGAACCAATCGGCCCGGTAGCCGGCCTCGGCCAGCTCCCACAGCTCGGCCCGGCGCGGCTCGAGGACGTCCAGCAGCTGCCCGAGGTGCGCAGCCGGTTCGGTGTCGGCCGCGGACGTCGAGAGGCACCACAGGGATTCCGCGCGGACCGCGCTCGTCCGGCGGCCCAGCGGTGTTCCCGCTTCCGCCGCGGTCGTCGGGCGGACGCCGAGCCGGCGGGTGACCTCGGCGGCGGTCAGCCCCGGTGCGCCGAAGATCCGGTAGGTTGCCGCGCTGCGCACGGTCAGGCTTCGGCCGTCGCGAGTTCGGTGCGGCGGAAGGCTTCCGGGGAGAGCTGGAACCACACCAGCACCGCGCTGACGGCCTGGATCGCCGCCACCACCAGCCAGACGCCCCGCAGGCTCCAGTGGGCCGCGACCAGGCCGCCGGTCAGCGCGCCCAGCGGGGTCAGGCCCCAGGCGAGCGCGCGGTGGCTGGTCAGCACCCGGCCGAGCAGCGGCGCCGGGGTGAAGCGCTGGCGGCTGGACTGCGAGCAGACGTTCCAGACCAGCACCGTCGAGGTCAGGAAGACCAGCACCACGCCGATCAGGGGCGGCCACGGCGGCAGCACGGCCAGCAGCAGCGGTGCGACCGCGCCGAGGCTCTGCGCCCACCGCATCGACCACGAGTACCCGAGCCGGTCGACGATCTTCTGCACGACGAACGACGACGCCACCCAGCCGATCGCCAGGCAGGCGAGCAGCAGGCCGTAGCCGACCGAACCGACGTGCAGCACCTGCGTCGCGTAGAGCACCATCATCGAGTTGCCGGCGCTGGCGGCGAACGAGCCGAGCGCGACGTTGATCGTGATCGACCGCAGCAGCGGCGTCCGCACCAGGTGCGTGAGCCCGGCCGACAGGTCCCGCAGCGGATGGGTGCGCGCGATGGTCCTCGACTCGGACGGGATGCGCCGCGCCATGAGGAGCGCGGCCAGCGCGCAGCCGGCCGCCAGCCACGCGGGCGCCCCGGCACTGACGGCGATCAGGAACCCGGTCAGCGGCGGCACGACGAACTGCACGACACCCCGGTCGATCACGGTGAGGCGCGCGTTGGCGTGGGCGAGCCGGTCCGGTTCGACGAGCTCGGGTACGAGCGCCCCGCTGGCGCCGTCCCCGAGCACCTGCGCGGAGGTGACGATGAAGGCGACGACGAGCAGCACGGGCAGGCTGAGGAGCCCGGCCGACGCGACCGCGGCGAGCACGAGCGCGGCCCCGACCTGAACGGCGTAGGCCCAAGCGAGCACGGCGGTCCGCCGCACGCGGTCGATGAGCACCCCGGCGAAGAGCGACAGCAGCAGCCACGGCGCCTGCCCGGCGATGCCGACGAGCGAGATCTCCCGCGGATCGGTGGTGAGGGAAACGGCCAGCAAGGGCAGCGCGGCGAGCATCAGCCCTTCGGCGGAGGAACCGGACACCGCGACGGCCTGCAGCCGCACCCACCTGTTCGTCACGCGCGAAGCCCCATGATCGGCAGTGTGCCGAAAAGTCGTAAGCAAGCCAAACTATTTTCCGGAAGTGCCGGTCACGCTCAGCGACGCACCCGGGTCGACTCCCGCACGACCAGCTCCGGCGTGAACACCACCGCCTGGTGCTCCACCGTCGTGTCCGCCGTCTCCGCCAGCAGCAGCTCCGCCGCCGTGCGGCCGAGGCGCTTCGCCGGCTGGCGGACCGAGGTCAGGGGGACCGCCGCCGCGCCGGCGAACTCGATGTCGTCGTAGCCCACGATCGCCATCTCCTCCGGGATGCGGACGCCCGCGCCCACCATGGCCTGCAGCACTCCCAGGGCCAGCAGGTCGTTCGCGCAGAACACCGCCGTCGGGCGGGGGCTCGTGCCCAGCAGGCGGGCACCCGCGTCGCGGCCCGAGGAGACGTCGAGGCCGATCGCCTCCAGCACCGTCAGCTCCGCCCCCGAACCTTCCAGCGCCGCGCGGACGCCCTGCTCGCGGTCGCGGCACTGGGCGAGGATCGCGGGGCCGTTGACGAACGCGATGCGCCGGTGGCCGGTCTCGAGGAGGTGGCGGGCCGCGAGGCCGCCGCCCGCGATGTCGTCCACCGCGACCGAGCTCGCCTCCGACGCCGGTGCCTTGCGGTCGACGAACACGTACGGCGTCCCGCTGCGGCGGAACGCGCGCAGGGCTTCGCCGGACGTCGCGACCGGGCTCAGCAGCACGCCGCGGACCCGCTGCTCGGCGAACATCGCCAGGTACGACGCTTCGAGGTCGGACCGCTGGCTGCTGTTCGCCGTGATGACGTTGAGGCCCTCGGCGTGCGCGGCCTGCTCGGCGCCCCGGGCGACGTCGACGAAGAACGGGTTGCCGAGGTCCAGCACGAGCAGGCCCATGATCCGGCTGCGGCCGGCGCGCAGCTGGCGCGCCGACTCGTCGCGGACGTAGCCGAGCTCTTCGATCACCGACAGCACCCGGTTCCGGGTGGCCACCGCGACCACGTGCGGCCGGTTGACCACATTGGACACCGTGCCGATCGAGACGCCGGCCCGCTTGGCGACGTCCTTGATGCCGACCACCGCACCCCCTCGCAGAGAAGGCGTGAGCGTATCACGCGCGGTGAAACGTTTCAGCCAGATCCGATCTGGCGGCGGGTCTCGCGCCCTGCCAGTGAAGCGAGAGGAGGACGGCATGGACGACGCGTTGCGGGTGACGGTGCTCATCGGCAGCACCCGCGAAGGCCGGGCCGGCGGGCGCGTCGGCCGGTGGTTCACGGCCGCGGCCGCCCGGCGCGCGGGGCTCGACCTCGACCCCCTCGACCTCGCCGACGCGGACCTCCCGGCGGCTTACCCGGCGGAGCCGACCCCGGCGCTGAACCGGTTCCGGGAGCGCATCGCCCGGGCGGAGGCGTACGTCGTCGTCACCCCCGAATACAACCGCAGCTTCCCCGGGCCGCTCAAGCAGGCGATCGACTTCGCCTACGACGAATGGCACGCGAAACCGGTCGGCTTCGTCTCCTACGGCTACCGCGCCCGCGGCCGCCACGCCGTCGACCAGCTGCGGGAGGTCTTCCTGGAGCTGCACACCGTGACGATGCGCGACGCGGTCGCCCTCGACCTGCTCGCCCCGGCGTTCGACGACGACCACGTGACCGCCCTGCTCGACGAACTCACCTGGTGGGGCCTCGCGCTGCGCGACGCCCGCCGGGTGCGCCCCTACTGCGCGTGAAAGGACCGCAGATGAACTCACCCGCGATCGAAACCACCGGCCTGGCCAAGGTTTTCGGCGACACCCGCGCGGTCGACGGCGTCGACCTCGTGGTGCCGGCCGGCACCGTCTACGGCCTCCTCGGACCCAATGGCGCCGGCAAGACCACCGTCGTCCGGATGCTCGCCACCCTGGCCCGCCCGGACGGCGGCGAGGCCAGGGTGTTCGGCCACGACGTCGTCCGGGAGGCCGACGCCGTCCGCAGCCGGGTCAGCCTCACCGGCCAGTACGCGTCGGTGGACGAAGACCTGACCGGCACCGAAAACCTGGTGCTGCTGTGCCGCCTGATCGGCCACACCCGGCCGGCGGCGCGCGACCGGGCCGCGCAGCTGCTCGCCGCGTTCGGCCTCACCGAAGCCGCGGCCAAGCAGGTCAAGCACTACTCCGGCGGGATGCGGCGGCGAATCGACATCGCCGCGAGCATCCTCCACACCCCGGACCTGCTGTTCCTCGACGAGCCCACCACCGGGCTCGATCCGCGCAGCCGCAACCAGGTGTGGGACATCGTGCGCGCGATCGTCGCGCAGGGCACCACCGTGCTGCTCACCACGCAGTACCTCGACGAAGCCGACCAGCTGGCGTCGCGGATCGCGGTGATCGACCACGGCCGCGTGATCGCCGAAGGCACGAAGGGGGAGCTGAAGGCCTCGGTCGGCGCGGGCGCGATCCACCTTCGGCTGCGCGACGCCGCCCAGCGCGAGGCCGCCGAGCAGGTGCTCACCCGGGTGCTCGACGCGGCCGTCCAGCACGAGCCGGACCCGGTCGCGCTCACCGCGCGGCTCACCGCGGCGGCCGGCGACGCGGCCGCCGCGGAGCAGTCCGCCCGCGCGCTGGCCGAACTGGCCGCCGCCGGGATCACCGTCGACACGTTCTCACTCGGCCAGCCCAGCCTCGACGAGGTGTTCCTGGCCCTGACCGACCACACCGCGAGCGGAGAGGAAGCAGCGTGAGCGCCACCGCAGTCAAGGAGACCGAACTCGCCGCACCGAAGGCCGAAGACCTGGCCGCGGTGCTCGTCGCCACCCACCGGCCACCGCGGCCGGGCGCGCTCTCGACGTCGTTCACCTTCGGCTGGCGGGCGGTGCTGAAGATCAAGCACGTGCCCGAGCAGCTGTTCGACGTCACCGCGTTCCCGATCATGATGACGCTGATGTTCACCTACCTCTTCGGTGGCGCGCTGGCCGGTTCGCCGGGGGAGTACCTGCAGTTCTTCCTGCCCGGCATCCTCGCCAGCAGCGTCGTGATGATCACGATGTACACCGGCCTCGCGGTGAACACCGACATCGAGAAGGGCGTCTTCGACCGCTTCCGCACGTTGCCGATCTGGCGCCCGTCGGCGATGGTCGGCTACCTGCTCGGCGACGTGCTGCGTTATCTGATCGCGTCCGTGGTGATCATGCTGGTGGGTCTGGTGCTCGGGTTCCGGCCCGGCGGCGGGTTCCTGGGCGTGGCCGCCGGGGTGGCGCTGCTGATGGTGTTCTCGTTCGCGTTCTCGTGGGTGTGGACGATGTTCGGGCTGATGCTGCGCTCGGAGAAGTCGGTCATGGGCGTCAGCATGATGGTGATCTTCCCGCTGACGTTCCTGTCCAACATCTACGTCAGCCCCACGACGATGCCCGGCTGGCTGCGGGTGTTCGTCGACATCAACCCGATCTCGCACCTGGTGACGGGCGTGCGGTCGATGATGGCGGGCACGTGGGACATCCCGGCGGTGCTGATCACGCTCGGCGCGTCGGCGCTGCTGGTGGCGGTGTTCGGCACGCTGACCATGCGGCTCTACAACCGCAAGTGATTGCCGGAGAAGAGGGTGAGCTCCAGTTCGTCGGCGGCGCATCCGGCGGCCCCGGCCCAGCGGGCGAGCAGGGCGCAGTCCATCCGCAGTGGTCGCGCAACGCGGTCGCGACCACCCGGTCGGGGATGAGGTACCGGTGCTCCGGCGCGCCGCCGCCGGCGAAGTACAGGAACTTCGTGAAGAATGACGGGCCGAAGGACCGGAACCTGTTGTGGCGGCCCGGTCGCAGGAGTGTGACGGCGCGCACCGGGTCCACCCCGTGACGCCTCCGCCGCCTCGGTCAGGACGGCCTCGCCAGCGTCCGCCACAGCAGCGTGAACACGTCGTCGGTCGGCGCCCACACCTCGGCGCGGGTCAACGTCGGACCGGCGGGGCGTTCACCCGGCGGCTCCAGCCGGTCGAGCGTCTCGCGCCACCAGCCGGCCCGGATGTCGATCCCGTGCTGCTCGACGGCCAGCCGCCGGGGAGTCATGGCGACGGGGTCGCCCGCCGGGCGCGGTTGTTACAACTGCCAGTGGGTCTCCGGGTCCGGGGCGTAGCGGCACGACGAACCGGTCGTCACCCTCTCGTTGAGGTGCTCGGCCAGTTCCGGGTGCGAGTCCGTCAGCTTGCGGAGTGTGTCGCGGATGCGGCCCGTCACGGCCTTCCGAGCCCGCTCTGCCTCGTCACCGAGGCGCCGGGTTCGGCCGCCCAGGCCGGCGGCCGTCCGCAGCTCCTGCAACAGCGCCTCACGCTCGCGGTCCAGGGTCGCCGCCCGGGTGTCGTCGCCGCGGTCTGCGGCCTGGTCGATCGCCGTGTCCAGGTGATCGAGACGGCGGCGGTACGCGGCCTTCGCCGTCTCGTCGAGGACGGGATCACCGCCGAGGCTCCGGGCCGCGACCACCGGTTCACCGCCCTCCGGCGCGAGCAGGCGCACCGCGGGAACCTCGGAACCCGGGCTGCTCAGCAGGATGTGCAGGTCCCGCAAGCCCTTTGCGTCCGGCACCCGGACTTCGCGGCCGGCGAACCGCAGCGTCCACACCTCGTCGGTCCGGCGGAACTCGTTGTCCGGCAGCGAAACCCGTACCGGCGGCCGGGAAGCGAGGTGCGGCATGTCCAGCTCCGCGGCCTCCGCACGGACCGCGCCGGTCAGCGCTGCCGCTCGTTCCGCGTCACCTGGGGCGTCCCGGGCGGCCAGCACGGACGCGAGCCGGCTGCGGATCTCCGCGGCCCAGGGCCGCATGCGCATCCGGTCCGCCGAGGCGGCCGCGGCGCTCAGGCGCTCGACCGCTGAATCCCGGCGGCCGAGCGCGGCTTCGAGGAGGCCCGCCCAGAGGTCGACCGGGCCGCTGATCTCGCAGCCGTACAACGCCACCAGCCACTCACCGGAGTACGGCGTCAGCTCGCCCAGGAGCCGTTCGCACGCGTCGCGGTCGCCGGTCAGCGCGGCCACCTGGGCCTGGCACCGCAGCCACATCGGCGCGAACTCGCGGGAGAACGGTCCCACCGCTTCGCGAGCCGCGGCGGCGTCACCCCGCTGAGCCGCGGCCAGTGCGCTCAGCAGCTCCGGGTGCGGGTGGTCGCCGGCGGCGAGCCGCGCCACGTGGCCGGCGACGTCGTCGAACCGCCCTTGCAGCAGCAGGAAGCTCCAGCGCACCTGGTCGACCATGTAGCCGCCGAACTCCCGGCCGAACCCCGCCTCGACCCGGTCCAGGTCCGCGTGCGCCTCGGCGAACCGGCCCCGCAGCGCGCGGATGATGCTGCGGTCGAGCACCGCCGCGAACTCGGCGCCGCGCAGGCCGCTGTCGGTGGTCAGCGCCTGGAACGCCCGGAACTGGTCGAGGTACCGCGGGTCGCCCTGCTCCAGCAGCGCGACCCACTTGAGCGACGACGCGAAGTACTCGTTCTCGCGATCGCCGGTCCGCCGGGCCAGCACGGCCAGCTCGTCGGTCAGCCGCTCCCGCTCCCGCGCCGTGCCCGGGCCCCAGATCAGGTCGTGCCGCGCCCACAGCGTGAACGACAGCTCCTGGTCGTCGGCACCGTCGCGCGCCAACACCGCGGCCCGCGCGGTGAGCTCCAGCGTGACGCGGTCGAGCGACAACGGCTCGGCCGGTTTCCCCGCCAGCCGCTCGTGCGCCGTCACCAGCAGCTCGGACGTCAGCTCGAGGCGCGGCCCCGTCGGGGCGGTGCGGGACAGCGTGAGCGCGGCCCGGGCGAGCAGCGCGTCGTCGTCGAGCTCGCGCACCAGGGCGACCGCTTCGTCGAAGTACTGCCACGCCTCTTCGCCCTCGCCCCAGCGGCTCAGCATGGTGCCGAGGTCGAGCGCGATCACGACGCGCTGCCGCGGCGCGGCAGCCCGCTCCAGCGCCCGCCGGTAGTGGCCGATCGACTCGTCGCTCGCCAGCCGCGCGCTCGCGTCGCGTGCCGCGGCCACCAGCAGGCCGGCCGCGCAGGCGGGCTCGACCTCGTCGCCCGCCAGGTACGCGTGGCGGGCGCGGTCGGCCGCGAACACCAGCGGCACCAGCTCGGGTGACGCGTCGAGCGCGCGCACCACCGCGGCGTGTCTTCGCCGGACCTCGGCCGGCTCCAGATCGGCGTACCGGGACTCGCGGACGAGGTCGTGGGCGAAGGCGAACCGGCCGTCGCCGAGCGCGGTCACCAGCCGGGCCGCGGCGGCGCGGGCCAGCAGCTGGTCGACCTCCGGCACCGGCACCCCGGTCAGCGCGGCGAGGATCCGGCGGTGGAACTCCCGGCCGAGCACCGCGGCGTCGGTCAGCAGCCGGGTGACCGGCGCCGGCAGCAGGGAAAGCCGCCGCTGCAACGCGTCCCGCACGCCGGGCGCGACGGCCGACACCGGGCTGCCGCTGTGCCACAGCCGCGCGGTCTGCTCGACGAAGAACGGGTTCCCGCCGGTCCGAAGGTGCACCTCGGCGGCCAGCGCCGGGTCCGGCTCGGTGCCGGCGGTGCGGCTCATCAGCTCGGCCACCTCGTCCGGCGCGAGCCCGGTCAGCGTCACCGTGGTCGCCTTCGCCACCAGCGGCAGGACGAGCTCGCGCAGCGGGTGCCCGGGCGCTTCGACCTCGACGTCGCGGTACGCGCCGACGAGCAGCAGCCGCTCGAACCACGTGTGCCGCGCGGCGAACTCCAGCAGCCGCAGCGACGCCGCGTCGGCCCAGTGCAGGTCGTCGAGCACCACGACGACCGTGCGGTCGTGCGCCGCGGCGGCCAGCGCGGTCGTGACCGCGTCGTGCAGCCGGAAGCCGTCCTCGGCCGGCGCGCCCGCCGACTCGCCGAGCAGCGCCGACAGAGTTGCTGTGTCGGCCCGCGCCCACTCCTCTTCCGGCAGTTCACGTCGCAGCGCGCGCAGGACCTGGACCCACGGCCAGTACCCGGGTGCGCTGTCGGAGTCCCAGCAGGCGCCCGCGAGCACGAGCGCGCCGCGCCGGCGCGCGTCGTCGGCCAGGCCGGTGACGAGCGTCGTCTTGCCGATCCCGGCCTCGCCGGTGACCAGCACCAGGCCGCCGTGGCTCGCGACGGCCCGGTCGAGCTCGGCCCGCAGCGCGGCCGCGGGGTGTGCCCGCCCGATGAGCGCGGCTGTCATGTCCGGTTCCTCCCGATTCCGGTGCCGAGCCTCTCACGCTTTCCCGCCGTTCGTCGCATGATTACCGCACTAGGCTGCGCAGCGGTGTGCCTGCCGCTGGGAGGAGTCCGGTGCGGATCTTCACGATCGTCCTGTCCGTGGTGCTCGCGTGGGTGCTCTCCGGGGCGGCCGCCTCGGCCGCGCCCCTTTCTGCCGGGCCCATTGTGGAGGGCAGCACCGACAATCCCGTGACGCCGGCGCCCGCGGTCACCCGGCCGGACACCCCGCACTGCAGCGTCACGCTGGCGGATGCCTTCCGCTCCAACACCGCCGACGGCACCTCGCAGTTCTACGAAGGCACGCTCACCCCGCCGAAGGACTGCGCGGGCCCGTGGGCGAAGGTCGTGATGGACCAGACCGTGACGGTGGGCGGCCGGCAGTACGACCGGATCGGCGACCTGAAGATCGGCGGCACCGAGGTCTGGTGGGGGACCACCGAGGAACCCAGTGGCGAAGGCACCCGGCCGATCACCTACCACTTCGACAAGGACCTCACGCCGTACGCCGCGCTGCTGCGCACACCGCAGCCGTTCCACGGCGGGATCGAGAACTACAACTCGCCGATCTACACCGGCGTGTACGCCCAGACCGTGACGCTCACCTACTACCAGGCCGACCGCCGGCACCCCGCGCCCGAGACCGCCGACCACGTGGCCGGGTTCGGGCACGTCGACGCGACGCCCGCGGCGCCCACCGTGCACTTCAGCGCGAAGGACCTGCCGCGCAACATCACCCGCGCCTACCTCGAGGTGACCCTCGAAGGCCACGCGTGCGACGAGCAGTGGTTCGACGACGTCCCGGACGCGGTGTCGGCGAAGTACCCGGCGGCAGGGCTCTGCGGCAAGGGCCCGTACCGCGAAGCGAACTTCGCGATCGACGGGACGCCCGCCGGCAGCGCGTTCACCTTCCCGCACATCTACTCCGGCGGGATCGTGCCGCAGCTGTGGCGGCCGATCGTCGCGATCGACACCTTCAGCCTGCAGGCCGAAACCTACGACATCACGCCGTTCGCGGGCCGGCTCGTGGACGGTGGCACACACGACCTCTCGTTCTCCTTCCCGGACATCGGCGGCGAATTCACCGTCGTCCCGACGCTACTGCTCTACACCGACAAAAAAGCCGCGCAGACCTCCGGAGCCGTGACCCAGCACGACGTCGCGGCGGCGCCGGTGCGGCAGACGGCGGTGAAGGACATCGCCGGCGGCGTGAACGTGACGGTGACGGCGAAGCGCCACGACGTCACCGCGGGCTACGTCGACACCTCCGCGGGCCGCGTGTACTCCCGCGTCGAGCGCACCCGCGACTACCGCAACAGCGACGACGTGACCGGCGGCGGCTTCACCCAGCACGTCGTGCAGGGCGACTCGGGGCAGCAGACGTCGACGTCCACTGTGGACGGCCGGGTGCGCTCGGCCGCCCGGCACACGTGGTCCTACCCGCTGACCACCGACGCGACGGCGAACATCACCGACGACCAGAACCTGCGGATCTCCGGCTCGGCCGAGATGACGCAGATCCTCGCCGACCTCACCGGCGACGGCCGGGGCTGGCGGCCGGTCCGCGCGTCGAGCGAGTGGCTGAGCTCGTCCGGCGTGCTGGCCCGCACGAACGGGGTCAACACGGAGGCCGACGGCCGGTCGCGCACGTCGTTCGCCGGTTCCGACGACCTCGGCCGGCCGTACTTCCACTACGTCGCGAGCGAGCACGGGCTGATCACCGAGAACCGGGAGCTCCCGCGCCGGAGGTGAGTCCCGTCTCGCGGCGCCTCACCCGATCGGGCTAGTGCGGTACTGTCGGGTACATGGGGAGTCTCCGCTCACGGGTCCTGGGCTGGGTCGGGCGACGGTATCTCGCGCGTCAGTCGAAAAAGGGCTTCGACCTCGAGAAGATGTCGTCCTTTCTGCCCGAATCGGCATTGATGCCGCTGAGGCGCGACAGCCTCGACCCGGTCGCCGAGATCGGCGCGATCCGGGCCGAGGCGCCGATCAGCAAGCTCGACCTGCCGTTCGGGATGAACGCCTGGCTGGTCACCGGTTACGACGAGGCGAAGGCCGTGCTCGGCAAGGTGACGGAGTTCTCCACCGACTTCACCAACCTGGTGGGCAGCGCCGGGGTGACCGAGGACCAGAACCCGGGCGGCCTCGGCTTCGCGGACCCGCCCGTGCACACCCGGCTGCGCAAGCTGCTCACGCCGGAGTTCACGATGCGCCGGCTCAACCGCCTGACCCCGCGCATCGACGAGATCGTCGCCGAACAGCTCGACGCGATGGCCAAGACCGAGGGCCCGGTCGACCTGTGGCAGGCGTTCGCGCTGCCGATCCCGTCGCTCACCATCTGTGAGCTGCTCGGCGTGTCCTACGAGGACCGCGAGGACTTCCAGCGGCTGGGCACCGCGCGCTTCGACCTCTTCGGCGGCGCGAGCGCCTCGCTCGGCGCGATGTCGGAGTCGCTGACCTACCTGCTCGACATCGTCAAGAAGCAGCGGGAAGAGCCCGGCGACGGCCTGCTCGGCATGCTGATCAAGGAACACGGCGACGAGATCTCCGACCGCGAGCTGGCCGGCCTCGCCGACGGCGTGCTCACCGGCGGCCTGGAGACCACGGCCAGCATGCTCGCCCTCGGCGCTTTGGTGCTGCTGCGCGACGAGAAGGCGTTCGACGCCGTCCGCGGCGACGACGAGTCCGTGCACCGGTTCGTCGAGGAGCTGCTGCGTTACCTGACCGTGGTGCAGATGGCGTTCCCGCGGTTCGCCAAGCAGGACATGGAGATCGGCGGCGTCCACATCACCGAGGGCGACATCGTGCTGGTGTCGCTGTCGGCCGCGGACCGCGACCCGAAGCTGGGCCCGGACATGGAGACGTTCGACGCCACCCGCGAGCCGACGTCGCACCTGGCGTTCAGCTACGGCATCCACCGCTGCATCGGCGCGGAGCTGGCCCGGATGGAGCTGCGCACGGCATACCCGGCGCTGGTCCGCCGGTTCCCGAACCTGCGGCTCGCGGTGCCGGCGGAGGAGCTTTCGTTCCGCAACGTGTCCATTGTGTACGGTCTGGACGAGCTGCCGGTGCTAGTGGACTGAGCCTCAGTGCGGGATGGCTCGCCGCGGTCGCGGTCGCACGCGATCCCGACGGTGCGCTCGGGAGGTCGAACCGGAACTCGCGTGCTCGAAAGCGGAACTGGCGTGATCAAGGCCGGAACTCGCGTGATCGAGGCCGGAACTCACCGGACCGGTGAGTTCCGCTTGCAATCACGCGAGTTCCGGTCCTGAGCACGCGAAGTCCGGGCTCAGTTCACCCCGCGGGGCCGGAACTGGATGCTGATCCGCGGCCCGACCGGCTTGGCCGTCTTCGGGATCGCGTGCTCCCAGGTGCGCTGGCAGCTTCCGCCCATCACCAGCAGATCGCCGTGACCCACGGGGCGCGCCAGTGTCTTGCCGCCGCCGCGGGGGCGCAAGGCCAGGGTGCGCGCCGCGCCGACCGAGAGGATCGCGACCATCGTGTCTTCGCGGGCTCCTCGCCCGATCCGGTCGCCGTGCCAGGCCACGCTGTCGCGGCCGTCGCGGTAGTAGCACAGGCCCGCCGTGCGGAACGGCTCGCGCAGCTCTCCCAGGTAATGCTTGCTCAGCGCGTCCCGCGCCGCGTCCAGCACGGGGTGGGGGAGCGGCACGTTCTCGCGGTAGTAGCTCAGCAACCGCGGCACGGCGACGACGCGGTCGTACATCTTCCGCTTCTCCGCTTGCCACGGCACACCGTCGACGAGTGCCGCGAACAGCTCGTCGGCGCCCTCGAGCCAGCCGGGCTGGATGTCGACCCATGCGCCCGAACCGAGGTCGGTCCGCTCGGGCGCGAGCGGGCGCGGCGAGATCGAGCCCTGGGTGGCGAACAGTGAAGACTGGAGACCCGGGTTCATGGCCTCCAGCCTACACCAGAGTCGAACACCTGTTCTAGTGAATGACGTCGTAGACGAGCTTCTGGATCCCGTTCCCGTAGGACTCGCTCTCGACGAGCTTCAGGCTCTGCTTGTCCTTGTCGGTCTCGCCGAACAGCCGCTTGCCCGCGCCGAGCAGGACCGGGAACACCAGCAGGTGGTAGCGGTCGACCAGGCCGGCGTCGGCCAGCGCGCGGTTCAGCGCGGCGCTGCCGTTGATGATGATCGGCCCGCCCTCGGTCTCCTTGAGCGCGGCGACGTCGTCCAGGGAGCGGAGGATGGTCGTCTCGCCCCAGTTCGTCACCAGGTCGGACTCCTGGAGCGTGGTCGACACGACGTACTTCGGCATCGCGTTGTAGGCCGCGAACTCGACCGTCATGCCCGGCCACACCGGCGCGAACGCCTCGTAGCTGACCCGGCCCAGCAGCAGCGCCGTCGCCTCTTCCTGTTCGGTGCCCTTCATCGCGTAGGCGGCGGGGTCGAACTCGATGTCCTTGAAGGTCCAGCCCGAGTTGCGGTAGCCCGGCTCTCCGCCGGGGCCTTCGACGACGCCGTCGAGGGAGACGAACGAGGTGGAGATCAGGGTGCGCATGGGGTGCTCCTAGGTCGATCTTGCGTGCTTCCACCAGTGTGTCGAACGGCCGCCGCCGGATTCGACAGCACACGCGCGAAATCTTCCGACGTACTCGGCCGGGAAGAAGTGGGTCTTGTCCGTGGCGACCCGGACTCGTACAGTCACACCCACGCCGGACAAAGGTCTGAACCTGTGTCCCGCCACCGCCGCCTCGAGTGATACAGGAGGTCGACGGTGCGCAGACTTCGCGGTGCGGGCGTGCTCGTGACGGTCGCGGCAGGGCTGGCGGTGCTCGCCCCGACGGCGGACGCCCAGGTCGGGACCGGCCCGTGGGTTTCGGACTCACCGGGCTATTCGGAGCAGGAGCGGGGGTGCGGCGACGTCTCCGGGCTCACCTTCAAGCTGACGTGCTCGACGGCCAGCGGTGACCAGCGCGCGGAACGCCGCTACACCACGTATTCCGGCGGAACCCACCAGTTCGAGGGTTCCTTCAAGGTCACCAGCATGACCGGCTCCCGGATCAGTCTCAAGCAGACGTTCCGGGACGGCTCGAACGCGGGGCCGTACTTCATGCTGGCCGTCGAGAAGGGCGGCCGGATGTACGCGGTGGAAGGCGGGGCGACGCTGGGCAGCGGCGCGACCGTCGGCACGTCGGTGCGGGTCAACACGATCAACCAGGTCGGCAGCTCGCACAAGGTGTACCTCAACGGTTCGCTGAAGCAGACGATCTCGAGCCCGGGCGGCAGTTACTACGACAAGTTCGGCAGCTACCGCACGTCCAGCGGCGCGGGGCCGATCACCGTGCAGTGGAGCGGGGTGAAGTTCTGGCACAAGTAGGAGAGATAGGGTCTGACCTGCTGTTTTGTAGTTTTTGATCGCGTCAGGCCGTCGCTAGGCCGTCTCGGGATCTTCAAGCCGTGCCGCCCCGGTGTGGCGCGGCTTGAAGATCCCGTCGGCTGCCTCCCGCGCTCGACGATGGCTCGACGGGACCACGTGGGTGTAGATCCGGAGCGTGTAGCCCGGGTCGCGGTGACCGAGGTACTCGGCCAGTTCCTTGACCGACACCCCGGATGCCAGTGCGATCGAGGCGTAGAAGTGCCTCATGCCGTGCATCCCTTCCCGTCGCATAACGTAGTCAAGTTCTGCCGTACGGTAAGAAGGCCGCCAGATGAGGTTGTTGAAATCCGGACCGCTGATCGCATCGCTGACAGCGCGAGCGCCGTGGCACTGAAGACCCTGGGGCCTCCGGATGAGCAGCCGCGCGGTTTCCGGACGCCCCGCGGGTTCAAGCCAAGGCAGGGGCACTGTGATGGGCTCGAAGTTGTCCAAGTGGGCGTCGATCTCCTCCAGCACCCCGGCGCCGATTGGCACCAACCGGGTCTTCCCGCCCTTCGGTGGAGCGAACGCGGGCGTGTTGCCGATCCAGCGGATCTGGCGCTGGATGTTTGCCACCATCTCCTCACGATCGACGTCTTCCGGGCTGAACCCGAAGATCTCCATCTGCCGCAGTCCCAGACCGGCCCCGAGTGGCACGACCACCTGTTGTGAAGCGGGCAGGGCGAGCTTCAGCCGGTGTATTTGGGACGCTTTCCAAGGAACGATCTTCCGCTGTTCGGGCTTGGGGCGTTTGATGCTCTTCGCCTTGCACGGGTTGCTGCGGATCTTCTGGTCGACCCGCGCGGCTTCGAGGATCGCCGAGACCATGTCGAACAGGACAGCTCGATAGGATGCGGCCAACCGGCGTCCACCCTCACTCTTCGGACGCTCCATCCAGTCGAGCCAGTCACGGATTGTTTCCGTCTTCCCGACGGCTCGCAGCGACTTATCGCCGAGAAACGGAAAGATGCCGTTGCCGAGATGGCTGGTTACAGTCTGACGAGTCGATGCGTCTGTCGACTGGCCTTTGCGCCACTCGCGGGTGTGGGCGCGGAACGGTAGCTCACCAGCATTCGGGTCGACGTAATCGTTCGAGAGCACGTCGTGCTGCATCTTTGTGAGGAACACTTTCGCGCGGGTCAGGTCCTTGTCAGGAAAAGACTTGGACTGCTCCTTTCCGCCGGAGTCGTAGTAGCGGTCGCCCTTGCCGAACAGATCCGTCTTCTCTCGAACCGGTCGGCCGCTTCAACGGGGAAACCAGGGCTGTTCATGTACGGCGGTTGTCAGGCCGCTTCAAGGCTTGCCAGCCAGGCCCGTACGCTTACCGGGTCGTAGCGGACGTGCTTGCCAAGCCGCGCCCACGGCGGGCCATCCCCGGTGAGCCGCCAGTGCTTGAGCGTTTTCCTCCGAGATCCCGAGGGATGATGTTGCGCCGCCGACCAGATCGAGGCGACGTCTTGGAGTGCCGGTGGTCGTGGACGGCGGGGTGTTCCGTCTGATGGTGGCGAGGTATTCGAAGGAGTCGTCATGTCCGCCCCAGGGCCTGGTCGGTGTGCATGGATCGTCCACGACACCGTCGTAGCTGCCAGAGGGAAGTACCCGCTCAGGTCGACTTCGGCGACGCGTAGCTCACTGACCAACTCCGCCTGAGAAGCAGCAAGGAGACATGACGACACCAAGTTGTGAAGGTCAGCTGGTTCGGTGTCGCCGCCGTCTGACGCCGGGTGGTCGCCTCGGTCGGGAACCGATCGCCATTTCGTCGCCATCTGACAACGGAGCCCTTGCTCCGCGACGATGGTCGGGCGCTCTGACCTGCGCGTTCAGGCGGCCCGGCGGTCATGCAGATGTTCGAGACTGCCGCCCCTGGGTGCGTCGACCTGACCCGGCGCGTGGACCCCTGATCCGTCAGCCGGCGACCTCCCAGTTCACGGACAGCGGAAGCTCGGCGACGGACGTGCCGGCGCGGAGCGTGTAGGTACCGGGCTCCACCAGCCACTCGTCCGCCCAGTGCGCCAGCCTGCGGGGTGGCACCGCGATCGTCGCGGTGACGGACTCGCCTACCTCGGCCCGGACGACCGCGAAGCCGACGAGCCAGCGCACCGGGCGCTCCACGGCGGAGAGGCCCCGCTCGGCGTACACCTGCACGACCTGCTTGCCCGCGCGGGCACCGGTGTTGGTCACGACGACCTGCAGGCGGTCGCCGTGGCGCCGCGCCAGGCTCCACGACCACGAGGTGTACCCAAGGCCGTGTCCGAACGGCCACGCCGGTTCGGCGGCGGCCCGCAACCAAGCCCGGTAACCGATGTGCAGGCCCTCGCGGTACACGAGCCGACCGTCGATCGGATGAACGTCGGTCACCGGCACATCGGAGAGCGACGCGGGCCACGTCGTGGGCAGGCGCCCACCCGGCTCGGCCGCGCCGGCCAGTACGTCGGCGATCGCATGACCGAACTCCTGACCGCCGAAGTACCCCTGCAGAATCGCGGCGACCTCGTCCGCCCAAGGCAGGACGACGGGCGAACCCGCGTTGACGATGACGACGGTCGGAGTGCCGGTCGCGGCGACGGCGCGTACGAGGTCGTTCTGACGCCCGGGCAGATCGAGACTCGTCCGATCGTGGCCTTCGCTCTCCACTTGCGGACTGGTGCCGACGACGACGACCGCGATTTCAGCGCACTGAGCCGCTTCGACGGCGCGGGCGAGGAGCAGCTCGGGGTCTGTCCATTGCGGCTCGATGCCGAGCGTGATGCTCAGCGCGCCGTCGATCACAGTGCGCACCTCCCGGGAGAACTCGCCCCGGATCTCGATCGGACGCCCGGCTTCGACGACCACGCCGGTGGTCAGTGACGGGGGATCGAGGATGGAAGCGCCGCGGGAGTCTCCCGGGGCGCCGGGAGCATCGTCGAGGATGAGGTCTCCGTCGACGTACAGCCGTCCGGGGTTCGCGCCGGCGAACCCCAGCCGGATCTCGCCGGAGTGCTCCGGCGTGAACGAGGTTTCGAGCACGACGGTGCGGCTCGCCAGGATCGGTGCGTCGCCGCCGAACCAGACCAACGCCGTCGAGAGGCGGTCTTCGGAGAAAAGCTCGACCCCCTCGGCGTCGCAGAAGGTCACCCGCAGCCCCGGTTCGCCCGTCGCGGGGTTCACGATCCGGGACAGGGGTAGCTCCGAGAGACCCTCGTGCAAGTCGACCCCTGGCTCGTACCGCAGGGCTGCGTTCGGGAAGGTGACACGCAGCGCCCGTCGCTGACGGAGCTGTCGACGTACATCAACCAGAACAAGACGGTGCCGTTCATGGATCAGCTGTGGCCGAACCCGAAGGTCCAGCAGACGATGCTGACCGGCATCCAGGAGGTCTTCAGCAAGCAGTCGACCCCGGACAAGGTGCTGGCCGCGATGGACGCGGACTACAAGTCCGGGACCTGACTCGTGATCAAGGAGGTGAGCAGGACGCATGTCCCGGCTGGTGGGGAGAGCGGGGTCGTACCTCATCGCAGCTGATGCGGCGTGCGTCTACGGCTTGCCGCGGCGGGCTCGCGTGGCCGGGTCGGGTCGGGTCGGGGAGGCCGTAGCGGGCGTTGAGCACCTGCATGGCCGCGCCGGCCGCCACGACGTCCGTGCCCAGCGACGTCAAGGAGACCTCCACCCGGAGCCAGTCGGCGCCCGGCACCTGGGTGCGCACCGCGTGTTCGACCGCTTCGCGGTAGAGCTCGCCGTGGGGGAGCAGGTCCCCGCGTTCCTTGATGATGCAGCTGCGGACGGTCCGCAGCAGCGTCAGCGCCGGGCCGTACGGCGCGATCGCCTCGTACTCCTTGTGGACCTTCCGGTCGCGGAAGAGCGTCTGGTACCCGCAAGCTGGAGGACATCAACGACGCGTTCGAAGAGGTCTTGGCCAACCGTGTTCCGGCACGCCTGGTGATCGAGTACTAAGACCGA
The DNA here is from genome assembly GCF_040650695.1 of Amycolatopsis sp. NPDC048633. Classification (NCBI taxonomy): domain Bacteria; kingdom Bacillati; phylum Actinomycetota; class Actinomycetes; order Pseudonocardiales; family Pseudonocardiaceae; genus Amycolatopsis; species Amycolatopsis sp. NPDC048633. The sequence goes on from NZ_JBEZHS010000018.1 coordinate 165,866, forward strand.
GCTGCCCGCTACGCCTTGCCGCCCAGGCCCAGAATCCCTTGGTGAGAGCACGGCTGGCAGCTCGGGTCGCGTCGTGCCTGCTGGGCTATGTCCCGGCCGCTGCGCGGGAATCGTAGGAGAGAGAGTGTTCTTCGTTGGTGCTGTGGAGGTTGGTGACGGCGAGCATGAAGTGATCGACGGCTTCGCCCGCTGCGACGCAGTCGAGCGCGATGACGCTGGGCGCGGGGACGTCGTCGACGTAGCGCGCCTGTTGGCGGACGCGGTCCGGCAGCATGTCCAACGCGAGCTCGGTCGGGTTGATCAACGTATTGCACCCGCCCCCGAGGCTTACACGGGCTGAGCGGTCAGCATGTTGACTTCACCGGCGGGCATAGCCTGTAATCGGTGTATGCGCATTTTTCTTGGATTGGGCATCATAGGCATGATATGCGTCGGTGGCTGCGCCACCAGCAATCCGTCCACAAGTCCATCCGCCTCCACTGCGGTGTCGTTGTTCACTGCTACGGACCGCGCGTGGATTGAGATCAACATAGCCATGGACGAGCAGCTTGTTCCGATGCTGAACCTTGTCGACGGCCACACTGGATCCGCGGCTGTCCGCGACCTCGGCAAAAAAGCCGACGCTTCGACGAAATCGGCGCTGTTGGATCTGCGGCGGCTTCACGATCAGGCCGGCCTCCCGGCGGAAAACCCCCACAAGGGGATGGAGATGCCGGGGATGGTTACCTCGAGCCAGATCACGCACGCCGGCGCTTTGCGCGAGGCGGATTTCGACAACTACTTCAAAAAGTGCCTGCGCGATCACCTGGACCAAACAGGACGTTTGGCGCTCGGCGAGAAGTCGTCCGGCAAAGAACCACAGACCGTGAGCCTGGCTTCGCAAGTCCTGCAAGAACAAGACCATCTCTCGGCGCTGGTTCACTAGCGGCACCCGGCGGGGTGCCACGCCAGCGCGATCAGGCCGGACGTCGAGCCGTCACCATCCGAGGTTAGGCCGCGCCGCGCGGAACGCCTCGCCCTGAGCTCGTCGATCGACCACTTGCCGGCTCCCGCGATCGCGATCGCCGGGAAGGATCAGCTGAAGCGCGCTGCAGCGTCACCCCGTTCTGGAGCGGCAGCAACGCTTTCGGCCGGTGCACCGTGAAGTGCGCCTAGGCCATCATCTCCGAGGCGACGACCGCGAAAATCTGGTCGAATGCCCACCAGTACCTCCTCCCGCAAGGCACCGGCGTACCACTCCCGCTCACGAGAGGCCAAGCGTGGCGCAGTTTTCAGTTGAGATCACGTCATTTCCTGAAGTCCGGGACGAAGGCCGCCGTGTCGGCCGATCGGGACGACACGGCACGGCGGCCACCTGCCTTCGCTCTCAGCCACCGGTGAAGCTCGGCGTGGTCCCGCACTTCGCGTTCTGGTTCAGGCAGGTCTTGACCAGTGCGGCCAGTTTGATGTGGTCCCAGCCGTTCATGAAGTCACCGTGCATCGACGACGCCATTCCGGACGACAGCGCGAGGCCGTCGCCGCCCAGGATGTCGTAGTTGACCATGTACGACAGGTTCGGTACCGCGACCGGGTAAGCTCCCTGGCACTTGCCGGCGACCGGGTCCCCCATGTGCGACTTGTGGTCGGGCGAGTCGATGTGCTTGCCGTCCCAGCAGTCCTTGAACGGGAGTTGAAAGATCAGGTTCCCACCAGGGGCACACACCGGCCAGTTCCCGTCGGCGCTCCGCCCGACCTCGGCGCTGCCCGCGCACCAGAATTGGTTTCCCTGCCCCTTCGGGGTGGGTACCTGCAGCTTGGCGTCACCCTGCACCATCACCAGCCCGGGCGGGAACGGCCGGACGGACGACGGGTCGGAGAGTCGGGAACCGTAGTAGATGCGCATGCTCTTGAACGGAACGGCCACACCGTTCCGCTGCAGCTGCGGTACCCAGTAAGCGGCGTTGTCACCCAGGGAATTGCACGTCGTCGATCCGGCGGCGAGAAGCGTTTCCGTAGTCATGAAGGCGTCGTTCCTCGGCCCGAAGAACGTGTGCATATGGGAGGCGCCGGACAAGCCGGGGAAGATGATCGCGTCGTCCTTGGCTTCGTTCGCAATCGTGCAGTCGGTGTGGAACTCGGGGACCCTCGTCGTCCCGGCTGGCACCGGCGGCGGCACGATGCCCTGGTAATCGGCCAGTTCGCGTTGGTACCGGGCCTGGTCTACATCCACCCAGCCGGCATCCGCCGCGATGGAGTTGCCCGAAGCTCCGGCCGCAGCGGACCCCGGTCCGTTGGTTTCGCTCGCGCCGGCCACGAAGGCCGTACTCCCGGCAAGCGCCAGAGCGAGAGTCGCGGTCAGGGCGACCCGGGTCCGAAGCCGGGACTGCCGAGGTCGGCAACCAGCCCGATTCAACATACTTCGCATTTGAATACCCCTACTTTCGCTGTCGAAATTTTGTCAGCTGAATTAGGTCAGGCTCAAGCGAAATGTTTTTCCCGGTCAGGTTCAACCGGAACTTCTTCGGAACATGAGAACAGAAGATCGGACGCACCGAACAGTCACGTATGACGAAGATCTGGATCAATGCAATCGTGGATACGTCGTGGTTGCCAGTGAAGTGCACGATCGCGCCGACACCGCCGAGCAGCTGAACGCGTGCGCTTCACGCACCCGTGGCTGGCTAGGCTCCGTGGTGATGCCGATCGCGTCGGCGAACGCGGTCAGCCGTGAAGCGGAACCGAGGGGTGCGCGCGGTCGTCGATGTGGAGATGCGCAAATGAACACGCACTACAAAACCCGCGTCCGGGCCGGCGCCGGCACACCATTGTTCGCGGTAGAGCCCTTTGCCGCACTGAAGTCGTGCGGCAACGACTCGATCCTGCGGACACGGGGGCAACACGCGGGCGGTGGATACACCCGCGGCTGCGCTTGGGGGTGCTGTGGCACGTCGTGGTCGGGAGAACGTCTTTGATCTCATCGAGCCCACCTGGTCAGTCGTGATCCATCGTGCCGCGCGCTACGCGCGTCACGATGCCGATACGAGCGCACCGCTCGCGTCGGCATTCGGGTGATGTAGCAGACCTACCACTGAAGCTTGGTCACGCCCGTAAGTGAACTGACGGGTATGACGTTTGAGGCAGTGGAGCATCAACCAACCCGAGATGCTGGAGTGGTCCAGGTGGCGGCCGCGGAACCGGTTCCATCGAGGCAACTGACAGTAAACCGTGTCGGTTGGGGGCGTCAAGACGCTTGACTGCAAATTTCCCACCAAGTCCGGGCTCGTCGGAGCGGTCCTAGCTCAACACCGAGGTGAAGTCAGCAGCGAGTGTGGGCGGCACCGCTCGTGGCTCGGGTGCCGGTGATCGTCTAGGGCGTGACCTGTAAGTGATCTAGCTGCGGTCCGGTTGGATTGCGGACGTGGTTGGTCGTGGTGAGTTGACGGATAAAGCGTGGGCGGTGATCGTGCCGTTGCTGCCGCCGCAGCAGGGCGGCGGCCGACGGTGGCGGAATCACCGGCAGGTGATCAACGCGATCTTGTGGAAGCTGCGCACCGGTGCCCCGTGGCGGGACCTGCCCGAACGTTACGGGCCCTGGAAGACCGCGCATGAACGGCTGCGGTTGTGGATCAAGGACGGCCCCTGGGACAAGATCCTCGACCGGGTGGTCGTCGAAGACGACGCCGTCGATGACCTCGAATGGATCATCTCGGTCGACTCGAGCGTGGTCCGGGCACATCAGCATGCTGCTGGAGCCCGGAAAAAGGGGGATGCAGCGACGACATCGAAGTCCTCGCCGTCGATGGGGAAGGACTCGGGCGGTCCCGCGGCGGGCTGAGCACCAAGATCCACCTGGCCGTCGACGGCCGGGGTCTGCCGATGCGGTTCCTGATCACCCCGGGCCAAGCGGGTGACAACCCGCAGCTGGTTCCGTTGCTGGACGGCATCAGCGTCGCCCGGCCAGGAGCGGGGCGTCCGCGGTGTCGGCCGGAGACGGTGATCGCGGACAAGGCGTATTCGCATCCCTCGACCCGGGAAGCGATGCGGGATCGGCGGATCATCTTCGTCAGCCCTGAGCGGGATGACCAGATCGCCCGCCGGGCAGCCAGGGGCTCCCGCGGCGGGCGACCACCCGCGTTCGATGTCGAGGTCCACAGACAGCGCAACGTGGTTGAACGCTGTTTCAGCCGGCTCAAGCAGTTCCGTGACCTGGCCACCCGCTATGCCAAACGCGCCGCCTACTACCAGGCCGAACTCACCATCGCCGCCATTGTGCTCTGACTCCGATGACTTACAGGACAGCGCCTAGGAAGGTTGGTTCCCGAGTTCATGCTGGCGAACCGAATTCAGCCTGGTGCGTCCGAAGTCTTCGGGTGCGGCCAGTTCGTCATCGGGCGGCGCTGGCGCGAAGCCCGCGAGCTTCAGGGACTCTTGCTGGGTGAACACGCCGATGCCGGCGATCCGGAAGAAGGAAGCTGTGTCCTTCACTGTTGTCCTAGGAAGACCTGAAAAAAAGAGCCCCGGTTTTGGCGTCGATACCGAACCAGGTCGGCAGATTTTCGTCGATGAACTTACGCTGTAGGGCATGAACACGCAGACATGGGAATCTCCCGCGTCGCGGTCGGGCTTCCGTGGGTCACTCGAGCTGCTGGTCCGTGGCAAACCACAATATGGGGTTATGGGTCAGCTCGATCCCCCTCGTACACTTACCATAACCCCACATCTGCGGATCGAGATCAGTCTCGATTCGCACATGTCGTTTACCGGGCGGTGGGTGGCCTGTAGCACCCGGAGGCGAGCGAGCGGGACCCCGCGCTGTGACCGGGTCGCCAGCGGCGGCAGCAGTGCTCGGTGGTCGCGATTGGCGATATCGACCGGTTGCCTGTCCAGGGCACCACGGCTGGATGCCGTGCCGGGTGCACCGGGCGTAGAGGGTCGCGAACCGGGCATCCGGTGAAGGCGCGTTCGCACTTGTCAACGGCAATCGCGTCGAGCATTCGTGTCGGTCTGGCGACCTCGGCCTTTAGAGGGGGAGGGCTGTCATCGAGCCGTATGCGCATAGGAGCGGCAGGGGCCCGGCCGTCTACAGGCCGTCACGCGTTCGGCCCGGATCAACCTCAGTCGGCCCCGACCGGCCTGAAGTGCAGGTCAGGCCCTGTCTGACCGTGAGGGTGTCAGGCCGGGGGCGCCGCCCACGCGTCGAGGCCGTCGCGGGCTGCCAGCCGCAGGCCGCTGGTGAACCGGCGGTGCGTCCCGGTGACCGGGTCGTCGAAGGCGAGGACCCGGGACAGCAGCTGCAGGGGTTTCGTGAAGTCGCCGAGCGGTTTTTCCCGCAGTACGGGGTAGAAGTCGTCGCCGAGGATCGGGATGCCGAGGCCGCTCAGGTGCACGCGCAGCTGGTGCGTCCGCCCGGTCGAGGGCAGCAGCCGGTACCGGCCCAGGCCGTCGCGGTGCCCGGCCAGCTCGACGTACGTCTCGGCGTTCGGCTCGCCCGGCACCTCCTGCGCGGCCAGCACCCCGCGTTCCTTGATGATCCGGCTGCGCACGGTCCGCGGCAGCGCCAGCGCCGGGTCGTGCGGCGCGATCGCCTCGTACTCCTTGTGGACCTTCCGGTCGCGGAAGAGTGTCTGGTACTTCCCGCGCAGCTCCGGCGTGATCACGAACATCACCAGCCCGGCGGTGACGCGGTCGAGCCGGTGGGCGGGGGAGAGCTGCGGCAGGTCGAGGTCGCGGCGCAGCCGCACGAGCGCGGTTTCGAGGATGTGCTGCCCGCGCGGGATGGTCGCCAGGAAGTGCGGCTTGTCGACGACCAGCAGGTGCTCGTCGCGGTGCACGACGCGGATGTCGAACGGCACCGGCACCTCGTCCGGCAGGTCGCGGTGGAACCAGATGAACGAGCCCGGCGCGTACGGCTCGTCGACGCCGAGCGGGCCGTCGGTGCCGTGGATGCGCTCCTCGCGCAGCATCTGCTCGATGCGGTCCGGCGTCACCCGCGGCAGCCGGTCGACGAGGTGTGCCAGCAGGGTCGGCCACTCGCCGTCGGGCAGTCTGAGCCGGGCGGGGTCGAGCCCGTGGCGGGGCGGGATCGGGGGCCGGAGCTTGCGTCTCATCGTCCCCCGACTCTAGCTAACCCTCCGAAGGCGTCCGGTAGCGCGCGATGTAGCGGGCGGTCGCCTCGGCGTTCTTCGCCTCGGCCGCCTCGGCGCGGACGCGGCGTCCGGTGTTGTGCGGGTAGCCCTGCCGGGCGAGCCGGTGCTCGACGCTCTCGTCCATGTACGCGCAGGAATAGAAGTACGCGACGAGCGCCGCCATGAGGACCAGGGAGAGGCGCAGCCAGATCGAGCCGGGCAGCAGCAGCCAGACCAGGCAGAGCGGCACGATGCCGACCGACCGCTGGAGCACGTACCGGGCCCGCCAGTGCTTCGACGTCGCGTCGTGCAGGACCCAGTCCGAGTAGCGGGCCGGCAGCCGCACGCCGACCGAGTAACCGAACCAACGGAGTACACCAGGTCGTTCCATGACTACGAGAGTACACTAATAGTTAGTGCACTAATCATTAGTGTCTTCCAGACCACGTTAGGATCGCGAAATGATCGACCTGGGTGAAGACCCGCTGAAGCTGGACCGGCAGGTGTGCTTCGCGCTGTCGGTGGCTTCGCGCAGCGTGATCGCGATCTACCGGCCGCTGCTGGAGCCGTACGGCCTGACCCATCCGCAGTACCTGGTGATGCTCGCGCTGTGGGAACGGTCGCCGCGGTCGGTGAAGGACCTGGGCGCGTCGTTGAGGCACGAACCGGCGACGCTGTCCCCGCTGCTCAAGCGGCTGGAGGCGCTCGGCTACGTCACGCGCGACCGGAGCCGGTCCGACGAGCGGCAGCTGATCGTCGAGCTGACGGAGTCCGGGCGCGCGTTGCGGGCCGAGGCCGAGAAGATCCCGTACAAGGTGGTCGAGACGCTCGGGATGGAGGTCTCCGAACTGGAGGCCCTCCACGGCGTGCTGTCCAGGGTCATCGCCGCGACCGCCTGAGGAATGCGACGCCGTCCGGCGCGTTGTGGTTCACGGGGGCCGACTCGCAGGGGGCAGTGTGCTGAAGATCAGGCTGGGCGTCGCACCGGCGGCGGGGACCGGGCCGGCGGAGTTCGCCGGGCTGGCGCAGCGGCTGGAGGAAGCCGGCGTCGACTCGCTGTGGCTGTCCGAGCTGGTCTACTCGCCCGAGGTCGACCCGATGATCGGCATGGCGCACGCGCTGGCCCGGACGTCGAAGCTCAAGGTCGGCACCGGTGTCGCGATCCTGCCGGGCCGGCACCCGGTGCTGGTGGCGAAGCAGCTGCTGACCCTGGCCGGTCTGGCGCCGAAGCGGGTGCTGCCGGTGTTCGGGCTGCGCCCGGCACGCGCGGCGGAGCACGACCTGTTCCCGGTGCCGGCCGGCCGGCGCGCGGCGGTGTTCGACGAGTCGCTGACCCTGCTGCGGCGGCTCCTCGAAGAGGACTCGGTGTCGTTCTCCGGCGAGTTCTTCCAGGTCTCCGATGTTTCGCTGGGACCGCGTCCGGCCAAGCGCCTCGACATCTGGCTGGGCGGGTCGGCTCCGGCGGCCTTGCGCCGGACGGGACGGCTGGCCGATGGGTGGCTGGGGAGTTTCCACACGCCGTCGCAGGCGCGCGAGGCCGTTGTCGCGATCCAGGCGGCCGCGGCCGAGGCGGGGCGGGAGATCGAGGAGGACCACTTCGGGCTGAGCCTGGTCGTGGCGGACAAGGGGATTCCGCCCGAGCTGGCGGCTTTGGCGGCCCGCCGGAGTCCTGACGTCCCGTTGACGGACCTTGTGGCGACGAGCTGGGCCGAGGCCCGGCGGCTCGTGGAGCAGTACATCGAGGCCGGGCTGTCGAAGTTCGTGATCCGGCCGGGGCACGGGGATTTCGACGGCTTCCTGGAGAAGTTCCAGGCCGAGCTGGTGCCGCTGCAGAACTGAGCCGATCGGGTGAGCCGTGCCGGCCGGCCTCAACCGGGGGCCGGGGGTGCGAGTTTCCGCCGCGACCACACCCGGGCCCACGGAAGGACCACGATGCGAAGACTCGCGACGATCCTCGGTATTTCGGCGATGCTGGCGGCGGTGACCGTCGGCACCGCCGAGGCCTCGCCGACCAAGTTCGCGCTCGCGGTGGTGCACGGCGGGGGCACGGGAGCCACGGTCGGGTCGCTCACCGGAGCGATGAGCTGGTCGTCGTCCCTGAAGACCGTGACACTGTCGAACGTCCGGCTCTACGTCAAAGCCGGCGAGTGCGTCCACTTCGAAATCGCCGGCAGGCAGGGGTCCACCGTCGTCACCGACTACCTGTCCTACCCGCCCCAAGGCGGCCAGTACTGCCCGGACTCGGACTTCACTTGGCCGTTCGGCACGATCAGCTTGACGGCCGATCGCGCGGGCGGGGTCGAGCACGTCAACTTCGACATGTACGACTACTGGCACGACATCCACGGCTGGATCAACTGCGACCGCCGCGACGCCACCTGCTACGGCACCAACCACTGACGGGCGCTCAGAACTCCAGCTGCTCGGCCTTCCGCGGCATGAGCAGCAGCGCCACGACGGAAACCGCCGCGACGATCAGCAGGCCGACGAACACGTAGTGGGTCGCCTCCGCCAAGGCGCCCCGCACGAACGTCGCCACCGGTGAGTCCGAATGCCCGCCCAGGACCAGGCTCGTCGCGTCCACCGACGGCGGCAGCTTGCCCGCCACCTCCGCCGGCGGCGAAGCGAACCGCGAGGCCAGCGTCGCGTTGGCGATCGCGCCGAAGACCGCCGCGCCGACCGCGCTGCCCAGGGACCTGCTGAACAGGTTCGTCGCCGTCACCACGCCACGGCGGTCCCAGCCGACCACCGACTGGATCGCCACCAGCGTCGGGCTCGACGTCAGGCCCAGGCCCAGACCCAGGACGAACGCCGCCAGCGCCGCCGACCAGATCGACGACGACGCGCCGAGCATGGCCACCAGGACGGCGCCCGCGATGATGAACACGCTGCCGATCAGGGCCGTGTCGCGGAAGCCGATGCGCAGGTAGATCTTGCCCGCCAGGGACGCCGAGAGCGGCCAGCCGACCGTCAGCGCGGCCACCGCGAACCCGGCGACCAGCGCGCCCGCGCCGAGCACGCCCTGTGCGTACGTCGGCAGGTACGACGTGAGCCCCATCAGGACCGCGCCGACCACGACGGCCAGCAGGTTGCCGCCCACGAGGATCCGGCGGGTGAACACCCACAGCGGCAGCACCGGCTCGGCCGCGCGCTTCTCCACCAGCACGAACACCACGAGCAGCACCGCGCCCGCCACGAAGATCGCCACGCTCGGCACCGAGCCCCACGCCCACGCGACGCCGCCTTCGAGCAGGCCCAGGATCACCAGCGAGCAGCCGACCGTGAGCAGCGCCGCGCCCGTGTAGTCGACCTTGTGGGGCTTGCGCTCGACCCGCTCGGCGAAGTTGCGGAACAGCATCAGCGCGGCGATCGCGCCCAGCGGCAGGTTGATGAAGAAGATCCACCGCCAGTCCAGGTACTCCGCGAACACGCCGCCGATCGTCGGGCCGACCACCGACGCGATGCCCCAGACGCTCGCGACGTAACCCTGCACGCGGGCGCGTTCCTTCACCGTGTACAGGTCGCCGATCACCGTCATCGACATCGGCTGGATCGCGCCCGCGCCGATGCCCTGCACCGCGCGCGCCGCGATCAGCACCGGCATGCTCCACGCGGCGCCGCACAGCACCGAGCCGACGAGGAACGCCGCGATCCCGAAGAACATCACCGGGCGGCGGCCGAGCACGTCGGCGAACTTGCCGTAGAGCGGGACGGTGACCGCCTGGGTGAGCAGGTAGACCGAGAAGAGCCACGGGAACTGCGAAAACCCGCCGAGGTCGCGCACCACCGACGGGACGGCGGTCGCGATGATCGTGCTGTCCAGGGCGACCAGGGCGGTGCTCAGCATGACCGCGATCAGCACCGGGCCGCGTTCCGACCGGAAACCGACCCCCTTCACGCTGGTGGCGGCGGGGGTCGTCATCGGCGGGCTGCTCCTCGGGGCGGTCATGACCGGGGTCAACTACTTTGCAATCCTAAGCATTCCATCCGGGGGCCCGGTACCCCAGTGAATTTCCGTCACAGTGTTCTTCGCGGAAGATGGGTCCGATGAGCGACTGGATCCGGCCGATCGGGCAGGGGTGGGTGGTCCGCGACGCGGTGCCCGGCCCCGACGTCGACGAGTTCGCCGACCCCGATCGCGTGGTCGCGGCACTGGCCGTGCCCGGCGCCGCGGACAGCCTGCTGGCCGTGCAGCACCCCGCCCGCACACCCGCGGCGCTGGCGCGCGGGCTCGACCTGACCGCCGCGGTCCCGGTCGCGCGGGCCGTGCTCGAACGGCTCCGCAAGCGGTTCTACCGGCCGGTGCGGGAGATCGTCGCGCCCTACCGGATCGACGGGCCGGACGGCGTGGCGCTGGGCCTGCTGTGCCTGGTCGACCCGGCGGCGGTGACCGACGACGGCGCCGCGCGCGTCCGGCACACCGAGGACGTCTACGCCGACGTCGTGGCCGAGCGCGCCGCGGTGCTGGCCGGGCTGGGCTGCGCGACGAGCGCGGCGATGCTCGTCCCGGCGTCCGGCGGCGACCTGCTGACCGAGCAGGTCGAACGGGCCTGCGCCGGGCTCGGCCTGCCCGATCTGTCCACTTCGGATGCGGCCGGGCGGCGGCACGAGCTCTGGGTGGTGCCGGCGGGCCCGCTGCAGGACCGGCTGCTGGCCGCGGTCGCCGCCGCCGAGCTGCTGGTCGCCGACGGCAACCACCGGGTGGCCGCGGCCTCGGCGGCCGGCCACAGCGCTCCTGGCCCTGGTCACGGCGGGCCCGCAGCTGCGGATCGGCGCGATCAACCGGGTGCTGACGGGCACCGGGCTCGGCCCCGAGGACCTGGTTTCGCGGTGGTGCGCGGCCGGCCTGGACGTGCGGTACGACGAGCACGCGGTGCCGGTCACGGGTGAAGTGGTGGTGCGCGCGGGCTCGGCGGTGCTGCGGATCCCGCTCCCGGAGCTGCCGGAGCCGGCGCCGGTGATCGACCACGAGATCGTCGAGCGGGTCCTGTTCGCCGAGGCACTCGGCGTGGATCCGGACGGGCCGTGCGTACTGCCGTTGCCCGCGGGGCGCCCGGTACCCGCCGACGCGGACGCGGTGGTCCTGCTCGCGCCGGTGCGGTACGCGGACGTGCTCGCGGTGCACGCGGCCGGCCGGCGGATGCCGCGGAAGGCCACGTACTTCACGCCCAAGCCACGCAGCGGGCTCGTGCTGGCGGAGCTTTAGCGTCGCGAATGACTCATTCGCGACCTCCGGCGCCGGGAATGGGGTTATTCGCGACGCCGGGGGCGGAGGCCGGCGGCCGGCGATGGCCTGAAAGACCCGTTCATGTCGCCGGATGGCATGAAAGGGTCGTTCATGACGTCCGCAGGGCGGTGGGTCAGTGCGGGTGCCGGACGTCCCACCAGTTCAGGACCCGGGTGGCGAACAGCGTCAGCCACTTCGACGGCTCGCCCGGCGGGGCGTCCACCTCGAACCACACCCGGCCGGTGTGCCGCTCGGTCTGGAGCCACGTGCCGTCCGGCTGCCGGGCCGAGCGGATCAGCTCGATCGCGTCCGCCATGCGCGGGTCCGGCCGGTCCGCGTCGCGGAAGTACGAAGCCGCGTTGAGCACGTCGTAGTGCCAGCGGATCGGGTACGAGAACTCGCCCATCCACGGCTCGATCGGCTCGCCCGTCGACAGGCGCCGGAACAGCCCGCGTTCCAGCAGGTACTCCTCACCGGCGAGGCGAGCCGCCCGGGAAGCGGCCGTGCCGCCCGTCGCGGTCTCGAACGCGAGCAGGCCCTTCAGCGCGTTGAGTGTCGAGTGGACCGACGAGCGCGTCGAGCCTTCGACCCACTCGCAGTTCCAGCCGCCGTCCGGCAGGCGGTGGTCGGCGAACCACCCGGCCAGACCGGCGACGTCCGCGCCGAGCCACACCCCGTTGGCCAGCGTCCACGCGTTGATGCAGCAGTCGACCTCGCCGTCCCAGTAGGGCAGGTTTTCGTACTCCCAGCGGCTGTTCTCGGCCAGCAAGGCGGCGGTCCCGGCCAGCGCCGACGCGGCCAAGCCCCACTCGCGCAACGAGTTCAGCGTCCACGTCGTCGCCGTCCAGGGCTGCGCCTCCCCGCCCTGGAAGCCCGCCGGGAAGAACGCGCCGCCCGCCCACTGGCCGTCGGGGTCCTGCAGCGCGAGCAACCGGGCTCCGAAGCCTTCCGACGCGACCCGCGCCCGCGTCGCCTCCCAGACCTCGGGCGGCTCGCCCGCCAGGTCGCGCTCCACCTGCCAGCGCAGGGCCGGGTCCGAGTCGCGCAGCCAGGCGAGCACGTCCATCAGGCCCCCGTCACACCGTCGATGGCTTCGCGCAGGAAGTCGGCGTGGCCGTTGTGCCGGGCGTACTCGTGGATCATGTGCAGCATCACCAGCCGCAGCGAGACGTCCTCGCCCCAGCGCGCCTGGTGCCCGGTGACGTCCAGGGACTCGGCCGCTTCTTCGATCTTGCGCGATTGTTCGACCTCCTCCTGCCACGCCGCGAAGGCCTCTTCGCGGCTCGAGCCGCTCGCGTCGTAGGCGGCCTGGAAGTCCCCTTCGGGTGACCACCGCAGCGGGATCTCTTCGGCGTTGATCACCCGCCGGAACCAGGTGCGCTCGACCTCGGCCATGTGCCGGACCAGGCTGAGCAGCGACAACGTCGACGGCGGGCTCGACGCCCGGCGGAGGTCCTCGTCGGACAGTCCGTCGCACTTCATGGCGAGGGTGGCGCGGTGGAAGTCGAGGAACGTGCGCAGCATTTCGCGCTCGCCCCCGACCAGCGGCGGTTCGGGGCGTTCGGTGGTCACGAGGACGTGTGTATCACGCCGGGAAATGTCGTACCCGTGATTTAAGCTCGCCCGGTGGACCTGCCCGTGATGCCGCCCGTGCGGCCGATGCTCGCGAAAGCCGTGCACGAGGTGCCCCGCACGCCGGGGCTGCTCTACGAGCCCAAGTGGGACGGCTTTCGTTGCGTCGTGTTCCGCGACGGCGACGAGATCGAGCTCGGCTCCCGCAACGACCGCCCGCTGACCCGCTACTTCCCGGAGCTGGTGGAGCTGCTGGCCGCCGCGCTGCCGCCCCGCTGCGTCGTGGACGGCGAGATCGTTCTCGTCACGCCGGCGGGCCTCGACTTCGAGGTGCTGCAGCTGCGGCTGCACCCGGCCGCGTCGCGGGTGCGCAAGCTCGCCGAGGAGACGCCGGCGAGCTTCATCGCCTTCGACCTGCTCGCCCTCGGCGACACCGACCTCACCGGGGTGCCGTTCCGCGAGCGGCGCAAGCAGCTCGAGAGCGTCCTGACCACCGAAGGCGAAGGCCTGCAGCGCGTCCACCTGACCCCGCTGAGCGAAGATCCCGACCAGGCCGAAGACTGGTTCACCCGGTTCGAGGGCGCGGGCTTCGACGGTGTCATGGCCAAGCCCGCCGACCTGCCGTACGAGCAGGACAAGCGCGTCATGCTGAAGGTCAAGCACGAGCGCACGGCCGACTGCGTGGTCACCGGGTTCCGCTGGCACAAGGACGGCGTCGGCATCGGCTCGCTGCTGCTGGGGTTGTTCGACGACGAAGGCGTGCTGCACCACGTCGGCGTGGCCAGCAGCTTCACCAAGGCGCGGCGGGCCGAGCTGGTCGACGAGCTGGCGCCGCTGCGCGAGAACGCCCTGGAAAACCACCCGTGGCGGTCGTGGGCCGAATACGAACCCGAGCCGGGGCGCCGGCCGGGCGCGAACAGCCGGTGGGCGCCGCAAAAGGAGCTGACCTGGGAGCCCCTGCGGACCGAGTGGGTGGCGGAGGTCCGCTACGAGCACCTGCAGGGCGGCCGGCTCCGCCACGGCGGGCGGCTGGTCCGGTTCCGGCCCGACCGCACGCCGGAGTCGTGCACGTACGCCCAGCTCGACGAGGCGCCGCCCGCCGAGCTCGCGAAGCTGTTCGGGGAGGCGAGATGAGCGAGGCGGTGCTGCTCGACGTCGACGGCGTCGAGGTCAAAATCAGCAGCCCGGGCAAGGTCTACTTCCCCGAGCACGGGCAGACGAAGCTCGACCTCGTCGAGTACTACCGGGCGGTCTCCGGGCCGCTGCTGGCCCGCCTCGGCGGGCGCCCGCTGCTGCTGGAGCGCTACCCGGACGGCGCCGGCGGCAAGAACTGGTTCCAGAAGCGCGTGCCCAAGGGCGCGCCGCCGTGGCTGAGCACCACCGTTGTCTCGACGCCGAACGGCACGACGAGCGACGCGCTGGTCGCGAAGGACCTCGCGCACATCCTGTGGGCGGTGAACCTGGGCTGTCTCGGCTTCCACGTCTGGCCGTACCTCGCGGACACGCCCGAGGTGACCGACGAGCTGCGCGTCGACCTCGACCCGTCGCCCGGGATCGGGTTCGACGACCTGCGCGAGGCCGCGCTGCTGACCAGGGACTTCCTGGCCGAGCACGGCATCGAAGGCCATCTGAAGACGTCCGGTTCGCGCGGGCTGCACCTCTACGTGATGCTCGAGCCGCGCTGGGACAGCTTCCAGGTGCGGGCCGCCGCCGTCGCGCTGGCCCGGGCCTTGGAACGGCGGCACCCGGAGAAGATCACGGCGCAGTGGTGGAAGGAAGAACGCGGCTCGCGCGTGTTCGTCGACTTCAACCAGAACGCGCCGCACAAGACCGTGTTCGGCACCTGGTGCGTGCGGCCGCGGGTGGGCGGCCAGGTGTCGACGCCGATCGGGTGGGACGAGCTGGACGGCGTCGAGCCCGACGCGTTCACGCTGAGCACGGTCCCGGCCCAGGTCGCCGAACGCGGCGACCCGTGGGCCGGCGCGGGGGAGCGGCCGCAGTCGATCGCGCCGCTGCTGGAAATGTCCGAAATGGACCTGGCGAACGGGCTGATGGACGCGCCGTGGCCGCCGGTGTACCCGAAGATGCCGAACGAGCCGCCCCGGGTCGCGCCGAGCCGGGCGAAGAAGGCGTGAGGTGGCTGAGGTGTCCACGGTCGCCGAATGCCCGGCCGACGACGGGTTCCTGCTGGCGCTGATGACCGCGATGACGGCCGAGCTGGTCGTGGCCTACGACCTGCCGTCGGACGCGCGCCCGCGGCCGCTGGACCCGGCGAGCCGCTACCTGCTGGCCCGGGACGGCGAGCGCGCGATCGGCTGCTGCGCGGTGGAGCCGGTCGGGCCGGGAGTGTATGAGCTGAAACGGATGTTCGTCGCCCCGGACGTGCGCGGCACGGAGGTGTCGAACGAGCTGGTGGCGGAGTCCGAGCGGGTGGCGCGCAGCGGCGGCGGGGTCCGGCTGAGGCTGGAGACGGGCGTGCGCCAGCCGGCGGCGATGCGGCTGTACGAGCGGGCGGGCTACCGGCGGGTGCCGAACTTCCCGCCGTACGAGGCCGACCCGGAATCGGTCTGTTACGAGAAGGTTCTGGGCCAGCCGGAACGTCGCGAATGACTCATTCGGGACCTCCGGCGCCGCGAATGAGTCATTCGCGACGTCGAGGGGTGGGCGGTCAGAGCTCCAGGTTCAG